>NZ_JAJIUJ010000021.1 GCF_020880415.1 Xanthomonas euvesicatoria pv. euvesicatoria | reverse complement strand
GGATCTGGTGCTGTTCACCCGCCAGCTTGCCACGCTGGTGGAGACCGCACCGCTGGAAGAGGCCTTGCGCACCATCGGCATCCAGTCCGAACGCCGCGGCGTGCGTCGGGTCACCAGTCAGACGCATGCATTGGTGGTCGAAGGGTTCCGCCTGTCCGATGCGATGGCACGCCAGGGCAAGGCGTTCCCTGCGTTGTATCGGGCGATGGTGGCCGCCGGCGAAAGCGCGGGTGCGTTGCCGCAGGTGCTGGAACGACTGGCCGATCTGCTCGAACGCCAGGCACAGGTGCGCAGCAAGTTGCAGTCTGCATTGGTCTATCCGGCGGCGCTGGCAGCGACGGCCGGTGCGGTGGTGATCGTGCTGATGACCTTCGTGGTGCCCAAGGTGGTGGACCAGTTCGATTCGATGGACCGTGCCTTGCCGTGGCTGACGCGCGCGGTGATCGGCGTGTCGCATTTTCTGCTGCATGCCGGTATCCCGCTGCTGATCGCGCTGGTGATTGCGGTGGTTGCGGCGTTGCAGCTGCTCAAACGCCCGGCACTGCGCCTGACGGCGGACCGCGCGTTACTGCGTGCGCCACTGCTGGGCCGGTTGCTCCGCGATCTGCACGCCGCGCGCATGGCGCGCACCCTGGCCATCATGGTCAACAGCGGCTTGCCGTTGATGGAGGGGCTGATGATTGCCGCACGCACCGTGGACAACCGCGCGTTGCGTCTGGCCACCGACGGCATGGTCACCGCGATCCGCGAAGGCGGCAGCCTGGCCGCGGCCATGAAGCGCGCGGGGGTGTTTCCGCCAACGCTGCTGTACATGGCCTCCAGCGGCGAAAACAGCGGACGCCTGGCGCCGATGCTGGAGCGTGCCGCCGACTACCTGGAGCGCGAATTCGAGACCTTTACCGCCGCCGCGATGAGCCTGTTGGAGCCGGCCATCATCGTGCTGCTCGGCGGCGTGGTGGCGGTGATCGTGTTGTCGATCCTGCTGCCCATCCTGCAATTCAACACCCTCGCGCTTGGTTGAGCGCGTCCGCTTATCCATGGAGATCGTCATGCAGTCCATCCACCCTCGTGCACGCCTTGGCTCGCTGACGGCACATCGACGCAGCCGTGGTTTCACCCTGGTCGAACTGATGGTGGTCATCGTCATCATCGGCCTGCTCGCCACGGTGGTGATGATCAATGTGATGCCCAGCCAGGATCGCGCGATGGTGGAAAAAGCCCGCGCCGACGTGGCGGTATTGGAGCAGGCGCTGGAAACCTATCGCCTGGACAATCTCAGCTACCCAAGCACCGAACAAGGGCTGCAAGCCTTGCTCAACCCGCCGGTCGGATTGACGCGGCCGGAGCGCTATCGGCAGGGCGGTTACATCCGCCGGTTGCCGGAGGACCCATGGGGCCATGCATACCAATACCGGCGCCCCGGCCGCCATGGCGGCTTTGACGTGTACTCGTTTGGCGCAGACGGTACCGAAGGTGGCGATGCCGACAATGCCGATATCGGCAACTGGCGCTGAGTGACGGCCGTGTCTGCAATGCTGGGCCCTCCAAGGCGGTGTTCATCGCGCATGCCGATGCGCGTGGCGAACCGATGCGCGCGTGGCTTCACCTTGCTCGAGGTGCTTGCCGTGTTGGTCATTGCCGCGCTGGCCAGCACGTTGGCGGTGATGACCTTGCCGGATACGCGGCGCGATCTGCACGATCATGCCGACACCCTGGCCAGCGCGCTGATGCATGCACGCGACGAGGCGATCATGAGTTTGCGCATGGTGGAGGTCAGCATTGATGCCGGCGGCTATGGTTTCCGTCGTCAGGCACAGCAGCAGTGGGTTGCCTTGGATTTAGCGCCATTTGCCGCGGTCCGCTGGCCGCAGGACATCCAGGCGCAGCTGCCTGCCGACAGCAGACACATAAGTGTGCGCTTCGACCCCACCGGTGCGGCCACACCGCAGCGCATCGCGTTGGGCGATGGCCGGCAACAGATGCAGATCGTGGTAGATGCCGCAGGCGTGGTGCAGGTCGATGCGCCATCTCGCTAATGCACGCGCATCAAGTGGATTTTCGCTGCTCGAATTGATCGTCGCGCTGGCGATCTTCGGCATAGCGGTGGTCGGCCTATTGAACCTTTCCAGCGAGAGTACCCGCACCGCCGTGGTGCTGGAGGAGCACGCGTTGGCCGCGGTGGTGGCGGAAAATCAGGCGATTGAGGCGACGCTGGCGCCAGCTGCCGCGATCCGCGCGCCGGCGAATGGGCAGGTGGTGCTCGGCGGGCGCAGCTGGGAGTGGCAGCGCCAGTCGAGGCCGGCCGGCGCGGCAGGTTTGGTGCAAATCGAGGTGCGCGTGCGCCCCGCAGGCCAGGCGCAGGAAGTTGCCGGTCTGAATGTCTTGCGGAGCGCCGAATGATCGGCAAGCAACGCACGCGTGGCTTCACCTTGATCGAATTGCTGGTGGCCCTGGCGGTGTTCGCGTTGGTGGCCGCGGCTGCGGTGGTGGTGATGCGGCAGAGCATCGACCAGCGCGATGCCGTGCGCGCGCGGCTGCAACAGATTCGCGACTTTCAACTGGCCCATGGCCTGCTGCGCAGCGACCTGCAGCAGGCGGCCGTGCGCCGCACCCGCAACAGCGAGGGCAGCGCCGCACGCCGTGCATTTGTCGCCAGTGCGCCCGGAACGTACGGGCCCTTGTTCGGGTTTGTGCGACGTGGCTGGAGCAATCCGGACCAGGCACCGCGTGCGTCGCTGCAATACGTGGAGTACCGCGTCGTGGATGGGCGGCTGGAGCGCAGCGCACGCTCTGCGCTCGACGGCGCGGCAGCTGGCACGCCGCAGGTACTGTTGCGCGGCGTTCGTTCGGTGGCGGTGGCATTCCATTACCGGGCGCAGTGGAGCGATGGCTGGAGCGGCGGGCTTGAAGCATTGCCTGACGCGGTCGCACTGGAGCTGGACCTGGAGCACTGGGGGCGCGTGCGCCAACTGTTCCTGTTGCCGGAAGGGCGCACGTGATGGCACTGCACGTACCTGCCAGGCAACGCGGCGTGGCCTTGCTCACGGTATTGCTGCTGGTTGCCGTGATGACCTTGCTGATGGCGGCCGTGCTGGAAGACCTGCGCTTTGGTCTGCGCCGCAGCGGCAATGGCCAGGCGATGACGCAGGCGCAGTGGTACGCCCTGGGCAGCGAGGCCGTTGCGTGGCAGCACTTGCAGGCGCTGTCCCAGCGGGATCCGCTGCGCACCACGCTGGACGGCGGCTGGAACAACCAGCCGGTCCGCTTTCCGCTGGACGACGGTGCGGTGAGCGTGCGCCTGCGCGATCGCGGCGGCTGCTTCAATCTCAACAGCGTGGTCGTTGGTGCGCCCGAACAATGGCAGCGTAGCGATGAGGGAGCACGCCAATATCGCGCATTGCTCGAGGTGTTGGGCATCGCCCCGCAACAGGCACATGCGCTGACCGACGCGTTGGTGGACTGGATCGACTCCGACACACAGCCGGGCGTGCACGGCGCCGAAGACGACCGCTACCTGCAGGTCGCCGTGCCGCGGCGTACCGGTGCAACCTTGCTGGCAGGCGTCAGCGAACTGCGCGCCATCGCCGGTTACACGCCGCAATTGATCGCGCAACTGCAGCCGTATCTCTGCGCATTGCCGGAGGGGCGCTTGTCGCCGATCAATATCAATACGCTGCGCCTGGACGATGCACCGGTGCTGGTGGCGTTGACCGGAGGAGCGCTGGAGCTGCCGGCCGCGCGACGCGTTATCGCTGCACGGCCGGCTGGAGGATGGCGCGATGTCAGGATGTTTCTCAGCCAGCCGGCGCTGATGCAGGCCGAGCTGTCCAATGCGGTATTGGAACAGCTCGAACTACGCACCCGCTACTTCTCTCTCTACAGCCAGGTCGACCATGCCGGCGCGCAGGTCATGCTGGAAGCGTTGCTACAACAGGAAACGGCCGGCCGGGTCCGACTGGTCGCGCGCCAATGGAGTTCTGACCAATGACCACCACGTTGTTGTTGCTGCCAGCCGATGCCGCCGCCCAAGCCACTGCAGTGCGTGTGGATGCGCAGGGGCAAGTGCAATCGATGGGTCAGGCCGCCACGCCGCCTGGGCCATCCACGCGCAACCTCCTGGTGGTGCCGGGTGTGGATGTCCATCTGCGCTGGTTGAGTTTGCCTGGCCGCAGCATTGCGCAATCGCGGGCCGCTGCGCGCCTGCAATTGGCCGAGCATCTGGCTGTCGACGCGCAGGCCTTGCATGTGGTGATCGCCGCTGGCGCTGAGGCCGATGGCACGCGCCTGGTCGCCGCAGTGGACAGCGTGGTGATGCAGCACTGGCTGGCGCGCGCAACGCAACTGGGCTTCGTTCCCGATGCGGTGGTGCCGGATTGCCTGCTGCTGGAGCCCGGTGCCGATGCGACGGTCGCGGTGATGCACTGGGACGGCCGATGGCTGATCCGCGGCGCACAGCTGGCCTGCAGCCTGGAGCCAGAGGCGGCGCGTCTGCTGTTGGGCGATCGTGTGCCGGCCGTGCCGCCGGTGCCCGACCCGACGCAGTCCATTGCCTGCTTTGCGCGCAATGCTGCCCACGTGCCGATCGATCTCCTGCAGCACCCGTTCGCGAACAAGGCCGCTGCTGAGCAACGGCGCGCTCCGCGCCGTCTGGCGGTGTTGGCCGCATTGCTGCTGCTATCGCCAGGGGTGCTGTTGCTGGCGCAGACCTTGCGCTACGAGATCGGTGCGCGTGTCCTGCAGGCCTGCGCCGCCACGCAGTTGGGTGTGCGCGATGCAGCGGCGGTGCCGGCCGCATTGCAGGCGCGTCGGCAGGCCGGCACGGCGACCGATCGCCTGGCGGTGCAACTGAGCACCTTGTTCGGCGCAGTCGATACCCTTCCAGCGGCAGAACTGGATCAGCTGGACTACAACGCCGCACAGCCGTTGCGCGCGACCTTGCTGCACACCGATGACGCCAGCCTGCAGCAGCTCTCGGCGCGGCTTGCGGATGCCGGCTGGCACGTGGATCCCGGCAGCAGCCAGGTCGAAGACGGTCGCATGCGGACACCGTTGGCGCTGGAGCCATTGCGATGAAGACATCTGTGCAACGCGGCACGTACTGGTGGCAGACACGGGCGCCGCGTGAGCGGCGCATGCTGGGTGTGATGTGCGCCGCACTGGCGGCATTCGTGGGCTGGTATGCGCTTTATATGCCATTGCGGCACTGGCATGACCGGGCTTGGGCGCGCTATGCCGACGCTGCGCAGCTGGTGCTCGATGCATCTGCACAGGCGGCATCGACCAGACACACCGCCGCACCGGGACCAGCGGCCTTGGCCAAGATCATCGCAAGCAGCGCACGCGATGCCGGCGTCAACATCACCTCCCAACAGCGCAGCGCCGCAGGCGGGGTGGAGGTGCAGATCGAGGCCGTCAGTGCCGCCACGCTGTTCGGCTGGCTTAAGCGGTTGCGACAGGCGCACGGCCTGGCGCCGACCCAACTGCACGTGGCACGCGAGCAGGGCCAACTCCGCGTACGCTGCGGGTTTGCGGAATCGGAACCGTGACACGCATGCGCTGGGCCTTGCTCTTGGTGTCGATGGTGGGGGTCGCGCTGCTGGCATTTGTCCCGTTGCGCCTGGTGCTGCCGCGCGAGGGACTGCCGTTCTCGGTGCTGGATGTGGAGGGCCCGATCTGGGCCGGCACGTTGCGGCAGGTGCAATGGCAAGGCATCGCCTTCGGCGATGTGGCGGTGCGGCCGCGGCTCTGGTCGCTGGTGCGTGGCGAACGCCAGGTGCAGTTGCAGTCCACACAGCTGCACCTGCGGTTGGTGGATGGCGCGCAACGCGGCATACGCAATGCACAGGGCCAACTGCTGGTGCGCCAGCCCGGTGGCGTGGCGCTGATCGATCTGGCGTTGCAGCTGCAGCAGGTGGATCTGCTCTTCGATGCCACCGGTTGCGTGCAGGCGCATGGGCGGGTCAGCCTGCAAGTGCTGGCAAGCGGCGCGGGCGAGCTGCCCGGTCTGCCGCCGCTGCGCTTGTCCGGGCAGCCGGCGTGCGTGGATCACACCGCCGTGCTGACCTTGCTGCCCGACACCGCATTGCCCGCCGGCGTACAGGCCGAAGCACAGCTGCAACTGTGGCCCGACGGACGCTGGCAGCTGCAGTCGCGTGTCGATCCGGCGCAGGACGCGGTGTTGGGCGTCGGCCTGCAATTGCTGGGCTTCGCCGCCACGCCGGAGCGCGGGATGGTGCGCAACGACCACGGTCAATTGCGCTAGTGGCGATGTGACTGGCTGCGCGCCATAGCGCCGGTTTTATGCACCATGCGCCTGCGCGCGGCGCCGCTGGCGCATCCATCGCGGCCGATTAAGCGACACGCCGGGGCATCCGTCGACAAACCTGTCGTCATGGCGCGGTGGCGAGTGGTTACGGCATTCGTCAGCGCGCACGCAACCTGCATAGCAGCTCCGGCACGCCTGCACTTTGGCGGCCGAAGGAGTGCAGCCGGTCTGCCGCGGCCCGATGCGTCGCCGATCCGGCGCTTTCGCGATTGCACGCGGTCTGATGCGCGCTGGGCAAATTGGTACTATATTGGACCTAACAAATCCAAGTCGGTCCGGAGGACAGGCAGTGGCCAAACCGAGAACCAATGCCAGGACGGACGACGACCCCAGGATGGACGCGCTGGCGCTGGAGGCTTCCGCGCCGACGCCGCTGTATCTGCAATTGGCCGCCAAGCTCAGCGACGCCATCCGTGGCGGGCAGTGGAAAGCTGGCGAGGCGCTGCCGGCCGAGCGCCAGCTGTGCGAGCGCCTGCAGATTTCGCGGGTGACCCTGCGCCAGGCGGTGGATGTGCTCGTCGAACAAGGCCTGGTCTCGCGCCGGCAGGGCGCCGGCACCTTTGTCACCACCCAGATCCAGCATCAGCTCAGCGGCCTGACCAGTTTCAGCGAGACGCTGCGCATCAAGGGCTATGAACCCGGGACGCGCTGGCTGGAACGGCGGCTGCGCCCGGCGCATGGCGAAGAAATCCTGCGGCTGGGCTTGTCGCCGGATGCGGCGGTGGCCTCGCTGACGCGTCTGCGCAGCGCCGACGACCGCGTGATGGCCTATGAGCACGCGGTGTTGCCGCAGCGCATCGTCACCGACCCGCAGCAGATCGGCGATTCGCTCTACAGCTATCTCGATGCCCAGGGCACGCCGGTGGTGCGCGCGCTGCAGTACTTCCGCGCCATCAATCTGCCCGCGCGGCTGGCCGAGCATCTGCGCATGAAAACCGGCGAGGCGATCCTGCACGTGGTGCGCGTGGGCTACGCCCGCGACGGCAGCGCGATCGAATTGACCGACACCTATTGCCATAACGATTTCTACGATTTCGTCGCCGAACTGCGCCGCTGACGCCAACGGCCTCCCCCACGACAACTTCAGAGCCAGCCGATCCATGACTACTGCCAGGCCCGCAAATCCCGTTGTCTCGATCGCCATCGTCGGCGTGCTGTTTTTCATCATCGGCTTTTTCACCTGGATCAACGGGCCGCTGATCACCTTCGTGCGGCTGGCGTTCGACCTCAACGAGGTCAATGCGTTCCTGGTGCTGATGGTGTTCTACCTGTCGTACTTCTTCCTGGCGCTGCCCTCGTCGTGGATTCTCAAGCGCACCGGCATGAAGAAAGGCCTGGCGCTGAGCCTGGTGGTGATGGCCGTGGGCGCAGCAGGCTTCGGCCAGTTCGCCACGCAGCGCTGGTATCCGGGCGCACTCGGCGGCTTGTTTGTCATCGGCAGCGGCCTGGCCTTGCTGCAGACGGCGATCAACCCGTACATCAGCATTCTCGGGCCGATCGAAAGTGCCGCGCGCCGCATTGCCTTGATGGGCATCTGCAACAAGATCGCCGGCATCCTGGCGCCGATCCTGATCGGCTCGCTGGTGCTGCACGGTATCGGCGACCTGTCCGCTCAGGTGGCCAGCGCCGATGCGGCGACCAAGGAAGCCTTGCTCACCGCCTTCGCCGCCAAGATTCACGCGCCATATCTGGTGATGTCCGGCGTCCTGCTGCTGCTGGCCATCGGCGTGCTGTTCTCGCCATTGCCCGAGCTCAAGCCCTCCGAGGCCAACGCCACGCCGGGCGCGACCGGTGGCGTGCAGAAATCCAGCATCTTCCAGTTCCCGCACCTGTGGCTGGGCGTGCTGTGCCTGTTCGTCTATGTGGGCGTGGAAGTGATGGCCGGCGATGCCATCGGCACCTACGGGCACGGCTTCAATCTCCCGTTGGACAGCACCAAGATCTTCACCTCCTACACATTGGGCGCGATGTTGCTGGGCTACATCGCCGGCCTGGTACTGATTCCGCGCGTGATCTCGCAGGCGCGTTACCTGAGCGTGTCGGCGGTGCTGGGCGTGCTGTTCTCGCTCGGTGCCTTGTTCACCCACAACTACGTGTCGGTGGGCTTCGTCGCCGCGCTTGGCTTTGCCAACGCCATGATGTGGCCGGCGATCTTTCCGCTGGCCATTCGCGGACTGGGCCGGTTCACCGAAATCGGCTCGGCACTGCTGGTGATGGGCATAGCCGGCGGCGCGATCATTCCGCAGCTGTTCGCCATCCTCAAGCAGCATTACGACTTCCAGGTCGTGTTCGCTGCGCTGATGGTGCCGTGCTATCTGTACATTCTGTTCTATTCGCTGCGCGGTCATCGCGTGGGCCTGCCGGCCCAGGCCAAGTGATCGCGGCGGCATGATGCGTTCCGACGGACAAGGTACCTCCATGCGCAGGCCCACCATCAAAGATGTCGCCGAACGCGCCAAGGTCTCGTTGAAGACCGTGTCGCGGGTGATCAACAACGAGCCGTCGGTGATGCAGGCCACGCGCGCGCGCGTGCTGCGCGCCATCGCCGACCTGGATTACGAACCCGACCCGTCCGCGCGCAATCTGCGCAGCGGCACGCCGTTCGTGATCGGCCTGGTGTACGACAACCCCAACCCGTACCACATCATCGGCATCCAGAACGGCGTGCTGGCCGCGTGCCGGGAAACCGGCTTTGGCCTGCAGATCCATCCCTGCGATTCCACCTCGCCGTTGCTGGCCGAAGAACTGGCCGAATGGGTGCAGCGCTCGCGCCTGGCCGGGGTGGTGTTGACCGCGCCGATGTCCGAACGCCCGGAATTGCTGGCCGGTCTGGCCGCGCGCGGCATCAAGAGCGTGCGCATCATCGCCTCCACCGACGACCCCGGCGACGGCCCGTGCGTGTACATCGACGACCGCGATGCCGCCTATGAAATCACCGAGCACCTGATCCAGCTCGGCCATCAACGCATCGGCTTCCTGTGGGGCGGCCCGCAACATCGCTCCAGCGGCGAGCGTTACGCCGGCTATGAAGCGGCATTGAAGGATTACGGCATCAGCCTGGACAAGCACCTGGTGATTCCCGGCGACTACACCTTCGACGATGGCTTCCGCGGCGCACGCCGGCTGTTGTCGCTGCGCGAACCGCCCACCGCCATTTTCGGCAGTAACGACGAGATCGCTGCAGGCGTGCTGGCCGCAGCCAAGTCCACCGGCATGAACGTGCCGTATCAATTGTCGATCGCCGGTTTCGAAGACAGCCCGTTCTCGCGCCAGTCGTGGCCGGCATTGACCACCGCCAAACAGGCCACCGATGACATCGCGCGGCACGCCGCACGCTTGTTGATCAGCCAGCTGCGCAGCGACGCCTACGACGACCAACCGGCGCAATTGCAGAGCCGTGGTTTCGTGCCGCAGTTGGTGGTGCGCGGCTCCACCGCGCCGGCGCCCGCGTCCACCGGCAAACCCCTTCCTCCTGAATCTGCCTGAGCCACGATGAGCCTTCCCTCCGAAACCGAGACCTTGATGTTCCGCGAAGCGGCGCAGACCGCCGATGTGGTGGCTGCACAGTTCGCGCGTAATGCCGACACCATCGCCGCGCTCGCGCAGTCGCTGCGCCAGACGCCGCCGCCGTTCGTGGTGACCTGCGCGCGCGGTAGCTCCGATCATGCGGCCACCTATGCCAAGTACCTGTTCGAAACCCAGCTCGGCATCGTCACCGCATCTGCGTCGCCATCGGTGGGCTCGGTCTATGCAGCGCCGCTGCAGCTGCGTGGCGCGCTGTACATCGTGATTTCGCAATCGGGCAAGAGCCCGGACCTGCTGCGCAATGCCGAAGCGGCCAAGGCGGCCGGCGCGCGCGTGGTCGCACTGGTCAACGTGGAAGATTCGCCGCTGGCGCAACTGGCAGAGGTGGTGATTCCGCTGGGCGCAGGCCCGGAAAAGAGTGTGGCCGCCACCAAGAGTTATCTTGCCTCGCTGGCCGCGGTCCTGCATCTGGTCGCGGTGTGGAAAAACGACCCGGCCCTGCTTGCCGCGCTCGACGCATTGCCGCAACAGTTGCGCAGCGCGTGGCAGGCCGATTGGTCGGCGCTCACCGCCGGCCTGGTGCCTGCGCACAACCTGTTCGTGCTCGGCCGCGGCCTGGGCCTGGGCGCAGCGCAGGAAGCAGCATTGAAGTTCAAGGAAACCTGCGGCCTGCACGCCGAAGCCTACAGTTCGGCCGAGGTCAAGCACGGGCCGATGGCCCTGGTGGGGCCGGGCTTCCCGGTGCTGGTCTTCGCACAGCCCGACGAAACCGGTGCCGGCACCCGCGCACTGGCCGAAGAATTCCGCGCGCGTGGCGCGCAGGTGTGGCTGGCCGCGCCCGGTGGCGATCTGCCGCTGGCAGAGGCCGCGCACCCGGCTTGCGCGCCGCTGCTGACCGTGCAGAGCTTCTATCGCGCGATCAATGCGCTGGCGCTGCAGCGCGGCAACAATCCCGATCTTCCGCCGCATCTGAACAAGGTCACGGAAACCGTCTGATCATGCACGCTCTCGCGACTCAGGCACTGTGCAATGCACGCGTGCTCACCGACAACGGATTGCAGGACGGCCTGGTCGTGGTACTGGCTGGCACGCAGATCCAGGCGATCGTGCCGGCCGACGATGCGCGCGTTGCGCAGGCGCACACGCGCGTGGATCTGGGCGGCGCCACCTTGTTGCCGGGCTTTATCGACATCCAGGTCAACGGCGGCGGCGGCGTGTTGTTCAACAACGCACGCGACCCGCAGGCGCTGGCCACCATTGCGGCCGCACATCGCCGCTTCGGTACCACCGGCATGCTGCCGACCTTGATCAGCGATACCGCGCAGGTAATGGCCGAGGCGATCGATGCCACGCGCCAGGCCATCGCACAAGGCGTGCCCGGAGTGCTCGGCATCCATCTGGAGGGCCCGTACCTGAGTCCTGCGCGTAAGGGCACGCACGACGCAGGCAAATTCCGCGTGCCGGACGCGCACGAGATTGCCGTCGATACCTCATTGGACAACGGCGTCACCCTGATCACGCTCGCACCCGAGCGCGTGCCGCTGGACGATATTCGTGCCTTCGTTGCCGGTGGCGCGATCGTGTTCGCCGGCCACACTGCGGCCACCTACGAGCAGGCGTGCGAGGGCATTGCCGCCGGCGTCAGCGGCTTCACGCACGTGTACAACGCGATGTCCCAGCTCGCTGGCCGCGAACCCAATGCAGTCGGCGCAGCGCTGGAAGACCCCAACGTGTGGTGCGGCGTCATCGTCGACGGCGTGCACGTGCATCCGGCCAGCCTGCGCGTGGCGCTGGCGGCCAAGCCACGCGGTAAATTGCTGCTGGTCACCGACGCCATGCCGATGGTCGGCAGCGACAGCGCCAGCTTCGATCTCTACGGCGAAACCATCACCGCCGTGGACGGCGTGGTACGCAACGCCGACGGCGCGCTCGCCGGCTCTGCATTGGACATGGCCACAGCGGTGCGCAACAGCGTGCGCTGGCTGGGTGTGGACCTGGCCGAAGCTGCGCGCATGGCTTCCACCTATCCCGCGCAATGCATTGGCCTGGGCGAACGCCTGGGACGCATCGCACCTGGCTACCAAGCCGACCTGGTACTGGTGGATGACGATGTGCAGGTGTTGAGCACGTGGGTGGCTGGGCAGCGCGATTAGGTGCCGCTGACAACACGACTTGGTCAATCTACGCATCGTGCGCGCCGCATTGCGTGATGCGGCGCGCGTGTTGTGTTTGATCCTTGAAATGCAGGGGCGTGCAGCGGCCAATGCGCATTGAATCGGCGCATGCCGCATGCTTCGCCTTGCTCGCCTGACAAACGCGCTCGTTGCCGCCAGCACATGAGGTGCAAGTGCTGTTGCCCGGCTAAGGGAACTGCGCCGGACGCTGGCACCGTGCACGCCCGCGGCAGCGATGAAACCAGTCCTACGGTGGGCAGGCTGTCGTCTGACCCGACACGCGTGCAGCTGGCGATCGGCTTTCCGACGACAGCGCAGCGTTCCATGCTGCGCAAGTTTTCTCATCGTCTCCGTTCGCGTGCGCAGACGCTTTGCGTCGCAACATTTGGGTGGTGCGGCCTTGTGCGAACAGGCCGTAAGGCGCACTGGTCTGCATCGACGCCAAGGGTAGTGAGACAGCGATCACGCCATCATCCCGATATCTGCAGGGAAGCCGGTGTTTAGCGCATAAAAATAGACGTATGCAGCAGCGGGTTGACACTGCAACCCACCGAAGGCACCTTCGCTGGTAACGTTCTCAGCGAAGAAACGTCTGCTCCACGTTTGAGAAGACGACAACCGGCCGTTGTTCCAGCGGTCCGGCGTTTACCCGCATGTGGTCATGCAATGCGGGCAGTTGTTCGTATCCGGCACAGGGGACGGATCACGGGCATGGCACGCGCGTCGCGCGCCGTTGTGCAACCAGGCGGTTGCCATCCGACATCAGTGATGAGGTCCACGCAATGCTGCTTTCCCGTCTGTTCGCGTCATCCCCTTGCGTTCCGGTATCTGCGTTCGTCAACCCACTGCGCCGCTCATCGTTGAGCGCTGCTGTCAGGCGCCTGCTCATGGGTGGCGCCAGCCTGGCCTGCGTCGCAAGCCTTCCCGCATTTGCGCAGGAGCAGCCCGCACCCGCGCAGCAACAGACACCACCACAAACCAGTCCCTCGGTCTCCACCCTGGACGAAATCAAGGTGGTGGGTTACCAGGCCAGCCTGGGCAAGGCGCTCAACGTCAAACGCAACGCCGATGCGATCGTCGATGCGATCAGCGCCGAGGATATCGGCAAGTTTCCCGATACCAATGTTGCCGAATCGCTGTCGCGGTTGTCCGGCATCACCGTGGACAGGCAGTTCGGCGAGGGCGAAAAGGTCAGCATCCTGGGAACCGACCCGGCGCTCAATCGCGTGCTGCTCAATGGCCAGACCATTGCGTCGACCAGCTGGGGCGGCGACCCCAACGACCCGGACAGCCGCTCGTTCAACTACAGCACGCTGGCGCCGGAAGTGGTCGGCCTGATGGAGGTCTATAAGACGCCCGAAGCGCGCATCGACGAGGGCTCCATCGGCGGCACCGTGATCGTGCATACGCGCAAACCGCTCGATCTGGATCGCAATACGCTCACCGGCACCGTGAGTTATGGCTACAACGATCGTTCCGACGAAGGCAAGCCGAACGCATCGGCGCTGTATAGCTGGAAGAATCAGGACCAAACGTTGGGCGTGCTTGCCTCGGTGATGCATTCGCAGCGCGTTCTGCGCCGCGACGGCGTGGAAATTTTCGGCTACGACAATGTGCAGGGCGCCGGGTTTCCGCCCGGTGTGGTCGGCAACAACACCGGCGTGTTTCCGACGTCGATCAACACGGCGTTGTTCCAGCAGACGCGCAAGCGCGACGGTGTCAGCGCGGCGCTGCAATGGAAGCCGGACAGCGATTTCGAGCTCAATCTGACCGGTTTGTACGTCAAGGAAAGCTTCGACAACTACAACCAGAGCCGCTACGGCTACTGGGGCTCGACGCCGGGCGATGCGCAGGCCTTGGGCTTCGAAAACGGTATCGCCACTTCGGGTACGTTCGGGGATCAGTCCAACACCTATCTCGACGGCTATCTGCGCAATAGCCAGGTCAGTACCGGTAGCATCCACCTGCGCACCGATTGGCATGGCGATGGTTGGAACGCCTCCAGCCAGGTGGGCTATACCAGTTCGCAAGGCGGCGCCGAGCGCATCTACGGCATCCAGTTCCGCAATCTGGCTGGCTACAGCTACGCCATCGACGGGCGCCGGACCGCGATGGACTACAGCATCGACCCCACCAATGCGGCGGCGATGCAGCTCAACAACGCCTCGGCCAGCCATAGCCCGCAATACGACAAGGAGCGCTATCTGCAGCTGGATTTTGATCATGCGGTGGAGTGGGGGCCATTCACCCAAATCCTCACCGGCATCAAGCTCACCAATCACGCCACCGGGCAATCGTCCTATAGCCGTACCTGGACCCCGAACGATGGCAGCACGCTGGCGGCATTCTCGCCGGGTACCACACCGTCGGGCTATCTGGACGGGCTGTCGACCAGCACCGACATGCAACGCTGGTCGACCATCAACAGCGGTGCGATCGGTCGGTATATCGGCGGATTGGAAGGCAATGATGGGTTGCCCATCAGCTATGCGGGCAACTACAGCATCCAGGAGCAGAACCGTGCGTGGTTCCTGCAAGGCAATTTCTCCGGCGAGCGGTATCGCGGCAACATCGGCGTGCGCTATGTGCACTCACGCGATTCCACCGATGGCTACAGCTATGCGCCGGGTGGCGGCTACACACCGGTCAACTTTCTCAGCAGCTACGGCAAATGGCTGCCTTCGTTCAACATTGCCTACGACCTGCGCGACGACCTGATGCTGCGGTTTGCCGCCTCCAAAGTGATCGCGCGGCCGCGCTACACCAACATGACGCCGTACGTGGCTACCGATGACACCACGTTGACGGCCTCGACGGGGAACCCAGGACTGAGTCCATACGAGTCGACCAACCTCGGTGCATCGCTGGAGTGGTATTTTTCCGACAGCAGCTTGCTCAGTGGCGAATTCTTCTCGCGCGACATCTCCAACTACATCCTCACCACCGTGCAGGACCGTGTGTTCTTCAACAACGCTACCGGCGGCTCAAGCACCTACCAGACATCCGTGCCCACCAACGCCGGCGATGCCACGGTGCGGGGTGTGGCGCTCAATCTGCAGCACAATTTCGGCAATGGCTTCGGCGTGGTGGCCAACTACACCTATTCCGATTCCAACACCGACGGCGACTACAGCCTGCCGTACAACTCGCGCAATGCCTACAACATCAGCCCGTACTACGAGCAAGGCAAGTGGAGTGCGCGGGTGAATCTGGGCTGGCGCTCGGAATACTTCACCCAGATTGGCCGGCTCAACGGGCAGCAGATGACCGACGCGTTTACGCAGGTAGATGCATCATTCGGCTACCAGGCCACCGAGCGGCTGCGCGTGGCGCTGGAAGCCACCAACCTGCTGGATGAAACCTATTTCAGCTACATCGGCAACAAGAACCAGCCGTACTACATCTACAAGAACGGTCGCTCTTTCATGTTGAGCCTGAATTTCAAGCTGTGATGCCCGGCGGGGGCGGCTGCTCGTATGCAGCCGCCTTGGTTTAGAGCGGCTAACAAAATGTCGCGAGCAGTCGTCAGGTGGGTGCGGACGGCGCACAGGAACCGCAGTGTACGAGTGGTACATGAGGATTCGAGCACCGGCCGCGCCCGCCTGGCGGCTGCGCGGTAGTTTTGTTAGCTGCTCTTAACGGCGTAAATCAGATCTCCAATACATCACTGACATCGAATGGGCAGGTTTCGGTCCATGGGGTGCTGCAATTGTGTCCTTCCTGGCGTCCCCACATCGCGTCGCACCTGGACCCAGGTGCGCGACATGCAGCTATGCACCGATCCGTCGCGCTGCCGCAATCGCGGCAATGCGCGCCTTTGTCAGTGCCTCGCCGATCTGCGGCCCTTGCAGACCTTCGGCCGCCAGATCCCGCGCATTGATCGCCAGTGCGGCGGCATGTAGCCGTTTGAGTGCTTCGCCCTGCGGGTACGCGGCTTCTTCACTGCCCAGACGGCCACGCTTGTCGGCTTCGCAGACCAGTGCCAGCTGCGCGATACGCTCCGGGCGGCGAAACGCATCGCAGCGCACTAGCAGCTCGTGCAGGGTGCGGTCGCGCAGCTCGGCCAGGCGATGCACGTTCAAGTGTTCGCGGCAGGCGATGATGGCAAGTTGCCGAAAGTCCTGCGGCACCTTGAGCCGCTCGCACAGCGCCTGCAATGGCGCCACGCCGCGTTGTTCGTGCATGACGTGGCGCGGCCATTCCTCAGGTGGTGTGAGTGCCTTGCCCAGATCGTGGGTCAGTGCGGCAAAGCCCACCAGCGCATCGCCGGGCGCGAGACGTGCCGCCATATCGCTGACCATTTCCTGGTGAATGCCCGTGTCGACCTCCGGATGGAATTCGGCGCGCTGCGGCACGCCGTACAGCGCATCGACTTCCGGCAGGATGACCCGCAGCGCATCGGCATCGTGCAGCGTGCGCAGGAACGCCGAGGGCTGCGCGCAGCTCAATGCGCGCCGCAGCTCCTGCCACACGCGCTCCGGCACCAGGCTATCGAGTTCGCCGCTGGCGGCCATCTCCCGCATCAAAGCCGCAGTGTCGGCAGCGAGCGTGAAGCCCAGCGGTGCCAGCCGCGCCATGAAGCGTGCGGCACGCAACACGCGCACAGGATCTTCGACAAACGCCGGACCGACATGCCGTAAGACGCGCGCCTGCAGATCACGCGCACCGTTGTACGGGTCGAACAATTCACCCGTCTCCTCATCGCGCGCGATCGCGTTGATGGTGAAGTCGCGGCGTAGCAGGTCTTCTTCCAGGGTCACCGATGGGTCGGCGTCCACCACGAAGCCGCGATATCCGCGGCCGGATTTGCGCTCGGTACGCGCCAGTGCGTATTCCTCGCCACTGCGCGGGTGCAGGAACACCGGGAAATCCTTGCCGACCGGCTTGAACCCCTGCGCTTCCATCTGCGCCTGATCGGCGCCAACCACCACCCAGTCGCGGTCGCCAGCCGGCTGCTCAAGCAATGCATCGCGGACTGCGCCGCCAACGAGATAGATCTTCATCAGCGCATGATGCCCGAGCAATCATGCGCCTGTCTGTGCGTTTTCCCGGCTGCTTGCGGGACCACCGGCGGCGAGGACGCCGCCAACGCGCTCATGGAAGGGTTCACGGTACATGCAAGAAGGGTTAGGGCACCGCACGCTCGACCCGGAGAAAAGGTCACCCGCGCACAGGTGCATCGCCAGCGATGTAGTAATCGGCGGTGCTGCGCGGCAATGGGGGGCGACCGCGCATGCGGTCGGCGATTTTCTCGGCAATCATGATGGTGGTGGCGTTGAGGTTGCCGGTGATGATGCGCGGCATGATCGAGGCATCGATCACGCGCAGGCCCTCCATGCCGTGCACGCGGCCCTGGCCGTCCACCACCGCCATGTCGTCGGTGCCCATCGCGCAGGAGCAGGAGGGGTGATAGGCGGTTTCAGCGCGAGAGCGGACGAATGCGTCCAGCTCCGCATCGGTCTTGCAGTCCGCACTGGGGCTGATCTCGCGGCCGCGGTAGGGGTCTAGCGCCGGTTGCGCGATGATCTCGCGGGTGATGCGGATCGCGTCGCGGAATTCCTGCCAGTCCTGGTCGGTGGATTGGTAGTTGAACAGGATCGAAGGATGCTGGCGCGGGTCGCGCGATTTGGCGTGCACACGCCCGCGGCTGGGTGTGCGCATCGAGCCGACGTGCGCTTGGAAGCCGTGCTCCTTGACGGCATTGCTGCCGTTGTAATTGATGGCCACCGGAAGGAAGTGGTACTGGATGTTGGGCCAGTCGAATTCCTCGCGCGTGCGGATGAAGCCGCCGGCTTCGAACTGATTGCTGGCGCCGGTGCCGGTACCGGCGAATAACCATTCCGCGCCGATCGCAGGCTGGTTCCACCACTGCAATGCCGGATACAAGGACACCGGCTTGGTGCATGCGTACTGGATATACACCTCCAGGTGGTCCTGCAGGTTCTGGCCGACGCCGGGCAGGTCGTGCACCAGTTGCACATCCAGTGCGCGCAGCAGATCGGGTGCGCCTACGCCGGAGCGTTGCAGCAGCTGCGGCGAGGCGATCGCACCCGCGCACACCAGTACTTCGCGGCGTGCATGCGCATCGATTCCTTCGCTGCTGTTGCCCACCAGGTAATGCACGCCGATGGCACGCTTGCCTGCAAACAAAATGCGGTCGGTGGTGGCGTGGGTGACGATATGCAGGCCGTCGCGCGGCTTGGCCATGTCCAGGTAACCGCGCGCGGTGCTGGCGCGGCGCCCGCGTGGCGTCACCGTGCGGTCCATCGGTCCGAAGCCTTCCTGCTGGTAGCCATTGAGATCGTCGGTACGCGGGTAGCCTGCCTGTACGCCTGCCTCGACCATGGCATGGAACAACACGTTGTTGTCGTTCTTCGGCGTTGCCACGCTCACCGGGCCGTCGCCGCCGTGGTAATCGTTGGCGCCGATGTCGCGCGTCTCTGCCTTGCGGAAGTACGGCAGGACATCGCGGTAGCTCCAGTCCTCCAGGCCGGGGCGCTTGGCCCAATGATCGAAGTCCAGTGCATTGCCGCGGATGTAGCACATGCCGTTGATCAGCGACGAACCGCCCAGGCCCTTGCCGCGACCGCATTCCATGCGCCGGTTGTCCATGTAGGGTTCCGGCTCGGTTTCATAGGCCCAGTTGTAGCGACGTCCCTGCAACGGAAAGGCCAGTGCTGCCGGCATCTGCGTGCGGAAATCCAGGCGGTAATCCGGCCCGCCCGCTTCGAGCAGCAGCACGGTCACGCCGGGATCTTCGGTCAGGCGTGCCGCCAGCACGTTGCCTGCCGAGCCGGCGCCGATGATGATGTAGTCGTATTCGCGTTGCATGGTGTTCTCCTGATGCGATAACGGTGCGGTGGCGGTCAAGGCATACGGCACAGACGCAAGCGTGCTCCCGGGGAGCGATAGCGGCGCGTTATTGCCACCACGCTTGCGTGCGCTGGCTCTCTGCCCTCAGAACACCGACGCGTAACGTTCCAGTTCGATCTGGACCGATTTGGTGCGCGTGTAGGCCTGCAAGGTCGCCAGGCCGTTTTCGCGCCCCACGCCCGACTGCTTGTAGCCGCCCACCGGCATCGGTGCCGGCGATTCGCCCCAGGTGTTGACCCAGCAGATGCCCGCTTCCAGGCGATGGATCAGCCGATGTGCACGCGCCAGATCCGGCGTGACCACGCCTGCAGCCAGCCCATACGTGGTGGCGTTGGCGCGCGTCACCGCTTCGTCTTCGTCGTCGTAGGTGAGCAGGCTCAGGACCGGCCCGAAGATTTCCTCGCGCACGATGGTCATTACATCGGTGCAATCGCTGAAGATGGTCGGCGCCACGTAATAGCCCTGCGCCAGTGCGCCGTCTTGCAGGCGCTCGCCGCCGCACAGCAGACGTGCGCCTTCGGCCTTGCCCTGTTCGATATGCTCCAGCACGCGCTGCATATGCGCGGCGCTGACCAGCGGACCGAAGGTGGTGCGCTCATCGAGCGGGTCGCCGATATGGATCCGTTGCACGCGGGCCAGCAGACGCGCTTCGAATGCATGACGCAAGGCGCGCGGCACGAACACGCGGGTACCGTTGGTGCACACCTGCCCGGAGCTGTAGAAGTTGGCCATCATGGCGATGTCGGCCGCCAGGTCCAGGTCGGCATCGGCGCAGACGATCAGCGGCGACTTGCCGCCCAGTTCCATGGTCACCTCCTTCAGCGACGAACTCGATGCGCTGGCCATCACCTTGCGGCCGGTGGCGGTGCCGCCGGTGAAGCTGATCTTTTCGATCTGCGGATGCTCGGTGAGCGCCGTGCCCACGCTGGCGCCATCGCCGGGCAACACATTGAACACGCCATCGGGCAGGCCGGCCTCGGTAAAGATTTCGGCCAGTTTCAGCGCGGTGAGCGGGGTGACTTCGCTGGGTTTGAAGATCATCGCGTTACCGGCGGCCAGGGCGGGCGCGGCTTTCCACAGCGCGATCTGGATGGGGTAATTCCACGCGCCGATTGCACCCACAACGCCCAGCGGTTCGTGGCGCGTGTAGAAAAAGCTGCCTTCGCGCAAGGGCACCTGCGCACCCTGCAGCGCCTGCGCAACGCCAGCGTAATACTCCAGCACGTCGGCTCCGGTGACCACATCGACGCTGCGGGTCTCGCTCAGCGGCTTGCCGGTGTTGAGCGTTTCCAATTCCGCCAGCGCATCGTTGCGCTCGCGCAGCAACGCCACCGCACGCAGCAAAATGCGCGAGCGCTCCACCGTCGTCAGGGCCGCCCATTGTCGCTGGCCTGCCTGCGCGCTATCGACCGCGGCATCCAGATCGTCGGCACCGGCATTGTGCACGTTGGCCAGCACTTCACCGGTGGCGGGGTTGACCACTTCGAACGTGTGGCCGCCGCGAGCGGGAACATAACGGCCGCCGATATACAGCAACTGGTCGGAAAAACGTGGCATGACAAACCTCCTGTGGGACGGTCGCCGCAGCGACGCACCTTCAGCGGGTGAGGTGCAGAAACTGCAGGTGACGTTCGTATTGATCGATGATGTCGTTGATGATCTGTTCGCGGCTGTAGCCCACCAGGTCGTAGTCCTGGCTGCCTTCGTACAGGTAGACCTCGGCGCGGTAGTAGCGCTGGTTGCGGAAGCGCTGCGCGGCAAACGACGGGGTCAGATAGCCGCGCATCACGATTTGATAGCGGAAACCCTGCTGTTCGCCATGATCGACGCTGATTTCCATGTCGCCGTCGTCGATGCGGCTGCTGACCTTCCAGCCTTCCTCCTGCAGCTGTGCGGTGACCGCTTCGATGGCCGGGCGCACCTGGTCGTGCATGAAGCGATACACCTCATCGCGCGCCGGGAAGTGCATCGCCTGGCCCAACCGCTGGCGCCAGCCGCCGTGATGACGCGATTGCCCGATCAACGGGCTGGGGCTGTAAAGCTGCGCGCGTTTGCGCTGCGATTCTTCGCTGAGGGCGCGTGACAGGCCCCAGGCCATCAGCAGCAGCACTGCAGAGAATGGCAGCGACGCCAGCACCACCGCCGATTTCAGGGCTTCCATGCTGCCGGCCAGCAACAAGCCTGCCGTGACCACGGCAGTGAGCACGCCCCAGAACACGCGCAGCCAGCGCGGGCCATCGTCGTGCGGTTCGCCGCCGTGGGAGGAGAGCGTGGACAACACCACCGTGCCGGAATCGGCGGAGGTCACGAAGAACACGAAACTGATCGCCACCGTGACCGTGATCACCGTGCGGCTCCAGGGGTAACTCTGCAGCAGGGAATACAACACCGTCTGCGGTGCATCGATGGCCTGCTGCGCCCATGCTGCCTGGCCGTGATGCAGCAGCTGATCCAGCGCGCTGTTGCCGAAGATCGACAGCCACGCCAGGGTAAACCCGAGCGGGATCAGCAATACCCCCAACACGAATTCGCGAATGGTGCGGCCGCGCGAGATGCGCGCGATGAACAGCCCGACGAACGGCGCCCAGCCGATCCACCAGGCCCAATAAAACACCGTCCAGTTGCCCAGCCAATCGGCGCGGCCACCGTAGGCATACACGTCGAAACTCTTGTTGACCACGCTGCCCAGGTAGTCGCCCAGGTTTTGCATCAGCGCATTGAGCAGGTACTGCGTCGGGCCGGCGAACAGCATGAACAACAGCAGCGCAATGGCCAGCAGCATGTTGATGTCCGACATCCAGCGCACGCCTTTTTCGACGCCGGACACCGCCACCACGATGGCCGCGCCCATCATCGCCACGATCAGCGCCACCTGCACCCAGTGCGTATGCGGCACGTCCATCAAGGTACTCAGGCCGGCGTTGAGATGCAGCACGCCAAAGCCCATGTCCGCGCCCAGGCCGAACACGGTGGCCACGATGCCCAACGCATCCACGGTATAGCCGATCGGCCCGTTGATGCGTTTGCCGATCAGCGGGTACAACGCCGAGCGTAACGCCAGCGGCAGGTTATGGCGGAAGGCGAAATACGCCAGCGCCATGGCGGCCAGTGCGAACACTCCCCATCCATGCAGGCCCCAATGCAGGAACAGCACCTGCATCGCCTGTCTCGCGGACGCCTCGCCACTGCCGGTACCGCCCTGGGGCGGTTGCAGATAATGCGTGAGCGGCTCGGAGACGCAGAAGAAGAACAGCGTGATGCTGATGCCGGCGGCGAACAGCATGCCGGCCCAGGAGAGATAACTGAATTCCGGCTCGTCGTGATCGGCGCCGAGCTTGATGTTGCCGTAGCTGGACAGGGCCGTGGCCAGCACGAACACCAGATACAGCGTCATCGCCAGCAGGTAATACCAGCCGACATTGCGCGACGCCCAGGTCTGCGCATCCAGCAGCACACGCCCCGATTCCAGCGGAAACAACGACACCAGCAAGGCAAACGTGCACACGACCGTGGCAGCCAGCACGAACACCGGGCGCAGGGTGCGTACCGGCAAGGTGTGCGGCGCTGTCGCACTCATGGCAACGCACTCATACGCTGCGTATCACGTGTTGTGCTCCCAACGAAAAACCGCCTGCGTTATCGCACAGGCGGTGTCGAGGGGGTGTCAGCGGTCGAGTTCGCCAATGCGAACCCGTCGTCACTTTTCCGGTTGTTTGGAGCGGCCAACACAGCGTGGCGAGCAGTCGTTAGGTGGGCGTGGGCGGTGTGCTCAGAACCGGAGTGTACGAGCGGCACGCGCCGATTCCGAGCACCGGCCGCGCCCGCCTGGCGGCTGCGCAGTCGTTGTGTTGGCTGCTCTTAACGCAGCAGTTGCCTTGGCACGCGGATATCCATGCCCACCGCCAGGTGATCTGAAAACGCGGCCGGAATGGCTTCGGTATGTTCGATCACCAGGCTGTCGCTGACCAGGATGTGGTCGATCGCCCGGTCCGGACGCCAGCTGGGAAAGGTGTGCACCTCGCAACTGGGCGGTTGCAGACGGGTATGGCGATAGAGCGACTGCATCTCCGGGCGATCGGCCATGCAATTGAAATCGCCCATCAACATCGCGTTGGGATGGTCGGACAACAGTTCGGCGATGAAGGCCAACTGCGCCATACGCGAATTGGCGCCCAGCGACAGATGCGCCACCGCCACGGCCAGGCCATCGCGGCCCTCACCGAATTTCGCCAGCAGGATGCCGCGCCCGCCGATGCGGCCGGGCAGGGCGTGGTCCTGCACTTCCACCGGTTCCAGCTTGCTCAACAAACCGTTGGCGCTGGAGGCCACCCCGCCCATGCGGCGGTTGGGTTGGTGGCTCCAGTAATCGAAACCGGCGCGCTCGGCCAGATAGTGGGTCTGGTTGGTGAAACCCGAGCGCAGGCTGCCGGGGTCTGCCTCCTGCAGGCCGACGATGTCGCGTTCGCCGACCAGCTTGGCGATGCTGTCCAGGCTGGTGCGCTTGCTGCCCAGCGGCAACGCGTGCGACCAGCTACGCGTCACATAGTCGCTGTAACGGCGGGTGCTGGAACCGGCCTGGATATTGGCGGTCAGCACCCGCAGGGTGCGCGAGTCCGAAGCGTTCACGACGTTGCGTTCGCGCGACTCACTTGGCCAGCGTGGCGCGTTCGCGCGCGATCAGGTGATCGGCAATGCGCAGCATGTCCGGGAAGCTCTGGCCCTTGATCAGGTACTTGCCGTTGATGATCAGCGACGGAGTGCCGGTGATCTTGCTGCGGGTGGCGAACTGCTTGGCGCGGTTGGTCTTGGCCGAGACGCCGAAGCTGCTCATGGTGTCGATGAAGGTCTTCTGGTCCACGCCGTACTTGGCATAGAACGCGGCGATGTCCTGCACCGAATCCTTGCCGCGCTCGCCCTTGAGGGTCTGGTCGACGTGGATGGCCTTGTACAAGGCTTCGTGGGTCTTTTCCTGCACGCCCAGGGTTTCGGCGGCATAGAAGGCGCGGCCGTAGTCATCCCAGGTGCCACCGAACATGGCCGGCACATAGACAAAATGCACGTCCGACGGCAAACCGGCCTTCCACGGCCCGATCAGCGGCTGGAACGCGTTGCAGGCAGGGCAGACGTAGCCGAAGACTTCGGCCACTTCGATCTTGCCGGCGGCCTGCTGGTAGGGCTGGCCAGCGTCGATGTCCAGATAATCGGTGCCGGCGACCGGCTCGGGGCCATTGGGTGCACGCGGGGCAGCGCTGGGCGCGGCGGGCGGCGGAGTGGTGGCGCTTTCGCCGACTGCAGGCGGAGCGGCCGGGTCTGCGGCCGGGGTAGCGGCAGCAGGCGCGGGCGCCGTTTCGGCAGCTGGGGTGGTGGCGGCAGGTGCGGTGTCGGACGAACCGTCCTGCGCCTTGCAGGCGACCAGGATCGGCAACAGCGCCATCAGCGTCAGGGCGAAGCGTGTCTTCATCGGATTGGATCTCCAGCGTGGGGCGAGAAAAGGGCCGGACGGCCGCGGGGCGCATGATGCCACGCGCGGCCGTCGCTGGCGGTTATGCGGTTCAGCGCTTGGCCGGCGCGGCGTGCTCGCGGGCGATCAGGTAGTCGGCAATGCGCAACATGTCCGGGTAATTGCGTGCGCCGATCAGGTAGCGGCCGTTGACGATGATGGCCGGCGTGCCGGGAATCTTGCTGCGCAGCGCGAACTCGCGCGCGGCCTTGAGCTTTGCCTCCACCGCCTCGCTCTTGTAGGTCTCGATGAAGCGCTGCTGCGGGATTCCGTAACCGGCATAGAACGCGGCCAGTTCTTCGGGCGCCACGTTCTGGGTGGGCACGGTCTGCTTTTCATGGATGGCGTCGAACATGGCGCGATGGCTGCGCTTGGCCACGCCCAGGATGTCGGCGGCGAAGTAGGCGCGCGCAAACGCGTCCCAGAAGCCACCGAAGGCGGCCGGTACCGGGGTGAAGCGTACGTATGCCGGCTGCTTGGCCACCCAGGCTTCCAGCACTGGTTCGAAATGTGCGCAATGCGGGCAGGTGTAGCCGAAGACTTCGGTCACTTCGACCTTGCCGGCCAGCGGGGCGTACGGCTGGCCGCCGTCGATCAGGGTGTAGTCCTCGCCTTCGACCGGCGCGGCTTTCTTGTCGGCGGCGCAGGCCACCAGCGGCAACAGGAACATCAACAGCAGGGGCAGACGGGAAAGCAATTTCATGCGGGCTCCGTGGGGGCGAGGGGAGAGCGGTAAACGACGACGCCGGTCGCGGGACCGGCGTCGTGAAGCGGCGTGGCGACGGCAGGAATCAGATCACGAACGTGCAGGCGCTCCTGCAGGTGGCTGCGCCGCTGCCGCGTCGTCGGCACGATCATGCAGGCCTTGCAGATAGCTGGCCAGCGCCTGGATCTCCTGCTCGGTCAGCGGATGCGCCACTTGCGCCATGATATTGAACAGCGCCGGATTGCGCTCCTGGGTGGTGCCGGCCTGGTATTCCTTCAGGCGCCGCGCCACGTACTCGGCATGCTGTCCGCCCAGGCGCGGATAGGCCGGGCCCGGATTGCCGCCGCCCGATGGCCCGTGGCAGGCCATGCAGGCCGGCACGCCGCGGGCGATGTCGCCGCCGCGGTAGAGCTTCTCGCCGACCTCGTAGAACTTCATGCCCTGGTAGGGGCCCTCGGCGATCGCCGCGTCGTCGGCGACACCGGCGGAGGCCTTCTGGGTGGCGAAGTAGGCGCCCAGGTCGCGCATGTCCTGCGCGGTGAGATCCTTGACGAAGGGCACCATCACCGCCGACATCCCGGTATTACGTTCGCCGCTGGCAATCAACGCCACCTGATGCGCCACGTAGCGCTCGGTTTGCCCGGCAATGCGCGGGTACATCGCCACTGCCGGATTGCCGTCCGGTCCATGGCAGGCTGCGCAGGCAGCAGCCTTGGTCTGGCCGGCCTTGGCATCTCCCCAGGTGGTCTTGGCCAGGTCCACCTCCAGCGGCGCAACGCGTACCGGCGGCGGATCGGGGATCGGCGTGACTGCCGATTGCGCAAACGCCACGGCCGCAATGACCGGTACGGCGAGTGCGGCGAGGACTAGCACACGAGCATGGCGCATCAGCTAAAGCTCCGTATGGACCCGGCCCGCGCGCGTTGGGTACTGGCAGTGGCAGGCGTGCTTCGATTATCGACACGCCTTTGCGCCAGGGTCAACGAACAGTGCAGCAAAACTGCCGGGCACGAACGTGCGATCCTAGGCGGATGTCGCTTCTTATCGAACAAGCCCGCTACCACCTGTCCGCCCACAACGCCCGGCAATTGCCCGACGATGGCGGCTACGAGGTGGCCTTCGCCGGCCGCTCCAACGCCGGAAAATCCAGCGCGCTCAACGCGCTGACCCGCCAGAACGCGCTGGCGCGCGTGTCCAAGACCCCCGGTCGCACCCAGCAGCTGGTGTTCTTCCAGATCCAGCCCGAGCGCTACTTGGTGGACCTGCCCGGTTACGGCTACGCCAAGGTGCCGCAGGACCTGCAGGCACACTGGCAGGCCTTCATCGACCGCTATTTCCGCACCCGCGAGGCGCTGCGCGGGCTGGTGGTGGTGATGGATATCCGCCACCCGCTGAAGGACTACGATCTGCAGATGCTCGGCTATGCCGCCGAACGCGGCCTGCCCGCGCATGGATTGCTGACCAAGGCCGACAAGCTCGGCCGTGGCCAGCAGATGCAGACCCTGCAGAAGGTCAAGAAGGAAGTGACCTCGCGCTTTGGCGACAGCGTGACGGTGCAGACCTACTCGGGCGAGTCCCGCCAGGGTGTGGACGAATTGCGCGCAATTGTCGGTGCTTGGCTGGGACTGGATGTGGAAACCACTGCGGCCGAATGATGCCGTGCAACACGAGTGTCGGGCGTGGCTGGATGCCCAGCGCCTCGTCACGGCGGCAGACTTCGGTCTGCCGTTTGCGTTTCCAGCGGCAGTGATCGGTGGGTCGCCTTGCGGAGCGATGCGCGGCCTGAGCAGTGCGTAGGGCGCGCATGGCAACGCTTGCGGTGATGACCGGGCTGTGTCGGACGATGCCGGCGCTGCAGAACGCGAAGCCCGGTCATTTGATCCAGATCACGCCATCGCCGCGATCGATGGCGGGCATGCATCGGTGGAAATGTCATGCCCCGCCGATGTCGCCAATCCTTTCGCGTCGGGCGGGTATAGTGCGGGCCTTGCGGTGGCAGGGGAGGATCCCCACATCGTCCCACCCCTTTCGTTTGCGAGCCTGCCCTTGTCGAGTCCCAGCCACGTTGCCGAAACGCCGATCACCGAACGCGCGGAGCTGGTCCAGGTGCTGGCCTCCGGCGAGAAGCCGAGTGCGGACTGGCGGATCGGCACCGAGCACGAGAAGTTCGGCTTTCAGTTGGATGACCTGCGTGCGCCCACCTTCGAAGGGGCACGCGGCATCGAGGCCTTGCTGACCGGGCTGACCCGTTTCGGCTGGGAGCCGGTGCAGGAAAACGGCCGCACCATCGCGCTGCTGCGCGATGGTGCATCGGTCACGCTGGAGCCGGCCGGGCAACTGGAGCTCTCCGGCGCGGCAGTGGAAACCCTGCACCATACGTGCGTGGAAACCGGCACCCATCTGGACGAAGTGGCGCAGGTCGCCGGCGAATTGCAGCTGGGCTTTCTGGGCATGGGCTTCCAGCCCAAGTGGCGTCGCGACCAGATGCCGTGGATGCCCAAGGGCCGCTACCAGATCATGAAGAACTACATGCCCAAGGTCGGCTCGCTCGGCCTGGACATGATGACGCGCACCTGCACGGTGCAGGTCAACCTGGATTACGCCACCGAAGCGGACATGGTGAAGAAGTTCCGCGTGTCGCTGGCGTTGCAGCCGATCGCCACCGCGTTGTTCGCCGATTCGCCGTTCACCGAAGGCAAGCCGAACGGCTACCTGAGCTACCGCTCGCACATCTGGACCGACACCGACGCCGATCGCACCGGCATGCTGGATTTCGTGTTCGAAGACGGCTTCGGCTACGACCGCTACGTCGATTACCTGCTCGATGTGCCGATGTATTTTTCCTACCGCGACGGTGTGTATCACGACGCCAGCGGGCAGAGCTTCCGCGCTTTCATGCAGGGCAAGCTGCCGGCGTTGCCGGGTGCGTTGCCGACGCTGCGCGATTGGTCCGACCACATGACCACCGCGTTTCCGGAAGTGCGTTTGAAGAAGTATCTGGAAATGCGCGGTGCCGATGCCGGCCCGTGGGATCGGTTGTGCGCGCTGTCGGCGTTCTGGGTCGGCCTGCTGTACGACCAGACCGCGCTGGATGCGGCCTGGGACCTGGTCAAGGATTTCAGTCCGACCGAGCGCCATGCGCTGCGCGACGGCGTGCCCAAGTACGCGTTGGGCCTGCCGTTCCGCAATGGCACCGCGCGCGATCTGGCAGTGGAGGCAGTCAACATCGCGCGCGAGGGCCTGCGTCGCCGCGCACGCCTGAATCGCGACGGGCAGGACGAAACCGGCTTTCTGGATGTGATCGCCGAGATCGCCGAAAGCGGCGTCACCGCCGCCGAACGCAAGCTGGCGCTGTATCACGGCGCATGGAAGGGCGATATCGACCGCGTGTTCCGCGAGTTCGCCTACTGAGCGTGGGTTGGCCGGTCGCCAGCGCGTGCTGGCGCTGGCAGCCGTTGGCCGTGGGCGATTGCGTGCCGGAGTCGTCGCGTCAGCCGATGTCGCCAGACGCGCAAGGCCATGGCCGGAACAGCGGTGGTGGGCTCGGATCATGACAGCTGCCGCTTGCCCGGCCCGGCAGGCCGCACTCCATCACACGTCAGCGCCGCTCGGGCATGCAGGGCAGTCGTACGGTCACGCGCAAGCCGCCACGCGGGCGATTGTCCAGGCGTAGGTCGCCGCCGTGCGCCAGCACGATGCTGTGCGCCACCGACAAACCCAGCCCGATGCCGCCGGTGTCGCGATTGCGCGAAGACTCGCCACGCACGAACGGCAGCAACAATTGTTCGCGCTGGGTCGGGTCGATGCCGGGGCCGTCGTCGTCGATCCACAACACGCCGTCCTCGCCATCGCGCTGCAGTTGCAGACGGGCGCGCTTGCCGTACTTCAACGCGTTTTCGAGCAGATTCATGACCGCGCGGCGCAACGCCAGCGGGTCGCCGTCCAGGGTGATTTCCGGGCCGGGCAGCAGCTCGGCGTCGGCGCCGATATCGGTGGCGTTGTCCACCACGCTCTCCACCAGCAAGCGCAGATCCAGCGGCGCGCGCTCGCCGCGATGACGATCGTTCTGGATGAAGTCCAGCGCTGCGGAAATCATCGCCTTCATTTCGTTGATATCGGCCAGCGCCTTGTCGCGCAGCGGTGGCTGCAGGCCATCCAGACGAAACGACAGCCGCGCCAGCGGCGTGCGCAGGTCGTGCGCGATCGCTGCGACCATGTGCGTGCGTTCGTTGATCAGGCGGTTCAGGCGCGCCTGCATCGCGTTGAACGAATCGGCTGCGCGCACGATTTCCGGCGGGCCGCTGCGTTGCAGGGCGGCGGCATCGGGATTCCGGCCCAGGCGGTCGGCAGCTTCGGCAAAGCGCTTGATCGGTGCCGACAGCGCGCGCGAAAACCACCATGCCAGCGGCACGTTGGCCAGCAGGCCGGCCAGGAACAGCAGCACGACGTGGGTCTTGAACTCGCCCGAGAGGCGTCGACGCGGCGATTCCACCGTACGCCAACGGCCATCGGGTTGTTGCAGGGCGGCGGTGAAGCCGTCCAGCAGCGGTACGCCGGGGGTCAGGCGCTCGCTTTCCCAGGCGCCGGGCAACTCGTCCGGGCGCAGCCCGTCGCCGGGCAGCGCAGCATGGTGGCCGTCACGCGGCCAGTCGTCCGGAAACGGCGGCAGAGGTTGCGTGCCAGGGCGTTCGTGCGCCCCGTCACCGCCTTCGCCCGCGTGGTTCTGGTTGGACCACCGCTGCGGCGGCAGCATGCCTGGCTGGGGGCCTTCACGATCATTGGCGTTGCGGTAGAACCGCACCTGGCGTTCGGGCACGTCCAGCCAGTGCGCAAGCAGCATTTCGGCGAAGGGGTCGCGCACCTGGCCTGTCGGCGGCACCGGGGCTTGCGCCGATTCGTGCACTTTCAGGGTTTGGGTACCGGCCGGCATGCGGGTGGAGAGCAGCGCCACCACTTCCGGCGGATGGACCGGAGGCTCGTAGACGGGGGTACGCATCATCAACAGGGCGATGCCCACCGCCTGGGCGGTGACCAGGGCCACCGCCAACAACACAAAGGTCCGCGCAAAGATCGACAGCCCGCGCCGTGCCGGTTTGCTCACAGGCGCGAGACGCTCGGCAGCAGCATGTAGCCCTCGTTGCGTACGGTGCGAATCAACTCGGTATGGACGCGCTCATTGATTTTGCGGCGCAGGCGGCTGATCTGGCTGTCGATGGCGCGGTCGTAGACGTCGGTGTCGCGGCCGCGGGCGTAGTCCAGCAGCTGGTCGCGGCTGAGCACGCGCTGCGGGTGTTCGACGAAGGTGCGCAGCAGCGCGAACTCGCCGTCGGACAGATTGATGAAGATGCCGGTGGGGTCGCGCAGGTCGCGGCGCACCACGTCCAGCCGCCAGCCGGCGAATTCGTAGACGTTTCCGCGCTGGTCGGCCTGTTCGTTGCTGGCCTGGCTGCGCCGCAGCAGGGCGCGCACACGGGCCAGCAATTCGCGCGGATTGCAGGGTTTGGCCAGGTAATCGTCGGCACCCACTTCCAGGCCGATGATGCGGTCGGTGTCGTTACCCAGCGCGCTGAGCATGATGACCGCAGGTGAGCCGCGCTCGCTGGCCAGGGCGCGCGCTGCACTCAGCCCATCTTCTCCCGGCATCATCACGTCGAGTACGATGAGGTCCGGGCGGCGCTGCGCCATGACAGAGCGCATCTCCGCCACGTTTTCGGCCATATCCACCTGGTAGCCGTGAGCGCTCAGAAATTCGCCGATCAGCTTGCGCAGGTCCGGATCGTCGTCGACCACGAGAACGCAGGGTTGTTGCAGGTCCATAGGGATCATCGTCTGTGGCGCGGAGCTTGGCCCGCGCAAGGTGGTGGCTGCCGGATACATGGTGCTCGCAATTGCAGGGCTGGAGCACGCATCATAATGATCGAATTTGTCAACCATTGGCACACGTGTAACGCACCATGACAGACCAGGACATCGCGCAGGAAGCCACGGCATCGACACTATGCCGTTGTACTGGCGCGTGCGTGCATGACAAGGCATTTCCAATGATGCGGGTGATCAGTCGCGACAACGGCGTGGGGCTGACCCGCGACATGGTGCTGATGGCCGATACGCTGCGCGCCGGCGGCGCGCCGGTGCAGGAAGTGGGATTCACCAGTCAGCGCCTGCACGATACTGGGCGCGAGGCACGCCTGTGGGCCAGCCGCACGCTGTTCGGGCGGGTGCCGCTGCAGATCTTTTCCGAGCGCGTGTACAAGCGCTGCCTGCCGCTGGGGCAGATCAACCTGCTGGTGCCCAACCCGGAGTGGCTGCTGCCCAAGTGGCTGCCATTGCTGCCGCGCTTCGATGCGGTGCTGTGCAAGACCCACCATGCCGAGCGAATCTTCCGCAGCCTCGGGTGCGCCACGCGCTTCATCGGCTTCACCAGCCCGGATCGCCATGACCCACGCGTGTTTCGTCAGCGCGCTTTCTTCCACCTGGCCGGGCGCAGTACCGCCAAGGGCACGCGCGTCTTGCTGGACACCTGGCAGCAGCATCCGGAGTGGCCGCTGCTGACGGTGGTGCAGAACCCACGCACCGCCGGCAAGCCGGTCGTGGCCCCGAACATCGACCACCGCGTGGGGTATCTGGACGATGCCGAACTGCGCCGCATGCAGAACGCGCATCTGTTCCATATCTGCCCCTCCGAGGCCGAAGGGTTCGGGCACTACCTGATGGAAGCGCTAAGCGTGGGCGCGGTGACGTTGGCGACCGACGGCGAGCCGATGAACGAATTGATCAGGCCCGAACACGGGGTGCTGATGCCGGTGGCCGAGGTGCGTCAGCGTCGTCTGGCATCGTATTACTACGTGAACGCGGCAGGCATCGCGCAGGCAGTGGAAACCGCGCTGGCATTGCCACAGGCCCAACTGGACCAGTTGTCGGCCAACGCGCGCGCGTTCTACCAGGCCAACGATGCGGCATTTGCCGCGCGCTTTCGTGCTGCGGTGCTGGCCTCGCTACCGGAGCATGCAGTGGACGCTGCGGTCGCCGCGGCGCCGGCTGCCGTCGAAAACTGACGGCGACAACGCCTGCGTCGCCACTGTCGAACCACGCATCTTCCCGCGCGTAAGCCGAAGCAGGTGCTGCACGCGCCTTGCATCTGCGCTGCGGATGGCGGCAAGCGCCAATCCACGCCGGCGCGCGGCGCGCGATGGCAAATGCGCAGCACAGTCAGCTGCAACTCTTCCCGGACCAGCGCGGCCCAGCCCGCGTCCGCCGTCTGCAGGCCGTGCGCAGATGTGCCATCCAGCCAGGGAGATCACGATGGTCCATGCACCACCACGCGTTGTCGTTACCACTGCAATACTCGCGGCGCTCAACCTGGCAGGTTGTGCCAATTTCTGCGGTGCTAGGCACCATGCGCCTATGCCCTACGCGCATCGCGAGCCACCGCCACCGCCACCGCCGGGTGCAGGAATCATCGATGCGTTACCGCCCTGTGCGCCGGAACACGATGTGATCCCAATGCCGCCGCCTGCCGACGTCGCGCACCGCGCTGCGCCGCAGCGGCAGGATCGGGGAATCGGCGACGGCTGCCTGGTACATAGGGGCGTGGCACCGCCACCGCCGCCACCCTTCGATAGCGACCCATTCGACGCACCGGATGCCGCAGATGAACCGCCTGGCCTGCCGCCAGACGATTCCGAATTCGACGCAGCGCTGCAGGCGTGCGCGACCGCCGAAGGCAGCGCAGCGCCGTTCCCGCAGGCGCCTTCGCCGGACCTGCCGCCCGAGTTGCTGGCGCAATGTCTGGATGCCGCAGGATTCGCTCCGCCGCCGCCGCCGTTCCAGCCCCGGCGCTGAGGCAGGGACTCCACCCCAGCGGTCGGCAACGGTCGGGATGATCGAAGGGGCCGGTGCTGCGGCAATGGCGCGCAACCATCCTTGCGCTGGGTGCCTGGGGCGCCTGCGACGTGCGAGGCGTCGCCACGTCTGCGCAATGTGCGTGCTGCACTGCGGCTAACAGGTGGGCTCTTAATCCCCGTGCCACCGGCGGCATTGGGGCATCGCGCCATGTGCCAAGGCGTGGCGGTCATCGCGCTCGACAAGACCACGGTCGGCAGGCCGCTGGCCATAGCTTTTTTTCGAAACAATCCATATACTGCCCCCCAGTATTTTGCTGGAGCTGCCATGCCGCATTCGCCGCACGAGAAAAAGCGAGCGCTAGCACGCGTGCGCCGGCTGCGCGGGCAATGCGACGCGCTGGAGCGGGCGCTGCAGGCGGGCGCGGACTGCGCTCCGGTCTTGCAGCAGATCGCCGCGATCCGGGGCGCCGTGAACGGGCTGATGTCGCAGGTGCTTGAAGCGCATATCCGTGAAGATTTCGGGCACGCCGCCGCATCCGATGCGCAACGCGCCGAGCGGGTGCAGGATCTGCTCGGTCTGGTCCGGTCCTACCTCAAATAAATCTCCCACCGGGTCGGCGCTTGTCGCGCCCCCGTCCTCGAACCTCATCGTCAGGAGCGTCATCCCATGAAATCCCGTGCAGCAGTCGCATTCGGACCCGGCAAGCCGCTGGAAATCGTCGAAATCGACGTCGCGCCGCCGAAAGCCGGGGAAGTGCTGGTCCGCATCACCCACACCGGCGTGTGCCACACCGATGCCTTCACGCTGTCCGGCGACGACCCGGAAGGCATCTTCCCGTCGGTGCTCGGGCATGAAGGCGGCGGCATCGTCGAGGCAGTCGGCGAGGGCGTGACCAGCGTCAAGGTCGGCGACCACGTCATTCCGCTGTACACGGCCGAATGCCGCAAGTGCAAGTTCTGCCTGTCCGGCAAAACCAACCTGTGCCAGGCCGTGCGCGCCACCCAGGGCAAGGGCCTGATGCCGGATGGCACCACGCGCTTCTCCTACAACGGTGAGCCGATCTATCACTACATGGGCTGCAGCACCTTCAGCGAATACACCGTCGTGCCGGAAATTTCGTTGGCCGTGGTCAATCCGGAGGCGCCGCTGGAGAAGGTCTGCCTGCTCGGCTGCGGCGTCACTACCGGTATCGGCGCGGTGCACAACACCGCCAAGGTCAAGCCAGGCGAGAGTGTTGCCGTTTTCGGCCTGGGCGGCATCGGTCTTGCGGTGATCCAGGGCGCGGTGCAGGCCAAGGCCGGGCGCATCCTGGCCATCGACACCAATCCGGGCAAATTCGACCTGGCGCGCAGCATGGGTGCCACCGATTGCATTAACCCCAAGGACTACGACAAGCCGATCCAGGAGGTCATCGTCGAGTTGACCGATGGCGGCGTGGACTTCAGCTTCGAGTGCATCGGCAACGTCAATGTGATGCGTTCGGCGCTGGAGTGCTGCCACAAGGGCTGGGGCGAGAGCGTCATCATCGGCGTGGCTGGCGCCGGCCAGGAAATCAGCACGCGTCCCTTCCAGCTGGTGACTGGTCGCGTGTGGCGCGGCAGCGCCTTCGGTGGCGTCAAGGGACGTACGCAATTGCCGGGCATGGTGGAGCAGTCGATGAAGGGCGAGATCGACCTGGACCCATTCATCACCCACACCATGCCGTTGGAAGAGATCAACGAGGCCTTCCACCTGATGCACGAGGGCAAGTCGATCCGCACCGTGATCCATTTCTGACCAGGCGGCCAGGAGCGGCGCGCGGCCGCTTCCGCGCACGTGGTACCCGACACTCCGGGAGGAGCGTAATGACTAACGTGTCGATTCATCCTTCGGTAGATGATGGTGTTGCGCGAGGTGGTGCAGAAGATTTTCAAGGCGGCACGCTTGAATGTCACTGCGCCAGCGACAAGGTGACCGTCGAGGTGTCTGCGCAGACCGCGCATAACCATGCTTGCGGTTGCAGTAAATGCTGGAAACCCGATGGCGCGAAGTTCTCGGTGGTGGCGGTGGTTCCGCGCGACAACGTCAAGGTCACCGCGCACCCGGAAAAGCTGAAGATCGTCGACGAAGGCGCGACGATCCAGCGCCATGCGTGCACCGGTTGCGGCGTGCATCTGTATGGGCGGATCGAAAACAAGGACCACGCATTCTACGGTCTGGATTTTGTGCACACCGAGTTGTCGAAACAACAGGGCTGGTCGGCACCGGGCTTTGCCGCGTTCGTCTCGTCGATCATCGAAACCGGTACGCCGCCGGAGCAGATGGATGGCATACGCACGCGCCTGACCGAACTGGGCTTGCCGCCCTACGACTGCCTTTCCCCGGCATTGATGGATGCCCTGTCGGCGCATGTGGCACGCAAAAAGGGTCTGTTGCATTGATGGTCCAACCTTGCAGCCGGCGATCCGGCTGCAGGGTTTTCTCTTCGTAAGGAATCTCATGGAACGTATCGAACACCGCGCCTGCTTCGGCGGCTGGCAGGATGTCTATCGGCATCAGTCGCACACCTTGAACTGCAGCATGCAGGTGGGCGTCTACCTGCCGCCGCAAGCCGCCGACGGCCCGTTGCCGGTGCTGTACTGGCTGAGCGGTTTGACCTGTACCGAACAGAACTTCATCAGCAAGGCCGGCGCGCAGCGCTATGCGGCCGAGCATGGCGTGATCCTGGTTGCGCCCGACACCAGCCCACGGGGCGAGGATGTGGCCGATGCGGACGGTTACGACATCGGCAAGGGCGCGGGCTTTTACGTCGATGCCACGCAAGCGCCATGGGCGGCGCATTACCGCATGTACGATTACGTGGTGAACGAATTACCGGCGTTGATTGAAGCGACCTTCGCCACCACCGGTGCGCGTGCGATCAGTGGCCATTCGATGGGTGGGCATGGCGCGTTGACCATCGCATTGAAGAATCCGGGCCGCTATCGCAGCGTGTCGGCGTTTTCGCCAATCGTGGCGCCCAGCCAGGTGCCGTGGGGCGAGAAAGCATTTGGCCAGTATCTGGGGAACGACCGTACGACCTGGCAAGCCTACGATGCCACTGCATTGATTGCTGACGCGCAGGAGCGGTTGCCGCTGCTCATCGATCAGGGCGATGCCGATGAATTTCTGCAAACCCAGCTGAAAACCGTAGTGTTCGAAGATGCAGCCAGGTCCGCCGGCTACCCGGTGACGGTGCGGCTGCAGCCCGGCTACGATCACAGCTACTACTTCATCGCAAGCTTTATTGGCGAGCACATTGCGCATCATGCTGCGGCCTTGCGTGGTTGAGTGCCGCTGTTGGCGTATGCGGTTGGAGATGCAGTCCGGTGGATGAGGGCGGGGGCCACGCCGACGCAGTGCGTGGCGTCACGTTTGGCTGAGTGGCGTCACTCGCCCGCTCTGCCATCGGCGGCACTGGGCACTGCCAGCGCCGCCGACACATGACGGAGTGCAGTTCAGCGAACGTCGCGCAGTTCCCAGTGCGAGCCAGCCAGGGCCTGCATGCGCTGTTTGAACAGGTCGCCGGGAATGCTTGTCGTTGCAACCAGATCGATGCGCAGGTTGTGCTGCTTGCCGGTGACCGTCGCTGCCGGGTCGGTGATGCCCAGGCTGGGATCCACTTCGTCGGGGTCGGTCTGTAGCTGGCGCCAACGGTCGAACCACGCCGGATCGCGCAAAGCCGCCTGCAATTGCTCGGCAAAGGCCTCGGCGCCATTGGCGGTGAAGCTCACCGAGGGCGCGCTGCCACGGGCGAGCTTGGGATCGGGCAGGCTGATCGAATAGCTGACAGGCATATGCAAGGCTCAGATGGATGACGCCGGGACGGTAGTGCAGCGCAAGTGAGCATCCCGTCGACGGGCGGGCAGGGAGCTCCACACGCGCAGGTGGACGGCGCCAGCAGCCAACAGCCAAGTCTCCGTTCGCTGATAAAAAAGGCGCCTTTCGGCGCCTTTTCTTTGGAACTCCGACGACTTACTTCAAGGCCTTGAAACGCAAACGCTTCGGGCCGGCGTCGTCGCCCATGCGGCGGCGCTTGTCTTCTTCGTACTCGCGGTAGTTGCCCTGGAAGAACTCCACGTGCGAATCGCCTTCGAAGGCCAGGATGTGCGTGGCGATACGGTCCAGGAACCAGCGGTCATGCGAAATCACGAAGGTGTTGCCGGGGAATTCCAGCAACGCATCTTCCAGCGCACGCAGGGTTTCGATGTCCAGGTCGTTGGACGGTTCGTCCAGCAGCAGCACGTTACCGCCCTGCAGTAGGGTCTTGGCCATGTGCAGACGACCGCGCTCACCACCGGACAGCGAACCGACCATCTTCTGCTGGTCCTGGCCCTTGAAGTTGAAGCGGCCGATGTAGGCGCGCGACTGGATTTCGATGCCGTTGATGTTGAGGATGTCCAGGCCGCCGGCGATTTCCTGGAATACGTTGTGGTTGCCCTCCAGTGCGTCGCGGCTCTGGTCCACGTACGACAGCTGCACGGTCGGTCCGACCACGATCTCGCCGGAGTCCGGCTTTTCCTGGCCGGTGATCATCTTGAACAGGGTCGACTTACCGGCACCGTTGGGGCCGATGATGCCGACGATGGCGCCCGGTGGCACGATCATCGACAGGTTGTCGATCAACAGGCGGTCGCCGAACTTCTTGGACACGTTCTTGAACTCCATCACCGCGTTGCCCAGGCGCTCGCCCGGCGGGATGAAGATCTCGTTGGTTTCGTTGCGCTTCTGGTAATCGACCGATTGCAGCTCTTCCAGGCGGGCCAGACGTGCCTTGCCCTTGGTGCGGCCGCCCTTGGCGTTCTGGCGCGACCATTCCAGTTCCTTCTGGATCGCCTTCTGGCGGGACTTTTCCTGGTTGTCTTCCTGCTTGAGGCGCTCGTCCTTCTGGGTCAGCCAGTCGGTGTAGTTGCCCTTCCACGGAATGCCGCGGCCACGGTCCAGTTCCAGGATCCACTCGGCGGCGTTGTCGAGGAAGTAGCGATCATGGGTTACCGCCACCACGGTGCCGGTATAGCGCGCCAGGAACTGCTCCAGCCATTCCACCGACTCGGCGTCCAGGTGGTTGGTGGGTTCGTCGAGCAGCAGCATGTCCGGCTTCTGCAGCAGCAGGCGGCACAGCGCCACGCGACGCTTTTCGCCGCCGGAGAGCTTGCCGACGATGGCGTCCCACGGCGGCAGGCGCAGCGCATCGGCCGCCACGTCCAGCTGGTTTTCCAGCGTATGCGCATCGGCGGCGGCCAGGATCGCCTCCAGGCGCTCCTGCTCCTTGGCCAGCGCGTCGAAATCGGCGCCTTCTTCGGCATAGGCCAGATACACCGCATCCAGCGCGGCCTGGGCCTGCAGCACGTCGCCCACGCCTTCTTCCACCGCCTCGCGCACGGTGTGCTCGGGATTGAGCTGCGGTTCCTGCGCCAGGTAGCCGACCTTGATGCCCGGTTGTGGGCGTGCCTCGCCTTCGAAATCGGTGTCCACGCCGGCCATGATCTTCAGTACGGTGGACTTGCCCGCGCCGTTCAGGCCCAGCAGGCCGATCTTGGCGCCCGGGAAGAAGCTCAGCGAGATGTCCTTGATGATCTGCCGCTTGGGCGGGACCACCTTGCTGACGCGGTTCATGGTGTAGATGTATTGCGACATGGGGGCTCCGTGGACGCAGGCAGCCCGCCGGCCGAGGCCGGAGGCAGCGGAAAAGGGGTTGCGCCAATTATACGGGCAAGTGGCTTGAGCCGCGGCAGCACCCTTGCAGCTAAACCGCACCTTACTTTCGACCTGAATAGGCTTTTTCGTAATCGATTCCAGCAAGAATGCGTTAAGGCGGTCCGCCCCTTAATGAAATTACGACACCGCGAACAGGAACTGTCATGAACCGCAAACGCATCGTTACCGTTGTGCTTTCCTCCATCCTGGCGCTCGGTGCCTTCGCACCTGCGGCGTTCGCCGGGGATTGGGACCGCGACCACGATCGCCGCGGCCATGACCGTCACCATGGCCACGATAATCGAAGAGACTGGCGCGACGCCCGCCGTGACGACCGTCGCGAGTGGCGCCAGGACCGCCGCTACTACAGCAACGGCTATCGTGAGGGTTACCGCGATGCCCGCTACCAGGACCGCCGCGACGACCGCAATCGCGTCTACGTCTACGATCGCCCCGCGTACTACCGCGCCGGCCCGCCGCCCCGTCCGTATTGGGCCCGTGGCCAGCGCTACCACGGCCCGGTCTATGTGGTGAACGATTACGACCGCTACGACCTGCGCCGCCCGCCGTACGGCTACCGCTGGCAGCGCGACGACCGCGGCAATCTGCTGTTGGTGGCCATCGCCACCGGCATCATTGCCGACCTGGTGCTCAACAACTAACACGGCGCGGCTGCCCGTTCGTCCCCGGCCGCGACCGGCAATCGAGCCGGCCATCACGCAAAGGCGCATCGTCGGGTGCGCCTTTGTCATGTGCGCAGTGCGGGCACACGGGCGGCACGGGCTGCGCGATTGGTCACCCGTGCGGCAGGGGCTTACAATCGGCAACCCTACTGGCAATAGCTGCCCCGGAGCTTGGAATGTTCTCGCGCGATGTCCGACTGGAAACCTACGACCCCGAACTGGCCAAGGCCATCGCTGCTGAAGCCGGCCGCCAGGAGGATCATGTCGAGCTGATCGCCAGCGAAAACTATTGCAGCCCGCTGGTGATGGAAGCGCAGGGCAGCCAGCTGACCAACAAGTACGCCGAAGGCTATCCGGGCAAGCGCTACTATGGTGGCTGCGAGTTCGTCGACATTGCCGAACAACTGGCGATCGACCGCATCAAACAGGTGTTTGGCGCCGATTACGCGAACGTCCAGCCGCACAGCGGTTCCCAGGCCAACCAGGCGGTGTATCTGGCGCTGCTGCAGCCGGGCGACACCATCCTGGGCATGAGCCTGGCACATGGCGGCCACCTGACCCACGGCGCAAAGGTCAACGTCTCCGGCAAGCTGTTCTACGCGGTGCAGTACGGCGTCAACGAGCAGGGCCTGATCGATTACGACGAGGTCCAGCGCCTGGCGACCGAGCACAAGCCGAAGATGGTGGTGGCCGGTTTCTCCGCGTATTCGCAGAAGATCGACTGGGCCCGCTTCCGCGCCATCGCCGACAGCGTCGGCGCCTATCTGTTCGTGGACATGGCGCACATTGCCGGGCTGGTCGCCGCCGGGGTGTACCCCAGCCCGATGGAACATGCGCACGTGGTCACTTCGACCACGCACAAGACACTGCGTGGCCCGCGTGGCGGCATCATCGTCGCCAAGGGTGCCAGCGAAGAGCTGCAGAAAAAGCTGCAGTCGATCGTGTTCCCCGGCATCCAGGGCGGCCCGCTGATGCACGTCATCGCGGCCAAGGCGGTGGCGTTCAAGGAGGCGTTGGAGCCGGCGTTCAAGACCTATCAGCAACAAGTGGTCAAGAACGCCCAGGCGATGGCCAATACCCTCATTGCGCGCGGCTACAAGATCGTCTCCGGCGGCACCGAGAACCACCTGATGCTGGTGGACATGATCGGTCGCGATGTCTCCGGCAAGGACGCCGAAGCTGCGCTTGGCAAGGCGCACATCACCGTCAACAAGAATTCGGTCCCCAACGACCCGCGCTCGCCGTTCGTCACTTCCGGTCTGCGCCTGGGCACCCCGGCGATCACCACGCGCGGTTACCAGGAACAGGACAGCATCGACCTGGCCAACTGGATCGCCGACGTGCTCGACGCGCCAACCGACGAAGCCGTGCTGGCGAAGGTGCGCGATGCCGTGACCGCGCAGTGCAAGCGCTATCCGGTTTACGGCTAAGCGTCGCAACGTCATGCAGGTGATCGCACGCAGGCTGGGCGCAGCGTCGAAGTACGACCGCCTTGCCTGTGTGCGTGCCGACGGTTCGCACTGCGAAGTGGATCTGCCGCGACAAGGCATCCTGCCGCATGACCTGATCCATCTGTGGGTGGAAAGCCGGCTTGGCCTGAGTGACGGCTTCATCGGCCTGGTCGCCAAGGGGGCGGACATCGACTATGCCGGCAAGGAGCTGCACCGGCATGTCGATCCGCAACGGCAGATGCAGGCCGGGCAGGCCGAGTCTGTGGTCGAAGCGCTGCAATCGCAGCTGTGGTCCGGGCAGTTCGACGATGCCATGTTCCACTACGGGCTGGCGCAGGCATGCAGCATGCGTGGCGTCACGCCGCCGGAGCTTGAAGGCGTTGCGCCAAAAGAGGATCTGTTCGTACCGCTGACGCGGTTGGGCGCAGCCTGGAATGCGATGGCAGCAGGAACGGAGTGGCGGCTCGCGTTTCCCTGGCAGCCTGGAATGGAAGGACACCCCTAATGCATTGCCCCTTCTGCCAGCACAACGATACCCGGGTGATCGATTCGCGGGTGTCCGAAGACGGCACGACGATCCGTCGGCGCCGCGAGTGCGAGGCGTGCGGCGAGCGGTTCAGTACGTTGGAAACGATCGAGCTTAAGCTGCCCACCGTGGTCAAGAGCGATGGTGGACGCGAGGCGTTCGATGCACGCAAGCTGCGCACCAGCTTCGACCGCGCGCTGCAGAAGCGGCCGGTGGCCGAAGAGCAGATCGAGGCGGCGGTGCGCGCGGTGGTGCATCAGCTGCGCATGTCCGGCGAGCGCGAAGTGGGTTCGCTGCGGGTAGGCGAATACGTGATGGTGGAGCTGCGCAAGCTCGATCATGTCGGCTATGTGCGTTTTGCCTCGGTGTATCGCAGCTTTCAGGACGTGGCCGACTTCCGCGAGGAAATCGAAAAGCTCGAACGCGAACTGCCGGTCGGCAGCGAACAACTGCCGCTGCTGGAAGCGGCATTGGAACGCGCCGGCAAACCTGGCAAGCGATGAGCGCGATGCGCATCGCCTGCGTTGCGCAAACGCCGCAGTACCTGCCTGCGATTGCGCAAGCGCATCTACAGGCCTTCGGCGCGCTGCTGCCGGAGTGGAGCATCGATGAGGCGCTGAGCGAACTGCGCAGCCATGCGCGCGATGGCGTCATTCCCACGACCTGGGTGGCGCTGGATCAAACGCAGTGGCTGGGCTCGGTGAGCCTGCTCGAAAACGACGACGCACGCATCCGGCAATGGTCGCCGTGGTTGGCGTCGTTGTACGTGCAGCCGCAGGCGCGCGGGCAGGGCATCGGCGAGGCGTTGGTCGCACACTGTGTGCAGGCCGCCGCGCAGCTGGGCGTGCCGCTGCTATACCTGTATTGCCAGCCGGGCTTGGCGCCGTTCTACCAGCGCCTGGGATGGCAGATACATACCGGGTTCCTGCTGGGCCCGATGCAGATCGTGGTGATGCGCATTACGCCGGGAGTGCAACGCAATGCGTGAGGCCACAACGACCGCCAGCGCCGACGACCATCGCTGGATGGCGCAGGCGTTGCGTCTGGCCGAGCGCGGCGCCTACACCACCCGGCCCAATCCGATGGTGGGCTGCGTCATCGTGCGCGATGGCGTCTGCGTGGGCGAGGGCTTTCATCAACGTGCCGGCGGCCCGCATGCCGAAGTCTTCGCGCTGCGTGCAGCGGGTGAGTTGGCGCGCGGTGCCACCGCGTACGTGACGCTGGAGCCATGCGCGCACTATGGGCGTACCCCGCCATGTGCGCTGGCCTTGATCGATGCCGGCGTTGCGCGTGTGGTTGCAGCAATGGCCGACCCGTTTCCGCAGGTCAATGGCGGCGGGTTTGCGCTGCTGCGCGAGGCCGGGATCGAAGTGCTGAGCGGCGTGATGCACGCGCAGGCGCGCACGCTCAACCAGGGATTTCTGTCGCGGGTGGAGCGTGGGCGGCCGTGGCTGCGGGTCAAACTCGGCACCAGCCTGGACGGACGGACGGCGCTGGCAAGCGGTGAATCCAAATGGATCACCGGAAGTCACGCGCGTGCCGATGGGCAGCGCTGGCGCGCACGTGCTGGCGCGATCCTGACCGGTGCAGGTACGGTGATGGCCGACGACCCATCCATGACGGTGCGGCTGGGCGAGGACATGCCGGTCGTGCCGCCGCTGCGCGTGGTGCTCGATGCCGGGCTGCGGACGTTGGCGTGCAGGAACATTCGTCAGGGCAATGCGCCAACGCTGTATCTGCATGGCGAAAATGTGGCCGCACCTTCGCTGGACGATGCGCAGTTCCTTGCGATGCCGTTGCAAGCTGGACGCTTCGATCTGGCGGCGGTGCTGGCGCTGCTGGCCGAGCGCGGCATCAACGAAGTCCACGTGGAAGCCGGCGCCATGCTGAGCGGTGCGCTGCTGCAGGCCGGACTGGTGGACGAACTGCTGGTCTACATGGCGCCGGTGTTGCTGGGCGACACCGCAAGGCCGCTGGTCGCTGGCCTTGGCATCGAAACGATGGCGCAGCGACATGCACTGCAGCTGCTGGATGTGCGCCAGCTGGGGCAGGATCTGCGTCTGCGCTATGCGCCGGCTGTTGCCGGGTGAGAGCTGCATGGCGCCTGCGATGCTGCGCGGCCGTGCTATTGCGCGCATAAAAAAGGCCCCGCATGCGGGGCCTTGGTGTATCTGCGAGGCGCCGATCAGAAGCTCGCGCGCACGCCGACCTTGTACTGGTTGGCGTTGTCGACGAACTGCGCTTCGGCGACCAGGCCCCAGGTGCGGGTGAAGTTGACCTGGCCACCCAGGGTGCCGACGAACTCACCCTTGTCCACGTCGCTACCGTCGATGTAACCGGCCTTGATCCAGGCTTCGGTGCGCGGCGAAGGCTTGCCACGCAGGCCCAGGTTGGCCAAGCCCAGGTTGCTCGAGTCCGACGCATCGTCGACCGAACGGCCGCGCAGGCGCAGGTCGGATTCGACCTTGGCGCGCAATACGCTGATGTCGGCGGTGAACTCCACGCGCTCGGTCATTTCTTGGCGGTAGCCGATACCCAACGTGGCCTGCTGCAGCGTGCCCTCGAGCACAAAGCCTGCACCGAGGTTGTAATCCTTGTTGGCGCGCTCATAGCTGGCCAACAGGTAGACCGGCTGGGCAATCTGCCAGGAACCGCGAATGTAGCCGCCGTCGATATCGTCCGAATCGCCATTGACGCTGATTTCGGTACGGTTCCAGCCGCCTTCGACGTAGTTGTAGCTCAAGCCTTCCGCAGACGCGGCAAACGGTGCGGCAGCCAGCAGGGCAGCCAGAATCAGGGTGTTACGCATTGGATGTCTCTCTCCGAATTGATGTCCGTGTCTCCACCCCGTTGCGAGGTGGAAAAGAACGACGTCTCCCGTCGCGGCGCGTAAATTAACAGATCCTTCACAATCCTGGCTATGGGGGATTTCCCGACATGACGCAGTGTCCTGCCAGCCTTGGTCCCCGCTCGGCCATTGCGTCGATGTGCCCTGTTAAACTTTGCGCACCGGTTCGCCGGTACTCACGAACGTCTTCAGGGCGGGGTGCGATTCCCCACCGGCGGTAGGCATGCGCAAGCGTGCGAGCCCGCGAGCGCTTGCACTCCAGGGTTGAGCGGATCAACGCCAAACGCCTGCCGGGCAAGGTCAGCAGATCCGGTCCGATGCCGGAGCCGACGGTATAGTCCGGATGAAAGAAGACGGCCAACGCGCGGCCTTGCGGCTGCGCGCGCGCCTGTTTGCTTTGCCTTGCGGCGTTTTTCGCTCAACTCCTGCGAGAAACGACTAATGTCCATGCACCACCAGCCGCGCTGTGCCGCGGCCTTCCAGCGCTCCATCACGGCAGCCGTGCTGCTGCAAGCGGGGGCACGCTGATGTTCACCGGCATCATTGAAGGCGTCGGCCAACTGGCCGCGCGTCAGCCGCAGGGCGGCGATGTGCGCTTCACCTTCGCCACCGGCACGCTGCCGTTCGAAGCGGTCCAGTTGGGCGAAAGCATCGCGGTCAATGGCGTGTGCCTGACCGTGATCGCATTCGACGCGGCCAGTTTTCAGGCCGATGCCTCGACCGAAACGCTGTCGCTGACCACCCTGGGCGCGTTGCCAGAGGGCGCACTGCTCAATCTGGAACGCGCGATGCGGCCTACCGACCGGCTTGGCGGGCACCTGGTCAGCGGACATGTGGATGGCCTGGGCCAGGTGCAGTCGGTCCATGACGATGCACGTGCGCAGCGTTGGCGGTTTGCTGCGCCGGCGTCGGTGTTGCGCTATGTGGCCAAGAAGGGCTCGATCTGCGTGGACGGCGTGAGCCTCACCGTCAATGACGTAGACGAAGACGGCTTCGAGGTCGCCTTGATTCCGCATACCGTGGCCCACACCGCGTTTGCGCAGACTGCGGTCGGTGCGGCGGTGAACCTGGAAATCGATCTGGTGGCGCGCTATGTGGAACGCCTGCTCGGCACGCGGGGGGCAGCATGAATTTCGCACCCGTTCCGGAACTGATCGAAGAACTGCGCGCCGGGCGCATGGTGGTCATCGTCGATGACGAAGACCGCGAAAACGAAGGCGATCTGATCATGGCCGCCGAGTTGGTCAAGCCGTCTGACATCAACTTCATGGTCACCCACGCGCGCGGGCTGGTGTGCCTGTCGCTGACCCGCGAGCGCTGCGCGCAGCTGGGTCTGGCGCCGATGGTGCGCAACAACACCGCGCAGTTCCAGACCAACTTCACTGTCAGCATCGAAGCGGCCGAAGGGGTGACCACCGGCATTTCGGCCTACGACCGCGCGCACACCGTGCGTACCGCCGTACGCCCGGATGCCCGGCCCCAGGATCTGAGCCAGCCCGGGCATATCTTCCCGTTGATCTCCCAGCCCGGTGGCGTGCTGACACGGGCCGGCCACACCGAAGCGGCCAGCGACCTGCCGATGCTGGCCGGGCTGGAACCGGCCGGTGTGCTGGTGGAAGTGCTCAACCCGGACGGCAGCATGGCGCGCCGCCCGCAATTGGAAGTGTTCGCGCGCGAGCATGGCCTGAAGATGGGCTCGATCGCCGACCTGATCGCCTATCGGCTTGCCAATGAGCACACCGTCGAGCGCGTGGACGAGCGGCAGATCACCACCGAATTCGGTCCGTTCAAGCTGGTGACCTACCGCGACCGCATCGCGCACGACCTGCACTTTGCGCTGGTGCGCGGTCGCGCCGATCCGCAGACGCCGACGCTGGTACGCGTGCAGGTGGAAAACCCGCTGGCCGACCTGCTGCACTGGCAGCGCGATGACTTCGGCGTGGCAGCCACCGACGCCTTGCGCGCGATCGCCGCCGAAGGGCAGGGCGTGATGGTGGTGCTGTCGGCGCCACGCGACAGCGAATCGCTGCTGGCACGGCTGCGCCAGCAGCCCGAAGCGGCCGCCAATGCCAAGGACGTGAGTCAGTGGCGGCGCAACGGCGCCGGCGCCCAGATCCTGGCCGACCTCGGCCTGGGCAAGTTGCGCGTGCTGGGCACCCCTCGGCGCCAGGTGGGGTTGGCCGGGTTCGGGCTGGAGGTGGTTGAGTATCTGGAATGCCACCCCGGTGAAGGCGTGCGCTCGGTGCCGCCGTCTGCCGTTCCCTGAGATGGCTGCGAGCTCACTTGGCCGGTCCCGTTGGTCTGGACTGTCAGTTAGCTGACGGCGCGCGGCTGTCAGCTGCGCGCTGCGTGTGGCGGCGCTGAAGTGGCCCGGGGCCGGCTACCGGTTCCAGCCGTGGCCTGCCCCCGGCCGTTTGCGCAGTGGGCCATTTGCCACGCCCTGTGTTGCTGAAACGCATGGCCGGGTCTGCTTTGGCCGACCCGGCCCACACGCGTCGGCCAGGCCTGGGCCCGGCAGCTGTTAAACTTCCCGCCCCCTCGAGTTGCCGACCCGCATGACCCACTACGAAGGCGATCTTCGCCCCACCACCGCGCGCTTTGCGATCATCGCCAGCCGCTGGAATGCCCGCATCACCGACGTGCTGGTTGCCGGCGCGCGCCAGAGCCTGGCCGGCAACGGTATCGGCGAAGACGCCATCGACGTGATCCGCGTGCCGGGCGCCTGGGAGATCCCGATCGCCGCCAATCGCGTGGCGCAGTCCGGCCAGCACGGCGCGATCATCGCGCTGGGCTGCGTGATCCGTGGCGATACCCGCCACTACGAGCACGTGGCCGACCTGTGTGCCGAAGGCCTGATGAGCGTGCAGCTGCAGACCGGCGTGCCGGTGCTCAATGGCGTGCTGGCGGTCGAACGCGTGGAAGATGCCGAAGCCCGTGCCGGCGGCAGCCACGGCAATAAGGGCGAGGAATGCGCGCTTGCAGCGCTGGAACTGGTGAATTTGATGGAGTTGTTGCCATGAGCAAGCCCGGTGGGCATTCGCGCCACGGCCGTCGCGACGGCATCGACCCGGTGCTGCGCTCGCGCGCACGTCGGCGCGCCTTGCAGGCGGTCTATGCCTGGCAGATCTCCGGCGGCTTCGCCAAGCAGGTGATCGCCCAGTTCGCGCACGAGCAGGCGCACGAAGTGGCCGATCTGGCGTACTTCGAGAACCTGGTTGAAGGCGTGCTGAGCAACCGTGCCGAGCTGGATACCGCGCTGACGCCGTACCTGGATCGCAGCGTGGAAGAGGTCGATGCGATCGAGCGCGCCGTGCTGCGCCTGGCCGCCTACGAATTGCTGTACCGCCAGGATGTGCCGTACCGCGTGGTGATCAACGAAGCGATCGAAACTGCCAAGCGCTTCGGCTCCGAGCACGGCCACACCTACGTCAACGGGGTGCTGGACCGCGCCGCGGTGGAGTGGCGCAAGGTGGAGTCGGGCGCCAGCGGCGCTAGCGGCGCCTGAGGCGCCGCGGGAATGGAGAGTCGGGAATGGGGAATCGTAAGAGCACCATCTCCGATATCTCCTGACGCGCTTTTGCGATTCCCGATTCCCTTCTCCCGATTCTCGCCTACATGCCCGAATTCGATCTAATTGCCCGTCTGCGTGCGCGCATTACAGCGCGTGCCGATGTGCCGCTGGGCATTGGCGACGATGCGGCGTTGCTGCAGCCGCCGGCCGGTGAACAGTTGGCGATCACTGCCGATACGCTCAATGCAGGCGTGCATTTTCCGCACGAGACGCGCGCTGACGATCTGGGCTGGAAGACCCTGGCGGTCAATCTCTCCGATCTGGCGGCGATGGGCGCGCAACCGCGTTGGTGCACCTTGTCGTTGTCGTTGCCGCACGACGATGCGGCATGGGTGGATGGCTTTGCCGATGGCTTCTTCGCGCTGGCTGATGCACACGACATTGTGCTGGTCGGTGGCGACACCACGCGCGGGCCGTTGTCGTGCGCGGTGACTGCGATCGGCAGCCTGCCGCCGGGCGCCGCGCTGCGGCGCGATGGTGCGCGCGTTGGCGATGATGTGTGGGTGACCGGCGCGCCGGGTGAAGCCGCCGCCGCGTTGGCGTTGTGGCAGGCCGGCCAGTTGGATGTGACCTGCGCGGCGGCCGACCCGTTGCACGAGCGCTGGCGCGGCAGCCTGCTGCGTCCGCAGCCCCGCGTGCAGGCGGGGCTGCGCCTGCGCGGGCTTGCGCATGCCTGCGTGGACATCTCCGACGGGCTGCTGGCCGATCTGGGGCATCTATGCGAACGCAGCGGCGTGGGCGCGCGCCTGATGCTTGCGGCCTTGCCGGCGATGCCGCGCAGTGCAGGAATCGACGTGGTGCAGTGCCTGGGCTGGCAACTTGGCGGTGGCGACGATTACGAGTTGTGTTTCACCGCCGCGCCGCAGCATCGCGATGCCGTGGCGCAGGCAATGGAATTTGCAACGGTGGCTGCAACGCGCATCGGCCAGATTGTCGCCACGCCCGGCGTGGTGGTACACGACGCCGAGGGCAACCCCTGGCACCCACCGCAGCGCGGCTACCAGCATTTCGTCGGCTGAGGCGTGGGGTTGGAGCGTGCGGTGGATGCGGGCAGTGCCGATGCGCTGCGCTGAGACGATGCTGCTGCGCTGATCGTTGGGTGCCGTAGCGGAGGCGGCGGTGGCGCCTGCTGCGAAGTTGGGTGGAGCGCATTGGAAACAACGGGTGCTGCCAGCCCTCATCCGCCCTTCGGGCACTTTCTCCCGCGAGCGGGAGAAGGCAGCGAACCGGTTTGCCCGGCCGCTCCCGCTTGCGCAAGCAACGAATCCCGAATCCCGAATCCCGGCCCTTGAGCCATACCGTACCGTCTGGTACGTTCGCCCCGTTCTCCCCCCGAACCACGGATGCATCGCAGTTGCCGCTGGGCCATCCCGGCCTGGCCTCGCGTGGGAGACAGCAGCATGAGCAAGCGTTGGATCGGGAGCATCGCCGCACTGGCGTTGCTGTTGGCATCGGCGTCGGCCGTGGCAGGCGCCTTCAGCAAGACCTATGAACGCATTCCCGGCTGGGACGGTGCCCAGATGGGCGCATTGGTGTTGGTGCCGCAAGGGCAGGGCGCCGGGCCGTTTCCGCTGATCGTGATGCCGGCCAGTTGGTCGTTGCCCAATCTGGAATATCTGGGGCGCGCCACCCAACTGGCCAGCGACGGCTACGTGGTGGTCAGCTATACCTCGCGTGGATTCTGGGATTCGGCCGGGCAGATCGATATCGCCGGGCCGGACACGGTGGAAGACGTCAGCGCGGTGATCGACTGGGCGTTGGCGCATACGCCGGCCAATCCGAATGCGATCGGTGCGTCGGGCATTTCGTACGGGGCAGGCATCAGCCTGCTGGCAGCCGAGCGCGACCCGCGGATCAAGGCGGTGGCCGCGCTCAGCGGTTGGGCCGATCTGGAAGCGGCGCTATATTCCAATCGCACCGTCAGCCAGCAGGGCGTCGGCCTGCTGGTGGGTGCGGGCGCACTCACCGGCCGGGCCGGCCCGGATCTGGCGCAGATCGGCGCACGCGTGGCGCAAGGCGATTACGATGGCGCGGTGCAGGGCTTCCTGCCGCAGGCCGCCTCGCGCAGCCCTGCGACCGATGTGGCAGCGCTCAACGCGCGTGGGACCGCGGTCTTGTTGGGTAATGCCTTCAACGACGGCCTGTTTCCGCCGAACCAGACCATCGCGTTCTTCAACCAGTTGCGTGGCCCCAAACAACTGCTGCTCAGCCAGGGCGATCACGCCACCGCAGAGCTGCCTGGTGCGTTGGGATTGCCGAATGAGATCTATACCGCGACCACGCGCTGGTTCGATCGCCATCTCAAGCAACTCCGCAACGGCGTGGACGCAGAAGCACCGGTGCGGCTGTCGCCACGTGCCGGGCAATGGCTGGACTATCCGGACTGGGCATCGGTGCAACAGGCAACCACGCAGCTGGGTCTGTCCGCACCAGCCGGCTTGCTGAGCCCCACCGGTGGATTGACCGGCGGGACGTTCAGCGGGTGGCAATCGCGCATCGCCACCGACGTGCCGACCGTGGCCGATTCCGGGGTGGTGCTGGTCAGCGGTTTGCTGCAAGGCATCGGCCTGCCGGTGAGCACCTCGATTCCGCTGGTCAACCGCGCCGGTGCCGCCGTGTGGGTCGGCTCGCCATCGACCAGCACCCGGCGCCTGGCCGGTAGCCCGTCGCTACGCGTGACAGTGGTGCCCAGTCAATCGAAGGTGAGTCTGTTCGCGTATCTGTACCGCATGGATGGCTTGGGCGTTGCGCAACTGATCACGCATGCGCCGTATTCGTTGCGCAACGCCACGCCGGGGCGCGCAGTCACGCTGGACTGGCCACTGCAGGCGGCGGCAACCGAGATTCCCGCAGGGCAGCGACTGGTGTTGGTGATCGACACCCGCGACGCGCGCTACACCGATGCCAGCGAGGGCGGTGGCACGGTGACATTCACCTCGCCAGTTGCAGCGCCCTCCGTGTTGAACGTGCCGCTTCGGTAGGGCAGCACGCCGTATCTGCATCGTCCCAGATCGTCCGCCGCGAGACTGGCGAACAGCGGCGGGTGGCGTGCCATCCGCCGAACCCGCAT
>NZ_JAJIUJ010000020.1 GCF_020880415.1 Xanthomonas euvesicatoria pv. euvesicatoria | reverse complement strand
CGAGGTGCTTACGCCGCGCCGCTCAGGTGCTCGTAGAGAATCACACTGCCGACGATCACCAGGATCAGTCCACCCAGCATTTCGGCGCGCTTGCCGATCAGATTGCCCAGCGCGCGGCCCAGCATCACTCCGGCAGTGACCATGCTGAAGGTGCACAGGCCCACCACCACCGCCACCACGCCGATATGCACGTCAAGAAACGCCAGGCTGACGCCGACCGCCATCGCATCGATGCTGGTGGCAAAGCCGGTGGTGGCCAAGCCCAGCACGCCATGCCGTTTTGGCGTGTCGGAGGCTGCGTCTTCGGCCTCTTCCGGCCCGTTGCGCAGGCCGGCCACGATCATGTGCGTGCCCAATGCGCCCAGCAGCACGAAGGCGATCCAGTGATCGTAGGCAGACACATAACTGGATGCGGCACGGCCCAGCAGCCAGCCGATCACCGGAGTGATGGCTTCGATGCAGCCGAAGATCAGGCCGGCGCGTAGCGCATCGCGCCACTGCGGTTTGCGCATCGCCGCGCCCTTGCCGATCGCCGCGGCAAACGCATCGGTCGACATCGCAAAACCGATCAACACAATGGAAAAAGGAGACATCGACACTCTCGGGTTGGGCACGGTCACAACGGCATGCGCCCGCGCCAACCGTCGTCGTGCACGCATGCCGCTGGTCTCGCCAAACCGAACTGGTTGCCTGCACCACGGCGCACTGGCCGAGTATGTTGATGCAGGCGCTTTCGATGCACGAAAGCAGGCTACTCCCCAAGGGGCGCGCAGTGTACCAACGCATTGCCGCGTTCGGTGCGTTTGCACTGCACGCGAAGGTCGGTCTGATCTTTATAGCCGTGGCTATCCGGGCGCCATGCGTGCGGCCTGCCCGCTTCTTCGAGCTGCCCAACAAGTGTGTATTTCTTACATCGCAGGCATCGACGTGCGGCGCAGTGGCAGCACGGGCGATGCGGCATCGCGCAGGAGCCGGGCGCCTGGAAACGCGTATGGCAGGCGACGGCGCGCGTGCGCCGGGCGTGCAAGTGGCTAGTGCAGCGCGCTGGAAATCTCGGCGGTTGCCGCACACAGGGCCTGCAACGCCGCTTGCGGGCTCACCAGCGCAGGGCGCCGTTCGATGAAGGGCACCGTGAGCGTGTAGCTGGCGCTGCCGCGTTGCAGGATCGGTGCAGTCAGATCGACCACGCCCACCACTGCCTCGCTGGGCTGCATGGCATAGCCATCGCGGCGCGCCTGCGCGGCGGCGGCCAGGAACTGCGCGCGCTCGAATGGCACGTCGCTGGCTTCGAGCATGTCCAGCCAGCGCGCCTGCACCTCCGGCTGCTGGAAGGCGAACAGCACCAGCCCGGAGCTGGAATGCGTCAACGGGCGACGATGCCCCGGGCGCACCACCAGGCCCAGGTCGCTGGGCACGTCCATTTGCGCGATCACCACGATCTGGTCGCCGGACGGCGCCACCAGGTGGCAGGGCTGGGAGATCGCATCGGACAGCCGCCGCATCACCGGCAACGCGGCCTCGCTGATGCTCTGCACGTGCGGCTGCTGCATGCCGAGCATGAACAGGCGATTGGTCAGCACGTAATCGCCTTCGCCATCGCGCGTGAGGTAGCCGCGCTCTTCCAGCACCTGCAGCATGCGAAAGATCTCCCCGCGCGAGCGCCCGATACCCTGCGAGATCGCGCCCATGCTCATCGGCTGCGCCTGGCGGGCGAGCAATTCCAGGATGTCCAGCCCCTTGTCCAGGGCGGGTGCGCGGTACTTGGCGGGTTCGGTGCTCATCCGTTTGCGGGTCCAGGCAAGGTGCGGCGCGCCAGGGTACAGGCATCGCAGGCACGGCGGCGGTGGATGTCTCTTCGTGCAAATATAAACAAAGATTTTATATTTGCATGGCGCTGGCCTGCGCAGTACGCTCGCCCGATTGCAACGCAAGCGCCACAGCCTTGGGAGGGGAACGGTCGCATGCATCACAGTGACATTGCCGCGTCGCCGCGCGGCAACCTGGCGCGTACCGCCATGGTTCCCCTGTTGTTGATCGTCAGCCTGTTCTTTCTATGGGGCATGGCCAACAACCTCAACGACATCCTGATCAAGCAGTTCAAGAAGGCGTTCGAGCTGACCGACCTGCAGGCCGGGCTGGTGCAGAGCGCGTTCTACATGGGCTATTTCGTGTTCGCGATGCCGGCGGCGATGTTCATGCGCCGCTACAGCTACAAGGCCGCGGTGGTGCTGGGCCTGCTGCTGTACGCCTGCGGTGCGTTCCTGTTCTATCCGGCCGCGCAGGTGCACACCTACTGGCTGTTCCTGCTGGCGCTGTTCGTGATCGCCAGCGGCCTGGCGTTCCTGGAAACCACGGCCAACCCGCTGGTGACCGTCCTTGGTCCGGCCGATGGCGCGGCGCGACGCCTGAATCTTGCGCAGGCGTTCAATCCGCTGGGCTCGATTACCGGCGTGCTGGTCGGCCAGCACTTCATCTTCTCCGGCGTGGAGCACACCCCGGCCGAACTGGCAGCGATGGCGCCGGCCGCGCGCGAGGCGTTCTTCGCCACCGAATCGGCGGCCGTGCAGATGCCCTACCTGATCATCGGTGCGGTGGTGGTGCTGTGGGCGATCCTGATCGCGCTGGTGCGTTTTCCCAGCGGCGCGCCGGAGGCAGACACCGGCGTTGCGCCCAGGCGCGCACGCTTCAGCGAACTGCTGCGTAACCGCTTGTTCGTGTTTGCGGTGGTGGCGCAGTTCTTTTACGTGGGCGCGCAGGTCGGCATCTGGAGTTATCTGATCCGCTATCTGCAGGACGCAGTGCCTGGCACGCCGGAAAAAACCGCTGCGACCTATCTGACCATCTCGCTGGTGCTGTTCATGGCCGGCCGCTTCATCGGCACTGCGCTGTTGCGTTACCTGGCGCCTGCGAAGCTGTTGGCAAGTTTTGCCGTGATCAATCTGGTCTTGTGCGCGGTGGCCATCGCGCTACCCGGCTGGACCGGGCTGTACGCGCTGGTGGCGGCCAGCGTGTTCATGTCGGTGATGTTCCCGACCATTTTTGCGCTGGGCCTGGACGGCATGCACGACGATGCCCGCAAGCTGGGCTCGTCCATGCTGGTGATGTCCATCATCGGCGGTGCCTTGCTTACGGCGGTGATGGGCGCGGTATCGGATATGGCCGGCATCCACTGGGCGATGGTGGTGCCGGGTGCGTGCTTTGCGGTGATTTTGTCGTTCGCGTTGCGCGCACGTCGCGCGGCGCCCGTCGTTGCAGGAGCCTGAGCATGCCGCGCCTTTGTTATGTGCTGGATCTACACGACGATGCAGCGCTGATCGCCGAGTACGAGCGCTGGCATCAGCCCACCGAGGTGTGGCCGGAGGTAGTGGTCTCGCTGCAGCAGGCCGGCATCCTGGAATTGGAGATCTTTCGCAGCGGCGACCGGCTGGTGATGCTGATGGAGGTCAGCGAGGACTACGACCCGGCCGCCAAAGCCGCGCGCGATGCCGCCGACCCGCGCATCCAGGCGTGGGAGCAGTTGATGTGGCGGTTTCAAAAACCGCTGCCCGGCAGTGCCCCAGGCGAGAAATGGCGGCAGGCCGGGCGGATCTTCGCGCTGGGCGAGGCGATCCACGCGCAGCGCTAGGAGCGCCCTCATCCGCCCTGCGGGCACCTTCTCCCGCAGGCGGGAGAAGGGCATGCTCCGCGTTGATCCAGGCGTGGGGAGTTTAGGCAGCCAGCCGTTGGCTGTTCTGCATGGCCGAAAGCTCAGGCCGAGATGTGTCAATCCGAATTGCCGAGCGGTCCCGGACCGCTTCCTTCTCCCGTGCGCGGGAGAAGGTGCCCGAAGGGCGGATGAGGGAACGCGGGCTCAGGTCTTCGCGCTAGCCGCCAGATCCTCCACCCAGAACCGTCCACCCGGATAGCTGAACTCCGCGATCGAGGCGGCGTGCATTTCTGCGGAGAAACCAGCCGCTTCCGGGGCCAGATAGCGGCCGTGGCGGATGCGCACCGGGTCCAGGAAATGTTGGTGCAGGTGGTCGACGAATTCGATGGCGCGGTCTTCCATCTTGCCGGTGATGGCCACGAAATCGGCCATGGCCAGATGCTGCACCAACTCGCACAGACCGACACCGCCGGCATGCGGGAACACGCGCACGTTGAACTTGGCGGCCAGCAGCAGGATGGCGAGGTTCTCGTTGACCCCGCCCACGCGCGCGGCATCTATCTGGATCAGGTCCACCGCGCCGGCCTGCAACAGTTGCTTGAACACCACGCGGTTCTGCGTGTGCTCGCCCGTGGAGACCGGCACCGGCGCGATGCCCTGGCGGATGGCGGCATGGCCGAGCACGTCGTCCGGGCTGGTGGGTTCTTCGATCCAGGCAATGTCGAATTCGGCCAGCTGGCGCATCCAGTCGATCGCAGGGCCCACGTCCCAGCGCTGATTGGCATCGACCGCCATGGCGATATCCGGGCCGATCGCTTCGCGCGCCAGGCGGCAGCGACGGATGTCGTCGCGCACGTTGGCGCCAACCTTGAGCTTGATGGTGCGGAAGCCGTCGGCCACCGCTTCCTTGGCCAGCCGCACCAGCTTCTCGTCCGAGTAGCCGAGCCAGCCGGGCGAGGTGGTGTAGGCGGGGTAGCCTTGCTCAATCAGCCGCGCGATGCGCTGCGCGCGCTGCGGCTGCGCAGCGCGCAGGATGGCCAGCGCTTCGTCGCGGGTGAGCGCGTCGGTGAGGTAGCGGAAGTCGATGGTGTCGACCAACTGCTCGGGCGTGAGTTCGGCGATGAAGCGCCACAGCGGCTTTTTCGCCGCGCGTGCGGCCAGGTCCCAGGCGGCGTTGATCACCGCGCCGATGGCCATGTGCATCACGCCCTTTTCCGGGCCCAGCCAGCGCAGCTGCGAGTCGTTGGTGAGCCGGCGCGCGAATGCGCCCAGATCGGCGATGACCTCGTCGACCGACAGGCCGATCACATGCTCGGCCAGGGCCGCCACCGCGGCGGTCTGCACGTCGTTGCCGCGGCCGATGGTGAACACCAGGCCGTAACCGGCCAGGTCGTCGGCTGCATCGGTGCGCAGCACCACATAGGCGGCCGAGTAATCCGGATCCGGGTTCATCGCGTCCGACCCATCGAGCTCGCGCGAGGTGGGGAAGCGGACGTCATGGGTTTCGAGGGCGATGATGGTGCGCATGAAAATCCTGGGCGGTGAAGGGTGGAAGAAGAACGGACCGACAAGAACGGAAACAGAGAATTGCTTTAGCCCCTCTCCCACCGGGAGAGGGGTTGGGGTGAGGGTACGAACGCTTAGCGCCAGGGATGTTGAGGCGCTGCAGTGACTCATGCCTTTGCAACGCAGCCCAATGAATCGATCGCACAACCAGCTGTGTATTGCCATCGAAGCGCTACACCGTTTTTGAAATGCAACGCGGCGGCAAACTCCGCAAGAGCAACGTGCTTGTGATGCGTCAGCATGAGCGTCTACATGTCAGACCAAACAACAGACGGCATGACATCGAATTGCGCGACTCCGTGGCTACGTACCCTCACCCCAACCCCCGCTCCGCGCCCCGGCCCGCGCCAGCAACGCGGGCGCTTCAAGGCACGCGCGCCAATGGCGCGCAAGCTGTGCCTTGGCGCCCCGATGGGAGAGGGGCTTTGCGTTGTCGTGCGATTCGAGTTGCGTGAGTCCTTCGGCTTTCGCGCAAGAAAAATTCTTAGGGGTGGTACGCAATGTAGTGCAGTGCTACCTCAATCCTTCTAGAGAACCTCAAGCCGCATCGCGCGGGTGCGCCACCACCGGCTGGCGCTGACGACCCAGGCCTTCGATCTCCAGCTCCATCACATCGCCGGGCTTGAGGTAGACCGGCGGCTTCTGGCCCAGGCCCACGCCCGGCGGCGTGCCGGTGCTGATCACATCGCCCGGCATCAGCGTCATGTAGCGGCTGATGTGGCTGACCAGTTCGGCCACGCCGAACACCATCGTGCGCGTGCTGCCGTTCTGGTAGCGGTGGCCGTTGACCTCCAGCCACATCGACAGGTTCTGCGGGTCGGCGATTTCGTCGCGGGTGACCAGCCACGGGCCGATCGGGCCGAAGGTGTCCGCGCTCTTGCCCTTGACCCACTGGCCGCCATGTTCGAGCTGGAACTCGCGCTCGGACAGGTCGTTGATCACTGCGTAGCCAGCCACATGATTCAGCGCTTGCTCCACCGATACATCGCGCGCCACGTCGCCGATCACCACGCCCAGCTCCACTTCCCAGTCGCTCTTCACCGAGCCACGCGGGATGATCACCGTGTCATTGGGGCCGCACACCGCCGTGGTGGCTTTCATGAAAAGAATCGGCATCTTGGGCACTTCCATGCCCGATTCGGCGGCGTGGTCGGCATAGTTCAAGCCGACGCAGATGAACTTGCCGATGCGGCCCACCGCTGCGCCGTAACGCACCTCACCTTCGATCAACGGCAGCGTGGCCACATCCAGTGCGCGCAGTTTTTCCAGGCCGGCGTTGGTGATGTGCTCGCCGGCCACGTCGTCGATCAAACCGCTGAGGTCGCGGATGCGGCCTTCGCTGTCGATCAGGCCAGGGCGTTCGTGGCTTTCGGCGCCAATGCGTACGAGTTTCATGCGGTCTTCCTTTGCAGATGAGAAGGGGAGCGGCTAGCAAACCTAGCGCGCATGCATCGGGTGGGTAAGGACGGTGTGCGCATCCCGACGCAGACACATGCGACAGATCGCGTCACGCGATCGCTGCGCCTGCGTGTGTGGTGGGCGGCCGCATGCGTCGTTGCCGTGCTCAGTTGGACCAGCCGCCATCGATGATGTGGGTCTGGCCGGTGGTGAACGACGATTCGTCCGAAGCCAGGTACACCACCAGCTGCGCAATCTCGCGTGGGTCGCCCAGGCGGCCCATCGGTTGGCGGTCGGTGAAGCTCTTCCACACCGCCTGTTCGTCGCCGCCCAGGGCCTTGACGCGTTCGCCCAGCGACGGCGTCTTGATGGTGCCCGGGCAGATCGCGTTGCAACGCACGCCCTGCGCCACGTAGTCGGCCGCGATCGCCTTGCTCAGGCCGATCACTGCGGCCTTGGTCACGCCGTACACGAAGCGGTTCGGCACGCCCTTGATGCTGGAAGCCACCGAGGACATGTTGATGATGCTGCCGCGGCCGCGTTCGAGCATGCCCGGCAACACCGCCTTGCAGGTGTAGTACATCGCATCGACATTGATCGAGAACGAGCGGCGCCATGCCGGCTCGTCGCAGTCGAGAATGCTGCCCTGATGTACGAAGCCGGCGCAGTTGAACAGCACGTCGAACGGGCCGTGTGCGGCGATCAATGCGTTGATCGCGGCGGCGTCGGTGACGTCGAGCAGCTGGGTGGTGATGGCATCGGATTCGGCGGCCAGCGCCTGCAAGGCCGCGGCGTCGATGTCGGTGGCAATCACCTGTGCACCGGCGCGTGCACAGGCCAGCGCGCTTTCGCGCCCGATGCCGGCGCCGGCGGCGGTGATCAGGCAGCGCTTGCCCTGCAGGCGGGTGTTGGGTGTGGTGGAGATCGAGACAGTCATACCGATGAGGTTCCGTGGGTGGGGGCCGCCGGCCGTGGCAGACGATAGAACGTGCGTGCGTTGTCGCCGAAGATGGCTGCCGCGTGCTCGGCGGCATGCCGGGTGACGAGTTGCTGGGCGAGCGCGAACCAGTGCGCGTAGTCGGCGCGCAGGGTCAGCACCGGCCAGTCGCTGCCCCATAGCAGCCGCTGCGCGCCGAAGCGGGCGAACAGGTGCGCCACATACGGCTCCAGCGCGTCCACGCCCGCGCCGCGCGCGGCTTCGGTGAGCAGGCCGGAGAGTTTGCAATGCACAGTGGGATGCTGCGCCAGGGCCGCCATGCCGGCGGCCCAGGCAACGAACTCGCCGGCCGCAATCTGCGGCTTGCCGCCGTGATCGACCACCACGCGCAAGCCCGGATGGCGCTTCAAGCGCGCCTGCAGTGCCGGCACGTGCACGGCACGAATCAGCGCATCGAAGGCCAGATCGTGCGCCAGCAGTGCATCGAAGGCGGCATCCAGGGCGGGACTGGCCAGCCAGTGCACGTCGGTGATGTCCTGCACCATCGGGCGCAGGCCCTTAAGTACGCCGCCGCCGGCATGCACAAGTGCGCCGATGCGTGCAGCGGCATCGGGCGCAGCGAAGTCCACCCAACCCACCACGCCGGCAATGCGCGCATCGTCGCGGGCCAGCTCGAACAGGTAACAGGTCTCGGCTTCGGTGGCGGCCGCCTGCACCACCACCACCTGACCGACATTGGCCGCGTCCAGCGCAGCGTTGACGTCACCCGGGCCGAAGTCGCGGTACAGCGGTGCCAGCTCGGGCGTCAGCCAGTGGTAATCGCCACGGGCCAGGTGCCAGAAATGCAGGTGCGCGTCGACCCGGCTCATGGCGTGGGCAACTCTGCTGCGAGCAGGCCCTCATCGCGCAGGCGTTGCCACAGTGCCGATGGCACCGGAGCCGCAAGCCGCGTGGCAGCCGATCGCACTTCGGCCACGGTGCGCATGCCGGCCACCACCGTGGTCACCGCCGGGTGCGCCAGCGGGAACTGCAAGGCGGCCGCGCCGATATCCACCCCGAACGCCGCACAGGCCGCGTACAGCCGCTGCGCATGCTGCAGCGTGGCGGTATCGACCGGGGCGTAGTTGTAGGTGGCGCCGGGGCCGCGTGCGTCGCTGAGCAGGCCGGAGCTGTACGGGCCGGCCGACAGGATCGCCACATCGCGTTGCTGCGCCTGCTGCAGCAACGCGCGCGCGCCGTGCTGTTCCAGCAGGGTGTAGCGGCCGGCCAGCATCACGCAATCGAGCGGAAAACGCGGCAACACCTCCAGTGCTACGTCCTGCTCGTTGACGCCCAGCCCGATCGCCCCGCAGGCACCGGCCGCCTTGAGCTCCGCCATCGCCGGCAAGGCCTCCTCCAAGGCCTGGCGCAGCACGTTGGCGTGGTTGTCGCCGTGGGTCAGCGCGCCGATGTCGTGCAGCAGCAGCACGTCGATGTAGTCGGTGCCCAGGCGCTGCAGGCTGGAGTCGAACGCCCGGCGTACGCCGTCGGCGCTGTAGTCGAACTCGGCACGCCGCCCGGCCACCGCAAAACCGTCGCGCCCGGCAACGGCGTGGGCGTCGTCGTAGACGCAACGGCCGACCTTGGTCGACAGCGTGTAGTCCGCGCGCGGCACACCGGCCAGGCCACGACCCAGACGCGCTTCGCTCAGCCCGTAGCCGTAGTAGGGCGCGGTATCGAAATGGCGAATGCCGGCCTCGAACGCGCCTGCGACCGCTGCCAGTGCGTCTGCTTCGTCCACTTCCGTGTACAGGTTGCCGATCGGGGCGGCACCGAAGCCCAGTGCAGAAAGCTGCACGTCCGTGCCGCCCAGACGCTGCCGCGCCACGCCGCTCATGCGCGCCGCTCCGCGAGCAGGGCGCAGGTGCGGGGGCTTGAAGAATCCGTCGAGCAGAAGCTGAGCATTGCAACGTCCACCATCCGGCAGGTGCCGGACTGTTCGCATATGAATATGGCAATCATCAATGAACAGATCACGCTGCAGTGCAGCATTGCGGTGCCCGGGTCTGCACACCGTCGTGAGGCCGGCGGCGCTATGTCGGATTTCGCAACTGGCATGACCAGTTCCTATAACGCCCGGCCTGCGGTTGCGGCATGAAGGCCGGTGCGGCTAGATACCTGCCTTCTTCGACGAAGCTGACGCATGGCAGACACGACACGGCGGGACTTGTTCAAGGGACTGGCTGCCGGCGCACTGGTCGCACCGCTGGCGGCCGCGGCCCAGGCGTCGACGCCACAGTGCGCAGGTACGCCGCCGTGGGCGCGCGGTGTAGAGGGGCAGCGCAAGGCGGATCTGGGCAACGGCACCTATCTCAATCCCATCGTGGCCGGCGATCACCCCGACCCCACCATCCTCAAGGATGGCGACGACTACTACATGACGTTTTCGTCGTTCTTTTCCTACCCGGGCATCGTGCTGTGGCATTCCACCGATCTGGTCAACTGGACCCCGATCGGCCCGGCGTTGCATCAGGGGCTGGGCACGATCTGGGCGCTGGACCTGTGCAAGCACAACGGTCGCTACTACATCTACATCCCGGCCAATCCGGACGACACCGGCTGGTCGATCTTCGTGATCTGGGCCGACGACATCCGCGGGCGGTGGAGCGCACCGATCGACCTGAAGATCGCCGGCTGCATCGATCCCGGTCACGTGGTCGGCGAAGACGGCAAGCGCTATCTGTTCGTCAACGGCATCCGCAAGGTACGCCTGCGCGATGACGGCCTGGCCACCGACGGACAGCTGGAACCGGCCTACGCGCCGTGGCGCTATCCCGACCACTGGGTAGTGGAGAATTTCGCGCCCGAAGGCCCCAAGCTGACCTGGCACGATGGGTGGCTGTACCTGGTCACCGCCGTTGGCGGCACTGCCGGGCCGGTGACCGGGCACATGGTCATTGCCGCGCGTTCGCGCTCGGTGCACGGGCCGTGGGAGCACTGCCCGCGCAACCCGCTGGTGCGCACCCAATCGGACCAGGAGCCGTGGTGGTCGCGTGGGCATGCCACGCTGGTGGAAGGGCCGCGCGGCGACTGGTGGATGGTCTATCACGGCTACGAAAACGGCTTTCGCACGCTGGGGCGGCAGACCTTGCTGGAGCCGATCGAGTGGACGGCCGACGGCTGGTTTCGCGCCACTGGCGGCGATCTGTCCAAACCATTACGCACACCGGCACGCGTGCCTGCCGCCGGCATGGCGCCGGCGACGGGGTTGGCGTTGTCCGACGATTTTTCCAGCGACAGGTTCGGCACCCAATGGAGCCTGCATGCGCCCAAGCCCGGCGAACAGGCGCGGGTGCGGCGCGCGAACAAGGCGCTGACGCTGGCCTGTGCGGGCAGCTCGCCGATCGACAGCACGCCACTGACCTGCGGCGTGCCCGATCGCGCCTACATGGCAGAGGTGACGCTGGAACTGGTCGGCAATGCCGAAGGCGGCATTGTGTTGTTCTATAACCACAAGGCCTTCGTCGGCATCGGCTTCACCGCCGACAGCATGAAGACCTACGAATATTCCGAAGAACTGGTCTGGGCGCGCGCACCCAACACGCATCGGCGCATTCGCGTGCGGCTGACCAACGATCACCAGGTCGTAGGGTTCGAGTATTCGGTCGATGAGGGCCGGCAATGGACGCGCCACCCCACCCGCATGGAAGTCTCCGGATTCCATCACAACGTGTTCGGCGGTTTTCTCAGCCTGCAGCTTGGCGTGTATGCCGCGCAGCAAGGCGAGGTGGTATTGCGCGATTTCCGCTATCGCGCGCTGAGCTGAGCGCGCATCATGCCACCCAGCGTGACAGTCAAACGGCGAGGCCCGGGGGGACCTCGCCGTCAGGCGTAACAGCAACCATCGAGGCCTTGCGCACAGCGTCAGCGGGATGCGGACGGCGCGAAGAATCGACATGGATACGCGGTACATGCCGATTCCGTACGCCGGCCTGCTCCATCTGGCAGCCACGCAGTCGCTCTATCGATCGCAGTTAACCGCAGCAGTAGCAGACGTTGCCCTGGCCCAGGTCGCCGCCGAATTCCGGACACTCGGCTTTGCAGGCCCATGCACTACACGATTCGACTTTCGGCTGTGCGTTATCGACCGCCATCACCTGGAAGGCACCGAAGCCAGTGCTGGCCAGAAAGGTCGCTGCCATCAACGCACTACGCAAGCTTACCCAACGCTTCTTCATGCATTACTCCTTCACCGTTGCAAAAGCCGCTGGCGCGTCCGTGCGGCGCAAGGCGGCAACGAGGTCCTGCACCCGCTCCGTGGTATCGAAAACGCCAAGATGCGAATGACGCACGCGCCCCTCCCCATCGATGGCCATCAGCAGCGGCACGTTACGTGCGCGGAACAGCATCAACGCGCGACGATCGGTCAACGTGACCACCGGAAAATCGAAACCGTGCACATGTGCGTAGCGCGCAGCCTGCGCGGCATCGCAATGGCACACGCCCAGCAGCTGCGGCCGGCCGGGCAGGTTGGCCTGCAGCTGCCGCGCTGCCCGCAGCACGGTCGGTGCCGAGCGCTGGCAGTACGGGCAGGTGGTGGTGAAAAAGAACAGCACCTGCGCCGGCCCATGCGGCGCACCGAGCAGATGCCGTCGGCCATCGCCATCGGTCGCTTCGATACGCGGCACGTACATGCCGTCATACGGCGTGCTGATGCGCGTCTGCAGCCAGTGTTGCTGCACGCGTAGCTGCCGGTTCTGCCACGCCAGCACGGCAATCAATGCACAGGCCACCAGCAGGCCCATCCAGAGCCAGGGGAAACGTCGCGCCATGCCAGCTCCAAAGCGTCCTTGGTGCTCGAGCCTTGCCCAGGCATCAGCTCATGGTCAATGGTGATATCGACAACTGCGATGTCGCACGGTCTGCGGTTGTGGATGCGATCACGCCCCCGCGCTTGGGCTTGTCACTGACGCGTGGTGTCGCGATTGGCATTTGCGCAATCAGCGCGCCATGGAAGCGTGCCTGCGGCATTGGCGTGGCACGCGTAGGGAAGGCCGGATGACGGTGCGAGCGCACTGGCGCGTTCAAATCACCCAGCACGCTAAGCGGGCCCCACAGCAACGCCGCCACCAAGGCGAGCGAGCGCATGCGGACGGTCGAGGTGCGTCGCCTCGCGTGCAGGCTGATCCGTAGGCCAGGCCAACGCCACCAGCAAGCACGACAGCACCACAAACACATCAGACCCTGCGCCATTGCCGCACGCGTCGCGCGACGCGCTGCCCACCATTCGGTCGAGCCCGCGCGTGGCATGCTGTGCGGCCCGGCGCGCGGGTACGCCGGCCTTTCAAGGATCACCTCATGCGCGCAATGGCGTTTTCCGTCTGGCTATGTGTGCTGGCACTGTGTGCCTGCAGTGCTGCACAGGCCAATGACAGCAGTTTCGGCGACGACAATGGCACCATCCGCCTGCTGCATCAGCCCGACATCAGTATGGACCGCGAAGCGCTATTGCTCAGCGAAGAACGCGTGCAAGTGGACTATGTGTTCACCAACACCAGCGAGCGCGACCTGAGCGTGCCAGTGGCCTTCCCGATGCCGCCGATGTACTTTGGCATGGCCGACCATAATGCGCTGAGCGATTTCAAGCTCTGGGCCGACGGCAAACCGGTTGCCACCACGCGCAAGCTGGTAGTGCTGCTGGATGACGGTAGTGACATCTCCACCGCGTTCGCCGCCACCGGCTGGACCCAGGATGATGTTGCCGCGTTCACCGAATCGGCCACGCCCCCGAAGGGGCGCAAGCCGCTGCCCGCGCGCTGGGTCGATGGCGATGGGCAACCGCGTTTCACGCTCAACGCCTACTTCGTCTGGCAGCGGAAATTTCCTGCCAAGGCAAGCGTGCAGATCCGCCACACCTATACACCCAGCCTGTCTACCGGCGTCCCGCAGCCCAGCAGCTATTTGCTGAAGGCGTATGCAAAAGACACCTGCATCGAACCGGCGACCAAGGTCAGCATGCAGCGTCGTAAGGGCAAGTACGGGTTGGGATGGACCAACCTGCGCTACGTGCTCACGACCGGCAAGAACTGGAACGGCCCGATCAAGGACTTCCAGCTGACCATCCGCAAGCAGGCGGCCAGCGACATCCTGAGCCTGTGTTTCGACGGCGAACTGAAAAAGATCGACCCGCTGACCTTCCAGTTCAAGCAGGCCAACTTCGTGCCGATGCGCGATTTGAACGTGTTGTTCGTGCGCGCACCGGAATAAACCGGACAAGCAGCAGGGCAGCCGGGCGCGACGAAGCGTCTTGCAACGCTCACCACGATCGTATGCGCCAACGCGCATCGGTTGTCTTCTGCAAATGAAGCGTTGCCGAGAACACGCATCGTGCTCAGGTGCGCTCCTACGTTGGTGCCACGCTGCGTTGCATGGCACGTCCGTCGATTGCCCACCACCGATGACGGCCGAGGTGGCGGGAGCACGGGCACGAGCGCACCCGGACGCGACCAAGCGTTACCGATCAATCCCAACGCACGCAGTCCTACACCTGCGCGCGTCAGTCTTCTTCCGGCGGCGGCAGCACGATGCCGTCGGCATCGATGGCGAGCTTGCCGGCCATCAGCACTGCCTGGGTGCGATTGGTGACGCCGAGCTTGCGCAGGATCGCGGTGACATGGGCCTTGATGGTGGCTTCGGATACGCCCAGGTCGTAGGCGATCTGTTTGTTGAGGCGCCCCGCGCCCAGCATCTGCAACACGCGAAATTGCTGTGGCGTGAGATCGCGCAGACGCTGGCCAACCTCGCGTTCCTCGCTGTCGGTCGGCGGCAGGTTTTGCGCTTCGGCCGGGATCCAGCGCTCGCCATCGAGCACGGTGGCCAGCGCCCGCCCGATGGTGTCCGAATCGGCGGATTTGGGAATGAAGCCGAACGCGCCGTGGTCGATCGCGCGTCGCATCAGGGTGGGCTCTTCGCGTGCGGAGACCACCACCACCGGCAATTGCGGGTGCAGCGAGCGCATGTGCACCAACGCGCTGAATCCCTGCGCGCCGGGCATGTTGAGATCCATCAACAGCAAATCGGCGTCCGGCTGCGCGTCGGCCAGCGTGTACAGCGCATCCACGTTATCGGCTTCGAACAGTTCGACCCCCGGCATCACGCGCTGCACCGCCCCGCGCAAGGCTTCACGGAACAGGGGATGGTCGTCGGCGATGAGCAGGGTGGTCATTGGGGAGCCGGGATTGGGATTGGGGATTCGTAAAAGCAGGGATGTTGGGATTCGTAACTGCCCGCACGCATTACTGTTCGACAATGCAGATCCGGAGATGAAAATGGAAAGAGATTGGAAAGCCGCTTCTGCGAATCCCCAATCCCGAATCCCGAATCCCGGCCCTTCGGCGCGTCAGCGCGCCAGGCGCTCGTTGACCAGCGAATCCACTACCGACGGATCTGCCAGCGTGGAGGTGTCGCCGAGCTGGTCGGGCGCGTTCTCGGCGATCTTGCGCAGGATGCGGCGCATGATCTTGCCCGAGCGGGTTTTGGGCAGGCCGGGCGCCCACTGCAGGTGATCGGGCGAGGCGATCGGGCCGATCTCCTTGCGCACCCAGCTGACCAATTCCTTGTGCAGGTCTTCGCTCGGGCTCTGCCCGGCGATCAGGGTGACGTAGGCATAGATGCCCTGGCCCTTGACGTCATGCGGGAAGCCCACCACGGCCGCTTCGGCGACCTTGGGGTGCGAAACCAGCGCGCTTTCCACTTCGGCGGTGCCGATGCGGTGCCCGGAAACATTGATCACATCGTCCACGCGGCCGGTGATCCAGTAGTAGCCGTCGGCATCGCGACGGCAGCCGTCGCCGGTGAAGTAGCTGCCCGGATAGGTGCGGAAGTAGGTGTCGATGAAACGCTGGTGGTCGCCGTACACGCTACGCATCTGGCCCGGCCAGGAATCGAGCAGCACCAGATTGCCTTCGGTGGCGCCTTCCAGAATCTTGCCTTCGGCATCGACCAGCGCCGGCTGCACGCCGAAGAACGGCAAGGTGGCCGAGCCCGGTTTGAGATCGACCGCGCCGGCCAGCGGCGAAATCAGGATGCCGCCGGTTTCGGTCTGCCACCACGTATCCACGATCGGGCAACGGCTGTCACCGACCACCTCGTAATACCAGCGCCAGGCTTCCGGATTGATCGGCTCGCCAACGCTGCCAAGCAGGCGCAGGCTCTTGCGCGAGGTCTTTTTGACCGGTTCCGCACCGTCGCGCATCAGCGCGCGAATCGCGGTGGGTGCGGTGTAGAAAATGGTGACCTGATGCTTGTCGATCACTTCCCAGAAGCGCGACACGTTCGGGTAATTGGGCACGCCTTCGAACATCACCGCGGTGGCGCCATTGGCGAGCGGGCCATAGACGATGTAGCTGTGGCCGGTGACCCAGCCCACGTCGGCGGTGCACCAGTAGATGTCGTCCTCGCGCAGGTCGAACACCACTTCATGCGTGTAGCTGGCAAACAACAGATAGCCGGCGGTGGTGTGCAACACGCCCTTGGGTTTGCCGGTGGAGCCGGAGGTGTAGAGGATGAAGAGCGGGTCTTCGGCGTTCATGCGCTCGGGTGTGCACTCGGCCGGCTGGCCGTCGACCACATCGTGGAACCAGCGATCGCGCGGTGCCTGCATCTCCACTGCGCCACCGGTATGGCGCACCACCAGCACGGTTTCCACCGTATCGGTGCCGGGAATCTTCAGCGCTGCATCGACATTTGCCTTGAGCGGAATCTTCTTGCCGCCGCGCAGGCCTTCATCGGCGGTGATGATCAGCTTGCTCTGGCAATCGATCACGCGGTCGGCGATCGAGTTGGCGGCAAAGCCGCCGAACACCACCGAATGCACCGCACCGATACGCGCGCAGGCGAGCATGGCCACAGCGGCGTCGACGATCATCGGCAGATAGATGGTGACCCGGTCGCCCTTCTTGACGCCCAGGTTGCGCAGCGCATTGCCCAGCTTGCAGACGCGCTCGTACAACTCGCGGTAGGTGACCGGGTAGGAGGCCGCATCCGGGCTGTCGGGTTCGAACAGCAGTGCGGTCTTGTCGCCGCGTGTGGCCAGCTGGCGGTCCAGGCAGTTGACGCTGGCGTTGAGCTCGCCATCGCCGAACCAGCGGATATGGAAGTCGTCCAGCGCGTAGCTGACGTCCTTGATCTGGGTGGGTTGCTTGAACCATTCGAGCCGCTGCGCGGCCTTGCCCCAGAACTGTTCGGGGTGTTCGATCGATTCGCGGTACAGCGCGGCGTACTGCTCGCGCGTCACGCGCGCATCGGCGGCGAACGCGGGATCGACGGGATAAACATCAGCCATGGCACCCTCACTTGCGATGAACTTGTCGGAAGAGGGCGTTGCGGCTGCCCTCGGTAGACAATCAGTGTGCCGCATCCATTCTGTCCCGGCGGTCAACGGCGCCTTAGACCATGGTCGTAACCGGGGTGAGTGCGCAAACGCACATGCCAGGCGTGCTGCGGTGCGACCATCGGTCATCTTGCGCAATGCTGCGTTGCAGCTACGACCAAAGGCGAATAGGCTCCGAAGCGCGGACTGCCTCACGCTCCGCACAGCATCGCCATCAAGCGCGAGGCCTTCATTGGGGAGAGGGTTCCATGAAACACCGTATTGCACCGCTGGTGCGCCATCCGTTGGCGGCCGCCTTGTTCGTGGCCACCATTTTGCCGGGCGCTGCGTTCGCCCAGACGTCCAAGGAAAAGGCACTGGAAGCGCGCATCGCCGAGCTCGAGCGCCAGGTCCAGATGCTGGTGTCTGCGCAGCAACAGCAGCAGGGCCAGATCGCGCAGACGCAGACGCAGGTCACCGAAGTGCGCACCTTGCAGGCGCAGACGCCGCCTGCACCGGCGGTGCCGGCCGGCAAGAAGCCGATCCAGCTGACCAGCATCACGCCGAACGCGTTGCCGGGGACAACGTTCCGTTACGGTGGTTTCATCAAGGCCGACTTCATGACCACCCGCACCAGCGACGGCGCATTGCCTGAGGGTGCGGTGGGGCGTTACCTGTATATCCCGACGCAGACGCCGGTCGGCGGCCAGGCGTCCAGCACCGATACCGACTTCCACGCCAAGTTCTCGCGCTTCAATCTGGGCGTGGACACCGTCACCGAGAACGGCGACAAGCTCACCGCCTTCATCGAACTGGATTTCTTCGGCAACGCGCTGGCCAACCAGGTCAACAATCTGTATGGCGGTACCTTGCGGCACGCCTACATGAGCTGGAACAACTGGCTGGCCGGTCAGACCTGGTCCAACTTCATCGATCCCACCATCCTGCCGGAAGCGGCCGACATCGTCGGGCCGACCGACGGTGCGTTGTTCAGCCGTCAGACCCAGATCCGGTACACCCGCGGCGCTTTCAGCGTGTCGGCCGAAAACCCCGAGACGCTGACCACCCCGTACCAGGGCGGCAACACCATCCTGGCCTCGGACCATGGCGCGATGCCGGACCTGACTGCACGCTACAACTGGAAGGGCACCTGGGGCACCTTCGGTCTGTCGGCCATTGCGCGCCAGTACCGCACCCGCAGCGCGCTGACCAACGACACCGACTTCGGCGGTGCCATCGCCGGCGGCGGCCGCTGGATCATCAACTCCAAGAACGATCTGCGTTACCAGCTCAGCTACGGCGAGGGCCTGGGACGTTATCTGGGCCTGGGCAACGGCTCGGATGTGGAGATCGACATCGACGGCAATATCCAGACCGTCACCACGGTTGCCGGTTGGGTGGCCTGGCGCCATGACTACAACGCCAAGCTGCGCAGCACCCTCATGTACTCGCGCGTGAATTACGACCATTCGCTGGCCAATACCGGTGGGCTTGCCAGCAAGTCCCAGCAAAGCATTCGCGCCAACGTGTTCTATTCGCCGTTGCCGAAGGTGGATGTGGGCGCCGAGCTGATGTACGGCCGTCGCGAAGCCGAAAACGGCGACAGCGGCGACATTTCGCGGCTGCAGTTCACCACCAAGTACAGCTTCTAGCGTTCTGCCACTGGCGGCCTGCTCCACTGCGGTGGAGCGGGCATCGCCGCCTTATGTCTTACCAGCGCTCTACCAGGAGACAGACCATGACCGTCTCGAATGACGCGTTGATCGCCAAGATCGATGCCAATCCGAAGTACCACGCACTCAAGCGTCAGCGCAACACGCTGGGCTGGACGCTCACCATACTGATGTTGCTGGCCTATTACGGCTACATCGGCCTGATTGCCTTCGACAAGGAATTCCTCGCCAAGCCGATCGGTGCCGGCGTGACCTCGATCGGCATCCCGATCGCGATCGGAGTGATGGTGTTCACCATCGTCATCACCGCCATCTACGTGCGTCGCGCCAACAACACCTACGACCAGCTGACCGCGCAGATCCTGGAGGAAGCCCGCAAATGAGCAAGACTTCGCGCCTTCTCCTGATCCTGGCCGGCCTGGTGCCTGCCGGCATCGCGCTGGCCGCCGGCGGCGACCTGGGCCAGGTCGACAAGCAGCCCACCAACTGGGTGGCGATTGCCATGTTCGGCTTCTTCGTGCTGGCCACCCTGTGGATCACCAAATGGGCGGCGGCCAAGACCAAGTCGGCCGCCGACTTCTATACCGCTGGCGGTGGCATCACCGGTTTCCAGAACGGCCTGGCGATCGCTGGCGACTTCATGTCGGCGGCCTCGTTCCTGGGCATCACCGCTGCGGTGATGGCCAACGGCTACGACGGCCTGATCTATGCGATCGGTTTTCTGGTCGGCTGGCCCATCCTGACCTTCCTGATGGCCGAACGCCTGCGCAACCTCGGCAAGTACACCTTCGCCGACGTGGCCGGTTACCGCTTCGCGCCCACAGCGACCCGCAGCTTTGCGGCGTCGGGCACCTTGGTGGTGGTGCTGTTCTATCTGATCGCACAGATGGTCGGTGCCGGTGCGCTGATCAAGTTGCTGTTCGGCCTGGACTACTGGGTGGCGGTGACCCTGGTCGGCGTGCTGATGATGATCTACGTGTTGTTCGGCGGCATGACCGCAACGACCTGGGTGCAGATCATCAAGGCCGTGCTGCTGCTGACCGGCGTGACCTTCATGGCCGTGGCGATCATGTGGCATTTCAACTTCAGCTTCGAGGCGCTGTTTGCCGAAGGCGTGCGGGTGAAAACCGCGGTCGCGGCCAGCGGTGGCGCTTCGCCCGAGGATGCGGCAAAAGCAGGCTTGTCGATCATGGGGCCGGGCGGTTTCGTCAAGGACCCGATTTCGGCGATTTCCTTCGGCATGGCGCTGATGTTCGGTACCGCCGGCCTGCCGCACATCCTGATGCGCTTCTTCACCGTTCCCGATGCCAAGCAGGCACGCAAGTCGGTGCTGTGGGCCACCACCTGGATCGGGTACTTCTACATCCTGATCTTCATCATCGGCTTCGGTGCGATCGCACTGGTGTTGACCAACCCGCAGTTCGCCGATGTCGCCACCGGCACCATCCACGGCGGCAAGGGCGCGGCCAACATGGCGGCGGTGCTGGTCGGCAACGCGGTGGGCGGCAACGTGTTCATGGGCTTCATCTCGGCGGTGGCCTTCGCCACCATCCTGGCGGTGGTGGCCGGCCTGACCCTGTCCGGCGCCTCGGCGGTGTCGCATGACCTGTATGCCACGGTGATCAAGAAGGGCAACCCGGCGCCTGGTTCGGAGCTCAAGGTCTCGCGTGCCACCACCCTGGTGCTGGGCGTGATCGCGGTGCTGCTGGGCATCGTGTTCGAGAAGCAGAACGTTGCCTTCATGGTGTCGCTGGCCTTCGCCATCGCCGCCTCGGCCAACTTCCCGGTGCTGATCCTGTCGTTGCTGTGGAAGAACTGCACCACCCGTGGTGCAGTGACCGGTGGTTTCCTCGGCCTGATCTCCTCGCTGGTGCTGACGATCCTGTCGCCGTCGGTGTGGGTGGACACGCTGGGCAACGCGGCCGGCTCGGCGCCGTTCCCGTACACCTCGCCGGCGCTGTTCTCGATGACGATTGGTTTTGTCGGCATCTGGTTGTTCTCGGTGCTGGATCGCAGCCCGCAGGCAGCCAACGAACGCGCTGCCTTCAAGGCGCAGCAGATCCGTGCCGAAACCGGCCTGGGTGCCAGTGGCGCCTCCGGTCACTGATCGACGGGTTGATGGTTGCTGTGATCGCAGAACGCCGGCCCAGTGCCGGCGTTCTGCGTTTTGGCGATGCCGCCGCTGTTGGGGCGGCCCGGCCAGGAACGTGTGCGAGATGCCCGCGCGGCCCTGGCCCAGGTGGCCGCGTGTTCGCGGTGGTGCGCGCATACTCCGGTGCCACGGCTGAGGTCGGCACGGGTGAGTAGGCCGGCCAGACGCAGGCGGTCGCGCATGTCGCGCTCGTCAAGGCTCAGGCCGGGGAAGGCAGGCGACTGCGGTGGCGACGCGACTGCGGCGGATGACGGCATGGCCGGCGGTCTCATGGGGGTCAGGCCAGCTTATCCACTTCGACCGGGCGGGTTGCTTCACGTCAAGTGATTGAATGACGGCGGCTGTCCGGTGCAGGTGCCCGCCTCGTGCCTTCGCTCACGGGCGGCGGCGGCGCCCGACCGGCAGCGCCCGCGCGTAGGCGCAGGCCGCTCGCCAACGTTCGGCGGCAAGCGCGTCAGTTGCGCTGATCCAGTGCGCCAGCTCGCAGGGTGGCGCCGATGACGCGCACGCCAGGCCGGCACGCGCGCCTTCCCACACACGGCACGGCAGCGCGTGGCGGAATAGCCCGGTTCCGCCACGCCGGGCTCCACCGTCCTGAGGGCGACGCATGGCGCGGTACCATTGGTGGTTTGAACCATGGTCCGCGCCATGAAGATTGCCTCCTGGAACGTCAACTCGCTCAATGTGCGCCTGCCGCACCTGCAACAGTGGCTCGCCGCGTTTGCGCCGGATGTGGTGGGCATCCAGGAAACCAAGCTGGAAGACCACAAGTTTCCCGATGCAGCGCTGGCGGCACTGGGCTACCGCAGCGTGTTCTGCGGGCAGAAAACCTATAACGGCGTGGCGATCCTGTCGCGCTCGCCGGCAGTTGACGTGCAGATGGGCATCCCCGGGCTCGACGATGTGCAGCAGCGCGTCATCGCCGCCACGGTGGATGGCGTGCGCATCATCAATCTGTATGTGGTCAATGGCCAGGACGTGGGCACCGACAAGTACGCCTACAAGTTGCGCTGGCTCGCCGCAGCGCACGACTGGATCGCGCAGGAGCTGCAGCGGTACCCGCAGCTGGTGGTGCTGGGCGACTTCAACATCGCCCCGGACGCGCGCGACGTGCACGATGCAACGGTGTGGAACGAGCACCACATCCTCACCTCGACCGACGAGCGCGCCGCGTTGGACAAACTGCTGGCGCTGGGCTTGCACGACGCATTCCGGTTGCACAACCAGGACGCCGAGCACTTTAGTTGGTGGGATTACCGCCAGGCCGGTTTCCGCCGCAATCTGGGCTTGCGTATCGACCTGACCCTGGTCTCGGACGCGTTGCGCACGCGCGCGGTGGAATCGGGCATCGACCGCGAACCGCGGACCTGGGAGCGGCCCAGTGACCATGCGCCGGCGTGGGTGCGGCTGGCGGAGGTCGGCGCATGAGCGAGCGGCATCTGCGTCGTAGCACGCACAAGGTGGGCGATGTCACGCTGGGGCCGGTGCATCGCCTGAGTTGCCACTGCGGTGCAGTGCAAATCGATCTGGATCTGCCGCATGGCCTGCTCGATCCACGCCGCTGCGATTGCTCGATGTGCCGCCGGCGCGGCGCCATCGTCGCGTCGGTCACCCTCGATGGCCTGCATGTAGTGCAGGGCGAGGAAGTGCTGCAGCTGTATCAATTCAACACGCAGACCGCAGCGCATTATTTCTGCGGCGTGTGCGGCATCTACACCCATCACCGGCGCCGCTCCAATCCCAATGAATACGGCTATAACGTCGGCTGCCTGGAAGGCGTCAATCCGTATGCGTTGAACATCGCCGTGCCGGTGGAAGACGGCGTGCACCACCCGGCCGATCGCATTGCCGCGAAAGGCTGAAACGACAACGCCCGGGCAGGCCCGGGCGTTGCGCGACGCGAGAGCTGTGTGAGGCGCTGCGTTAGCGCAGGCGGCCGCGGGTCACCAGATTGACGATGGCCAGCAAGATCACCGCACCCACCAGCGACCACACGAAGGTCCACAGCGTAATGGCCTGGTTGATGCCGCCACCAAACAGGAAACCGGCGATCAGTGCGCCCACGATGCCCACCACCACATTGAGGATGATGCCCTGCTGCGCGTCGCGGCGCATGATGATGCTGGCCAGCCAACCCACGATGCCGCCGACGATCAACCAGATGATGATGCCCATGTTGCTGATCTCCATGTTCTCGTGCACCGGAAGTGGTGCATGGGCGCCATTCAACGCAGCTGCGCGTGAAGCAGCTGTCGAGCGCGATGAACGATGTGGCCGAATGTTCGGCTTGGTGCACGGCGCGTGACAGCGCATGCGAGCTGGCAGGTTGGCCCGGTGCAGCTGTGGCTACGCCCGCACCGCCCCGGCGAGCGTGGCGAGCCGCAGGCGCGTCAGTTGCTCGGCCCGGCCTTGGGCATCGACCCGGCAGTGGTGCCATTGCAGCGCGATGCACGCGGGCGTCCCTCGTTGCAGCCGGCGCTGCCCGACCGCGATACCGGTTGGAGCCACAGCGGCGACTATCTGCTGGTAGGGCTGGGCCAGGGCGTGCGACTGGGCGTGGATCTGGAGCGCATTCGTGCGCGCCCGCGTGTGCTGGAGATCGCGCAACGCTTCTTTCATCGCGATGAAATCGCCTTGCTCGCTGCGCTGGCGCCGGACGCACAACACGCGTTGTTCTTCCGGCTGTGGTGCGCCAAGGAAGCCTTGCTCAAGGCCCATGGGCATGGCCTGTCGTTCGGCTTGCACCGGCTTGCGTATGCGCCCGTGCCCGACGGCGCACTGCGCCTGCAGTGGTGCGATCCGGAACTTGGCCAGGCCGAACACTGGCAGCTGCACGAATGGTGGGCCACTCCAGAGTGCCGCGCCGCATTGGCGTTCCATCCGTTGGCGGGCGCGTAATCCGTCCGCCGCGTTCCTAAGCCACGCCGTGCGGCAGAATCGGTTGACGGAACTGCGCCACCCCATCCAGGTCGCGCAACGTCACCGTGAGGACGCCGCTGCGGCCATCAATGTCCACTTCGCCAAAGAACTGGTAACCGGCCAGCGGCGAGGTGTTGGGCGCAGGTGGCGCTTTTTGAAACACCACGCTCGGGCCGAACGTGGCATCCAGTGCATTGGGCCCGAAACTGCCGGCATTGAGCGGGCCGCCGACAAATTCCCAGAACGGTTCGAACTGCTGAAATGCGGCGCGATCGGGGTGATAGTAGTGCGCCGCGCAGTAATGCACGTCGGCGGTGAGCCACACCGTATTGCGGATGCGTGCGCGGCTGATGAAGCGCAACAGCGTGGCGATTTCCTGTTCGCGGCCACGTGGCACGCCGGGGTCGCCATTGGCAATCGCCTCCCAGCGCGGGCGCCCGTTTCCATCTTCGCCATCTGGCACCTGCAGGCCGATCGGCATGTCGGCGGCAATCACCTTCCATTGCGCGCGCGAGCCGGCCAGTTCGCGCTGCAACCACGCCAGTTGCTCCGGCCCGAGAAACGCGGCATCGGGACCGGGCCGCGGTTGCAGGTTGTCGCTGTTGGCGCCGCGGTAGCTGCGCATGTCCAGCACGAACACATCCAGCAACGGGCCGTAGGCAATCTTGCGGTAGATACGCCCGCTGCCGTCGGCGCGCACGCCGCGCATCGGCGCGTATTCCAGAAACGCCTGGCGGGCGCGCCTGGCCAGCACGTCGATGTCGCGCACCTGATAGCGCGCATCCAGTTGCTTGCCGGGCGACCAATTGTTGGTGGTTTCGTGGTCGTCCCATTGCCACAGTTGCGGCACCTCGGCATTGAAGCGGCGCACGTGCGCATCGAGCAGGTTGTAGCGATAGTTGCCGCGAAATTCGTCCAGCGTTTCGGCCACCTTGCTTTTGGCCGCGGTGGTGAGATTGCGCCAGCGCTTGCCGTCTTCCACCGTCAGCTCGGCCGGGATCGGGCTGTCGGCGTAGATGGTGTCGCCGCTGTGCAGGAAGAAATCCGGATTGCGCTCGCGCATCGCCGAGTAGATGCGCATGCCGCCGATGTCCGGGTTGATGCCGAAGCCCTGGCCAACCGTGTCGCCGCTCCAGACAAAGCGCACATCGCCACGCGCCTGCGGTGCACTGCGCAGATGGCCGTGGACGGGCGCGCTCAACACACCGCTGTCGGCATCTTCGAAACGCACGCGATAGAAGATGTCCTGGTCGCGTGGCAGGCCGCGCAGGTCCGCACGTGCGGTGAAGTCGTGCGCCGCCGATGCGATCGTGCCGTCCACGCGCCGCGCCTGACGCAGGCTTGGGCGGGTGTCCCATTCCACCCGCAACCGCGCCGGGCGATCGGCACGGCTCCACAGCATCGCGCGGTCGTCCAGCACATCGCCGCTCTGCACCCCGTCGGTGATGGTGGGTCGTCCCGACGGCGCGGCCAGGCTGCGCGCTGACCAACCGGCAGTGGCCGGCAGCAACACGCCGGCACCCAAGCCTTGCAGGATGCGGCGACGGGCGGGATCGGAGACAGTCATGCGTGTCCTTCAGGCGGCTGCGGCTGCGTGCAGGTGTAGCGCCGCCGTCTTACCGCCACGTGTCCGTGACCACCCCTGGCCGCGTTACCGCGATGGGCCGCACAGTGCGCCGCGATCAGGATGCCGCGCGCACCAGCCTCGGGGCAGTGCGTCCGCGGCTACCGCCCCGGCTCAGGCCCCCACTGCGCCGGGTCTGCCGTCCTCCACCACGAAGCGCTTGGTGGTCGACACCGTGGCGTTGCGGTCGCGCCGATCGGAGATGCCCTGCAGCCGGGTTTCCATCTGGCCCGGCGTAAGCGTCACCGACACATAGCCGCGCGTTTGCCCGTCCACGTAGTGCACATGCGGGTTGGCTGCCATGGTCGCGTGCAGTTCGTCGTTGCTCTGGCCGTCGGAAGTGATCGAAGTGCCGACGAATTCGGTGGCCAGCGTTGCCGACGCGTCGTCGGCCGGATCGGCCTTCAGGTCGGTGACCCAATACGAGTGGATGTCGCCGCCCCAGAACACCGGGTTGCGCAGGCGCGTCTTGGCAATCGCATCGAGCATGCGGTCGCGCGTGGCCGGGTAGCCGTCCCAGCCATCGGTCCAGTGCCCGACCACGCCGTCGCGCCCAGCCTGTCGCATCGGTGCCACCAGCAGATCCTGCGCAATGACGTTCCAGCGCGCTGGCGACTGCGCGAAGCGGCCATGCAGCCAGCGCTCCTGCTCCCAGCCGAGCATGGTGCGCTGCGGGTCGGTGCGCTGGCGGCAACTTTCGGCCACCACATGGCCGCCGCGCCAGCCATTGGCCTGCGGGCAGGGTTGCTCGCTGCGGTACTGGCGGCCATCGAGCACGTAGAAACGCGCCAGCTGGCCGTAATCGAAGGAGCGGTAGATGCGCATGTCCGCGCCGTGCGGGCGATGCCGCGCACGCAGCGGGAAATGTTCGTAGAAGGCGCGGTAGGCGGCAGCGCGCCGGGCCAGAAAGGTATCGACCGGAATCGAGGGGTCCTGCGACCAGCGATTGGCGTAATCGTTCTGTACCTCGTGGTCGTCCCAGGTCGCCACGCAGGCGCTGCCGGCGTGCAGCGCCTGCAGGTCCGGGTCTGTGCGGTAGAGCGCGTAGCGGTTGCGGTAGCCGGCCAGATCCAGGCATTCGCCGCTGCCGTGCGGGCGCACGATCTTGTGCGCCGCCTCGCCGTGGTTGCTGTACTCGTAGATGTAATCGCCGAGGAAGAACACCAGGTCCGGCTGTTCCGCGGCGAGGTGGCGGTAGGCACTGAAATACCCCAGTTCCCAGTGCGAGCAGGAGACAAACCCGAACCGCGCTGCGTCCGGCGTCCGATGCGCCGCCGGCAGGGTGCGCGCACTGCCGATCGGGCTGCGTGCACCCAGGGCCTGAAAGCAATACCAGTAGGGACGATCGGCCGCCAAACCGGTGAGCTCCACGTGCACCGCGTGGCCCCAGACGGGGCTGGCGATGGTCTCGCCCTGGCGCACGATGGTGCGCATCTGCGGGTCGCTGGCCACCTGCCAGCGCACCGGCACCGCTGCGCGCAAGCCGCCGCGTCCGTCCGGGTCCAGCGGGCGGGGTGCCAGCCGTGTCCAGAGTACGAAGCCATCGGCCAACGGGTCGCCGGCCGCAACGCCCAGCGTGAAGGGATCGGCACTGCCGCTGGCGCGTGCGAACGGGCTGAGCAGCCCCGCCGCGGCCAGGCTGGCGCCGGCAATGAGGATGCGCCGCCGGCTCGGATCCGGTGGCGCCGGCGTGGCAGCGCAATCAGGCAGGGGTGAGGCGGCAGACGGGTCGATCACAGGCATGGACAAACGGCAGGCAAGCAGACACGGCCATGCTGTGGCCACGGCATGTCCGTTTTGTGTCACGTGTTGCAGCGTCACTGCCGGTGGTTCAGCACAGCCAGCCACGGCGCGGCCGGGCAGCACGCGGCAGGGCAACGGCCTGCCGAGGCAACCACGCCATTCCCAGCCGCGATGCAAAGATCGGTGCGCGCATGCCCGCCAGCCCAGCTGCGATAATCGCGCCATGAACGATGCCGCACTCGCCCCCGATGTCTCTGCCGCGCTCGAACGCGGCCTGCAGGCCCAATCCCTGGATGCGGCCTTCGCCGCACCGCTGCTGCGCTACCTGGCCCTGCTGGTGCGCTGGAACAAGACCTACAACCTGACCGCCGTGCGCGACCCGCGCGAGATGGTCACCCGCCATCTGCTCGATTCGCTGGCCATGCAGCCCTACATCGCCAGCGGTACCCTGGCCGACCTGGGCACCGGCCCCGGCCTGCCCGGCATCCCGCTGGCGATCACCCGCCCGCAGCTGCAGGTGACGCTGGTGGAAAGCAATGGCAAGAAGGCGCGCTTCATGCGCGAGGCCTTGCGCCATCTGGAGTTGGGCAACGCCCGCGTGGCCGAATCCCGTGCCGAAGCGCTGGACGAGCCGGCCGCCTACGACCACCTCACCGCGCGCGCGCTGGACACGCTGGCCGGCATCATCGCCGTCGGCGGCCACCTGTTGCGCCCGGGCGGCAGCCTGTTGGCGATGAAGGGTGTGTACCCGCACGAGGAAATCGCCGCATTGCCGGCCGGCTGGACCGTTGGCGAGGTGCACCCGCTGCAGGTCCCCGGCCTGGAGGGCGAGCGGCACCTGGTGGTGGTGCGCAAGGGCTGAGCCGAAGCCGCGTCGGCCGGTCTCAAGCGGCCCTCACCCCGACCCTCTCCCACAGGCGGGGGCGATACCGCACTCACCAAGAGCGTCTCGTCCTTCCCTGACAAACCTAAAAGTCCCTTCCCCCGCCTGCGGGGGAAGGTGCCCGAAGGGCGGATGGGGGCAGTCCCCCTGACACGCCCGTCAATAACAGGGCAGCACCGACACTCCAGCCATGCCCCTGCACCAGCCCGTGTTGGGACTTCCGGCCCATGGCAGCACGACCGGGTGCTGCCATGATCGGGCGTTCGCTCCAGATCAGGCGTCCGCACGTGACCTCTCCGCTCGCCGCCGCACTCTCGCTCGCCCTGCTGGGCGCAGGCTTCGCCGCCCCCTCGGCGCAGGCCGCCACGCCACCGGCCACGCTCACCGCCGAGGCACCGGCCGATGCACGCTTTCGCGCGATCTACGAGAAAGAGTGGGCCTGGCGCCAGGCCGAGACCGGCCAGGCCGACGAAGACAGCGACACCACCGGCGACAACACGCATCTGCCCGATGTCAGCGCGGCCGCGCAGCAGGCGCGTCTGGCGGTATGGGACGGCGTACTCAAGCAGCTCGACGGCATCGACCCGAAGCAGCTCTCGCCGGCCAACCAGATCAACTTCGCCATCTACCGCCCGCAGGTGGAAAACCTGGCCGCCGAAGTGCGCCTGCGCCTGTACGAAATGCCGTTCAATTCGGATAGCTCGTTCTGGTCGAATCTGGGCTTCATGGCGCAGCGGCCGATGAAGACCGCGGCCGAGTACCGCGCCTACATCGCGCGCCTGAACGATGTACCGCGCTATTTCGACCAGCAGACGGTCAACATGCGCGCCGGCCTGGCACGCGGATTCAGCGTGCCGCGTGCCGTGCTGGACGGGCGCGATGTCTCCATCGCCACCGTGGCCGATGTCAAAGATCCCACCGAATCCACTTTCTACGCGCCGTTCAAGCAGCTGCCTGCGCAGATCCCGGCGGCCGAGCAGGCGCAACTGCGCGAACAGGCCAAGGCCGCGTTGCGCACCGCCGTCCTTCCGGCGTACAGCAAGCTGCTGACGTTCTTCCGCAACGACTACATGCCCAAGGCGCGCACCACGCTGGCGGCCGAAGCACTGCCCGACGGCAAGGCGTTCTACCGGCAGCAAATCCGCGAATACACCACGCTGGAACTGACGCCCGAGCAGATCCACCAGATCGGCCTGGACGAAGTGGCGCGCATCCAGACCCAGATGAACGCCATCATCCAGCAGGTGGGTTTCAAGGGCAGCTTCGCGCAGTTCCTGGCCTTCCTGCGCACCGACCCGCAGTTCTACGCCAAGACCCCGCAGGAGTTGCTCGATCGCGCCGCATGGATTTCCAAGCGCGTGGACGGGCAGGTGGGCAAGTTCATCGGCACGCTGCCGCGCGGGCGCTTCACCATCAAGCCGGTGCCCGACGATATCGCCCCGTTCTGGACCGCCGGCCGCGGCGGCGCCACCACTTACTGGGTCAACACCTACAACCTGCCATCGCGGCCGCTGTACAACTTGCCGGCGCTGACGTTGCACGAGTCCTCGCCGGGTCATTCGCTGCAGGGGTCGCTGGCGCTGGAGCAGGGCGAGCAACCGGCGTTCCGGCGCGAGAACTACATTTCCGCCTACGGCGAGGGCTGGGCGCTGTACACCGAAAAGCTCGGCCAGGAGATGGGCATCTACGAAACCCCGTACGAAGAATTCGGCCGGCTCACCTACGAAATGTGGCGCGCCTGCCGGTTGGTGATCGACACCGGTGTGCACCATGACGGCTGGAGCCGCGCGCAGGCACTGGCCTATCTGCGCGACCGCACTGCGCTCAGCGAGCACGAAGTCACCACCGAAGTGGACCGCTACATCTCCTGGCCAGGCCAGGCGCTGAGCTACAAGCTGGGCGAGATCACCATCGTCAAGCTGCGCGCCGAGGCAGAAAAGGCGCTGGGTGACCGCTTCGACATCAAGGCCTTCCACGATGTGGTGCTGCGCCAGGGCTCGGTCACCTTGCCGGTGCTGGAGCAGCAGGTGCGCGCCTTTATCGCTGAGAGCAAGGCACGCCCGATAGACGCCAAATCGGCCGGTCGCGCGGCGCCGTGATGCTGGGTCGCATTGCCGACCGCCGGCCAACCTTCTAGTGCGGTGAGGGCATCGCGCCCTCAAGGTCTTCGCGTTTACTCCAGGGCCCTTGCCCGCCCACCATCGCGGGACACGCCGCAAGTGCGTCCATGTAGGCTCCGTGGCGGCATCCATGCCGCCAAGGGCCCCACGACGGTAGGCGGGCAAGGACCAGTCGCGTTGGTGTGCAGCGTTTTCAACAAGCAACCAGCAGACCACCGGACGTGGCTCTCGCTCTTCAGTAAGAATCACCAGCCAACTGTCTGGTGCGGTGTCCTTGCCGCCATCGAGCCCCCATGGACGGGTTGACGGCGTGTCCCGCGAGCGGCGAGGGCACCGCGCGCTCGAACCACTGAGCTTTGAAAGCCACCTAGCGCATCAAACAACGCAACACCCCGTGCAATTGTGTAACCACCCCGGCCCCTATACGCTGCGCCCATGCTGCTTCCTCGCGCCCGCCTGTCGCACCCGTTGCTCCGCCTGATGGCGTTGCTGGTGCTGGTCATGGGCGTGCTGGTTGCACCGGTCGCCTGCGCACTAGGCGATGTGCATGCGCTGGCGCACGATCAGGCCCACCTGGACGACACCGCACCGCATGGCCATGACGGTGCCGACGAAGGCGATGCCGGCGAACGCGACGGTGCCGGTTTGCTGCATGCCTTGATGCACAGCGGCTACTGCCACGGGCACAGCCCGGCCATGCTGCCGGCGTTGGCCTGGGGCCCGTTGCCTGCGCGCACGCACGGGCAGCCGCCCGTGCTGACCACCGCCTACCGCTCGCATCTGAGCGAGACCGGATTGCGTCCTCCGATCGCGGCCTGATGTATCGCCGGCAGCTGCCGGCCTGTCCATCGATCCCGATTCCGGAGACACCCTCATGTGGTTGCGACTGACGGCGCTTGCCGTCTTCGCGGTGGTGCCGTGCGCCAAAGCGCAGGACCTGCCGCCCAAACCCGTGCTGACCCTGGACGACGCCATTGCACGCGTCGCCCGCCAGCACCCCGATCTGCGCCTGGCCGATGGCCAACGCGCGGTCCTCAGCGCCGACGCCGAGCGCGACGCACTGCGTCCGCCGTTGCGGATCGGTGCCGAACTGGAAAACGTGTTCGGCACCGGCCCCACCCGCGCGCTGGACCAGGCCGAACTCACCGTCACCCTGGCCGGCGTGCTGGAACGCGGCGGCAAGCTCGACGCGCGCCGCACCCTGGCGCAAGCACGTCTCGATGCGCTGGCACCGCAACGCGCCCTGGCCCGGCTGGATGTGCTGGCCGAAGTCGCGCGGCGTTACCTGGCCATCGGCATGGCCGCGCAGCGGCACGCGGCGGCGCTGGACACGCTGGCCCAGCGCCAGCGCACCGTCAGTGCTGCGCGCCAACGGCTGCAGGCCGGCGCATCGCCCGAATCGGTGCTGCTGACCGCCCAAGCCCTGCAGGCGCGCGCAGAACTGGAGCGCGATCGCGCCCAGCAGGAGCTGCTGGCCGCACGGCGCCAGCTGGCGGTGTTGTGGGGCGAGCGCACGCCGGACTTCGGCGCCATCACCGGCGACCCGTTGCAGCTGCCGGCGATTCCCGAGTTCGAGGTGCTGGCGCAGCTGCTCGATGCCACGCCGGAACTGGCGCGCTTGAACGGCGAGCAGCGCGTGCGCGAAGCCCGCGTACGCCTGGCGCGCAGCCAGGCGCGCCCGGATCTGGACTGGCAGGTGGGCGTGCGCCGGCTCGAAGGCAATGACGCCACTGCATTGCTTGGCAGCGTCTGGCTGGCATTGGGCAGCGCTGCACGTGCGCAGCCGGAGATTCGCGCCGCCGAAGCGGAGCTGGCGTTGCTGGACATCGAACGTCAATCGCAGGCGTCGGTGCTCTACGCCACGCTGGCCGATGCGCATGGCCGCTACCGCGCGGCACAGCTGGAAGTGACGCGCATGCGCGAGGATGTACTGCCGGCGCTCGCACGCGCCGATGCCGCCGCCGAGCGCGCCTATCGCGCCGGCGCCACCAGTTATCTGGACTGGGCGCAGCTGCAGGCGCAACGCAGCGATGCACGCCAGCAGCAACTGGCCGCCGCACTGGAAGCACAGACGGCGCTGATCGAAATCCAGCGTCTGACCGGGCAGCCGTTCGTGCGCGAGCCTGCCGCGCAGGTGACGCCATGACTGCTGTTTCGCTACTGCGTTTTCATGCCGCGCGTGAGGGCGTTATTGGAATCGCCGCATCTGCAGCGATGTCGGCACCCAGCGCTCGCCAAACGCTGCCCACCCCAGGCGCACCTTCTTCGCAACCCACTTCCATTCGTTCGCCCGACGCAGCGCGTCGGCGCCAACCAGGACCACCTTCGATGACACGTTTCATGATTGCGCCGCTGCTGCTGGCGCTGGTGCTCAGCGGCTGCAGCCGCAACAGCGACGCAGCGCACGAAGACCACACAGGGCACGCCGCCGAAGGCGAGGCGGGCGCCGATGCGCACGCTGATGAAGCCCAGACCGGCACGCACGGCGGGCGGTTGCTCAGCCAGGACGGCGACAGCGTGGAGCTGGCCATCGCCGAAGACGGCACGCCGCCTACGTACCAGGCCTGGCTGTACCGCGATGGCAAACCATTGCCGGCCACCGCCGGCAAGGTGGAGGTGCATCTGACCCGGCTCGGCGGTATCAATGAAGTGCATCGATTGCAGCCGCGCGACGACGGCAGCCTGCTGGCCGACAGCACGGTCGGCGAGCCGCATTCGTTCGATGTGGAGGTGCGCGCCACCGTGCAGGGCAAGACCCATCGCTGGGCCTATCCCAGCTATGAAGGCCGCACCACCATCGCGGCCAAGGTTGCGCAGGACGCCGGCATTCGTGTTGCGCCGGTGGGCGCCGGCAGCATTGCCGACCAGCACGAAGTGCAGGGGCTACTGACGCCGGCAGAAGGCGCGCAAGCGCAGGCAACCGCGCGTTTTCCCGGGCCGGTACGCAGCCTGCGCGTCAACGTGGGCGACCAGGTACGCGCCGGTCAGGTGCTGGCCACGGTGGAGAGCAATCTGAGCCTGACCACCTATTCGGTGAGCGCACCGATCAGCGGCACCGTGCTGGCGCGTAATGCCAGCCTGGGCAGCAATGCCAGCGAAGGCCAGGCCTTGTTCGAGATCGCCGACCTGTCCACCTTGTGGGTGGATCTGCACATCTTCGGCGCCGACGCCGGGCATATCACCGCCGGCGCACCGGTGACGGTCACGCGCATCAGCGATGGCGTCGTGGCGCAAACGAACCTGGAGCGTGTATTGCCCGGCACGGCGACGGCGAGCCAGAGCACGGTGGCGCGCGCGGTGCTGCGCAATAGCGATGGTTTATGGCGGCCTGGCTCTGCGGTGAAGGCGCGGGTCACGGTGGCGCAGCAACCGGCAGCGATGGTGGTGCCGGTGGGGGCGTTGCAGCGGTTCCGCGACTGGGACGTGGTGTTTGTACGGGTGGGCGATGTCTACGAAGTGCGGCCGGTGAAGCTGGGGGCGCGCGATGCGCAGCAGGTGCAAGTGTTATCGGGCTTGGCGGTAGGCGATGCGGTGGTGGTGGAGCAGAGTTATCTGGTGAAGGCCGATATCGAAAAGTCGGGGGCTTCGCATGATCATTGATCGCGTTGGTTTGTGTGGCAGTGCGTTGTCGAGTGGGGGCGTTTGTTGGGTGCAGGGGGACGTGCCACGTCCAAGGCCTTCGCGCCCTCTTGGGCTGGAGCAGAGGCTTTCGCGCCCCTTCGGGCTAGGGCAAAGGCTTTCACGCCCTGTCGGGCGCGAGTCACTTTTCTTTGCTTGTGCAAAGAAAAGTAACCAAAAGAAAGCACACCCCGTCCTCGCGCCCTCCGCGCCTGCGGCGCTGCGGGTTCGCAAGGCCGGCAGAAATTTTTGTAAGGGACGTCCCTGTCCCTTACAAAAACGTCGCGCATCCATGCGCGCCGCCCTGCGGGTTGTATCTGCCGGCCTTGCCGCTGCGGTATGGGGCCCCGAAAGCAAACAACAGCAACAGCAACAACGAGAACTAATACCACGACAGTGCTGGCGCGTGGGTGAGTGTCTGTTTGATGTGGTGCGGCGCGTTCCTGTGGGGCAACGGCGCTGTCTGTCGGTGGTGCGACCAGTGCGACGCTCGGCGGCTTGCGGTGCCATGTCTGCACGGGGGAGCGTGTCATGCTGACCAACATCATTCGCTTTGCGATCGCGCAGCGGTGGTTGATGCTGGCGTTGACCGGCGTGCTGATTGCGATCGGGGCGTGGAGTTTTTCGCGCTTGCCGATCGATGCAACACCGGACATCACCAACGTGCAGGTGCAGGTCAATACCGCAGCGCCCGGCTATTCGCCGCTGGAATCCGAGCAGCGGGTGACGTTTCCGTTGGAGACAGTGCTGGCGGGCTTGCCGGGTCTGGAATCCACCCGCTCGCTGTCGCGCTATGGCTTGTCGCAAGTCACGGCGGTCTTTGCCGACGGCACCGATCTGTATTTCGCGCGGCAACAGGTGGCCGAGCGTCTGCAGCAGGTCAAGTCGCAATTGCCTGCCGAGCTGGAGCCGCAACTAGGGCCGATTGCCACTGGCCTGGGCGAGATCTTCATGTATACCGTGGAGGCCAAGCCGCATGCGCGCAAGCCCGATGGCAGTGCATGGACGGCGACCGATCTGCGCACCTTGCAGGATTGGGTGGTGCGCCCGCAGCTGCGCAATGTGCCGGGCGTGACCGAGGTCAACACCATCGGCGGGTATGCGCGGCAGATCCATATCACGCCCGATCCGGCGCGCCTGGTCGCGCTGGGATTTACCCTGGACGACGTTGCCCAGGCGGTCGAGTCCAACAACCGCAACATCGGCGCCGGCTATATCGAACGCAACGGCCAGCAGTTTCTGGTGCGGGTGCCGGGGCAGGTGGACGACATCGCGCAGATCGGCGCGATCGTGCTGGATCGGCGCGCCGGCGTGCCGATCCGCGTGCGCGATGTGGCGCAGGTGGGCGAGGGGCGTGAGTTGCGCACCGGTGCGGCCACCCAGGACGGCACCGAGGTGGTGCTCGGCACGGTGTTCATGCTGGTCGGCGCCAATAGCCGCACCGTGTCGCAGGCCGCTGCCGAGCGCTTGAAAGTGGCCAACGCCAGCCTGCCGGCCGGCGTGCAGGCAGTGCCGGTGTACGACCGCACCGCACTGGTGGACCGCACCATCGTCACCGTCGCCAAGAACCTGATCGAAGGCGCATTGCTGGTGATCGTGGTGTTGTTCCTGTTGCTGGGCAACGTGCGCGCAGCGCTGATCACGGCCGCAGTGATTCCGCTGGCGATGCTGTTCACGCTCACCGGCATGGTGCGTGGTGGCGTGTCCGGCAATTTGATGAGCCTGGGTGCGCTGGATTTCGGCCTGATCGTCGATGGTGCGGTGATCATCGTAGAGAACTGCCTGCGCCGCTTCGGCGAAGCGCAACGCTGGCTGGGGCGCGTGCTCGAACGCGATGAGCGCTTCGCGCTCACTGCCGAAGCCACTGCCGAGGTGATCCGCCCCAGTCTGTTCGGCCTGGGCATCATCATCGCGGTGTATCTGCCGGTGTTCGCGCTCACCGGCATCGAAGGCAAGATGTTCCACCCGATGGCGATCACCGTGGTGCTGGCGCTGACCGGCGCGATGCTGCTGTCGCTGACCTTCGTGCCGGCAGCGATCGCGTTGCTGCTCGGCGGCAAGGTGGCCGAGCACGACAACCGCGCAATGCGCTGGGCGCGCGGCGTCTACGCGCCATTGCTCGAACGTGCGCTGCGCCACGGCCGGTGGGTCGGCATTACAGCGTTTGCAACGGTGGCGCTGTGCGCGGTGCTGGCCACGCGCCTGGGCAGCGAGTTCATCCCCAATCTGGACGAAGGCGATATTGCGCTGCATGCCCTGCGCATTCCCGGCACCAGCCTGGAGCAGGCCATCACCATGCAATCCACGCTGGAAAAACGCATCAAGCAGTTTCCGGAGGTGGCGCATGTGTTCGGCAAACTCGGCACCGCCGAAGTGGCCACCGACCCGATGCCGCCATCGGTCGCCGATACCTTCCTGATCATGCATCCGCGTGCGCAGTGGCCGGATCCGCGCAAGCCCAAGGCGCAGTTGCTGGCCGAGATCGAGGAGGCGGTAAAGCAGCTGCCCGGCAACAATTACGAGTTCACCCAGCCGATCCAGATGCGCATGAACGAGCTGATCTCCGGTGTGCGTGCGGATGTGGCGATCAAGGTCTATGGCGACGATCTGGACACGTTGGTCCAGCTCGGGCAGCGCGTGCAGGAAATCGCCGGCGCGGTGCCCGGTGCGGCCGATGTGAGTCTGGAACAGGCCACCGGTTTGCCGATGCTGGCGGTGGTGCCCGATCGCGCCGCGTTGGCCGGCTACGGGCTCAATCCCGGCGTGGTGCAGGACACCGTGGCGGCGGCCGTAGGCGGGCAGGAGGCCGGGCAATTGTTCGAAGGCGACCGGCGCTTCGACATCGTGGTGCGCCTGCCCGAAGCCCTGCGCCAGGACCCGACGGCGCTGGCCGATCTGCCGATCCCGCTGCGTGGCGATGGCGAACGTGCCGATGCGGACGAGTCCAGCCACGCGGCAGGCTGGCGCAGTGGCGAGCCGACCACCGTGCCGCTGCGCGAGGTCGCCAAGGTCGACACCGTGCTGGGGCCCAACCAGATCAACCGCGAAGACGGCAAGCGCCGCATCGTGATCACGGCCAACGTGCGCGATCGCGATCTGGGGAGCTTCGTGGCCGAGGTGCAGCAGCGCGTCAAGGCGCAGGTCAAACTGCCGACCGGGTACTGGATCGGCTACGGCGGCACCTTCGAGCAGTTGATCTCCGCCAGCCAGCGCCTGGCCTGGGTGGTGCCGGGCACCTTGGTGCTGATCTTCGCGCTGCTGTACTGGTCGTTCGGCTCGCTGCGCGATGCGCTGGTGGTGTTTAGCGGCGTGCCGCTGGCGCTGACCGGCGGCGTGGTGGCGTTGGCGCTGCGCGGGCTGGCCTTGTCGATTTCCGCCGGCGTGGGCTTTATCGCGTTGTCGGGGGTGGCGGTGCTCAACGGTCTGGTGATGATCGCCTTCGTGCGCAGCCTGCGCGCCGAGGGCATGCCGCTGGAGCAGGCATTGCGCGAAGGCGCGCTGGCGCGGCTGCGACCGGTGCTGATGACCGCATTGGTGGCCGCGCTGGGCTTTGTGCCGATGGCCTTCAACGTCGGTGCCGGTGCCGAAGTGCAGCGCCCGCTGGCCACGGTGGTGATCGGCGGCATCGTCTCCTCCACCCTGCTCACCCTGCTGGTATTGCCGGTGCTGTATCGCTGGCTGCATCGGGAGCGGGCGCCACGCGTCGCATCGCTTCCCACGCAGCCGCACGGGAGCACGCCATGAGCGATGCCTGCTGCGGCTGCGGCAAGACCCTGGATGTGGCCGCCATGCAGGCGCGCCAACGGCGCGTCCTGTGGTGGGTGCTGACGATCAATACCGGCAGCTTTGCGCTGATGTTGGCCGGCGCGCTGCACAGCGGCGCGGCCTCGCTGCTGTCCGGCAGCCTGGACAATCTGGGCGATGCACTCACCTATGCACTCAGCCTGGCTGTGGTAAGCGCCAGCCTGACCGCCAAGGCGCGGGTGGCCCTGCTCAAGGCCGGCATGATCCTGCTGGCGGCGCTGGCGGTGGCGGCCGAGATCGGCTGGAAACTGGCCCACCCACAGCTGCCGCTGTTCCAGAGCATGGGGGTGGTGGCGGCGCTGAACTTCGCCGCCAATCTGGTCTGCCTGCGCCTGTTGTGGCCCTACCGTAGCGGCGACATCAACCTGGCATCGGCCTGGGCCTGCTCGCGCAACGATGTCTACGAGGGCGTGGCGGTGCTGGCGGCCAGCGCAACGGTGTGGGCGTTCGGCAGTGGTTGGCCGGACCTGCTGATCGCAGGGGTCTTGCTGCTCTTGTTTCTGCGCTCGGCCTGGCAGGTGGCGCGTGGTGCCTGGGCGGAACTGCGCCGGGTCGCTGCGCCAGCGCAAGCCGGAGGCGGGTGATCGCGCGTTGGCACCGTTGCCGGGTGCGCCGCCGACCGCGTCCGGCAGGTAGCGTAAGTGCTTGCGGCACATAGGAAAGCCGTGCATAATGCGCGGCTCGCTGTGCCCGGATCGCTCCGGATGGCGGTACCCAGCGCAATGGGGTTTCCGGCCTGTTCCAGCGTAAGTTCTTGATTCCCAACGTTGCGTGACAGCCCTGCGCTGTCGGGGCCGCCGCTCCCCAGGCTATGGGTGGCAATTCATTTATCGAGGTGCGTAATGTCCCGCGTATGCCAAGTGTCCGGCAAGCGTGTGCAGACGGGTAACAACGTCTCCCACGCAAACAACAGAACCCGTCGTCGCTTCCTGCCCAACCTGCACGAGCGTCGCTTCTGGGTTGCCAGCGAAAACCGCTGGGTGAAGCTCCGTGTTTCCGCGCATGCATTGCGCACCATCGACAAGAACGGCATCGATGCCGTTCTGAAAGAGCTGCGTGCGCGCGGCGAAAAGGTCTGAGGAGTAAGCAGTCATGGCAAAAGGCAAGCGTGACAAGATTCGTATGATTTCCTCGGCCGCTACCGGCCACTTCTACACCACGGACAAGAACAAGAAAAACACGCCGGGGAAGATGGAAATGATGAAGTACGACCCGGTCGTGCGTAAGCACGTGATGTACAAGGAAGGCAAGATCAAGTGATCGACTGATCGCTGGATCCGCTTTCAAGCAAACACCCGCCGCAAGGCGGGTGTTTGCGTTTGTGGGGTTGGGGAATGGTGTTGATGCGTGCAGGTGCCGATGGCAGTGTGATTTCCACTACCGGGTTGCCAGCCAAGCCCAAGAGAAACAAAGGTGCGTGATAAAGCCCCTCTCCCCTCGGGAGAGGGGTTGGGGTGAGGGTACGGGGCGAAGCCTCGCAATTATTCTGACTGCACGAGGCTTCGCCCGTACCCTCATCCGCCCTACGGGCACCTTCTCCCGACGGGAGAAGGGGACACGGCTACAGCCCACGCGCACGCAATTGTGCGTCCAGCCGTGGATACACCCGCCGCGCATTGCCCTCGAACACCTTGTGCTTGTCGGCATCGGAAATCGCCAGCGCATCGATGTAGCGTTTGGTGTCGTCGAAATAGTGGCCGGTCTGCGGATCGATGCCGCGCACTGCGCCGACCATTTCCGAGCCAAAAAGGATGTTGTCGATGTCGATCACCTTGAACAACAGGTCGATGCCGGGTTGGTGATACACGCAGGTGTCGAAGAACACATTGCCCATCACATGCGTGGACAGCGCAGGCTTGCCCAGCATGTCGGCCAGGCCGCGGAAACGGCCCCAGTGATACGGCACCGCACCGCCGCCGTGCGGAATGATGAAGCGCAGCTGCGGAAAATCGGTGAACAAATCGCCTTCGAGAAACTGCATGAAGGCCGTGGTGTCGGCATTGAGGTAATGCGCGCCGGTGGCATGGAAATTGGCATTGCAACTGCCGGAGACATGCACCATCGCCGGGACGTCGAGTTCGACCATTTTTTCGAAGAACGGATACCAGGCGCGGTCGGTCAGCGGCACACCGTTCCAGTGCCCGCCGGATGGGTCGGGATTGAGGTTGCAGCCGACGAAACCCAGCTCGTTGACGCAACGTTCCAGTTCGGCGATCGCGTGTGCGATCGGCACGCCCGGCGACTGCGGCAGCTGGCATACGCCGATAAATGTCTGCGGATACAGCTGTACCACGCGGGCGATCAAGTCGTTGCAGTGGCGCGTCCACGCCTGGCTCACGGCTTCGTCGCCGATGTGATGCGCCATGGTGCTGGCGCGTGGCGAAAAGATCGTCATGTCGGCACCACGCTCGCGCAGCAGGCGCAGTTGGTGCATCTCCACACTTTCGCGCAGCGCATCGTCGCTGATGTGCGGATACACCGGCACAGGCGCTTGCGCATCGTTGTAATGCGCGATCTGTGCCTTGCGGAACGCATCGTGCGCGGCAGGCGCGGTGGTGTAGTGGCCGTGGCAGTCGATGATCATGGCGATGGTGGGTACGTTGTAGCGGAAGCGGTGCGCCAGCGATTGCCTGCGCGCAAGGTGGGGCTGCCGGGGGCACGGACGCTGCAGGTCCCGACGGATGTGGCGGTCCCAATGCGCAGATCGGCACGGATCACGACGCGCTGCGTGTCGATGGCCTGCTCAGGCGGTCCATACGCACACGTGCCGCTGCGATGGCGGCCGCGGCAGCTCGGCGATGCAACGGCACGTTCAGCCATACAGCTCACCATCGAACAATTTGCGCGCCGTGCGGACCACCGCGGCACCGACCACGCTGCCCTGCGCATCGAGCTCGATCAGGCAACTGCTCGCACCGCTGGGGTGTTCGACGTCCAGCCGCTGGCTGCGCCCGCCAGGCACCTGTGCCAGCGCGTGGGCGGGCGAGCCGGGCAGCAGGCAGGCGGTAGCGACGGTGACCGCACCCAGCACGCCAATGGAGGCATGGCAGCGGTGCGGGATGAACGAGCGCACGCTGATGGCACCACCGGCGCGCGGGGCGGCGACCAGCATCATTTTCGGCACCGTGGCAGTGCCTACATCGCCCAGATGCATCAACGGGCCTGCCTGCAGACGCAGCGTTTCCAGGCGCGCCCTGAGCGCAGCATCGGCGTCGAGCGTGGCGCGGTCTTCGTAACCGCTGATGCCGACATCGCTGGCGCGTAGCACCACGCAGGGCATGCCGTTGTCGATCAGCGTGACCTGCAGGCCGTCGAGGGTGTCCACCGCATGCCCACTCGGCAGCAGCGCGCCGCACGAAGAGCCGGCGATATCGGCGAATGCCAGCGCGATCGGCGCGGCCGTGCCGGGGACGCCGTCGATGCGGGCATCGCCGTCGTAACGCACCGTGCCACCGGGCGTCTGCACGGTGGCGGTGGCCAGGGTGCCGGTGTTGCGCATGAAGATGCGCACCTGGGTCTGGCCATTGCGCGTGGGCAGCAAGCCGCGTTCCAGCGCGAACGGGGCAACGCCGGCCAGCAGGTTGCCGCAGTTCTGTGCATCGCTGACCTGCGCGTGTTCCACCGCGACCTGCAGGAACAGATAGTCCACGTCGGCATCGGCACGCGTCGAGCGCGACACCACGGCGACCTTGGACGTCAGCGGGTCGGCGCCGCCCATGTCGTCGATCTGGCGCGCATCCGGCGAGCCGTAGGCGCGCAGTAAAAACGCGTCGCGCGCGGCGGTGTCGGCGGGCAGATCGTCGGCCAGAAAGAATCCACCCTTGGAGGTGCCGCCGCGCATCCACATCGCGCGCACGCGCTCAGACATAACGCAGGCCTTTGGCGGCCAGACGTTCGCGCATCGCATAGATGTCCAGGCCAAGTTCGCCGTTTGCCAGGCGTTCGCGCTTGCGCAGCTCGCGTGCCTGGCGCGCCTGTGCCTCGGTCAGCACCTCGGCAGCGGTGGCACGCGGCACCACGCAGACTCCATCGTCGTCGGCCACCACCACATCGCCGGGCTGGATCAGTTGCCCGGCGCACACCAGCGGCACGTTGACCGAGCCGAGCGTCTCCTTGATGGTGCCCTGCGCGCAGATGGCGCGGCTCCAGGCGGGGAACTGCATGGCAGTGAGATCGCGCACATCGCGCACGCCGGCGTCGATGATCAGGCCGCGACATCCGCGCGCCTGCGCCGAGGTGGCCAGCAGGTCGCCGAAGTAGCCGTCGCAACAGTCGCTGGTGGGCGCGACCACCAGCACATCGCCTGCATGCAGTTGCTCGATGGCCACATGCATCATCCAGTTGTCGCCGGGCGGAATCGACACGGTGACCGCGGTGCCGGCGATGCGGCAGCCGGCGTAGATGGGACGTAGCCGATGGTGCAGCAGGCCGCTGCGGCCCTGCGCTTCGTGCGCGGTGGCCACGCCGGCCTGCGCCAGCCCGTCGACGATGGCCAACGGCGTCCGCTCGATCCGGGTAACGACCTGGCTCATCCATCCATCCTCGTTAAGAGTGCGCCGAGTCTGGCTGGCCGAAGCCAGCTGGCTCAAGATTCATTTGAGGTATGCATATTGGTTTTGCTTATAGTTAGAGCATGCAGCCGATCCCGGAACCAAATCTGCGTCACCTTTACGCGCTGGTCGTGGTGCACCAGGCCGGAAGCATCAGCGCGGCGGCGCCGCGGGTGAATCTGTCGCAGCCGGCGCTGACCCAGGCGGTGGCGCGATTGGAGCAGCACCTGGGCGTGCGTCTGTTCGACCGGCACCCAGGTGGCATGTCGGCCACCGAGGCTGCCGGGTTGCTGGTGCCGCGTATCGAGCGGGTGCTGGCGCATCTGGCACGGGGGATCGGGGTCGCGCGGCGTGCGCTGCGCCTGCCGGCGCGCCCTGGCCTGGAGCGGCGGGTGTCGCTAGGCCAGCTGCAGGCCTTGGTGGCGGTGGATGCGGCAGGCAGTTACGCGTTGGCGGCGGTGCGCGCCGGTGTTTCGCAGCCGGCGATCTATCGCGCGGTGCAAGCGCTGGCCGATGTGATCGAAGTGCCGTTGACGGTACGCCGCGGCAAGACCATGCAGCCCACGCCGGTGGCGCTGCGGCTGCTGCGGCAGGTGCGGCTGGCGCTGGCCGAGTTGCGCGCCGGGCTGGACGAGGTGGCCGCGTTGCGTTCCCAGCACGTCGGGCGCCTCACCCTGGGGGTGATGCCGCTGGCGCGCGCCATCCTGTTGCCGCAGGTGCTGGCGCGGTTTGCGCGTGCGCATCCGGGGGCCAGCGTCCAGGTGGTCGAGGGCCCGTACGAGCAATTGCTGGCGCGTCTGCGCGAGGGCGGCCTGGATCTGTTGATCGGTGCGCTGCGCGACCCGTTGCCGGTGCGCGATGTGCTGCAGGAGCCGTTGTTCGACGACGAACCGGTGATCGTGGCGCGTAGCGGCCACCCCTTGGCCGGGCAGGGCTACGCGTTTGCGCAACTGCGCGATTACCCCTGGGTGATCGCTGCCGCCGGCACGCCGGTGCGCGCGCGCTGGGAGCAGCTGTTCGGCGACCACCAGCTGGAGCCGCCGCCGGTGCGTATCGAATGCGGCGCCGAATTGACCGTGCGTGGCCTGCTGCTGGAAGGCGACTGGTTGACCTTGATGTCGCGCGACCAGTTCCTGTTCGAGCGCCGCGCCGGCCTGCTCGAGGAAATCGGCAGCGCCGGGCCGCTGCTGCGCCGGCAGATCGGCATGACCACGCGCAGCGACTGGTATCCCACCCGGATGCAGTCGGCCTTCGTGCAGACGTTGCGGCAGGTCTGCGCCGAACGCGTGCAGCCGGCCGATGCGCAGGGCGGGCCGTTTCGTTATTGCCCCCCTGTCTATGCACCGCCGTTGCGTTTGCGCGCGGCCAAGTCAGAATCGGATTCCTGATGAAAACGGACCACTGATGCTGCCCGATTGGGTCACAGGTACCTGGCTGCTGGCGCTGGACTGGGCGATCCGCCTGGCCGCGCTGCTATGGATTCCCGCCCGCACCACGCCGGGTGCCGCGCGCAGCTGGCTGCTGTTGATCGGCTTTGTGCCAGTGGTCGGTCTGCCGCTGTACCTGTTGTTCGGCCACCCATGGTTGTCGCGGCTGCGGGTGGAGCGGCAAGCCACCGCTTCGCAGGTGATTCGCGAACAACAACTGCCCTTGCATGCATTGCGCTGGATGCCGCAGGCAGACACCAGCAGTGCCGAAGTGGTGCCGCTGATCGAACGCGAGGGCGATTTCATGCCCACCCTGGGCAACGCGGTGGAATTGCTCGACGACTACGCGCAGTCGTTGCAGGCCCTGATCGCGGCGATCGACGCGGCCGACAAACGTGTGCACCTGCTGTACTACCTGATGTTCGACGATGCGGTGGGCGAGGCGGTGGTGGCGGCGCTGGAACGCGCCAGCGCGCGCGGCGTGCGTTGCCGCGTGCTGCTGGATGCGGTGGGCGCCAAGCGCGGCCTGCGCCGTTACCGCAAGCGCCTGCAGGACGGCGGCGTGCAGGTGCTGGCGGTACTGCCGGGCGGCCTGCGCTGGCGTCGCAGCGGCCGCATGGATCTGCGCAACCATCGCAAGATTGCGGTGCTCGACAACCGGGTGGCGTTTGTCGGTTCGCAGAACCTGGCCGAAGCCGGCTTCATCCATGGCGTGCCCAATCGCGAATTGGTGGCACGCGTGCGCGGGCCGGTGGTCAATCATCTGGAAGCGGTCTTCGCCAGCGACTGGTTCACCGAAACCGGAGAGCGGCTGAATGTGTGGCCCGATGCACCGGTGTGCGAGGCCAATATCGCGACGCAGTTGCTGCCCAGCGGGCCGGCGTACCCGTTCGAAAATGCGCGCGATGCGATCAATGCGGTGATCCATCTGGCGCGGCGCAAGGTGGTGCTGGTCACGCCGTACTTCGTGCCCGACGAAGCCTTGCTGAGCGCATTGCGCATCGCCGCCGTCTCGGGCGTGGACGTGCAGCTGATCCTGTCCGAGCACAACAATCAACGCCTGGCCGCGTGGGCGCAGGAAGCCTATTTCGAAGAACTGCTGCGTTGCGGGGTGAAGATTTCGCTGTATCGCCCGCACTTTCTGCACGCCAAGCACCTGAGCATGGATGAAGACATCGCGCTGGTGGGCTCGATCAATCTGGACATCCGCTCGTTCGCGCTCAACGCCGAGATCGGCATGCTCTGCTACGACACTGGGGTGGTGCAGCGGTTGCGTGAGATCGAGCAGGATTATCTGGCCAACGCGCGGCAACTGACGTTGGAACAGTGGCGTCGCCGCCCGGCCTGGCGCCGCAGTCGCGAGGGCATTGCGCGGCTGGCCGACGCGTTGATGTAGGGCGCCTGGGTCAATCCAGGCGCATGACCTGAAAGACGTTGCCCTCCGGGTCGCGGCCGTCGTACATCTGGTACGCAAAGCCGGGGTAACGTTTGAGCTCGCCCACATGCACGCCTGCGTGCTGCAGTTGCGCACGATGCGCGACCAGATCGCTGGTCATCGCAAACACCAGTTTGGTGGTCGCGTGTGTCGCATCCGCGACAGGAGCCGGCGCATGCGTCGATGGCCGCTGCCGGTAGGCTTGGCCCACCCGGTGCAGCGCCAGCTCGATGCCGCCAGCTGCGAGCACCACCCACTCGTCGGCAATTTCCTCGGTGACCGGGAGCGCGAAGTGGGTCTGGTAGAACGCCTTGATTGCCGCCACATCGTGGACGTAGAGGATGAGCCTGACCAGGGTGATGGACATGTTGCAGATTCCCCAAGGGCGCGTGCCGATGCTGATCAACCAATCGTAAGCGCCTGGCATGCAGTGCGTGTGGGAGGCGTTGACACACACCGCGCTTGTGATGCCGTGAAGACAATCACTGCCGGCGACAGCCTGCGGGTATTGCGCATGCATCGCCTACAATGTCGACATGAATACACTGCGTGATCCCGGCGATGCCGTCATCGCCATCGTCGGTGGTGGCGCGTCCGGTGTGCTGGTGGCGCTGCAGCTGCTGCGCCAGGCCGCAGCGCCGTTGCAGATCGTCATGATCGAGCCGCATGCGGCGCTTGGCGAAGGCGTGGCGTATTCCACCGCGCGTGGCGAACACCTGCTCAATGTGCCGGCTGCGCGTATGAGTGCGCTGCCGGAACTGCCCCACGACTTTGTCGATTACCTGCGCGCGAACGCTTGTTGCCCCGAACTGGACGATGCGCAGTTGCCGCAGCAGTTCGTGGGGCGGCGGCACTACGCGCCGTATTTGCGCGACCGCCTGCAGTCGGCGCGTGCGCACAGCCCGGCGACGCTGCGCGTCCACCCCGCACGCGTGCAGGCGCTGCAGCCCAATGCCGGTGGCGCACTGTTGCAGCTGGACGATGGACAGGTGCTGCAGGCGAGCGTGGTGGTCTTGGCAGTGGGCAATGCGCTGCGACCGCTGCCGCTGCGGGGTGCCACCGGGCTGTCGCACGCGCAGCGTGTCGAAGCCTGGGAGACCGAGGCGGTGGCAGCGCTGCCACCGGACGCGGCCGTGTGCATCGTCGGTTCGGGCTTGAGCATGGCCGATACCGTGATGACGCTGGCAGCGCAGGCGCATCGGGCAAGCGTGCACGTGGTGTCGCGGCATGGACTGCTGCCGTTACCGCAGGCGCACGGCGGCGTGGCGCTGTTCGATCCACAGCCGCTGCTGACCATGCCGCTGCGCGCACGCATGCGCACACTGCGCCAGCACGCGCGTGCCGCCGCCGCGCAGGGCCTGCCGTGGCAGAGCGTGATGGAGCGCATCCGGCCGTTGAGCCAGGCGCTGTGGCAGACGCTGTCGGTTGCCGACCAGCGCCGTTTTCTGCGGCATGTGGTGCGCTACTGGGACGTGCATCGGCATCGCATCGCCGCAACGGTGCATGCGCAGCTGCAGGCCATGCAGGCAAGCGGGCAGCTGCAGGTGCATCGCGCACGGCTGGACGTGGCCTTCGAGGTGGGTGCTTTCGTGCGCGTGAGCGCCGGGGCCGCCAGCGCCGCCAGCGCCGGACATGCCTTGCAGCTGGATGTGCAGACGCTGGTCAATGCCACTGGGGTGGAAATGCGCGTGCAGGCGATGCGCAACCGGCTGCTGCAGCAACTGCTGGGGCAGGGCATTGCCGTGGCCGGGCCGCATGGGATCGGCGTGGACACCACTGCCGATGGCAGCCTGATCGATGCCGAAGGGCTTGAGAATCCGCAACTGCGGGTGATCGGCAGCCTGCGCATCGGCACGCTGTGGGAAAGCCTGGCGGTGCCGGAGTTGCGCGAGCAGGCTGCGGCGATTGCGCGGGATGTGTTGGGAGTGCTGGGGCGGTGATGGGCGTTGTTCCCTTCTCCCGCTGGGAGAAGGTGGCGCGAAGCGCCGGATGAGGGTGCGAGCGAAGCCTCGTGTTACCCATCACTCGCAGTGGCTTCGCCCCGTACCCTCACCCCAATCCCCGCTCCGCGCTCCGCGCCCAGCCCGCGCCAGCGGCGCGGCCGCTCAAAGGCACGCGCGCCTTCGGCACGTAAGCCGTGCCTTCTCTTCCCGAGGGGAGAGGGGCGAGTGCAGTCCCTGCTCGATGCTGACATGTCCAGGAAGGCCCTCTTCCCAAACCGCTTCATCGCAATCTCAGCCGCAGCGACGCCACAACCGGTAAAATGCGCCGGTGGATGTCTCTCATTTGCTCGATCATTTAAACCCCGCCCAGCGTGAGGCCGTTTCTGCGCCGCCGGGGCATTACCTCGTGCTGGCCGGCGCCGGCTCCGGCAAGACGCGCGTGCTGATCCATCGCATCGCCTGGCTCAACGAAGTCCAGGGCGTGCCCAACCACGGCATCTTCGCGGTGACCTTCACCAACAAGGCGGCCGGCGAAATGCGTCACCGCACCGACCTGCAGCTGCGCAATGGCAGCCGCGGGATGTGGATCGGTACATTTCACGGGCTGGCCCATCGCCTGTTGCGTCTGCATTGGCAGGACGCGCGGTTGCCGGAAGGCTTCCAGGTCATGGACAGCGACGACCAGTTGCGGTTGGTCAAGCGCGTGGTGCAGGCGCTGGAGCTGGACGAGAGCAAGTATCCGCCCAAGCAGATGAGCTGGTGGATCAACGAGCAGAAGGATGAGGGCCGCCGTCCGCAGCATATCCAGCCCGAGCCCAACGACGATTGGACCGAGGTGCGCCGGCAGGTGTATGCGGCTTATCAGGAACGCTGCGACCGCTCCGGGCTGCTGGATTTCGCCGAGTTGCTGCTGCGCGCGCACGAGTTGCTGCGCGACACCCCGGCCTTGCTGGCGCATTACCGTGCGCGCTTCCGCGAGATTCTGGTCGACGAGTTCCAGGACACCAACGCCATCCAGTACGCCTTCGTGCGCGTGCTGGCCGGCGAATCGGGCAATGTATTCGTGGTGGGTGACGACGACCAGGCCATCTACGGCTGGCGCGGCGCCAAGGTCGAGAACGTCCAGCGTTTTCTCAAAGATTTCCCCGGCGCGCAGACCGTGCGGCTGGAGCAGAACTACCGCTCCAGCGCCAATATCCTGGGCGCGGCCAATGCGGTGATCGCGCACAATCCGGACCGCATCGGCAAGCAGCTGTGGACCGATTCCGGCGATGGCGATCCGATCGATCTGTATGCGGCCTACAACGAAGTGGACGAGGCGCGTTATGTGGTCGAGCGTGCACGGCAGTGGGTGCGCGACGGCGGTAGTTATGGCGAAGTAGCGGTGCTCTACCGCAGCAATGCGCAATCGCGCGCGCTGGAAGAAGCGCTGATTTCCGAGCAGTTGCCGTACCGCGTGTATGGCGGTATGCGCTTCTTCGAACGTGCCGAAATCAAGGACGCGTTGGCTTATTTGCGCCTGCTCACCAACCGCAGCGACGACGCGGCCTTCGAACGCGCGGTCAACACGCCCACGCGTGGCATTGGCGACCGGACGCTGGATGAGGTGCGCCGGCTGGCGCGTGCCAGTGCGCTGTCGTTGTGGGAAGCGGCCATGTTGTGCACGCAGCAGAACACGCTGGCCGCACGCGCACGCAATGCCCTGGCCAGCTTCCTCAGCCTGATCGGCCAGCTGCATGCCGAAACCGGACAGATGGAACTGGCCGAACGCATCGACCATGTGCTGATGCGCTCGGGTCTGCGCGAGCATTGGGCCAAGGAAAGCCGTGGCGGGCTGGATTCGGAATCGCGTACCGAGAACCTGGACGAACTGGTGTCGGTCGCCTCGCGCTTCACCCGCCCCGACGACGAAGACAGCCAGGGCATGACCGAGCTGGTCGCCTTCCTGGCCTATGCCTCGCTGGAGGCCGGCGAAGGCCAGGCCCAGGCTGGCGAGGAAGGCGTGCAGCTGATGACATTGCATTCGGCCAAGGGCCTGGAATTCCCCATCGTGTTCCTGGTCGGTCTGGAAGACGGCCTGTTCCCCAGCGCACGCTCGTTGGAAGAGAGCGGCCGGCTGGAAGAGGAGCGTCGCCTGGCGTACGTGGGCATCACCCGCGCGCGGCAGAAGCTGGTGCTGTGCTACGCCGAATCGCGCCGCATCCACGGCCAGGACAACTACAACGTGCCCTCGCGCTTCCTGCGCGAGATTCCGCGCGACCTGCTCAACGAAGTACGCCCCAAGGTGCAGGTTTCGCGCACCGCATCGCTGGGCGCGGCCCGCGGCGGCCCGGTACATGGCATCGTGGAGACCGCGCCGATCAAGCTCGGCGCCAACGTCGAACACCCCAAGTTCGGCGGCGGCGTGGTGGTCGATTACGAAGGCGCTGGCGCGCATGCGCGCGTGCAGGTGCAGTTCGACGAGGTCGGCGCCAAGTGGCTGGTGATGGCCTACGCCAATCTGACTGTGGTGTAGGCGGCTCGGCACTCGTCAGCGATTGCGCGTTGTTCAGCAGGCGAGGGCGTCGTGCCGTTGCATTGTGCGTGCAGCAAGCAGAGCCGACCGCTGCTGCACTTCATACGTCGAGCGAGATCGCATGACCATCCGTGACAGATGATCGATGGATGAAGTGTCGCCTCCGCTGCGCTGTTGCGCGCCTACATTTCCCAGCTGAAGCTTGAGTTGATCTGCTTGCCGTTCACGGCCAGTGTCGACTTGTTGGCGAGCACGACCAGGGTAAAAGGCGGCACGCGCGTGTCGTCGCCTGTGTAAATCAGGCGCAGGATTCTGCGTTTGGTATCGAACGTCTTGACCTGGAAATTGCCCCGCAACCAGATGCCCGCGCTGTCGCCAGGTGCATTGAAACGAAGACTGGCGATCACTGGTCGGGTGTCGTGCCCGATTTCGAACAGGATGGAGTAGCCACTCTCTTCAAAAGAAAGTGAGGAAGTTGCGTGCGCAGAGGTGCTGAGGTAGGCCGACAGCAACAACGCAATGCAAGCGGCTACAAATCGTGTCATGACGTCATCCTTGAACGTGGTCGCACCGGAAGGGCACGGCCTGGAGTATCGATGCCGGCGCCGCGGCATTGCAACGGATGCGACAAGCGGTGAAATGGCGACACAGTCACCTCGCGGGTGAGGCCGGTGCTCGAACTCCCATTGGCGGTTTCCGGTGGTGAGCGCGCCAATCGCTTTAGCGAATAGGCAGATCGTGAGGTTCTGAGCCGGCAATCGGGGCTATTGGTGCATCGCTCGATGCGTAGCGCGCTGCATCCATGCCACCCTGTCAGCAGTTCATTGCACAGGTACCCGGCGGCATGCAAACCGAAAAACAGAAGATGCTGGCAGGCGAGCTCTACAACGCCACCGATGCGCAACTGCAGGCCGATCAAGCGGCGGCTGCGGCGTGGATGGAGCGCTACAACGCCACTGGCGCGCAGCCATCCACACAGCGGCATGCATTGCTGGTCGAGCGGCTCGCCGAGGTGGGTGCCGGTGCGGTGATCCGGCCGCCATTTCATTGCGATTACGGCTACAACATCCATCTGGGCGCGGGCGTGTTCCTCAATTTCAATTGCGTGATTCTGGATATCTGTCAGGTGCATATCGGCGAAGGCACGCAGGTGGGGCCCGCCGTGCAGTTCTACGCTGCCGATCATCCGCGCGATGCGGCCGGACGCGCCAGCGGGCTGGAGTTCGGACGGCCGATTCGCGTCGGGCGCAATGTGTGGATCGGTGGCGGGGCGATCATCCTGCCGGGCGTCAGCATTGGCGACGACGCAGTGATCGGTGCCGGTGCGGTGGTCACGCGCGATGTGCCGGCCGGCGCGACCGCCGTGGGCAATCCGGCGCGCGTGCGCGTACCCCGGGGTGCTGCCGATGAAGCGCCCACTGACTGAAGGCAACCAAGAAGCGCCGCGACCGAAGCTGTCAGGCGGACGTGGCCGCTGCGCAATGCAGCTCATACGCAAACAGGGCAGTTTTGAGCGCGTTACTGGCGCCGAGGTGATGGTCGCTCGTCAGCCAGATGAGCGGCTTGAAGCGCTACAGTCCGTGACGTGCAAGATTGATTTGCATCAAGGTCTGCGTTGTTGAGTGCTGTCAATCTCAAATCGCCGGCGCCGCTGCCGGTTCATCCGGGAGGTCATCATGTACAAACGAATCCTGATCGCCATCGATGCGTCCGAGCTGTCGCATCGCGGCCTGTTTCAAGGCCTGGAGCTGGCCAAGGCGACCGGTGCGAAAGTGGATATCGTCACCGTGTCCGAGCCGTGGGCGATGGGCATGTACGACGCAATGGGCTGGAGCGTGGGCTACGAGGCCAGCCCCGAATACCGCAAAGAGCGCGAAGCGGCCGCCGAAAAGATCCTGCGCCCGGCGCTGGAGCTGGCCGCCGCTGCCAACATCAAGGCCACGCCGCGGCATGTGCTGGATCGTTTCGCGGCCGAGGGCATCGTGCAGACCGCCAAGGACTGCAACAGCGATCTGATCATCATGACCTCGCACGGCCGCCGCGGGATGCAGCGCATGCTGCTCGGCAGCCAGACGGTGGAAGTGCTGACCCACAGTGCGATTCCGGTACTGGTCATTCGTTGATGCCGATGCCAGTGCCTTGCCTCACCTGGGCGCGTACCTGGGTGCGATGTGGCGCCCAGGTCATGCACTTCGTGCCCAGGCGCGCTCCTACGCAACTCAAGGTGCTTCGCTCTCCATCGGCTCCAGTTGTGCCGCAAAGCGCGGGACCGGTCGGGCGAGCCGGCGCAGTGCTTCGGTATGCACCAGCGGAGAGCCGTGCGTGGGTGTGGCCGCGCCGCTGCGCATGGATGCGTACTCGGGTTGTACGTGCTGGCTCAGTTCGCGCATGAAGCGCCACATCGGCACGTAGTGACCACGCCGTGGCGCAGGAAGATGCGGCGCTGCGCGGCACTGGCGACGCCACTGCATGGGCGGCATGCCGAAGCGCTGCTGAAACGCGCGCTGAAACTGACGTTCGGACGCAAAGCCCATCTCGTAGAGCAACCAGGTCAGGCTGCAGTCCGGATAGGCCTGCAGGTAGCGGTGCGCGGTGCTTAGCCGCTGCTCGCGGATATAGCTGGCCACGCCGCCGCGCGACTGGAACAGGCGGTACAGCGATGCGCGCGATAACGCGAACGCGTGCTGCAACGACTCGGTGCCCAACTCCGCCTCGCCGATGTGCTGCTCGATATACGCCAGCAGGTCGATCATCAGCGGCGTGTGTGCCTCCCCGGCCGTGGATACGTGCGGAACGATGGCGCTGTAGTAACCGGTGCTGCTCATGCGGATGCTGCCTGCGGCCCACTCCCCGGGGCCTGTCCCCTGGTCAACCGAGAAAAGCAGCGCCAACCCATCACGCCTCTTTCACAAAGTCGGCGCTGGATCACGCATCGGTGCCTGCCTGCGCACGATCGCGGCGATTGAGACGATTTGTCGGGTGAGCCCACGGGCGCATTTCTATCCTCGCCGCAGCGCTGAGGAAGCGTCATCGCACGGCCCGCCGCTTCGGTCCGCGTGGTGCGCGGCGGTTGCGGGCTAGCCCGCGGCAGCGGCGTCGCACGCAGGCTGCAGGCATTCCGCCGGGCCGGCGACATCCAAGCCACATGGCAGCGCACGTGCACCGCACGCTGGCGCAACGGGCTCAATCGGAGATCAGGCATGGCCAGCAGTCAGAAGTTCATTGCCCGCAATCGGGCGCCACGGGTGCAGATCGAATACGACGTGGAGGTCTACGGCGCGCAGAAGAAGGTGCAGATTCCGTTCGTGATGGGGGTGATGTCCGATCTGTCCGGCGCCAATGCCGGTGAGCTGCCCTCGCTGGATGAGCGCAAGGCACTGGAGATCGACGTCGACAACTTCGACAGCCGCCTGCAGTCGATGCGGCCGCGCGCGCAGTTCAAGGTGCCCAACACGCTCACCGGCGAAGGCGAGCTGGCGGTGGATATCACCTTCGAAAGCATGGACGACTTTTCGCCGGCCGCCATCGCGCGCAAGGTTGCGCCGCTGGCGAAGTTGCTGGAAGCGCGCACGCAGCTGGCCAACCTGGACACCTACATGGACGGCAAGGCCGGTGCAGAGCAGCTGATTGCCAACGCCATCCGCGACCCGGCGTTGCTGCAGTCGCTGGTGTCGGCCGCCAAGCCTGCCTCCGAACCGGAAGGAGCCTGACGCCATGTCCGCGACCGAAGCCGCACTGGCCACCAGTAGCACCGAAACAACCGAACAGGGCGACTTTGCCGCGCTGCTCAATCGCGAGTTCCGCCCCAAGAGCGAGCGCGCCAAGGAAGAAGTGGAATCGGCCGTGCGCACGCTGGCCGAGCAGGTGCTCAACCGCAGCGATGTGGTCAGCGAAGACGTGTCGCAGACCATCAAGGCCTATATCGCCGAGATCGATCGCGCCCTCACCGAGCAGCTCAACCACATCCTGCATCACGCCGATCTGCAGCAGCTCGAAGGCGCCTGGCGCGGCCTGCATTATCTGGTCAACAACACCGAGACCGACCAGCAGCTCAAGATCCGCGTGCTGAACATCAGCAAGAAGGAACTGGGCAAGGTGCTCAAGCGCTACAAGGGCACCGCCTGGGACCAGAGCCCCATCTTCAAGAAGGTCTACGAGCAGGAATACGGCCAGCTCGGTGGCGAACCGTATGGCTGCCTGGTCGGCGATTACTATTTCGACCAAAGCCCGCCGGATGTGGAACTGCTCAACGGCATGGCGCAGGTGGCTGCTGCCGCGCATGCACCGTTCATTGCCGCGGCCGCGCCCAAGTTGATGGGCATGGACAACTGGAGCGAGCTCTCCAACCCGCGCGACCTGGCGAAGATTTTCTCCACGCCCGATTACGCCGCATGGCGCTCGCTGCGCGAATCGGAAGATTCCAAGTACATCGGCCTGGCCATGCCGCGCACGCTGTCGCGTCTGCCTTACGGCGCGGCCACCAGCCCGGTGGATGAATTCGATTTCGAAGAAGACACTGCCGGCGCTGACTCGTCCAAGTACACCTGGCAGAACGCTGCCTATGCGATGGCAGTGAACATCAATCGCTCGTTCAAGCAGTACGGCTGGTGCTCGCGCATTCGCGGTATCGAATCCGGCGGCGCAGTGGAAGGCTTGCCCACCCACACCTTTCCCACCGACGACGGTGGCGTGGACATGAAGTGCCCGACCGAAGTGGCGATCACCGACCGCCGCTCTGCCGAATTGGACAAGATGGGCCTGATGCCGCTGGTGCATCGCAAGAACTCGGACATGGCCGCCTTCATCAGCGCGCAGTCGCTCAACAAGCCCGACGAATACGACGACCCGGATGCCACCGCCAACGCAGCGTTGGGCGCGCGCTTGCCGTACATGTTCGCGTGCTGCCGCTTTGCGCATTACCTCAAGTGCATCGTGCGCGACAAGATCGGTTCGTTCTCCGATCGCGAACAGATGCAGAGCTGGCTGACGCGTTGGGTCACCCAGTACATCGACGGCGACCCGTCCAACTCAAGCGAAGAAACCAAGGCGCGCAAGCCGCTGGCTGCCGCCGAGGTGGTGGTGGAAGAAGTGGAAGGCGCGCCGGGCTATTACAGCTCCAAGTTCTTCCTCAAGCCGCATTACCAGCTGGAGGGCCTGACCGTGTCGTTGCGGTTGGTCTCGCGCCTTCCCTCGGCCGCCAAGGCCTGATCCGACGCATTCGCGTCACGGGCACGACGCGAATGCGCGTCGCGCCACCTCGTGTTGTCACTCTCATTGAAGGAGCAGTTCCATGGCGTTCGACATGCACATCAAGTTCGGCAGCGGCAAGGTCAAGATCGAAGGCGCGTCCAACCACAAGAAGCACAAGGGCGAAATTCCGATCCTGGCCTGGTCGTGGGGCGCGAGCAATTCCGGCGACCTGCACACCGGTGGCGGCTCGGCCAGCGGTGGCAAGGCGCATATCCAGGACATCTCCATCACAAAGTACGTGGATGGTTGCTCCAACGCATTGCTCGATGCGGTATGCACCGGGGCACGTGTGGAAAACGCCTGGCTGTACGTCACCAACGCCACTGGCGAGCAGAGCGACTTTCTCACCCTGGAATTGAGCGAAGGCGTGCTGATTACCTCGTTGTCGACCGGCGGTTCCGGCGGCGAAGACCGCCTGACCGAAAACGTGACGCTGCACTTCGGCAAGTTCAAGTACGGCTTCCAGCCGCAGGACGACAAGGGTGCCGCCCAGGGTGGCGCGAAGGAATTCACCTACGACATCCAGGGTGTGGCCAAGGCCTAACACGAACGCGGGCAACCACAACGCTTTCGCCACGCAGGAGCGTTTGGCGACGCGGTGCGGCACGCAACATGCGTGTACATCGCTCGCTCTGCGCCGCCCATTGGAAGTTGACGCTTTGACGTTGGCTGCCTCCGATGGCGGCAATGCAATGACGGGCGGTGCCGCGCACGGCACCGCCACCTTCTTCGATAAGGAACCACGCGATGGATGCCACCGCACAGACCCTGCTGGCCCAAGGCGAGCCGGCGCAGGCGTTGCAGCAACTGATCCAGCAGGTGCGCCGGCAACCGGCCGATGCAGCGCAGCGCGTGTTCCTGTTTCAGTTGCTGGCCGTCCTCGGGCAGTGGTCGCGCGCCGCAGATCAGCTGCGCGCCTGCGCTGAACTGGATGCCGCCACGCTGCCCTTGGTGCAGACGTACCTTGCAGTGCTGCAGGGCGAACAGACGCGCGCCGAGGTGTTTGCCGGCGCGCGATTGCCGCATGTGATCGGTGAGTCGGCCGAATGGTTGGCGATGCATCTACACGCGCTGCAACTGTCGGCGCAAGGGCGTGGCGAACAAGCAGCTGCGTTGCGGACGCAAGCGTTCGAGTTGGCACCGGCTAGTGCCGGCGTGCTCGATGGCGAACGCTTCCAGTGGCTCGCAGATGCCGATACCCGTTTCGGACCCTGCATCGAGCTCATGCTCGACAGCGGCTACGCCTGGGCACCGCTCAGCCACATCCAGCAGTTACGCATGCAAGCGCCGCTGGATCTGCGCGACACCGTGTGGGCGCCGGTGAGCGTGCTATGGCGCAACGGCGGCCAGGCCTTCGGCTACCTGCCGGTGCGTTACCCCGGCAGCGAGCACCTGGATGCCGGCGAGCTGCAATTGGCGCGCCGCACCGAATGGACCCACGGCACGCAGGGCGAAATCGGCCTGGGCCAGCGCATGTGGAGCACAGAGTCGCACGAGATTGCGCTGCTCGATGTGCGTGACGTGCAGTTCGACGCGGACTGATTTCAATGGCCGAACTCACCACTACCGAACGCTTGCAGCCTTCGCTACTGGACCGGCTCACCGATGCCGCGCCCAGCCAGCGCGAAGAGAGCCGCGAGCAACGCGTGATCTCGGCCACGCGCCTGCGCGAATGCGTGATCCGCGATCTGTCGTGGTTGCTCAATGCCGTAAATCTGGAAACCAGCCGCCCGCTGGAGGCGCACCCGCAGGTGCGCAGCTCGGTGCTGAATTACGGCATCCCGGACCTGGCCGGTGTTGCAGTGGCCGGCATCGATGCGGCAGCGCTGCAACAGCGCATCCGCGAGGCGATTCTGGCCTTCGAACCGCGGCTGATACCCGAGACGCTGCGCGTCAGTGTGCATGCCGATGCCGCACGCATGGACCGGCGCTCGCTGCTGTTCACCATCGAATCGGAGATGTGGGCGCAACCGCTGCCGTTGAATCTGTATCTGAAGACCGCGCTGGACCTGGAAACCGGGCGGCTCGATGTCGTCGAAGGGCACGGTTGACGCCATGGACCCGCGCCTGCTGCCGTACTACACCCGCGAATTGCAGCACGTGCGCGACATGGGCGCGGAGTTCGCGCGCGAGTATCCCAAGATCGCCGGACGGCTCGGTCTGGACGCGTTCGAATGTGCCGACCCGTATGTCGAGCGGTTGCTGGAAGGCTTCGCGTTCCTGGCCGCGCGCGTGCAACTCAAGCTGGACGCGCAGTACCCCGTGTTCACCCAGCACCTGCTGGAGATGGTCTACCCGCATTATCTGGCGCCGCTGCCGTCGATGGCGGTGGTGCAGTTGCAGCCGGATCTGAAAGACAGCGGGCTGGCAGCAGGCGTGGTGGTGCCGCGGCAAAGTGCGCTGCGCAGCCTGGTCGGCCCGGGCGAGCGCACCGCCTGCGAATTTCGCACCGCGCATGCAGTGAGCTTGTGGCCGTTGCAGCTGGCCGAGGTCAAGTATCTTGAATCGCCGGCCGCGTTGGCGGCTGCCGGCATCGCCTTGCCGGCCGGGCGCGTGGTGCGTGCCGGCGTGCGTCTGCGCTTTGAGCTGGTGGGTGGTGCGCAGACGCAAGCGCTGGCGCTGGATCGGCTGCCGCTATTCCTGGCCGGCGCCGACGGCTTGCCCAAGCGGTTGTACGAACAGCTGCATGCCGATACCACCGCCGTGGTGGTGCGTGGCAGTAATGCCAGCGGTGGCATGCTGGAGATGACGCTGGGCGCCGATACCGTGCAGATGCGCGGCTTTGCCGGCGACGATGCATTGATTCCGTACGACGGCCGTTCGTTCAGTGGTTACCGCCTGCTGCAGGAATACTTCGCCTGTCCGGAGCGCTTTCTGTTCGCAGAACTCACCGGGCTGCGCGCGTCATTGCGGCGGTTGCACGGCAGCAGCTTCGAGGTGGTGGTGTTGCTGCAACGCAGCCTGCCCAGCCTGGCTGCGGCAGTGGGCGCCGAGCATTTCAAATTGTTCTGCACCCCGGCAATCAATCTGTTCCCGCGGCGTGCCGATCGCATCCATCTGCACGCCGGCCTGCACGAATACCACGTGCTGGCCGACCGCACCCGGCCGATGGATTTCGAGATCCATCATTTGGGCGAAGTGGAAGGCTTCGGCGATCGTCAGGAGCCGGAGCAACGCTTCGCGCCGTTCTATGGTGGCGACGCACGCACTTGGCATGCCCGGCATGGCGCGTTCTACAGCATGCGCCGCGAGCCGCGCATGCTATCGGCCCGCCAGCGCCGCGATGGCGCGCGGTCGAGTTATGTGGGCAGCGAAGTGTTCGTCAGCCTGGTCGATGCCGACGATCAGCCGCACAGAACGCGCCTGCGCCAGCTTGGGCTGCAACTGTGGTGCAGCAACCGCGATCTGCCGCTGCATATGCCGGTAGGCAAGGGCACCACCGATTTCACCATGGACAGCGGCGTGCCGGTGCAGAGCGTGCGCTGCGTGGCCGGGCCGACCAAGCCGCGCCCGGCGTTGTCGGATGGGCAGACTGCGTGGCGCCTGCTCAGCCAATTGCAGCTCAATTATCTCTCGCTCTTCGAAGACGGCCCCGACGGCGCCGCTGCGCTACGCGAGATCCTCACCTTGTACTGCGACCCGTTCGACGCATCCGCGCAGCGGCAGATCGAAGGCGTCAAGCAGGTGAGCGGCACACCGATCGTGCGGCGTATCCCGGTGCCTGGCCCGATCACCTTCGGCCGCGGCCTGGAGATCACGCTGACCTGCGAGGACGCCGCGTTCGAAGGCACCGGCGCCTTCCTGCTGGCTTCGGTGCTGCGGCACTTCTTCGCGCGCTATGTCTCGGTGAATTCCTTCACCGAAACCGTGCTGCGCACCACCGAACGCAACGAGGTGGCCCGATGGCTAGCCCAGCCCGGCACGCGCCCACGCCTGTGAGCGCCGCGGCTGCGGCGCTGGCCCAGGCGCTGCAGACCCGGCCACAGGATTTCAGCCCGTTCGCGGCCTTGCGCGCGATCGAGCGCTGCCATCCGCTGCAGCCACGCCTGGGTGAATCGACGCGCGCCAGCGACGATGTGCTGCGGCTGCGGCATGCGCCATCACTGGCATTCGCACCCCATGCGCTGGACCGCTACACACCGGCAACGCACGATCAGCCTGCCGCGCTGTACGGTCTGTTTTTAGGCCTGTTCGGCCCGAATGCGCCGTTGCCGTTGCACCTGACCGAATACGCCATCGAGCGTGCGCAGCAAGCCAAGGACGGCACCTTTGCCGCATTTGCCGATGTGTTCCACCACCGCATGCTCAGCCTGTTCTACCGCGCCTGGGCGCAGGCACAGCCCAGCGTGCAGGCCGAGCGCCCGGCGAGCGACCAGTTCCGTGCCTGGCTGGATGCACTGGTCGGCATCGCCAGCCCGCATCTGCGCGACCGCGACGCGTTGCCGGACGATGCACGTCGTTACTACGCCGGCCGTCTTGGTACCGCCACGCGCACGCCGGAAGGCTTGCGTGCCCTGCTGCAGCAGTTGTTCGAATGGCCGGTGCAGGTACAGGAATTCATCGCCGAATGGATGCGCCTGCCGGCCGATGCGCACCTGCAACTTGGTCTGGGTCCGCGCAACGCGCGGCTGGGCGTGGACAGCGTGGTGGGCGCACACGTGCGTGGCGCCCAGCAACGCGTGCGCATCTGCCTGGGGCCGCTGCCGCGCCTGGCATTTCAACGCTTTCTTCCGGGCGGCCAGGCGCTCAGGCAACTCACCGCTGCGGTGCGCAGCTATCTGGGCGACGAATTTGGCTGGGAACTGCAGCTGTTGCTCAAGGCTGATGAGGTCCCCACGCCGCACCTTGCGCGCAATAGCCGGCTGGGCCTGGACACCTGGCTCGGCCGCCGCGCCTGGAGCATTGCCGACGCCGACGAGGTGCTGCTGCGCCCATCGGGCTGACGCACACCGCTCTCCCTTTCGCTCACACGCAACGTACCGACTTCGAAGGACGCACCATGGCCGAGATCTCCCGCAGTGCCCTGTTCGGCAAGCTCAATCCGCTGGCCTACCGCGGTATCGAGAGCGCCACCGTGTTCTGCAAGCTGCGCGGCAACCCGTATGTGGAGCTGGTGCATTGGCTGCATCAGTTGCTGCAGCTGCAGGACTCGGACCTGCATCGCGTCATCAAACACTTTCAACTCAACCCCTCCACGCTGGCGCGTGATGTCACGTCGGCCCTGGACGCCTTGCCGCGCGGTTCCACTGCCGTCACCGACCTGTCGGCCAATGTCGAAGAAGCGGTGGAGCGCGGTTGGGTGTATGCCTCACTGAGTTTTGGTGAAGCGCAGGTGCGCACCGGCTATCTGGTGGTTGGCATTCTGAGCGTGCGCGGTTTGCGTAATGCATTACTGGCGATCTCCAAGGAGTTCGACAAGCTCAAGCCCGCGGTACTCAGCGAAGACTTTGCGCGGATCGTGGCCGGCTCCCCGGAAGATGGTTTGCTGCCCAGCGATGGTTTCTCACTCGGTCAGACCGCTGCACCTGGGGAGGCTAGCGGCGCCATCGCGCCGGCCGCACTGGGAAAGCAGGAAGCACTGAAGAAATTCACCACCGACCTCACCGCACAAGCACGCGAGGGCAAGCTGGACCCGATCATCGGCCGCGACGACGAGATCCGCCAGGTGGTCGATATCCTGATGCGCCGCCGCCAGAACAACCCGATCCTGGTTGGCGAGACCGGTGTCGGCAAGACCGCGGTGGTGGAAGGCTTCGCGCAACGCATCGCGCGCGGCGATGTGCCACCCGCGTTGAAGGACGTGCAGCTGCGCACGCTGGATGTGGGCCTGCTGCAGGCCGGCGCCAGCATGAAGGGCGAATTCGAGCAACGCCTGCGCGCAGTCATCGACGAAGTGCAGGCCAGCCCCAAGCCGATCATTTTGTTTGTCGACGAAACCCACACCCTGGTCGGCGCCGGTGGCGCGGCCGGTACCGGCGATGCGGCCAACCTGCTCAAGCCCGCACTGGCGCGTGGCACCTTGCGCACCGTGGGGGCGACCACGTTTGCCGAGTACAAGAAGTACATCGAAAAAGACCCCGCGCTGACGCGGCGCTTCCAGGCCGTGCAGGTGGACGAGCCGGACGAAGCCAAGGCAGTGCGCATGATGCGCGGCGTCGCTTCGATGATGGAACAGCACCACCGTGTGCAGATCCTGGACGAAGCGCTGGAAGCGGCGGTCAAGCTCAGTCACCGCTACATCCCGGCGCGGCAGCTGCCGGACAAATCGGTGAGCCTACTCGACACCGCCTGCGCGCGCGTGGCGGTGAGCCTGCACGCTACGCCTGCGGAAGTGGACGACAGTCGCCGCCGCATCGAATCGCTGGAGACCGAACACGCCATCATCGAACGCGAGCGTGCGATTGGTATCGTGGTGGAGGAGCGTGCTGCCGCTTGCGCCAACCTGCTGCAAAGCGAGCATAGCCGCCTGCGCGAGCTGGACCAGCGCTGGGTTGGCGAGAAGGCATTGGTGGACGAGCTGTTGTCGTTGCGCGCACAACTGCGTAGCGGTAATTCATCGGTGGAAGGCACCGGCAGTGCGTTGGAAGCAGAGGCCGACACCGACGCAGATGCCGCTGTGGCGCAGTCGGCGTCTGGCGACACTGCCGTGCTCGACGCACCGGTGCAAGTTGATCGCGACACGCTGTTAGCGCGCCTGCAGTTGGTGCAGGCCGAACTGGCAGCATTACAAGGCGAATCGCCGCTGATCCTGCCCACCGTCGATTACCAAGCGGTTGCCGCCGTGGTCGCCGACTGGACCGGCATCCCAGTCGGGCGCATGGCGCGCAACGAGATCGACACCGTGCTGCGCCTGCCCGACCTGCTGGCCAAGCGCGTGATCGGCCAAGACCATGCCATGGAGATGATCGCCAAGCGTATCCAGACCAGCCGCGCCGGTCTGGACAACCCGGACAAACCGATCGGCGTGTTCCTGCTGGCCGGCACCTCCGGCGTGGGCAAGACCGAAACCGCACTCGCGCTGGCCGAAACCTTGTACGGCGGCGAACAAAATCTGATCACCATCAACATGAGCGAGTACCAGGAAGCGCATACCGTCTCCTCGCTCAAGGGTGCACCGCCGGGCTATGTGGGCTACGGCGAAGGCGGCGTGCTCACCGAAGCGGTGCGACGCAAGCCGTACTCGGTCGTGTTGCTGGACGAAGTGGAAAAAGCCCACTCGGACGTGCACGAACTGTTCTTCCAGGTCTTCGACAAGGGCTGGATGGAAGACGGCGAAGGCCGCCGCATCGACTTCCGCAACACCTTGATCATCCTGACCAGCAACGCCGGCACCGACCTGATCGCCAGCCTGTGCAAGGACCCGGAACTGATACCCGACCCGGAAGCCATGGCCAAGGCCATCCGCGAGCCGTTGTTGAAGGTATTTCCGCCGGCATTGATCGGGCGGCTGGTGGCGATTCCGTATTACCCGCTGAGCAACGACATGCTCGGCCAGATCGTGCGGTTGCAGTTGAATCGCATCAAGAAGCGCATCGAGGAGCGCTACAAGATTCCGTTCGAGTACGACGATTCAGTTGTTGAGCTGGTGGTGAGCCGGTGTACCGAGAGCGAATCGGGTGGGCGGATGATCGATGCGATTTTGACGAATTCGATGTTGCCGGAGATCAGTCGCAAATTTCTGCGTGGGGTAGTGAATCGGGAACGGACTGAACGCGTTGATATTCGTGCTGAAGAGTCTGCATTGGTTTATTCGTTTCTCTGATTTCGAAAATTTTATGCTGGATTTAGTGGTTAATAGAAAATTAGTGGCGACGGGAAGGCCGGGCCATGAGTGGGGGGGTGTATGACTGACTACGACACCTTGAGAAGTAGCGGTTTCAATCCTATTTAAAATCATGCATTGGTTTAATTTTTCGATATTCAAGAAAATCGCCAATTTCACTGTTGCGGGAAGGTAACGGTGTAGAGGAGTTTAATGATGCCAAAAGCATTGCGTAAGCGAGTTAACCGCAAGGATAAGGGCTACCATGCGCTCCGGCGCTCGGAGATAAACGACCTAGACAAGGCTGCAAGTTTTTTACTAGCAATTAGCTACTCTGGACGAACTTCGCAGACAAAAGTTTCCCAAGGACTGATTCAAATGGATTGCGTTGCACTGGCGGTCATTAACGACGAATGGCTAGTGGCGGCCAACAGCCGTCGACTCGACGACTGGCATATGGAAGAGCTGGCGCAGGAGCTGGGGTTCGATTTTACATACGCCATCGTCGAGCGTGGCCAGGGTGGTATGCATGCCGAGATGCAGGTTTTGGAGGAGATTAAAGCCAGTAGCTACTCGGCAAAGGGCGTGCATATGGGAATCTCGAAGCCGTGCTGTTTCGATTGCAAGACGACGCTTGATACCGTGCAAGCTCTGTACTCCCACTACCACACAGATACAGTGGTGAACTGGGAGGCTCCGGATCTGAGCTAGATATCGTGCCTCAGGCTCAGATAATTTGCATACAGCACTACGGAAGTTATGCGACGCATGGATCGTGATTTAAAGTTGCCACAACTTAATTTGATTTATTCAAGTAGTTTTACAGTCTTGCTGAGGTGATGAATGGGAGCCTCTGAACACGAGTATGAGGTGTCGCGCGCAATACGCAATTCGGCTGATCCAGGAGATAATCCAAGCGACCGCTGTGCAAAAGGTGGCCTTCGAAGCGTCAAGGAAACCGACCCCCGTCGAATTTCCATCATCCGTGAATGGGAGTACGCCGCTTCGCGGGTGATTGCTTTCTCGAAAGTCGATTCATGTCTGGGCGCGTTGCAGATAATAGATAATGATAGACTGCGCGGCGCTCACTTCTCTATGTTTGCATCGGGTGCGCAATACGATGTAGTTCAGTTCAATGCGATGATGGCTTCCGCTGGATTTCAGGTAAATCTGCCAATTTTATATTTCGGTGGAGGCGTGGATGATTGGCGGCAGGGGCTGGGTGTCAATACTTACATGAGTGTAGGACCTTTCGCCCACCCTGTAATTGACGCGGAGCAAAAGGCGTGGATTTTTGAGATGAATAATGGTGCTTTTACTTACCATTCAATGAATTAGCAAATTGAAATTACAATAAAAGTTGGTAACGGGATCAGGTTTGGTAACGAGGGTAACGGGGTCGGGTTCACTTTCTCCACGAGCGCGATGTTACGGAGAGCAACTCCACCCCGCGACCCCCTGACCGATGTGCATCCGCCCGAGTGGCGACTGGATGGTGCCGCATGTCGGTGGGCCGATGATCGCGTTGGGTGCACCGAAGGTGCTGATCGGAGCAAAAGGGGTACAGGTAATTGACTGGAAATATTTACGTCCGACAGAGGGGCGGAGGTCATTAGGTCGCATAAAAGTGCCGCATTCGTCATTTGATATGCGTCCTGTGTATTGAGCAGATGAATGTCGCGAACGTCAAGCGGATGGCCGACATTTCTTGTCTCCGGTGCGACTCCGCCATTTTCAGCTGCTTCCGGGATCTCTCACAAAATACGAGGTGATTTATGGTTGAACTAGTATGCAGCGTCTGCAAGAAGCCCGCCTTGGGATTGGTAACGAAGCCGGTGAATCCATCCGACCAGCGTCATCGCAAATGTGATGGCGCAACGGTAGTGGCGCAGCAGAGCGTGGTTGTCCAGAAATCCGCGCTTGCCGCACAGGGACGCGAAAAAGGGGCAGCACGCAAAGCCCTGACGGGCCGCGATCACCAGGGCAATCATGACAGCCGGACCAAACCGGAAGTGCGTGGAGGTCCAAAGGGCGATCGGCACGATCACGGACGGCGTCAGAATGGCTCGGCCGGGCAGAACTGATCACGAACGTTCAGCACTCCGTCCGGGCACGATCGGGGTGCTTTCCGGTGATGTCACCCGAACGAACGGGCGCAGGTTCACGTGCGAAGCCAACCCGACACCGGTCGTCCCGAGGATCTAAATCTGGCGCTGGTCAAGGTGATCTGGGATCTGACCGGCGGATGCTTCCTGGCGATTGGTCTGGGGCCGTTGATCGGCAATGCCGACAGGCTCGGCCCTGGCGTCTACCGGTTGCTCGTGGGCTATCCCAGCGTCATGCGCGCGATCAATGGGTTGGTCGCCACGGTCGGCAACAACCGGACCGCGTCGGCCGGCGCGCTGCTGACGGTATTGGTGGCCGTGTACGAGGCCGGCGTGTTCATGCCGTTGCTGCGGCTGGTGCTGAGCATGGCCGGGTGGTGGGCCCTGTCGATGGCGCTGGTCACCATCCTCACCAAGGTGCTGGGCGGTGCGGCGAGCGCCGGTGCGACGGTGGCGGCAGAGCTGATCACCAGTTTCGCGATCTGGGCTTACCAGACGACGATGGACGTGCTGGCCTACGTGGCCTCGACCAGCGCCGGGGCGGCCTTCCTGATTGCACAGGACGACGGGAGCGCCGCGCCGTCGCCGCTGCTGGAGGCCTGATTCGCATCCAGGCACCCGCCACGTCATTGCGGCGCGGCGGGTGTTGGACCTGCGCTGATGGGGTGTGGCGATGTTTGTCGAGCAGCTGCAGGCAGCGTGTTATCGACATCACCATCTGGATGGATCGGCGCAGCAGATATCCGGGTAACCGGGTCAGGTTAACTTATCGGTCGAATGCGACTTGAGGTGCCGACGAGCCGCCCAATGCCCGCAAAAAGATGCATCAACGCCCGCTGTGCTTGCACCTCGGCGGTACCTGCAGTTCTTTACGCTTCCATTGCCGGCTGGAGTTCTGTCCGGCGCAAAGAACGGGGCATGCGACATCGGTCAGCGAGCACTGTGCGTCTGCTTGGCGCTGCCATCGGCAATGTGCCGGGTTCATGGCGGTCCAAGCCGGTCCAAGCCGGTCTGTAACAAGCCGCCAAGCGCGCTTTACCCGTCTTCGTCACTGAAGAAGAGAACGCGTGCGCCAAGAGACAACGCTTCGTTCTCCGCTATCGGTAAGCTATGCCGTTTGGGGGGAGGCGTAAATGAAAATAAGTCTTGCGGTGGTGATGTGCGTGTTGTCGTTACCGGCAGCGGCGCAGTCGGCCTACAAGTGCAGCGATGCAAAGCTGGGGACCGTTTACCAGTCCACGCCGTGCGCCGACGGCGCCGAGCAGAAGCGTTGGAACAAGCAAGCCGGGCCGGCTCCGACCGCAACGGTTGCGGCGACGCAGGCAGGCCCGAACACGGCGTCTGCCACGGGCCAGGAGTCAAACCTGGGCTTACGCCTGATCAGCTACGAGCGCCAGCCGAGCCCGGAGGCGTGTACGCGCGCCACCCATGTGCGCGACAGCGCCCGCGCCGATCCTACGATGCGTGGCGATCCGGATTTCATGCAGGCTCTTGAGCGAGCGGTCGTGCAGGCCTGTCGCTAGCAAGGGTGTTCAAGTCGCGCATCTGCAATCAAGGCACGGCAAGGAAGATCGATGCAAGGACGTGAAGGGGCTTTTTCCAAATGGTGCGAGTTGCTGATCGTGGTGACGATCGCCTTCGGTCTGCTGATCTGGTCCAGCCTTTCGGCGGTGGCGCGCGATGCCATAGAGCCGGTCTTCTCCGACGCTAGCCTGTGGGGCATGGTGGTCTACGAACTGCTCGTTCTGGCGATCTTGCTGCCAGTGCTGTGGTTCCGCGGATGGAGGCCGCAGTCGCTCGGGCTACAGTGGCAACTACGCGACTTGGCGGCGGGACTCGGCTTGCTGGCGGTGTGTCTGTTGCTCACCTATCCACTGACGCTGTTGAACTGGAGTTCGGGGAGCAACACGAATCCATTCGATGCGATGGTCGTCGGGCGGCTATCGATCGCGGCTGTGCTGGCGATCTCGCTGATCAATCCGATCTTCGAGGAAGTATTTGTGTGCGGTTACGTGATCCGCGCGCTGGAGCCGCGCTATGGCCCTGCAGTTGCGGTGAATGTCAGCGTGGCGGTCCGCGCCTCGTATCACCTGTATCAGGGTCCGATTGGTGCCATTAATATCTTGATGTTCGGGCTGATCCTGGGCTGGTGGGTGGCCCGACGCGGGCGGCTGTGGCCGGCGATCCTGGCGCATGGCGCGCTGGATTTGCTGGGCTTGATGGCCTACACCTGAGTGGTCTGGCGTAGCCGCGATGCCGCACACTTGTCGCTTAACCGAACACGGGACGAAGCAATGGCACGACGATATGGATGGAGCGGGATGCTGGTGTGGCTGGCGGCGTTCGGCGCGATGGCGGCCGGCCCGACGCCCGGCGAATACGGCACCAAGCAAGGTTGGGGCAGCCTGCAGGTCAGCGAAAAGGGTGGAGCGCGCCACTTCGAGATTCTCGCCGTGGGCGCCAACGGCCACACCTGTTCGCTGGAGGGCACGCTGCAAGGCGACAAGGCGGAAGTGCGCGATGCCAGCGACACGCCTTGCAAGCTCGCGTTCAAGCCGGTGGCCGGTGGCTTCAGCATCGCCGCACTGACGCAAGACAGTTGCCGCGACTACTGCGGCATGCGCGCCAGCTTCGAAGGCGACTATCTGAAGTTGCCTGCCGGCTGCACCTCCGCGGCCAGCAGCCGACGACGTGAGGCGTACCTGCGCGACTATCGCGGCAAGCGCTATGCCGAAGCACTCGCCGGCATGCAGGCGTTCGCGGGCGAGTGCGGCGAGTTTTTCAACTGGCTCGATCGCGACCGCTTCGCCAACGACCGCGCGCTCACCCTGCTGCGCCTGAACCGTCCGCAGGAGTGCCTGAAGGCGCTTGATCAGACCATGGCCGGTCGCAGCCGCGACGAGGCCTCGTTCCAGGCGGAGATGGACAAGGACAGCACGATGCTACCGCCAAGCGACTGGGATGCGTACCTCCCCATTGCCAGGTCCACCTGGTTCAATCGCAAGCTCTGCGAGGCGGCAAAGCGTTGAGCGCGATGGCCTGCCATGCTGCGCGCAGGGAAACCCTTGCGCGCGGCGTCGCACGGAGCGTCGCTCGTGGTTGATCAAGGTGATGCGCAAGAAAGTGGGCGCTTGCAGCCGCGCGCGCTGGTACTCACATCAGTATCGCCACTTCAGCCCGCGAAGGATGGACAATCGAGTTCATCGTTGGATTCTTGCCAATACGCAGTCATGCCGTTCCCGATCGTCCATCGCCGCAATGCTGCGGCTGATCGCACTAGAGCGTCTTGTCTAGCGTGATGACCTGGAGTCCGCTGCAGACAGAACCACCATTCTCGATCTTCGCAACCGGCTGAAACCCGTTACCTTGCCGCGCAACTACTGCCGAGCGTCAGCGCGGATCTGTCCCGAAAGCGCCGGCATCTGCGGTGCTGTTTGATCTTGGATGTGGCCCCGGAACCGCGCGAAGTTGAAAGCCCGTGCACGCATGGAGTACGGGACTTTGGGTGCTAGGCAATTGCGGAACGTTGCAGAAGTACGCCATCGCGCGCTGCGAGGATGCTGGCCGAAGCCTCGTCATGATTGCCGCAGACAAGAAAAGCGGCGCCAGACCGACGCCGCTCCGTTGCAGTGGTAGAACCGTTCGCTCAATCCTTCCGGTAGATCACACCCAGCTTGTCGATGGCATCGCCGGCGCGGCCGGTGAAGCCGGCGATATGCCAGCCGGTGGGAGCAGTGAGGGTGTAGCGCTCGCTGGTCGGGGTGCCGGCGGCGATGCTGCGGCCCTGGTTGGTGGTCAGGCTGAGCGAGAACAGCCGGGTGCGGCCGTTGTACTGGCCGAGCGTGACGGTGGCCGCGGTCAGCGTTTCGCCGCTGCGCAGGGCCAGGGTGGTGGCGGTGCCGCCGCTGCCGCCGTGGGCGAGCGTGGCGCCGTTGTCCAGGCTGGCGGCCACTGCATCCAGGCGTTCGGCACCGCGCAGGGTGACACTGCGCAGCTGGCGCTGGTGCGCGCCGCCGGCCACGTCGTTGAACGGTACGCCATGCGGTCCGCCGAAGCTGTCGCTGGTGCGCACGTCGGTGCCCACCGCCCAGCCGAACTGCGTGTACAGCGGATAGTGATCCGACAGCGGCTTGCCGGCGCTGTCGTAGAAGCCGCCTGGGTCGAGCTGGTAGCGATTGGCGGCCAGGGTCAGCTGCGGCGCGGCGCGGTACAGGATCTTGTCCACCACCTCGCAGGTGTTGGTCGGCGGCGTGCCGCACAGCAGCGGCGCGGCGCCGGCGGCCGGGGCGGTGCCCTTGATCAGTTCCACCCACGGATCGATCAGGTTGTTGCTGGCGATCAGTTCGCGGATGTTGTCGTCGCTGCGGGTGTAGCGGGTGTTGGAGTCCATCATCACCAACACCGCGTTGCCGGCCGACCAGGTGCCGATGAATTGCGACAACTGGCTGATGTTGGCGCGGCGGGCGGCCAGGTCGGCAGTTTCGGTACCGGCATTTGGATGGGCGTTGTAGACGTCCAGCAGCACGCCGTTGTCCAGCCGCAGCTGCATGTAGCTGAAGCCCTTCGGCGTGAGGCAGTCGGTGCCGTTGCACTTGTCCCATGTGACCCGGGTGAAGTCGTTGAAGGGATAGTTGCTCAGCGTGTTGAGGCCATCGCCGATGGCGGCGCCGCCACTGGTGGGCGTGCGGTAGGGATGGTTGTCGCCGGCGTAGAGCGCCGCGTGGTAGTTGAAGTCTTCCTGCACGTGGACCAGCGCATACGGCGCCAGTTTCGGTGCCAACAGCGGCGTATTGGTCGCGGGATTGCCGCTGGAGATGCCTTCCGGCAGGCCAGCGACGTTGTAGGTGAGCACGTCGAGGACGCCGACGCTGGATTGGGCGTGGGCGACACCGGCGCAGGCCAGGGTTAGACCGATTCCGACGCTGAGCAGAGAACGCAGATGCTGAAGCATGATGACCTCGTGCGGTTGGGGAACAGCGGATGGACGCGACGCGTTGGGCCCAGCGCGTCGCGTGGAGGGGGATCAGTGGTCCATGGCGAGCGGGTCGAGTGCGGCCTGGACGATGCGGGCGAACTGCGGCAGTGGGCAGTCGTACGCCGGCGTGGCGGTGCTGCAGCCGGGAATGAAGATGGCCGCGCTCGGCGGCGGTGCCTGCAGCGTCAATGGCACGCGTTCGCGCAGCTGCGTCAGGCTCTGCGCGGTGTAGCGCAGGCGGAGGACGCGCTCACCGTCGGCACGCCGCCAGCGCTCGAACACGAGCGCGCCACCGGGAACGGTCTGGTCCGGTTGGTAGCCGGGCAACTGCCAGTGCAGATCGAGCATGCCGGCCAGCAGGGTCAGGGTGCCGTCGTGGCCGGACACCACCACCAGGCGCGCAGCGCCGCCGATGGCGTCGGCAGAGGAGGCTGCATCGCTACCTTGCTGCAGGGTTGCCAGCAAGCGTGCGGCCAATGGCGTGCTGGCCAGACGCGCGACGGTCGGCGCACGCAGACGCAGCGCGAATTCGGCCTGATGCGGGGCGAACACGCGCAGCAGCGTTGCTTCGTCCAGGCCTTGCCAACCGAGTGCAGCGAAGTCCTGTCCATCGGCCCAGCCCATCAGCAGGCTTTCGGTGATGCCTGAGGCGGCTGCGGCAGGTCCATCGATACCGGGAATCGACGGGCCGGCATCGTCCAGCCCGGCCGGTACCGTGGTCAGGCGCAGCTTGCCAGGCGCGGCCTGGGCGGGACATGGCCGTTGCGCGCATTGCAGCAGCAGGTGTTCGAGCGTGGCGATCGCATCGGCCTGGGCGGCGTTCCAGGCCTGCGCATCGCCGCCGATGCGGCCGGCGATGGCGGCCTGCATGCGCGCACGCGCTTCGGGTCGACGCAGCGCAGCGGTGCCATCGAACAACACATCGGAGCTGCCAGCCGGCACGCCGTGCACCGGGTTGGCACAACCAGGCGTCAGCGTGCTGGCCAACGCTTGCGCCGAGGCAATGGTGCGTTGGGTGCGGTTTGCCCAGTAATAAGCCTGGCTGCAGCCATCACCGTTCAACAGACCAAGCGCGGTGTAGCGGGCGCGGTAGTAGTCGCCGAACAGGCGCTCCAGCTGCGCGCCGTTGGCGGTGAGATGACCAGCCGGCACGGCAAAATGTGGCCATGGATGCAGCGAATAGCGGCCCAGCTGTTCGGGGCTGGACATCGCCGCACGCACGCCATGGCGTTTGAGGATCACCACCTTTTCCAGCGTGTCGGGCGCCGCGTCGGTGGCGTGGGCAGGGCAGAGCGGTACGAGCGCGAACCCGAGCAGGGCGGTGGCGCGGCGGCAGAAACGCAGAAGCATCGGAAAATCCAGTGCGAATGAAACGGTGGGGCGAAAAGAACGGCGCAGCACAGTGACGGCCGCGCGCGAGGGCGACGACCGCCAGCGAAGCATGCAGGCGCGCTTAGAACCGCGCGCGCAGACCCAGCGACCAGGTCCGGCCGTAATCGGTGTAGCCGCCGAACAGGTGATCGCCGACGTATTGCCGCTGCACCTGGCCGGTGAGGTTGATGGCGTTGACGAACACCGACAGGGTGTCGTTGACCTTCCAGGCCACGTTCGCGTCCAGACTGCCGAAGGCATCGCTGTTGAGCGTGGCGACATTGGCCGTGCCCACCGCGTTGACGATGTTGTCGCTCCAGCTGTAGCTGGCGCGCGCCATCAGCGGGCCCTTCTCGTAGAACAGCACGGCGTTGTAGGTGTTCCTGGCCACGCCTTCCAGGCTGTCGGTGAAGCGGCGTGTGCCGTCGCGGTAGGTCGCCTGGCTGTCGGTGAAGGTGTAGTTGAGCTGCATGCCCAGGCCGTCCAGCGGCGCCGGCAGGCCGGTGAACACCTGCTGGTAGGCCAGCTCCACGCCCTTGACGCTGGCCTGGCTGCCGTTGGTCTTGGACGAGAGCAGATAGGTCTGGCCCTGGTAGTCCAGGTAGGACAGCTGGGTCTGGATGAAGCTGGAGATGTCCTTGTAGAACACGCCACCGGTCAGCGCCGAGGTGCCGTCGATGTACCACTCGAAGGTCAGGTCGTACTGCCAGGCCTCGAACGGCCGTAGCGCCGGGTTGCCGCCGCTGGCGGTCAGTACTTCGCCACTGGAGTTGAAGGTGAGCTTGGACGACAGGTCGGTGAGATCAGGGCGGGTGATCACCTTGGCTGCGGAGGTCCGCAGCACCATGTCCTCGCGCACGTCCCAGGCGGCGTTGAACGAGGGCAACGCATTGGTATAGCTGCGCTCGAAATGTACCGGCTGGGCGGCGCCGTCGAGATCGGCATGGCCGTCGGTGGTTTGCTCGGTATGCACCAAGCGCACGCCGAGATTGCCGCGCAGATCGCGCCCGGCCAGCGCGCCGCCGAAGTCGGTCATCGCATACGCCGAGCCGATCTTCTCGCGCACCTCGTAGGAATTCTGCAGGTCGGCACTATTGGGCGTGCCGCTGAGGTCGGCGGCGGTGGGCCAGTCGCCCCAGAACGGCGCCTCGATCGGCGCCAGCCATTGCCGTGGCAGCTGGCCCTTGCCGTCGACCAGCATGTCGCTCACCGGCAGCGCGGTGAAATAGCTGCCCGGAAAGCGCACGCCGGCGATGCGGTTGAGCAGCAGGTCGGCACGGTCGTAAGTGCGCGAGCGCTCGCGATACTTGGCGCCGAACTTGATGTCGCGCAGCCAGCCATCGCCGAGCGTGCGCTTGGCGTCCAGCTGCAGTGCGTCTTCCTTGTCGCGCGCATCGATCTGCCGCCATTCAAGCCGGCGCCCGCTGACGCTGGCCGGGTTGGTCGGATCAAAGCCATTGGTGAAGCTCCAGTTCGGTACGTTGTCGTCGTCGGCCTGCGGCATCTCCACGCGCATCGACAGGTTGCTGGCGCTGCGCAGGCGCGTGCGGCGGATCGGGTCGGAGTCGTAGCTGTGTGCCTGCGAATGGAAGGCCACCGCACCGAGCGTCCACAGATCGCCGTTCCAGGTGCTGGACAGGCGCGCGCTGCGGTTGTCGTCGGTGATGCCGGAGGTTTCGCGCGAGACCTGCACCTGGCCATTGCGATAGTCGAAGCCGGTCACGCCGCCATGGTCCACTTGCAGGTTGCTCATCTTGGCAACGCCGTCGAAGCCCACGCCCAGGCTGTATTCGTCGTAGTGCACCGTCTGCTTGGCATACAGCAGGTCCAGATTGGTTTCCCAGGCGGCGCTGGGGCGCCATTGCAGCGAGGCGGCCACGCCGGTGCGCTCGCGCTGTTCCAGTTCCAGCGTCGGGCGCAGGCCGGTGGGCAGGTAGGACGCACCCGGCGCACCCGGCACGCCGTTGGGGTAGTAATCCCAGCTCACTTCGTTGACGCGGTCCTGGCGCAGGCTGCGCTGGGCATACGCACCGGACACCAGCATGCCGAAGGTGCCCTCGGCATTGACCCAGTTGAACAGGCCGGACACGCGCGGGTCGTTGGCATGCGTGCGTTGCGCCTGGCTGGATTCCAGCGAGGTGTTGAGCAAGGTCTTGCCCAATTCCAGCGGGCGGAAGGTGCGCACATTGACGATGCCGCCGATGGCGCCTTCGTCCAGATCGGCGGTGGGGCTCTTGATCACGTCCAGGCCGGAGACCAGTTCCGCCGGCAAGGTGTCATAGCGAAACTGGCGGCCGGTCTGGCCGGAGGTGCGCACGTTCTCGTTGACCGCCATGGTCTGGCCGTTGAGCGTGGTCACCTGGAAGTTGGGGCCCAGGCCGCGCACGCGCACGTACACGCCTTCGCCGCGGTCGCGCACGATCGACACGCCTGGCACGCGCTGCAGGGCTTCGGCCACGTTCTGCGCCGGCAGCTTGCCGATGTCTTCGGCGGCGATCACGTCCACCACGCTGTCGGCATAGCGCTTCTCGCGCAGCGCGGCACTGAGGCTGCCGGCATAGCTGCCCAGCACCTGGATGCTGTCCAGTTCGCGCACCGGTGCGCCGGCGGCGGCCGGGGTGGCGGTGGTGGCTGCGGCAGATGGCGTTGCCGCCGGCGCATCGCTCAACGTCTCGGCCGGCTCGATGGTCACCGTGGTCGGCGTCAGGTAGCGATAGCGCAATCCGGTGCCTTGCAGCAGTTGCTGCAAGGCCTGCTCTGGCGCGGCGCCGGCACTGGTGCCGCGACTCTGCTGCTCGGCGCCAACGCTGGCCGCATAGACGAACTGCAGGCCGGTCTGGCGCGACAGCGTATTGAGCGCGCGCGCTAGCGGTTGTGCGGGAATGGCGTCGACTGCGACGGGTGGCGTCTGGGCGCCGGCAGCGCCGGCATGCAGGGCGAGGGCAACGGACAGGAACAGGCAGCAGCGCATCATTACTTCCAGGCAGAGGGAGAGGGGCGTCGCACCGATCCACGCGGATCGCTGCGGCGACTACCCCTCTACGAGGTGCGACGAGCCGAGTCGGGCACCGTTTTTCGATGAATTTTCTGTGACACGTGCAAGGGCGATGGCGTGCGCGTGCCGTGGCTGCGCGCAGGCCGGTGGTGTACGGGAAAGCACGTTGCCCCTCCGATCGCCGATCGCATCGATCGTTGCGTTACGCGGCACCATGCGGCGCAACGCGTGCGCCTAGATCGAATACGCCGATCCGGATGCCAGCCATTCGCTGCGCAGATGCGTCGGCGCCAATACCCGATGCAAACAGGCATGGCCGTGCGACACCGCGGCGTGCCGGCCAATGGCAAGCACACGTCGGGCAATGCCGTGGTGCCTGCCGTGCGATTTCTGCGCGCACGTTAGCGCCAGCGGGTCGGTCGCGTCGGCCGTGTGCGCTACCAGTTGGTGGTCGCCGGTGGTGCACCGCCGACGATGTGCAGCGCATCGGCGTGTTGTTCGAGCCGCAGGCCGGGCTGCTGTGCGAGAAACGCGCGCAGGCCGGCGAGGTCGTCGCTACGCAGATTGCCGGTCAGGCGCATTGCGCCGGCGCGCGCATCGTCGATGTGCAGCTGGATGCGATTGAGGCGATTGAAGTCTTCGGCCACGTTGCGCAACGGCTCGTCGCGAAACACGATGCGCTGCTGCTGCCATGCATGCATGGTGGCGACATCTTCATTGCTCAATGCGACCTGGCCGGCCTCGTCGATGCGCGCGCTTTGTCCTGCGCCAAGATTGGCCAGCATCGGCTGCGCCGGGCGGTCGGCACGCCAGACATGCACGCGACCGGCAGACACGTCGATGCGTGCCTGCTGCCCATGCAGCGCAATGTCGAACGCGGTGCCGATGTCTTCCACGCGCAGGTCCAGCGCCCGGACCTGCAGCGGGCGCCGGTCCGCTGCGACAGCGAAGCTGGCCTGGCCCTGCAGCAACTGCAGGCGGCGCGACCACGGCGTCATGGTGGCCTGGATGCGCGTGTCCGCATTGAGGAACACCACGCTGCGGTCGGCCAGTTGCACGCGGCGTTGTTCGCCATGCGCCGTCGCATAGGTCGAGGTGCGCGGCCAGGCCCAGCTGCCGAGCACCGTCAGCAGACCGAGCATGGCGGCCAGACCGACATGCCAGTGCGGCCGGCGTGCCGCCGACTGCGAGCGAGCGGTTCCCCTTGCAGCAACGGTGCGCCGTGGCGGCAACGGCAGTGCGATCACGTTGCGCGCCGTCCCGGTGTCGTGTTGGCGGTCGGCCTGCAGCAGCGTGTCGACATCCAGCGCCATCGCATCCAACGCCTCACCGAGCGCACCGGCCACCTGCGTCACTGCCAGGTATTCGCGCACATGCGCCGGCGAGGCGGTCAGCCAATCCATGAAGCGCGCCTGCTGGTCTGCATCCAGCGGCTGCATGCGTTGCAGCGCATGCCAGTGCGCCGCTTCCTCGGTCAGGCGGCGCGCCGCCAGCGACGCGACGCTCACCACCATTGCGCTCCCTCGTCGGCCAAGGCCTGTCGACAGGCCGACAGGCCACGCACCACGTATTTCTTGACCATGTGCGAAGACACACCCAGGCGTTCGGCGATCTGCTTGTAGCTCAGGCCATCGCGGTACTGCATCACCAGCACCGCGCGCACGCGTTCGGGCAGTCCCGCCAGCACGGTCTGCAGGCGTTGCTGGCGCTGTTGCCGCTGGGCGCTGTCTTCGACATCGTCACCGGCCACCAGCCGTTGCGCGAACCGTTCCATGTCCTCGATACGCAGCGGCGCCTGCTTGCGCCGCACCGCCTGCTCGCGCGCCAGATTGACCGCCACCGTGTACAGATACGCTTCCGGGTTGGCGATGGCCTGGCCCGGCTGCTGATGCGCACGCAGCAGGCGCAGATAGGTTTCCTGGACCAGGTCTTCGGCGTCCTCGTTCGCCCCGCGGCGCACGAAGAAGCCACGCAGCACCGGGCCATGCTCGGTGAACAGACGTGCCCAGGCGCGCTTTGGATGTGCCGACACCCCGACCTCCGGCCGATTGCAGGGGCGTAGGCTAGCGGCGTCGTATGACGTGGCAGTGACGCGTTGGCTGCCGATGACGTGGCGGCGGGCACGCACGACCGGCACCAGGCCCGTGCCTGCCCATGCAGCCGCCGCGATCCGAGACCGCCGCGTCCTGGGGCCGCGCCCTGCCGGGGACAGGCTGGGCGTACCTGAGGCGGACCCGGCTGCCGGCGGCACCCTCGCTACCTGCCTGGGCTGCTCCGCGCTGTCGGGGCACGGTGATTGGGGCCGAATGATTACCGGTGGCGTGTTCCGCGTCGGTGCCAATGCGGGATACTGCGTGTCCACGCAGGCGAGATGGGCTTGGATGTCCGAGCTGCCGATCACCGAGTTATTGCAGGCCTGGCAGCGCGACGAACCCGGCGCGGGCGACGCCTTGGCGCGCCAGGTCTATGACGTGTTGCGCGCCACCGCCATGCGCGAGCTGCGTCGCGACGGGCGCGCTGGCTTGCAGGCGACCGAGCTGGTGCACGAGGCTTGGATGCGGCTGGAACAGGGCCAGCAGGGTTTTCGTTCGCGGGCGCACTTCTATTCGGTGGCTGCGCTGCAGATGCGCCACCTGTTGGTGGATCTGGCGCGCCAGCAGGCCAGCGCCAAACGGTTGGGGCAGGCGGTGACGCTGACCCTCAGCCTGTCCGACGGCGCCGCACGGCCGGAGGCATTGATGCTGGTGGCCGATGCCTTCGACAAGCTGGCCCAGGTGGACGAGCGCAAGGCCCGTGCATTCGCATTGACCGAGCTGGTGGGCTTCAGCGTGGCCGAGGCCGCCGAACAGCTGGAGGTGTCGGTGCCGACGCTGGAGCGCGATCTGCGCTTTGCCAGGGTGTGGCTGGCGGCGCAGCTGTGAGCCTGGCCGCCACCGCGTGGCAACGTCTGGAAGCCTTGTTTCATCAGGCCTGCCAGTTGCCTGCCGCCGAGCGCGAGGCATTTGCGCGCGCGCAGGCCGGCGACGACGCCAGCGTGCGCGACCAATTGCTGGCGATGCTGGCAGTGGAATCGCAGGCCACCTTGCGCGTGCGGGCGCCGTTGAAACAGGCCGCCGCCGCATTGCGTGCGCCGTTACCGGAACTGCCGGCCGGCACGCGCTTCGGTGCCTGGGCGATCGATCGCCTGATCGGCGCCGGCGGCATGGGCCAGGTGTATCTGGGCCACCGTGCCGATGGCGCGTACGAGCGCGAGGTGGCGATCAAGCTGGTGGCCGCCGATGCGCTGGATGCGCAGGGCCGTGCACTGTTCGAATTCGAGTGCCGGCTGCTGGCGCAGATGGTGCACCCGGCGATCGCGCAGATCCACGACGTGGGCACCGATGCCCACGGCCAGCCGTACCTGGTGATGGAATACCTGCGCGGCGAGCCGATCACCTGGTGGTGCGACCAACACCGCCTGTCGCTGCATGCGCGCGTGTTGGTGATGCTGCGTGTCAGCGAGGCGGTCCAGCACGCGCATCAGAAGGGCGTGATCCATCGCGATCTCAAACCCAGCAACGTACTGGTCAGCGAGATCGACGGGCGGCCGATGCCAGGGGTGATCGACTTCGGCATCGCCATCGATGCGACCAACCCGGGGATGACCTACGCGCACGATCGCGGCACGCCGGGTTACATGAGCCCGGAGCAGGCACGCGGCGCGCCGGATGTGGATGCACGCAGCGATATCTATGCCTTGGGAGCGATGTTCTACGAATTGAGTTGCGGGCTGGCGCCGGTGGCCGGGCGCGACGGGGTGCCGCAGCCGCCGTCGCAGCGGCTGGCAACAGTGCCGGCCGATGCGCGTGCACGCATCTGCGCGGCGCGCGCGACCACCTACCAGAAACTACACGAGCACCTGCGCGACGGGCTGGATGCGATCGTATTGCGCGCGCTGGAGCCGCAGCCGGGCGCGCGCTACGCATCGGTGTCCGCATTGCTGGACGATCTGCATCGCTGGCTGGACGGCTACCCGCCGCGCGCCCTGCAGGCGAGCCGCTGGCTGCGGCTGCGCAAGTTCACCCAGCGCCATCGCAGCGGCGTCGCCGCCGCCGGCCTCGCTGCGGTTGCCGTGGTCGCCGGGCTGGGGGCCACGCTGTGGTCGCTGCAGCAGGCCGCGCGCGATGCGCAACGTGCGCAGGTCACCGGCGATTTCATGAGTTCGGTGTTGTCCAGCGTGGACCCTGGCGTGGCGCGCGACCTGGACAAGACCCTGATGCTGCGCGTGCTGCAGCAGGCCTCGCAGCGTGCGGCGCGCGAACTGGCCGACCAGCCCGATGCGCGCACCCAGGTGGAACTGACGCTGGGCCGCACGCTCATTGCGCTGGCCAATTTTGCGCAGGCCGTGGAGCATCTGCGCATCGCACAGACCCTGGCGCAGCAGACTGCCGGTGCGGGCAGCCTGCCGGCCTTGAAGGCCACGTCCATGCTGGGCCAGGCGCTCACTGGCGACGGCAAACCAGGCGATGCCGAGCGCGTCTTGCGCCAGGGCATTGCGCAGGCAGCACGCGGCGATGCGCAACAGCAGGCCATGGGCAACGAGCTGCGTGCCTGGTTGGCGTGGGCCCTGCGCGAACAGGGCCGCATGCGCGATGCGTTGGCAGAGAGCCGGCATGCCTATGTCGCCGCGCTGGCCAATGCCTCCAGCAGCGCGGACCAGCGTATCGACGCCGGCAACAGCTACGCCGCCATGCTGGCCGATAACGGCCAGCTGGTACCGGCGATCGCCTTGCAGCGCAGCCTGTTGCGCGAGCGCATGGCCATGCACGGGCCCGAGCATCCATTGGTGGTGTCGATGCGCAACAGCCTGGCAGTGTTCCTGCTGATGCAGCGCGACTTTGCCGGTGCCGAAGCCGAACTCGTCCCGCTGCTGCAGGTCGCACGCGCGTTGTATGGCGAGAGTGCCGCCGACACCTTGATGGTCGAAGGCAACCTGGCCGGCGCGTTGCGCCAGCAGGGCAAGCTGGCCGAAGCCGGGCCGTACTACCGCAGGACGCTGGAGCGCGCACGCGCGGCCTTCGGCAACGATGCACCGGCCACCATCGCCTATCGCAGCAACCATGCGTTCTGGCTGCTGGACGACGGCCAGGTGGAAGCATCGCTGGCCGAACAGCGCGCCGCGCTTGCTGCCTCGGAGCGTGTGCTGGGGCGCGCGCATCCGCAAACGGCCGAGATCCTGCGCGGCATGTCCGAAGCCGAGCGCAGGCTGGGCCAGACCGTGGCCGCGCGCGACCACGCGCAGCAGGCATTGCAGATTCTTACCGGCATTTTCGGCAATGCAGACCAGCCCCTGCGCGCGGCGCGCCAGACCCTGGCGTTGGCGACGCCGCCGGTGGATACCAGCGAGGCACAGACCACCACCTCGGTGGCGCAGCGCTGAGACGAATTGTCGGGTGACCGCTGCGGCCTGGCGGGATAGTGCCGTGCATGGCAACGACCGAAGCGTGCCGATGCAACCTGCTGCGCGCCTGACCGATTTGCATGTCTGCCCCATGGTGACCGGGGTGGTGCCGCATGTGGGCGGGCCGATCGTCAGCCCCGGCGCGCCAACGGTATTGATCGGCGGCCTGCCGGCGGCGCGGCGGGGCGACATGGCCGTATGCGTCGGCCCGCCGGACAGCATCGTGGCCGGCGCACCGACCGTGTTGATCGCAGGTCAGCCTGCCGCGCGACTGGGCGACAGCACCGCGCATGGCGGGGTGATCACCCTGGGCTGCTTCACCGTGTTGATCGGGTGAGTACTGCGTGGCGGCGGCTGGTGGCCGGTGGCAGGCCGCCGCCAGTTGTCTGCCCGTGGCGCGCATGCGCCGGTACTCAAGCCTGCCGGCGCCCGCGGCGATGCCAGGCGGTGGCCGCCCCGGCGCATCGGCACCACGGTCGTGCTGTTGGCGGCTCGTTGCAGACATGACGCCCTGCCATTCCGCGCTCACATTCGTACCCGCACCACCGGTTGCCGTGTCCTTGGAGAAGCTCATGCAAACTGCGCCACAGCCACTTACCGAGCCACTGCAGCAGGCGATCGCCGCGCACCGCAGTGGCCAACTCGAACATGCCGCGCAGCTGTACACGCAGCTGCTGGACGATCAGCCCGCGCACGCCGACGCGCTGCATTACCAGGGCATCCTGTTGCATCAGCGCGGCAACAGCGCCGCGGCGGTGGCCTCCATCACCCAGGCGTTGACGCTGGCGCCCGCGCAACCGGATGCCTGCAACAACCTGGGCAACGTGCACCGCGAATGCGGCCGCCTGCGCGATGCCGAACACTGCTATCGCCGCGCACTGGCGCTGGCGCCTGCACATGCCGACGCGCTGGCGAATCTGGCAGCGGTGCTGGAAGCGCAGCGGCGCAGCGAAGAAGCCTTCGTCACCTACGCGGCGCTGTTGCACACCTATCCGCAGTCCGCGCATGCGCATTACCTGCTCGGCCTGTTCCTGCGCAACAACGCGCAGGCCGCCGAGCATCTGCAGCAATCGGTGCAGTGCCTGCAGCAGGCCTGCACGCTGGCACCGGACCACCTGCACGCCCGCGAGGCGCTGGGCACCGGGCTCTACCTGTTGGGCGAGCATGCGCAGGCGCAAACGGTGTATCGCGACTGGCTCACGCTTGAGCCGGGCAACCCGGTGGCAACGCATATGCTGGCGGCCTGTGGCGGCGCCGAACCGCCGCCGCGTGCCGGCGATACCTATGTGCGTGAACTGTTCGATGGCTTTGCCGACAGTTTCGACGAACAGTTGCTGCATCACCTGGAGTACCGCGCGCCGCAACGGCTGACCAAGGCACTGGCGGCCTGCCTTGCGCCACCGCATGCGGGCCTGCGCATGCTCGATGCCGGCTGCGGCACCGGGCTGTGTGCGCCGCTGTGGCGCCCGTATGCACATCAACTGGTGGGCGTGGACCTGTCGCCTGGCATGGTCGCCAAGGCACGCCAACGCGGTGGCTACGATCGGCTGGAGGTCGCCGAACTCACCGCATACCTGCACGCGCAGCACGCGCAGTGGGATGTGATCGGCTCGGCCGACACCTTGGTGTACTTCGGCGCGCTGCAGCCGGTGCTCGCTGCCGCTGCCGGCGCGCTCACGCCAGGGGGCGTGCTGGGTTTCACGGTCGAAGCGCTGGACGAGCCGGACGACCGGGTCGAACTCGATGCCAGCGGGCGCTATCGGCACAGCCATGCGCACGTGCGCGCCGCATTGCAAGGCGCCGGTTTGCAGCCGATCGCGTTGGAACTGGACGTGCTGCGCAGCGAACGTGGCCAGCCGGTGCACGGCTGGGTCGTGACCGCGCGCACGCCTGGGCCAGCCTGAGACGAAATGTCGGCTTTGCTGCACGCACGCATGTGAGCATGCGCGTGACAGTTGCCGTGCCTTTAGCCGCCTGACGTTGCACGCGCGGGCGCAACGCGGCGCCGTCGGTCAGCGCAACGTGCGTTGCCCCATCACCTGTGGATGCTTCGATGCCGCGCACCATCACGCTGCACTCCGACCTTGGCGAGCGCCTGCTGCTGCATCGCATGCAGGCCAGCGAAGCGTTGGGGCAGCTGTTCGACTACCGCATCGATGCGTTGTGCACCGAACTGCAGCCCAACCTGCGTGATCTGCTTGGCACGCCAGTGGCGGTGCAGCTGGCCGATGGCGAGGGCGAACAGCGCTGGTATCACGGCATGGTGGCCAGTTGCGCGCACAACGGCTACGCCGTGGTCGATGCGCTCGATTACGCCGTGCTTGAACTGCAGGTGGTGCCCAAACCATGGCTGCTGACCCAGCGCCGCGATTGCCGCATCTATCAGGACATGAGCGTGCCGGAGATCGTCACCAGCGTGCTGGGCGAGATCGGCTACGGCGATGTGCAGCAGCAGTTGAGCGCGCAGTACGCCAAGCGCACCTACTGCGTGCAATACCGCGAGGACGATTTCAGCTTCATCAGCCGGCTGCTGGAACGCGAAGGCATCTACTACTACTTCACCCACACCCGCAGTGCGCATACGTTGGTGCTGGCCGATGCACTGGGTGCGCATGCAACGAAAAACGGCGTGGACAGCCTGCCCTATGTGCCGCCGGGAACCGATGACCGGCGCCTGATGCGCTCGGTGGTGAGCCATTGGCGCAGTGCGCGCGGCGTGCATTCCAGCCAGCATGGCAGCACCGACTACGACCCGCTGCAGCCGCGTGCATCGCTGGCCGCCGATGCCGATGCCGGCGGCGAACAGTTGCACACCGTCGATGGTCTGATCGCCTTCGACTACCCCGGCGCGCATACCGTGCAGGCCGACGGTCGTCGCTACATGCAGGTGCGCACCGAGGCGCACAACGTGCAGCGCGCCAGCCATGCAGCCACCACCAATGCCTGCGGCCTGATGGTCGGTGCCTTGTTTCGCTTGCGCGGGTTCCCGCGCGCCGAACTCAATCAGGAATATCTGGTGCTGTCGGCGCACACCACGCTGGCCGCGCCCGAACACGGCAGCGGCGAGCCGCCGTTTTCCAGCAGCGTGCAGGTGATGGAAAGCCGGCTGCCGTTCCGTAGCCTGCAACGCACCGCAACGCCAACCATTGCCGGCCTGCAGACGGCGGTGGTGACCGGCGACACCGACGAGGACATTGCGGTGGATGCGCATGGCCGCGTGCAGGTGACCTTTCACTGGGCCACTGCGGCACGCCCGCATGCCGCGCCGTCGTGCTGGGTGCGTGTGGCTTCGATGTGGGCGGGCAAGGGCTGGGGCGCAATGAGCCTGCCGCGCGTGGGGCAGGAAGTGGTGGTGAGCTTTCTGGAAGGCGACCCGGACCGCCCGTTGATCGTGGGCAGCGTCTACAACGGCGACCATGCGCCGCCGTTTTCCTTGCCCGATAACAAGACCCAAAGCGGCGTGCGCAGCCGCAGCCTGCTGGGCGGCGCTGCCGATTTCAACGAGTTGCGTTTCGACGACAAGGCCGGCGCGGAAGAACTCTACCTGCGCGCGCAGCGCGATTTGCGCGAAGAGGTGCAGCACGACCACACCAGTACCATCGACAACGATCGGGTCCTGGCGGTCAAGCACGACCGTCGTGCGCGGATCGACAACAACGACAGCGTGGAGGTCGGCAAGAAGCTGCTGCTGAAAGCCGGCGAAGAGATCGAGTTGGTGACCGGCAGCGCGCGGCTGGTGATGAAACACAACGGCGAGATCGTGTTGAGCGGCATCAAGATCCTGGTCGATGCCAGCTCGGAGGCCAAGATCACCTCCACCGCCATCAAGCTGTTGGCCAATGCACAGCTGCAGGCCAAATCGCCGGCCACCGAGGTGGCTGGCGATGCCACGCTCAAACTGACCTCCGGCGGCATGCTCAGCGCCGAAGCCGGTGCCTCGGCCACGCTCAAGGGCCCGCTGGTCAGCATCAAGGCCGACGCCTTGGTGCAGGTCGGCGGCGGCCTGATCATGATCGGATGAGCGCGCCCACGCTCTCGCTGGCGCAGGCCTGTGCGCAGATGCAGCTGTCTGCGCCGGCCTGCGCACAGCTTAGTACGCCGATCACGCCGCAGGCGGCGGTCAGCGCGCTGCTGGCCAGCGGTCATGGCGAAGATGCCATCAAGCTGCTCGCGCGCCTGCTGCCCAAGCGCTACGCGGTGGCCTGGCTGTGCCAATGCGTGCGCGGCGAAACCCTGGACGAGGAAGACCGCGCCGGCGCGGCACTGGCCGAGAAGTGGGTGCGCGAGCCCAGCGAGGCGCATCGTCGCGCCGCGCAGGCATTTGCGCATGCCGGCGATTATGTCTCGCTGGGCGCGTGGCTGGCTGCGGCAGTGGCCTGGTCCGGCGGCAGCCTGGCGCCGCCGCAACAGACCACGCCGGTGCCGCCGGCCGACCATCTCACGGCGCGCGCGGTGGCCGCGGCCATCACCTTGCTGGCCGCGCGTGAGCCGGCGCAGCTGGAGGCGCGGCGCAGCGGCTATGCAGCGCATGCCATGGAGTTGCTGACCAGTGTGGGGGCGCCATGAAGTTGACTAATTGTCGGAGTGGCGATCCGCGCGCGGCACATCGTGGGCACGGCATCGGCGCCAACTGCGCGAGACGCAGCTGGTGTTCCAAAGCATGGTTGGATGCGGCACACACGCCAAGCTGCAGCACCAGAAGAAGCCTTGGTGCCGAACCGACAGCGCGGGGGCGCACGGCGATCAGCATTTGCGACTGTGCTCCAGCGCAGGCGATATCCGTTTGCCGCATGCCCTCCACCGGCAATGACGCACGCAGCGTTTTCTGCCGACATACACGCATGCCAGTCGCACCTTCCGATCACCGTATGCAGGAGTCCATGGCGTGTCCAGTTCGCAGTTGATCCTCACCGTCAGCGGCGCGCAGGCCGCGCAGTTCGGCGCCAGCGCGCAGAAGCGCTTTGCCGGCACCGGCGGCAGCATCGGCCGCTCCGACGAAAGCGATTGGGTCCTGGCCGCGCCCGGTGTCTCGCGCACGCATGCGGTGGTGCGCTTCCTCAACGGGATGTATTTCATCGAAGACCGCAGCACCAACGGCATGTCGCTCAACGGCACTGCGCTGACGCGTGCGGACCCGTCCGCGCTCAGCGATGGCGACCGCCTGCAGCTGGACAGCTTCGAGATCCAGGTGCAGGTGCAATCGCTGGCCGCAGCATCGCCGGCAACACCGGTGTTCGACCCGCTGCCAGATGCGATGGACGACCGCACCCAGGTTGCGCCACCGCCGTCGACGCTGCGTGCCCCCTCCGCCACAGCGGGCTTCGAGCTGCTGGAGTTCGGCACGCCGCCTGCGGCGCGGCCTGCGGTGGACGCAGTGTTGGACGAATTGCTGCTGAGCGGCGCATCCCGCGAGCTGGATCCGTTGCGCCTGCTCGACCCGTTGCCTGCGCCGGCGCGCGATGCCAGCCCCAGCGCGTGGAATCAGAGCAACGCCCGCCACGACCATTTCCGTCCGCCGGCCAGTCCCGATGCACGTGCCACCTTGCCGGAAAACTGGGACATGACGCTTGGCGATTTTGCGCCACCCGCGCCATTGCCTGCGGTATCGCCCATGGCCGCGCCGGTGGTTTCGCCATTCACGTCGCCGGCGGCGCCGGTTGCAGCCGCAGCATCGGCGGCAACGACGGTGCCGCCGGAGCTGGATCGCATCTTCGCCATCGTGGTCGACGGCGTCATGGACGTGCTGCGTGCACGCGCGGAGATCAAGAACACCTTCCGGCTGCCGGTCACGGTGATCCAGCGCTCGGAGAACAATCCGCTCAAGTTCGCCGCCACCGCCGAAGATGCGCTGCAGAAGTTGCTCGCACCGCCAAGCGCGTCGTTTCTGTCCGGCGTGCCAGCGTTCGAAGATGCCTTCGACGATATCCGCTGCCATCAGATGGCGATGCTGGCCGGCATGCGCGCAGCCTTCGACGCCATGCTGTTCCACTTCAGCCCGGACCGCCTGGAGCAGGAAGCCGACGCCGGCGGCAAGCGCCTGAGTTTCGGTGGCAAGGGGCGTTACTGGGAGCGTTACCGCGACAACTTCGAGCAGCTACGCAGCGACCCGGACGAATGCTTCCGTCGCCTGTTCGGCGATGAGTTCGCGCGTGCCTACGAAGCGCAACTGGCGCGCCTGAAATCGGCACGGCGGCAGCCGGCGGGGCGCGGGATCTAGAACGCTTCATCCAATCGCGTGCCGTCTGCACGGGCACACCGGCGGCGTTGCCAGCGCGCTAGTCAGGCAGAGTCTTGACGAACTCGATGAAGGCGCGCAGCGCCGGCGGTGTGAGGGTGCGATTGGGGTAGTACAGGTACGGGCCCTGGAATGGCTGCCACCACGGGCGCAGGATGGGTTCAAGCGCACCTGCGTCGAACTGCGGCTGCAGCCATTGTTCGAACAGATGCAGGATGCCGCTTCCGGCGATCGCCGCCTGGATCGCCAGCTCGATCCCGCCGCCGATCTCCACCAGCAATTGCCCCTGCGGAACGATGGTGACCACTTCACCGTCGCGCTCGAACTCCCACTCTGCAATGACGCCGCTTGGGAAGCGCCCGCGGATGCAGTCGTGGGCAACGAGTTCCCGCGGGTGGGTGGGGCGTCCGCGCCGGTCCAGGTAGCCTGGCGCAGCCGCCGTTGCGATGCGTTGCACGCGCGGGCCGATCGGGATGGCCACCATGTCCTGCTGCAGCCGTTCGCCATAGCGGATACCGGCGTCGCAGCGTGCGGCGATCACGTCGACAAAACTTTCTTCGGTCAGGATCTCCAGCGTGATGTCCGGGTACGCCGCCATAAACGCCGGCAGGATCCTCGGCAGCACCAGGCGCGCGGCACTGACCGGCACGTTCAGCCGCAGCGTGCCGGTCGGCGTATCACGAAAGGCGCTGACCACCTCCCTGGCGTTCTCCAGTTCCAGCAAGGCGGGCGCGATGCGTGCCAACAACGCATTGCCTGCATCGGTGAGCACCACGCTGCGTGTGGTGCGGTTGAACAGCCGCACGCCGAGCGATGCCTCCATTCGCTTGATCGCATCGCTATAGGTCGATGCGCTCACACCCGCGCTCTTGGCGGCTTCTCGAAACCCTCCCGCGCGCGCCACGCGCACGAAAGCCTCCATGTCTGCCAGGTGACCGCTCATTGTTCGGCAATCCGTACGGCCCGTCCGCTTTGTGCCGGATTGTCGCACAAGGGTGGCCTACGTACAGTTCCCTTGCGCCGCGGCAGCGGCCACGTAGTCGCCGCAGCGCACGTCCCGCGTTGCTTCTTGCTTCTTCAAGCCACGCGAAAGATCCCGTCGCAATCTCGGCGTGTCCCAACACACGCGGCGGTTTGGCACATCACCCGGATACACACCAAAAGGATTCCCATGAACAGCGGCAAGCCCCTTGGCGGCACATTGACCCTGCCCGGCACCACCCTTGCCATCAATCGGATGGGTTACGGAACCATGCAGTTACCCGGACCGCATGTCTGGGGACCTCCGCGCGACAAGGCATCGGCCTTGTCGGTGTTGCGCGAAGCAATCGCCCTGGGCGCCAACCACATCGACACCGCGCAGTTCTACGGCCCCGATGTGTCCAACGCACTCATCCGCGAAGCACTGCATCCCTATCGCAGCGATCTGGTCATCGTGACCAAGATCGGTTTCAGCCGTGGCCCCGATGCTTCGTGGAATATCGATGTGTCGCCTGCAAGCCTGAGGCGGCAGGTGCATGAAAACCTGCAGAGCCTCGGCCTGGAGACACTGGACGTGGTCAACGTGAGGCTGGGCACGGCAATGGACACCGACGAGCGTTCGATCGCCGAACCGGTCGCGTGCCTGGCCGAGCTGCAACGCGAGGGCCTCGTACGCCACATCGGCTTGAGCAACGTCACTGCGCGACAGTTCGAACAAGCGCAAACACTGGCCAGCATCGTCTGCGTTCAAAACCAGTACAACCTGGTCAAGCGCGACGACGACGCCTTCATCGAGATGCTCGCGCAACAGGGTGTGGCCTATGTTCCGTTCTTTCCGCTCGGCGGCTTTTCGCCCCTGCAGTCGGAGCTGCTGTCGGGCGTTGCCAGGCAGGTAGGCGCGACGCCGAAGCAGGTTGCACTTGCATGGCTGCTGCAGCGCTCGCCCAACATCCTGGTCATCGCGGGAACATCGTCGGTGCCGCACCTGCGCGAGAACTTCGCATCCGCCGAGCTGAGCCTGTCGGCCGAGCAGGTCGCAACGCTCGATGGCATCGCTGCCGAGGCCAGTGGCGCTCAATAGGAAGGTGGGTGGCAACATGCCGATGGAGATCGGCCAACCCGTCTCCGCGCAATCGCCAGGCGGGTGCCTACGCACCATCCAGGCCGCCCAGACGACTCGCGAGGTCTTGTTGGCCGCTCCACGATGCGCCTGCCGCATCGACACCGCAGGCCTGCTCTCACGGCCAGCGCCCCACAGCCCAACGTCTCGCCCAATGACCGCAACGTGACCGGCTGACGGCAGCGGCGCAGGCGTTGGTGCCTGTCCGACAGGGCACGGCGCCTGAGACGTTTTGACGGGTGACCACCTTGGGTGCGCCGCAGAATCGCTCCACCGACACGCATCGGCGGTGCGGCGCTTGCGTCGGCAATGACCGCCGGGCGTGCCGCGTGCAACGCAGCTCAATGCACCCGACAACGCAGCGCGCAGGCGTTCCTGCAGGCATGCCTGGCAGTCGCATGCAACGCGGTGTGGACGCCTGTGCGCTGCATCGGTGGCCGACCTTTTTCTCAGCGGGTGGATCATGCAGAACAACAAGGTCGTGTGGAGCGAAGGGCTGTTCCTGCGCCCGCAGCATCTGCAGCAGCAGGAGCGCTACCTGGAGCGCTACGTCGACCTGCGTGCGGCGCGGTTGCGGCCCCATGCCTGGGGCGTGAGCGAGCTGGAATGGGAGACCGATCTGCTGGCGGTCGGCAAGCTGGGCCTGCGGCGTGCGCGTGGCGTGTTCGCCGATGGCACGCCCTTCGCCATGCCTTGCGACGACCCGCTGCCGGTGGCGCTGGAGGTCGAGCCCACTTGCCGCGACCAGATCGTCTATCTCACCGTGCCGCTGCGGGTGCCGGCGCAACCCGAACTGGGGCGCCCGGAATCGCCGGCCGATCAGCTGTTTCGCTACCGCGTGCGCGAGACCGAGAGCAACGACGCCTCCGGTAGCACCAGCGAAGCGGTGTTGATGGAAGTCGGCGGGTTGAGCACGCGGTTGCTGCCGCACTCGCAGCCGTTGGAAGGGCTGGACCGCATCGCGGTGGCGCGCATCATCGAGACGCGCGCCGACCGCCAGGTGGTGCTGGACCCGCATTTCATTCCCAGCGCGATGGTGTGCCAGGCGGCGCCGCGCTTGACCACGTTTCTCACCGAGCTGCTCGGCCTGTTGCATCAGCGCGGTGAAGCGCTGGCATCGCGCGTGACGCTGACCGATCGCGGCGGTGCTGCCGATATCGCAGACTTTCTGTTGCTACAGCTGGTCAACCGTTGGCAGCCGCAGATGGCGCATTGGGCCGCCGCGCCATTGGCGCATCCGGAAGAGCTGTTCCGCGCCCTGGTGGCGCTGGCCGGCGAATTGAGCACGTTCACCGCTGCCGGCAAGCGCCCCCCTGCATGGCCCGCCTATCGGCACGAATCGCAGCAGGACAGTTTCGAGCCAGTGATCGGCGCCCTGCGCAGCAGCCTGAGCGCAGTGCTGGAACAGACCGCCACGCCGCTGCCGATCCAGGCGCGCAAGTTCGGCGTGTGGGTGGCGATGGTGCCGGACCCGGGCCTGCTCGACAGCGCGGCGTTCGTGCTCGCGGCCAAGGCCGACATGCCCAGCGAAGAGTTGCGCCGGCAATTGCCCGCGCACGCCAAGATCGGGCCGGTGGAGCAGATTCGCGATCTGGTCAATCTGCAGTTGCCCGGCATCGTGGCCACGCCCATGCCGGTGGCGCCGCGACAGATTCCGTATCACGCCGGCTATCTGTATTTCGAATTCGACAAGAGCGCAGCGTTGTGGCGAACGCTGAAGACCTCCGGCGGTATCGCATTCCACTTCGGCAGCGAATTCGCCGGGCTGGACCTGCAACTGTGGGCGATCCGGAGCTGAGCATGAGCCGACCTGTTGCCGATCTGGCGCCTGCCTACGCCGCACCGCTGCCGGCCGCAGAGGGCGGCGGCGTGCCCAGCGAAGATACCGACATCAGCGAACTGCTGGGCCGCAGCGTCAACCCGTTGGTGCAGGCCGCCACGCCGCTGCTGCTGTTGGCGGTGCAGTTGCGCCACAGCGCGCAATCGCCCGATGTGGCCCGCCTGCGCGAGCAGGTGATGGCGCAGGTGCGCCGCTTCGAACAACGTGCACGCGATGGCGGCGCGCCGGTGGAGGCGGTCACCGCCGCGCGCTACGTGTTGTGCGCGCTGCTGGACGAAGCGGTGCTCAATGCGCCGTGGGGCGAGCGCAGCGGCTGGTCGCAGAAGACCTTGCTGGTGACCTTCCACAGCGAATCGTACGGCGGCGCCAAGTTCTTCCAGATCCTGGAGCGCTTGTGCGCCGATGTGCCACGGCATCTGGACTTGATCGAGCTGATGTACCTGTGCCTGGCGCTGGGGTTTGTCGGCCGCTACCAGATCGAGTCCGGCGGCATGGTGACGCTGGCGGCCATCCAGGACGATGTCTATCGCCGCATCCGTGCGGCGCGCGGCCCGGCGCCGGACAGCCTGGCCCCGCGTTGGCGCGGGGTGGAAGACCGCCGCCGGCTGGGCCGTTATCTGCCGGTGTGGGCGGCTGCGTTGCTGGGGGTGAGCGTGGTGGTGGTGACGTTCGTGTGGTTGCAGGCGCGTTTGAACAGCCTGTCCGCACCGATCAGTGCGCAGGCTGCCCAATGGGGCATTGCGCCGGCCACGCCACCGGACGCTGCGCCCGTGCCGCCGCCGGTGCGGCTCAAGCAGTTGCTCTCCGCGCAGGAACGCGCCGGCCTGCTGCGCGTGGACGAACAGGCCGACGGGCAGACGCGCGTGCGCCTGAGCAGCGCGGCGATGTTCGCCTCCGGCGGGGTGGAGGTGGAGCCGCAGCAGCGCGGCTTGATCGCGCAGATTGCAGCGGCCATCGAGCAATTGCCGGGGCGGGTGATCGTGGTCGGGCACACCGACGACGTGCCGGTGCGCTCGCTGCGCTTCCAGGACAACTACGCCTTGTCGGCCGCACGTGCGCAGGCGCTTGCGCAGGTGTTGCAGGCGCAGCTGAGTACGCCGGGGCGGGTGGACGCCATCGGCGCTGGCGATTCGCAACCGATCGCACGGCCAGTGCAATTGCCGGCCAACCGCGCGCGCAATCGCCGCGTGGAGATCCTGTTCCAGCCTGGGGAATGACGATGAAGACGCTGTTGTCCAAGCTGAGCGCAACGGTAGTGGTTGGCCTGCTGGCGCTGTGCCTGCTGTCGGTGCTGCTGTGGGTGGGTGGGCCGTATGTGGCGCTGGCCGGCTGGAGCCCGCTGAGCAGCGTGGCGGCGCGGCTGCTGGCGATCGTGTTGCTGGTGGTGGCGTGGGTGGGCGTGCTGGCGCTGCGCCGCTGGCGCACGCAGGCACGTGCGGCGACCTTGTCCAGCGCGCTGGCGGCGCCGGGTCGCGACGACGACCGTGAGCTGCGCAGCGGGCAGGAACGCGCGCAGCTGCAGGCGCGCTTCCAGCAGGCGATCCAGTTGCTACGCAAGCGGCGCGGCGGCGCCGATCTGTACACGCTGCCGTGGTATGCGCTGATCGGCCCGCCCGGTTCGGGCAAGAGCACCTTGCTGCAGCATTCGGGCCTGCAGTTTCCGCTGGCTGCGCGCATGGGCGATGCGGCGTTGCGCGGCGTCGGCGGCACCCGCGATTGCGAATGGTGGTTCACCGACGAAGCGGTGTTGCTGGACACCGCCGGGCGCTATACCACGCAGGATTCGGACCAGGCGGTGGATGCCGGCGCGTGGCGCGATTTCCTGCGCCTGTTGCGACGCTATCGCCCGCGCCGCCCGCTCAACGGCGTGTTGGTGACGATGAGCATGTCGGACCTGTTGCTGCTCGACGATGCCGAGCGCGACACCCACATGCAGGCGATCCGCCGCCGCCTGGACGAACTGGCCGAGCAGTTGCAGGCCAGCGTGCCGGTGTATCTGATCTTCACCAAGTGCGATCTGATCGGCGGCTTTGGCGAGTTCTTCGACGATCTGACGCCGGCGCAGCGCAACCAGGTGTGGGGCATGACGTTTGCGCTGGCGCAGACCCTGGACGGGCAGGCGGCGCGCAGGTTCGCCGACGAGTTCGGCGTGCTGCAGCAGCAGCTGAGCGCGCGCCTGTTCGAACGCCTGCACCTGGAACGCGACCGTCTGCGGCGTGCGGCAATCCTGTCGTTTCCGCAACAGGTTGCCGCACTCGGCGAGCGTGCGCGGCAATTCGTCGAAGGCACCTTCGCCGGCAATGCGTATGGCCCGGCACCGTTGCTGCGCGGGGTGTACTTCACCTCCGGCACGCAGGACGGCACGCCGATCGACCGCATGATGGGCGCGGTGGCGCGCACCTTCGGCCTGGAAGAAGCGCGCGTGCAGGCGCCGGGCGCGCAACGGCGCACCTTTTTCGTCGAGCGGCTGCTGCGCGAGGTGGTGCTGCGCGAATCCGGCCTGGCCAATACCCCGCCCACCCGGCAGCGCCGCAGGGCGTGGTTGCAGGCCGCCGCGTACGCGGGTGTGGCGCTGCTGACCGGCGCAGTGCTGGCCGGGTTGGGGCTCAGCTACGTGGGCAACCGTGCGTACCTGCATCAGGTACGCGCTGCGCTGGACGCGCGGCCGGCAGTGCCCGATCCCAATGCCGCCACCGGCATGCCCGAGTACGTCGCGCGCACCCTGCAGCAAGCCGATGCGACGCAGGCGGTGGTGAAGGTGGCGCAGCAGTATCACGCCGGCGCGCCGTGGTCGTTGCGCATGGGGTTGTTCCAGGGCCAGGCGGTGGGCGAGCAAGTGCAGGCCGGCTACCTGCGTCAGCTCAACGCCACCTTGTTGCCGGCCTTGGCGGTGCGCCTGCGCACCGGTCTGGTCGATAACGCACAGGCACCGCAGGCGCTGTACTACACGCTCAAGGGCTATCTGATGCTGGGCCAGCCGCAGCATCTGGACCCGGCGCAACTCAGCGCACTGGCCGCCATCGAAGCGGTAAAATTGTTCCCGCGCGAGCCGGCATTGCAGCAGGCGCTGGGTGCGCATCTGCAGGCCGTGCTGGAGTCGCCCACGCGCGCGCGCGCGCTGTCGCTGGACAACCAGCGCATCGCCCAGGCGCGCGCCAGCCTGCGCGCGGCCAACCTATCGACACTGATCTACGGCAACCTGTTGCTGACCCCGCCGGACGGCACGCCGTTGCGGCTGGATAAAGCGCTGGGCCTGCTGGCCGACACCTTCGTGCGCCGCAGTGGCACGGCGTTGTCCACCCCGGTGCCGGCGCTCTACACCCAGCCGGTATTCGCCGCGTTGCAACGCGATGGCATCGGCCAGGCGGTGGAACGCTTCGGCCGCGACGATTGGGTCTTCGGCGGTGCGGCGCTGGACGCGTCCGCCAAGGCCACGCTGGTGCGCGAAGTGGGACAGCGCTACACGGCCGATTACATCCGTTACTGGGATGCGTTGCTGGCCGATCTGCAACTGCGCCCGTCGGCCGATCTGGCCGGTGCCAGCGCCACTGCCGCCAAGCTGGCCGGGCCCAGTTCGCCACTGCGGCTGCTGCTGGGCGTGGTCGGCGAGCACACCCAGGCAATGGACCGCGCACCACCGGTAGACCCCGCGCAGCGCGCGCTGGCAGCTGCCGCCAACTCGGCAGGCACCAAGGCGACTGCCGCCGCGGCCAAACTCCCCGGCGGGGCGGCGATGAGCGCCGCGCTGGCCACGCCCGCCGAGGGTGGCGCAGCTGCAGCGCCGGCACCGGGTGCGGCGATCAGCGAGCATTTTCTGGCACTCAACGCCTTGGCCGCCGGCGCCCCGGGCAGCACGCCGCTGGACCATCTGCTGAGCGTGCTCGATCAGCTCGGCAGGCAATTGCTGGTGATTTCCCAGGGCGGCGGCGATGCCGCGGCGGCCAACGCGCAACTGGCATTGGCCCGGCAGGAAATGGCGCAACTGCCGCCGCCGGTGACCGACTGGCTGCAGAGCCTGGCCGGCAGCAGCGCCACCTTGATGACCCAGGGCGCACGCGCCGCGCTGGATGCGCAGGTCAGGCAATCGGTGGGCGAGGTGTGCACGGATTTCGTGCGCGGCCGCTACCCGTTCGATCCGCAGGCGCAGGTGGAGATCCCGCTGCAGAATTTCGGCGAGTTGTTCGGTAGCGGCGGCCGTCTGGATGCGCTGTATACCGGCACCGTCAAACCGCTGCTGGACACCCAGTCCCCGCAATGGCGCTGGAAGGATGGCCCGGACGCGGTCACCGGCGCGCCCGGTCTGCCGGTGCAACTGCAACTGGCGCAGCGGATCCGGCAGAAATATTTTCGCGGCGGGCCCACGCCGCAGATCGGCTTTACCGTGCTGGCGCCCACGTTGGGCGAAGGCGTGACCCGGCTGACGCTGGATATCGAAGGCCAGCGCTACGACTACCAGCCCGGCGCTGCGCAAAGCATGCCGATGATCTGGCCCGGCCCGGTGCCGGGGCATGTGTCCATCGCCGCCTTCGGCGCCGATGGCGTGGCGCTGGGTACGCTGGACTACCAGGGCGATTGGGCGCTGTTCCGCGCGCTGCAGGCCGGGCACCTGGAAAACCCGTCGGACCTGCGCTTTGTCGCCCGCTTCGCGCTTGGCGGCCACGACGTGCAGGTGCCGCTGCGTGCCGGCAACCTGCGCCACCCGTTTCTGGACAGCGACGTCCAGCACTTCGCGTGCGGCCGATGAGCATGCCGGCGCACGAACCACTCGGTTTCCACGGCAAGTTGCCCGGCGTGGGCGACTTCGTGCAGCGGCGCCTGCCGGCCAGCTTCGTGCAGCCGTGGGACCTGCAGTTCGCCAACTGCCTGGACACGGCGCGCCAGCAACTCGGGCAGCACTGGCCTGGCGCGTATCGCAACAGCGGCCTGCGCGCGTTTGCGTTGGGGCCGGGCGTGTGCGGCGCGCAGGCCTGGGCCGGCCTGCTCGGCCCGGGCGAAGACCGCCTGGGGCGCTGTTTTCCGCTGACCGTGGCAATGCCGTTGCCGCACCTGTGCCTGCCGTCGGCGGCATGGTTCGGCGCGGTGGCTGCGTGCCTGGGCCGCAGCTTGCGCGCACGCACCGATGCGGCCGGATTCGATGCCGCGCTGCGCGCGCTCGGCGTGCCGGCCGCGCCTTCCAGCACGCATGTACCGGCGCCCGGCCAATCGCTGTGGTGGCGGTTGGGCGCGGCCGCGCAATCGATCGACGGGCTGCCCACCGCCCAGATGTATCTGGAGTGGTTGCTGGCCGAGCAGGACATCACCGAGGTGACCCGATGAGCGCGCCCTACCAATCGGCTGGGCACACCGAAACCGGCAAGGTGCGCCGGCTCAACGAAGATGCCTTGCTGCTGCGCGAAGACGCCGGCCTCTGGGTGGTGGCCGATGGCCTGGGTGGCCACAGCGCCGGCGATTACGCCAGCCAGCTGCTGGTGCAGCGGCTGAGCGCATTGGTGCGCCCGGCCGACCTGTGCGATTTCCTGGATGCCATCGACGACACCCTGGCGCAGATCAATCGCGAGCTGCTGCAGGTTGCGCGCGAGCGCCGCGTGGACATGATCGCCACCACCGTGGTGGTGCTGGTGCACGACCCGGATTTCATGCTGTGCGGCTGGGTCGGCGACAGCCGCATCTACGCGCAGCATGGCGGCCCGCTGCGCCAGCTCACCCGCGACCACGTGCACGGCGTGCGCGACGATGTCACCCAGTTCGGCAGCGCACACGCCAGCGCCGCGGCGGCCGGCGTGCTCACGCGCGCGGTGGGTGCGCAAGAGCCGCTGTTCGTCGATTGGGTGCTGACGCCGAGCCTGCCGGGCACGCAGTTTCTGCTGTGCAGCGACGGCATCAACAAGGAAATCCCGGACCCGGAGCTGGATGCCGAATGCCATCGCTTCGGCGATCCACGCGCGCTGCTGGCGCGTCTGTTCGAATTGGCGATGGGGAGGGCGGCACGCGACAACGTCACCGCCGTCGTCGTCCGCCTGCAGGAGTAAGTGCATGCACGAAGACACCGCCACCGTGACCGAACTGGTCACCGCCATGCGCCGCGGCGCGCTCGACCTCAATGCCGTCCTGGCCGCGCTGGGCAAGCGCGCCGCGGTACCGGAGGCCGAATACCGTGCCGGGGTGGAAACGCTGTGGACGCTGCAACGCCAGCACCTGCTCGACGATGCCACCGTGACCACGCTGGTGAGCCGGCTGGATGCGTTGCGCGATCGTGCGATTGCGCCTGCGCCTGCCCCGTCGCCAACGCCAACGCAGCAGCCAACACCCACGCCAACGATGGTCGACGACGATGCCACCGTGGTGATGCCACGACCCGGCCCGGCGCGCATGGTCGAAGACGACATCACCCGCGTGCAACCGGCGCAGCCCCTGCCCGGCGATGCGCCCAGCCTCACCAGCCTGGGGCTGGGCACGCCCACCCACCTCGGCACGCAGACCGGCACCGGCACCGGCACGGCCGGTACCGCCAGCCTGTCCAGCTGGCAGCACCTGGCCGAAGCCGCCGGTGGCGATCATGCCGGTGTCGGCAGCCTGCTCAAGGGCCGCTTCCAGCTCGAACGCGAACTTGGCCGCGGCGGCATGGGGGTGGTGTATCTGGCCCGCGACGAACGCAAGGTGGAAGCACGCGACCGCGACCCGTGGCTGGCGGTCAAAGTGCTCAGCGACGAGTTCCGCCGCCATCCCGACGCACTGGTCGCCCTGCAGCGCGAAGCGCGCCGCTCGCAGAAGCTGGCCCACGACAACATCGTGCGCGTGTACGACTTCGACAAGGATCGCACCCTGGTCTTCATGACCATGGAATACATCGACGGTTGCGACCTGAAAACGCTGATCCGCGAGCAGGCCTACAATGGCATGCCGCTCAAGCAGGCCTGGCCGCTGATCGAGGGCATGGGCCGGGCCCTGATGCGCGCGCACGCGGCCGGCATCGTGCATTCGGATTTCAAGCCCGGCAACGTCATGGTCACCCGCGATGGCGTGGCCAAGGTGTTCGATTTCGGCATCGCACGCGCCGGCAAGCATGCGGCCGATGTCGCCGGTGAACAGACCGTGTTCGATGCGGCCACGCTGGGTGCATTGACGCCGGCCTATGCCAGCCTGGAAATGATCCGCGGACAGGCGCCCACTCCGGCCGACGATCTGTACGCGCTGGGCTGCGTGTGTTTCGAATTGCTGACCGGCAAGCACCCATTCGACAAACTCAGTGCCGAAGTGGCGCTGCGCGAAGGCCGCCGCCCGCCGCCGGTGCCGGGCCTGACCCGTCGCCAGTACGCCACGTTGTGCGCGGCCGTGGCATTCCCGGCTGCGCAACGGCTCACGCGCGTGGACCAACTGCTCGACGGCCTGCGCCAGGTGCCGCTGCGCGAGCGCGCGCTGCCGTTGATCGGCTATGGCGCCACCGCGCTCGCGCTGGTCGGCGTGGGCGGGTGGGGCGCATCGCGTTATCTGCATCAGCGCCATCTGGATGAGGTCATCGCACGCTTCGGTGCGCAGGACCCGCAGCAGTACCGCGACGAAACCCAGGTCATGCAGGCGCTGTCCAGCCTGAGCGCAGACGACCGCCGGCGCGTGCTGATGGACCGCAGCGACCTTATCGAAGATTTCCTGCTGCGCCGCCTGGACGCGCTGTGGAATCCGGCCAACAGCCGCGACGATTACCGCGGCGCGTTGCAGGTGTTCGCCTTGCGCGACCGGCTGCGACTGTATTCGCCCGCGCTGGATGCGCGTCGCCAGGCCATCGAGCGCGAAAAGAACCAACGCCTCAACGCGCTCGACACCACGCTCAATCGCCAGCTCGATGCCGGGCTGTTGTTCCGCACCCAGCCCGACAACGCACTGGCCACGCTCGACCAGGTGCGCCGCATCGATCCGGGCAGCAGCCTGCTGCGCCATTCCGCACTGGAAGTACGCCTGGACGCGGCCATCGCGCAGGCGGTGGCGGCCGGGCAACTCACCACCGCGCGGACCGAAGTAGAACAGGCGCGCGCAGCGTTTCCGGACTCGTTGCGCTTGCAGTTGCGCAGCGCCGAGGTCGGCGTGGCCGAGCAGCAAGCCAAACGCACGCCGGTTGCCGCCGCGCCGCGCGATGCCGACAGCGCGCGCAAGGCACTGGCTGCCGATCTGGCCAACCCCAGCACCGACCCGGCCTGGCGCGCGCGTATCGACGCCGCACTGGCCGCACTGCCGGTGGCCGAGCGCAGCAGCCAGGGCAGCGCGCTGGCCGAGGCCATCAGCACGGCGGTTGCCGCACAAAGCGACCCCGCACAGCTGGCTGGCGCGCAGGCGCTGGTGGATGTCGGCCTGGGCGTGGCCCCGCAATCGGCCAGCCTGCTGGCCCAGCGCACACGCCTGCAGACGCTGGAGCACCAGCTCGAACAAGCGTTGGCGCGCGAAAGCGCCGAGTCCGAACTGGCCGCGCGGATCGAGTCGCTGCGCCGCGCCGCCGCCGCCAACGATCTGGGCAAGACCCGCGATGCGCTGGCGCGCATCCGCACCCTGCAACCGGACCATCCGTTGTTGCGCAGCGAAGGCCCGCAACTGCTCTCGCAGGTGTATCGCAACACCGCCGGCGATGCGTTCGCACACGGGCGATACGCCCAGGCGGCCGACCTGCTGAGGCAAGGGCTGCAGACGCTCGGCCAGCGCGACGAACTGCGCAGCGCGCAAACCCGTTATGCGGTGGCCGCCGCAGTGATGACCGCGGGCACGCTGGCGCCCGGCGAACGCCAGCAACTCGCCGGGCGCCTGCAAACGCTCTATCGCACCGACGCCACCGCGCTGGCGCAATTGGAGGCGCAGATGAAGGCGGCCGGCCAATTGCCGGAAGGCTCGTTGTCGGCCCGTCTGCAACGCGCGCCCGCCGCCGATGCGCCGGCCGACGCCAGCGTGTCGCCGGGCGGCGCCACCGAGACAGCTGCGCCGGCCGCCGGCGCAAGACCGGCGCGCGGCAAATCCGCTGCCAAGCCCGCCGCCACCCCAACGACTGCGCGCGACCCCGCCGCTGCGGCATTGCCCGCCAACGCGGACGATGCCGACAGCCTGCCGCCGGTGCCCACCGGCCCGGATCCCTGCGCCGGCCTGGCCGGGCGTGCCGCGGCGTGCTTCGACACACTCGGGCAGACCCGCGGGCCGATGCTGGTGGTGATCCCGGCCATCGCCGGCGGCAAGCCGTACGCGTTGTCGCGCGGCGAAGTGGCGGTGGCCGATTTCAACCTGTTCTGCCAGGCCACCGGCCGCTGTACCGCCCAGGCCGCCGCCACCCCGGAGCTGGCGCGCGCGCCGGTGCGCAATATCAGCCTGACCCTGGCGCGCGCCTATCTGCGCTGGCTCACCATCGGCAGCGGCGGCTGGCGGTACCGCCTGCCCAGCGATGCCGAGTGGCTGCATGCCGCGCAGGCGGCCAGCAACTGGCGGCAGGCCGAAGACAGCAATTGCGTGCCGCCCAACGCCAGTGCCGGCGATGCCGCGCGCGCACCGGTGTCGGCACGCGGGCGCGATGCCAATCCCTGGGGCCTGATCAATCTCACCGGCAATGTCTGGGAATGGGTATCGACCGGAACAGGCGTGCAGGCGCGCGGCGGAAGTTTTTCCAGCTACTGGTCCGATTGCACGGTGCAGGCCAGCCGTGCCGACAACGGCTCGGCGCAACCGGACGTGGGCCTGCGCGTGCTGCGGGAGCTGCCGTGAGCGCCGCCCCGCCGTCGCCCACCGCTGCCGCTGCGCACCCGGCCAATGCGCAGCTGCAGGCGCTGGCGTTGGCGCATCAGCAGGGCCAACTCGACCGCGAGCAGTACCGCGCACGCCGTCGGCGCGTACTGGACGCCGCCCGCCAGACCCAGGGGGTGACCCTGCGCAACGCCTTGCCGAGTTCGCCTGATGCCCGGCCGGGCCCGCTGTCGGCGCATCCGGTCGCACGCAAACTGCGCAGTCAGGTGGCAGCGGTCTTCATAATCGTGATGCTCATCGCAATAATCTTGCTAACATTGCATAAATGTACGTCGGGGTTTGATCGACGTTCAGCAAGGGGCGAGGTCAGACACGCCGATCGCCGTGCAGTCGCCGCCGTGGCGCCTGCGTGTGCAGCGGGACACGTCGGCCATGCGCAACACCGGATGGTCTCAGGGGAAATGGACGTATGCGTATGACGTGTCTGGCCGCGGCGGTGTCCGCGTGCCTACTGCTGGCCGCACCTGGGTGGGCGCAGTCGCCGACCGATGCCACGGCTGCTGCGCAGTCGGCAGCGGCGGTGCCGGCCATGAGGGACCGGACCGAGGCGGTCACCGTGCAGGTGCGCGGCTTTCGCGTGCGCGATGTGGGCCACTACCCGGAAGCCGGCATCGACCCGGCCCGCATGCAGGCCGTGGCCGACGCTGCCTTCGCCGAGCTGGCCCAGGGCCAGCCGGTGGTGGCATTGCGCTTCGATCAATTGCAGGCAGTCGCCGATGCGGTCACCCGCGCCTACCGGCAGGCCGGCTTCATCGTCAGCACGGCCTATCTGCCGGCGCAGACGCCGGGCCCCGACCAACTGATCGAAATCCGCGTGCTGGAAGGGCGCATCGGCCAGATCAGCGTGCAGGGCGCCGCACGCTACCGCGGCAATGCGTTGTCGGCGCCGCTGCGCCAGCTGCAGGGCCGCCCGCTACGCAAGCAGGACGTGGACACCGCGCTGTTGTATGCGCGCGATCTGCCGGGCGTGTCGGTGTCGTCGGTGCTGCAGCCAGGCCAGAAGGAAGGCGAGACCGACGTGGTGCTGGTCGCCAGCGAGGCCGCCCGCCCGTACGTGATCACCCTGGGCGGCAACAACTACGGCACCGAGCTGACCGGCCGTTATCGCGCCCAGGCCGGCATCACCTGGAATAGCCCGCTTGGCCTGGGCGATGTGTTCGCCGCCAACTACGCCTATTCGCTGGCGCCGCGGCAGAGCCAGATCGGCGCGCTGTCCTATGGCCTGCCGATCGGCAGCGTGTCCGGCCTAAGCGCGGTGATCGGCGCCAGCCGCAGCGAACTGGAAGTGCGCAACGGCGTGTTCGCCCGGCTTGGCCTGAAGGGGCCGACCTCCATCGTCTACACCGGCGCCGACTGGAAATTCATCAACACCGAAACGCTGCAGCTGCAGGGCTCGGCGCGCTATCTGCGCGAGCAATCCAAGCTCAGCGCGCTGGGCATGCAGTTGTCCGACCAGCAGTTCGATGTCGCCGAACTGGGTCTGTCGTTGCGGCGCACCGACCTGCGCTGGCGCGGTGTGGATCTGCTGCAGGGGAGCGTGCGGCAATCCTTGCGCGACCGCTCGGCGCCGGTGGACCAGATCAGCCCCGGTCGCGACAGCTATTTCACCATCGCGCGGCTGGCCTACACGCGCCTGCAATACCTCACCCGCACGCAGCGGCTGTACTTCAAGTTCAACGGCCAATACAGCGACGACACGCTGACCCCGATGGAGCAGTTCGCTGTCGGTGGGCCCGACAGCGTGCGCGCCTATCCGGTCTCCGATGCATTGGGCGACCGCGGGTATTACACCGCGCTCGAATACCACATCGATGCCCCCGGTTTTGCCGATGCCGCATCGCCGTTCAATGGCCGGCCCTGGCGCGAGCTGCTGGAGCTGGATGTCTTCGCCGACCACGCCCGCGTGTTCGCCGCCAATGGCCGCCTGGCGCCGGCCAGTTTCGATGCCGCCGGCGTGGGCCTGACCTTCCGCTTGCCGCAGTACGCCAATTTCGAGTGGCGCATCAGCGCCGCGCTTCCGACCGGTGCGCGCGACGCCTCCGACGGACGCGACGACGCCCGCATCTACACGCGTTTCGGCTTCACTTTCTGAGGGATCTGCGCATGCACGCCACCATCCATACCGCGACCTCGCCGCGCACGCTCCCGTTGCGTCACTGCCCGCTGGCCGTTGCGCTGGCAGCCGCCCTGATGGCCATGCCGGTCAGCGGCCTGGCCCAGGTGGCGGCCAACCAGCTGCCGACCGGCGGCAGCATCGCCGGCGGCACCGGCACCATCAATGCCGTCAACGGCAGCAGCCGGACCGTCGACCAGACCTCCTCGCGCATGGCGCTGACCTGGTCGGCGTTCGACATCGGCTCGTCGGCGACGATGATCTTCAACCAGCCCAGCGCCAGTTCGGTGGTGCTCAACCTGGTGCAGAGCGGCAACCCGACGCAGATCTACGGCAACATCAACGCCAATGGGCAGGTGTTCCTGCTCAACAGCAACGGCGTATTGATCGGCAACACCGCCAACATCAATGTCGGCGGCCTGGTGGTCAGTACGCTGGGCACCACCGTGTCCAAGTTCATGAGCGGCGACTACAGCCTGGATGCCGGCGGCACGACCGTGGCGCAGGTCATCAACAGCGGCACCATCAACGCCGCTGCCGGGTCGGCCGTGCTGATCGGCGGCCGGGCGTCCAACAGCGGCACCATCACCGCCACCGCCGGCAACATCACGCTCGCCGGTGCCGACGCAGCCACGCTGACGTTCGAAAGCGGCGGCTTCGGCGTGCTGATCGACAAGCCGCTGCAGCTGAGTCTGGCGACCGAAGCGGTGGACAATTCCGGCACCCTGAGCGCGCCAGGCGGCGCGATCCAGCTGCAGGCGCGCGCGGCGCAAGGCATCTTCGATCGACTCATCAACAACAGCGGCACCATTCGTGCGGCGTCGCTGTCCAATGGCCCCGACGGCAGCGTGTCGCTCATCGCCTCCGGCGGTGGCAGCTTCGACGTCGCCGGCGGCGGCAGCATCGATGCCGGCACCGGGGCGATCACCCTGAGCACCGGTCGCGGCGTGCAACAGACCGGCATCTACACCGCCGGCAGCCTGGGTGGCTTTATCGGTGGCAGTGCCACCTTCAGCGGGGCCAACAAGATCAGCGGCCTCGGCAACCTGGATGTAGGCGGCAACCTCAGCCTGACCAACACGGTCGCGTTGTCCCAATCCGGTGCGCTGGCGGTGACGGGCACCAGCCAATTCCTGCAGTCCGGCAGTGCGCTTTCGCTGACCAACGGCGGCAACACCTTCGGTGGCCTGTTCAGCGCCAGCGGCAACGGCATTGCCGTGAGCGCGGCAGGCAATCTCTCGATCGGCACGTTGAACCTCGACAGCAACAGCGCGCTGTCGTTGAGTGCCACCGGCGCATTGACCTTGCCGACAACGGCGATCAACACCGGCAGCGCCAACCTCACCCTGTCCAGCGGCGGCAGCCTCAGCACGCGCGCCACGCTGGCCGGGACGAACGTGGACCTCACCGGTCGCGGCGGCATCGCGCTGGCGCATGACGTCACGGCAAGCGGCACGCTGAAGTTGACCGCCACCAATAACGCGATCACCCAGACCGCCGGCAGCGTGGCCACCACCGGCACCAGCACCATCAATGCCGGAACCGGTGCCATCACGCTGGATGGCGCAGGCAACGACTTCCAGGGCGTGGTGGCGCTGACCGGCGGCAACACGCGCATCAGCGACAGCGGCGCGCTGACACTGGGTGCGGTGAACGTCAACGATCTCACCGCCATCAGCAACGGCGCGTTGAACCTGGGCAGCGGCCGGGTGGGCGGTGCCTTGCTCGCCACCAGCAACAACGGCGCGATCACCCAGTCGGCCGGTAACTTCCTGACCATCGTCGGCACCAGCAACCTCACTGCCGGCACCGGTGCGATCACCCTGAACAACAGCGGCAACGCCTTTGGCGATCTGGTCAGCGCCACCGGTCGCGGTATCTCGTTGAACGCTGCCGGCAATCTGGCCATCGGCACCCTGAATCTTGGCAACAACAGCGCGCTGTCGCTGCGTGCCAGCGGTGCATTGACCTTGCCGGCAACGGCGATCAACACCGGCAGCGCCAACCTCACCCTTTCCAGTGGCGGCAGCCTCACCACGCGCGCCGCGTTGGCCGGCACGAACGTGGACCTCACCGGCACTGCCGGCATGACTCTGGGGCATGACGTCACTGCAAGCGGCACGCTGGCACTGACCACCACCAACAGCGCGATCACCCAGGCCGCCGGCAGCGTGACCGCCACCGGCACCAGCACCGTCAATGCCGGAACCGGCGCCATCGAACTGGATGAAGCGACCAACGATTTCCAGGGCGTGGTGACGCTGACCGGCGGCGACACGCGCATCGCCGACACTGGCGCGCTGACGCTGGGTACGCTGAATACCGGCAGCCTCACCGCCACCGGCAATGGTGCGTTGAACCTGGGCAGTGGCAGCGTCCGCGGCACCCTGAATGCAACCAGTGGCAATGGCGCCATCAGCCAGAGCGCCGGACTGATCGTCGATGGCAGCGCCACCCTCAACGCCGGCAACGGCGCCATCGCGCTGACCGACGGCAGCAACGATTTCCGCAGCAGCGTCAGCCTCACCGGCACCGGCATCAGCGTGGTCGATCGCGACGATCTAAGCGTCGCCTCGATCAGCAACGGCACCAATGGCGCCATCGCCCTGACAGCCGGCGGCGCGCTCACGCTGCCCACGCAGAATCTTTCCACCGGCACCGGCGCGCTCAGCCTGATCGCCAATGGCGGTGCCTTGAGTACGCTCGGCACCTTGAGCGGCGGCAACGTCAGCCTGAGCGCGCGCGATGGCGTGGCGCTCAATCACACCGTCACCGCCGGCGGCATCCTGGGCCTGACTGCCACCAACGCCGCAATCACTCAGAACGCGGGCGTGCTCGACGTTGGCGGGCTGGCCACCGTCAATGCCGGCAACGGCGCCATTTCGCTCGCACGCAATAACGACTTCAAGAACGGCATTGCATTGACCGGCCGCAATATCGCAGTGGCCGATGCGAACGACCTCAGCGTGGTCTCGCTCAACAACGGTGGCGCCGGCGCCATCGCACTCACGGCAGGCAACTCGCTCACGCTGCCTGCCAGCGGATTGACCAGCACCGACAACCTGACGCTGCGCGCAGACAGCGGCACCCTCACATTGGGCGGCAATCTGGTCGGCAATGCGGTGTCACTGTTCAGCGCCAACGCACTCACGCTGGCGACCAGCATCGACAGCAGCACCTTGTCGGTGTCCACCAACAACGGCGCGATCAACCAGACCGCAGGCGCGTTGCGTATCGGTTCGACCTCCAGCTTCAACGCCGGCACCAGTGCGCTGGCACTGGGCAGCGCGGGCAATCACTTCGGCGGCGCAGTGAGCCTGACCGGCAACGGCGTGTCGATCAGCGACAGCGGCGCGCTGACGCTGGGCACGCTCAACACCGGCAACCTCACTGCCACCAGCAACGGCGGATTGAACCTGGGCAGCGGCCGCGTTGCCGGCACCCTTGCTGCGAGCAGCGGCAATGGCGCCATCGGCCAGGCCGGCGGGCTGATCGTCGATGGCAGCGCCACCCTCAACGCCGGCAGCGGCGCCATCGCGCTGACCGACGGCAGCAACGATTTCCGCAGCGGCGTCAGCCTCACCGGTACCGGCATCAGCGTGGTCGATCGTGACGATCTGCGCATCTCCTCGATCAGCAACGGCACCAATGGCGCCATCGCCCTGACAGCCGGCGGCGCGCTCACGCTGCCCACGCAGAATCTTTCCACCGGCACCGGCGCGCTCAGCCTGATCGCCAATGGCGGCGTAGTGAGCACGAACGGCAGCTTGAATGGCGGCAACGTGAGCCTGAGCGGCCGCGATGGCATCGTGCTCAATCACAACGTCACCGCCAGTGGCAGCCTGGGCCTGACTGCCACCACCAACGCGATCTTCCAGAATGCAGGGGTGCTCGACGTCGGCGGCCTTGCCACCGTCGATGCCGGCAACGGCGCCATTTCGCTCGCACGCGATAACGACTTCAGGAACGGCCTTGCACTGACCGGCCGCAATATCGCGGTGGTCGATGCGAACGATCTCAGCGTGGTCTCGCTCAACAACGGTGGAGCCGGCACCATCGCGCTCACCGCACGCAACTCGCTCACGCTGCCCGGCAGCGGATTGACCAGCAGCGATGACCTGACGCTGCGCGCAGAAAACGGCACGCTGACATTGGGCGGCGATCTCGCCGGCAATGCGGTCTCGCTGTTCAGCGCCAACGCACTGACGTTGGCGACCAGCATCGACAGCAGCACCTTGGTGGTGTCCACCAGCAACAGCGCGATCAACCAGACCGCAGGCGCCTTGCGCATCGGTTCGACCTCCAGCTTCAACACCGGCTCCGGCGCGATCGCGTTGGGCAGTGCCGGCAATCACTTCGGCGGTGCAGTGAGCCTGACCGGCAACGAGGTGTCGATCCGCGACAGCAGCACGTTGACGCTGGGCACGCTGAACACCGCCAACCTCACCGCCACCAGCAACGGCGCATTGAACCTGGGCAGCGGCCGCGTTGCCGGCACCCTTGCTGCGAGCAGCGGCAATGGCGCCATCGGCCAGGCCGGCGGACTGATCGTCGATGCCGCCACCACCCTCAATGCCGGCAGCGGCGCCATCGCGCTGATCGACGGCAGCAACGACTTCCAGGGCAGCATGAGCCTGACCGGGGCCGGCATCGCGGTGCGCGACAGCAACGATCTCACGCTCTCGGCGTTGACCAGCAACAACGGCGGCACGATCGCGCTGACCGCCGGCGGCAACCTGGTCCTGCCGGGGACCACGCTGAACAACGGCAGCGGTGATATCAACCTGATCGCCAACAGCCTGAGCCTGTCTGCCGCACTGCTTGGCGACGAAGTGAGCCTGCGCGCCAACAGCGGCTTGGCCTTGGGCCAGAACATCACCGCGCGCACGTTGTCGCTTGCCAGCAGCAATGCCGCCATTACGCAAAGCGGCGGCGCACTGCTGGTCAGCGGCGCCACCACGGTCGATGCGGGCACCGGTGCGATTTCGTTGTTGCAAGCCGGCAATAACTTCAACAGCGTCAGCCTGACCGGCAACGGCATTGGCGTGATCGACGGCGACAACCTCAGCCTCGCCGCATTGACCAGCACCGGCAACGGCAGTGTTGCAGTGACCGCCGGCGGTACCTTGAGCCTGCCGTCGCAGGCTATCGCGGTCGGCAACAGCAACCTGACCCTGGCATCGAACGGCGGCGCACTGAGTACGGCCGCAGCGCTGGGTGGCAACAACGTGGCGCTGTTCGGACGCGACGGCCTGACCCTGGGCCACACCGTCACCGCCAACACGCTCGCCCTGCGCAGCACCAACGCCGCCATCGTGCAGAACGCCGGCGCACTCGACGTGGTGGGCACCAGCACCGTCGATGCCGGTAGCGCCAGCGTCGCGCTCAACAACGGCAGCAACCGCTTTGGCGCCGGCATCCGTCTCACCGGCACCGGCATCACGGTGGCCGATCGCGGCGACCTCACCATCAATGCCTTGAACGCCGGTGCCAACGGCACCATCGCCTTGACCGCCGGCGGCGCACTGAACCTCTCCGCGCAGAACCTGGACACCGGCACCGCCGATCTTGCCCTGATCGCCAATGGCGGCAGCATGAGCACCGGCGGCGACTTGCGCGGCCGCAACGTCACCCTGTCCGCACGCGACGGTCTCACCATCGGCCACACCATCACCACCACAGGCGCGCTGTCGCTGAGCAGCAACAACACCGCGATCACGCAGACCGCCGCGGCACTCGATGTTGGCACCACCACCACCGTCAATGCAGGCAGTGGCAACGTCACGCTCAATACCGCGGGCAACACCTTCAACGGCGTGGTCAATCTCACGGCAGGCGACGTGCAGATCGCCGGCAACGCGCTCAGTTTCGGCACGCTGTCCACCAATGCACTCACCGCCAACAGCAGTGGCGCATTGAATCTCGGTAACGGGGTGGTGCGTGGCGCGTTGAACGGCACCAGCGGCAATGCAGCGATCACCCAGAGCGGCGGTTTGTCGGTCGGCGGTGCATCCAGCTTGAATGCCGGGAGCGGCGACATCGCCTTGACCGATGCCAACAACGACTTCGTCGGCGCGGTTGCGCTCACCGGCAATGCCATCGCCGTGCAGGATCGCAACGACCTCAGCATCGCTGCGGTGCGCAGCGGTGCCAACGCGGCGATCTCGCTGGTCGCCGGCGGCGACTTGAACCTGCCGGCCAGCCAGATCGACACCGGCACCGGCGCGCTGACGCTGACAGCCAACGGCGGTACCTTGCGCACCGCCGGCGCCTTGCGCGGTGGCACGGTGCAACTGACCGGCGCCAATGGCATCGCGCTGAGCAACACGCTCACGGCAGGCAACGCGCTGCGCTTGAACAGCACCAACGCCGCCATCACCCAGACCGGTGGCGCGTTGCTCGTCGCAGGCGACACCACGGTCGATGCCGGCAGCGGCGCCATCACCCTGGAGGCGGCGGGCAACGACTTCCAGGGCCTGCTCACCCTGAGCGGCGGGGCCAGCAGCGTGCGCGATGCCAATGTCTTGACCCTGGGCACGCTCAACACCGGCAACCTGCAGGTCCGTAACAGCGGCGCGCTGAATCTGGGCGTTGGCCTGGTCAATGGCGATCTGGATGCGGCCAGCAATGGCGGCGCCGTCACCCAGAGCGGCGCGTTGACCGTGACCGGCAGTACCCGCATCAACAGCAGTGGCGCTGCCATTGCATTGACCGATGCCGACAACGATTTCCAGGCGGCGGTGAGCCTGAGCGGCGGCGCGGCCAGCGTGCGCGATCGCAATGCGCTGGTCTTGGGCAATCTGGAGGTCGATGCACTGGATGTCGCCAGCGGTGCCGGCCTGGATCTGGGCCAGGGGCGCGTCGGCGGTGCGCTGGTGGCACGCAGCGGGAGTGCAGCAACGGCCCAGGCCAACACGATCGTTGCCCAGGCGATCGCCGTGCCTGCGGCCACCGCTGCCGGCATTACCCAGCAAGGCGCGCTGACCGTGGCGGGCAACAGCGTGCTCGATGCCGGCACCGGTGCGATCGTGCTGGATGCGGCCGGTAACGATTTCCAGGGCACGGTGCAGGCGCGCGGCAGCAGCATCGCCATCGTCGATCGCAACGACCTGGCGGCGACTGCGCAAGCCAGCGATGCCCTGCGTCTGCAGGCCGGTGGCCAGCTCACCACCGCTGGCGCGCTCAGCGCCAACGCCATCGCCCTGCGCGGCGGCACCGGCGTGGTACTCGGTCACGACGTTGAAGGCGCCAGCGTGGCCTTGAGCAGCGGCGGGGCGATCACCCAGAACGCCGGCAACCTGCGCGCCGGTCAGCTCGGCGGCAATGCCGCCGGGGCGGTCACGCTCACCGGCAGCGGCAACGCCATCGACGCGCTCGGCAACTTCAGCGCGCAAGGCCTGGATCTGGTCAGCAATCGCTCGCTGCTGGTCAGCGGCCGCGTCGACGGCGGCCCCTCGCTGCGCCTGCGCAGCGGTGGCGAGCTGCAGCTGAGCGGTCAGCTGAGCGGCGCCACCAGCTGGTTGCAGGCCGCTGCCGGCATCCGCCAGCGCGCCGGCAGTTCGATCACCGCCGGCCTGCTCAGCGGTAGCGCAGGCGGCGCGGTGGTGCTGGGCGATGCGGCCGGCTTCGTCGACAACCGTGTCGTACGCCTGGGCGACTTCGTTGCCAGCAATGGGTTCAGCTTCACCAACGGCGGCGATTTGCTGCTTGTGCTGGCCAATGGCAGCAGCTACAGCGTGGATGCCGGCAACAGCGCGATGTTCCTGTCGGTCCGCGGCAATCTGTTCCAGGACGGCCGCGCGCCGCTGCGCAACGGCACCGGCACCTTTGCCGCCACCGGCCAGATCGGTACGCAGCAGAACCCGATCTATGTGATCGGCACCGGCACCCAGACCGTGGCGGCGATCGGCGCGCCGCCGGCGTATTTCAACGCCACGACGGTCGACGGCAGCCTGCTCGATCTGGCCGGCGGCTCCGGCTTCAATGTGCCGGCCTCGGCGTTTGCCGGCCGTGCGCAGAGTTCGGCCAGCCGCACCGTGGCCTTCGTGGACCTGTCGGCCAGCGGTACCCCGTACCGCGCCTTCGGCCTGGTCCGCCCCGGCCTGCGGTTGCCCGACGACCAGCAGCCGGCCTGCGACGCCGGCGACCCGGATGCTGTCTGCAATCCCGAGTGACCTGCCTGCCGCCGCCCACCGCGGCGGCTTCCCCGATGGAGGCCGTGCCATGCAAGACGACAGTTCCCTGGAGACCCTGCTGGCGCCGCTCGGCGACGACGCCCCGGCCGGACCGGATCTGGAATACGACCCGGAATTCCTGCGCCTGGAGCGCGAATCGTCGGCCCGCGCCGAGCGCTCGCTGGGCGAGAGCGTCATCGCCGCCGAAGAACCGGACTGGGACAAGGTGCAGGCGCTGGCGCTGGAGCTGAGCCGGCGCAGCCGCGACCTGCGCGTGGCCGGCAAGCTCGGCGCCGCCTGGTTGCGCCTGCGCGGCCTGCCGGGCTGGGCCGATGCGTTGGCGTTGATCCACGGCCTGCTCGAGCGTCATTGGGACAGCGTGCATCCGCAGCTGGATGCCGACGACGACAACGACCCGACCTCGCGCATCAATGCGCTGGTCGGCCTCAGCGACCCGATGGGCCTGCTCGGTGCGCTGCGCACCACCGCGTTCGTGCAGTCACCGCGGCTGGGTCGCTTCAGCCTGCGCGATCTGCGCGTGGCCAACGGCAGCATCAAGCTGCCCGACGGCCAGAGCGGCCCCAGCCTGGCCGAAATCGAAGCCTGCTGCCAGGACTGCGTGCCGGAAACGCTGGCCACCTCCGCCCAGGCCATTGCCGAGGCGCTGCGGCAGGCGCGCGCGATCGATGCGCTGCTGAGCGAGCGCGTCGGCACCGCTGCGCCGGACCTGCGGCCGCTGCTGACCGACCTGCGCGATCTGGAGCGCTTCGTACTGCCGCATTGGCAAGCGCGGCAGGGCGTCCTTGCGGTCACCGAAGACGGCGAGCAGGCTGCCGGCGAGGGCCACGCCGCCGCCACGGCAACCAGTGCCACCCGCCGCAACGACGAGATCGCCGGCCCCGAGGATGTGAAGCGGCGGCTGGAAGAGATCTGCGCCTATTACGCCCGGCACGAACCATCCAGCCCGGTGCCGATGCTGCTGCGCCGCGCCCAACGCCTGGTCGGCTGCGATTTCCTGGCGCTGATGAAGGAGCTGGCCCCGGCCGGCATCGACGAACTGCAACGCGTCACCGGCCCGCTCGAAGAAACCTGAGCCGCATCGCCAGGCAAGAAACCCGAGCACCTGGTGTCCCGCCGGGCAGGGAACGCCGAGCAGCGGTTGCGCTGGACAGGCAGGGCACCTGAGCGGTGCGCCCAGCAATCGTGAACACGGTTGAGTAGCGCCCAATCGTGTGAAAGAGCGCCGGGCACGGCTGCATGCCGGCAGCCCATCATCAGCGCTACCGCAAGCACACCACGCGGGTGTGCGGCACGCTGTGCGCAAGGGGACATCTCCAGGCACGGCGGGAATTCGGTCAAGGCAACGAAGCGCAGATCAAAAACGCAACGCCACCGGGCGTTTCAACGCCCGACGCATGCCCCACGAATCCCGCATCCCAACTCCCCAATCACCAGCTATAGAGCTGCCAATACACCTTGTTGACCTTGTCCTTTTCCGCGTCGGTATGCCCGTCATGGTCGCGGTCGTACAGGAAGTAGGGCGCCCCGCGCGCCGGCGTCACCCGCACCATCTCCAGCTGACCGTTGACGCGGTATTCGTCGACCTTGTCGCCGTTGCCCATGGTCTTGCTGGTGACATCGGCGCCAGCCGGGATATCGCCACCGGCGCGGTCGCCGCCGCCGGTGGCACAGCCGCCGAGCAGCAGTAACGGCAGCAGCAAAAGACGTGCTTTGTTCATTGTCGTTATCCGTGTTGATCGCCAGCCAGTATGCGCTGGCGCGGTGTGCCCTGGGCGTGCAGCGTAGAATCGCCCGATGAGCAGATTAGTCCTGATCGACGGGTCCAGTTACCTGTATCGCGCGTTCCACGCGCTTCCGCCGCTGACCAATGCCCAGGGCGAGCCCACCGGTGCGTTGTTCGGCGTGGTCAACATGCTGCGCGCCACCTTGAAGGAGCGCCCGGCCTATGTCGCGTTCGTGGTGGACGCGCCTGGCAAGACATTTCGCGATGACTTGTATGCCGACTACAAGGCCAACCGCCCCCCGATGCCCGAGGACCTGCGCGCGCAGGTGCAGCCGATGTGCGACATCGTGCATGCGTTGGGCATCGACATCCTGCGCATCGATGGCGTGGAAGCGGACGATGTGATCGGCACGCTGGCGCTGCAGGGCGCCGCCGATGGCTTGCAGGTCACCATCTCCACCGGCGACAAGGACTTCGCCCAGCTGGTGCGTCCGGGCATCGAACTGGTCAACACCATGAGCGGCAGCCGCATGGATTCGGACGCGGCGGTGATCGCCAAGTTCGGCGTGCGGCCCGATCAGATCGTCGACCTGCTGGCGTTGATGGGCGACACCGTCGACAACGTGCCCGGCGTGGAAAAGTGCGGCCCCAAGACCGCCGCCAAATGGCTGGCCGAATACGACTCGCTCGATGGCGTCATCGCCAACGCCGACAAGATCAAGGGCAAGATCGGCGACAACCTGCGCGCCGCATTGCCACGCCTGCCGCTCAACCGTGAGCTGGTGACCATCAAGACCGATGTCACCCTGGCCAGCGGCCCGCGCGCGCTGGACCTGCGCGAGCCCAACGCCGAGGCGCTGGCGGTGCTGTACGCCCGCTACGGCTTCACCCAGGCGCTGCGCGAACTCGGTGGTGCGGCCGCCCAGGCGGGCCTGCTGGCCGAGCCGGTGGCGCTGGGCGCTGCTGCTGCCACTGCGCGCACCGAGCCTGGCCGCGCGCGCGGCACCGGCTTCGTCTCCGGCCCCGTCAACGCCGCGGTGGATCTCGATCCGTCGCTGTCGGCGCCCGGCCAGTACGAGACCATCCTGACCCAGGAGCAGCTCGACAGCTGGATCGCGCGGCTGCGTGCCGCCGGGCAGTTCGCCTTCGATACCGAAACCGACAGCCTGGACCCGCTGCAAGCCGATTTGATCGGCCTGAGCGTGGCGGCCGAGCCCGGCCAGGCGGCGTACCTGCCGTTCGGTCATCACTTCCCCGGTGCGCCGGCCCAACTCGACCGCACCCAGGCATTGGCGCAACTGGCGCCACTGCTCACCGACCCGGCCGTGCGCAAGCTCGGCCAGCACGGCAAGTACGACCTGCACGTGATGCGCCGGCATGGCGTGGCGCTGGCCGGCTATGCCGACGACACCCTGCTGGAGAGCTTCGTGCTCAATTCCGGCAGTGCCCGCCACGACATGGACAGCCTGGCCAAGCGCTATCTCGGCTACGACACCGTCAAGTACGAAGACGTCTGCGGCAAGGGCGCCAAGCAGATCCCGTTCGCCCAGATCAGCCTGGAAGACGCCACCCGCTACGCCGCCGAGGACGCCGACATCACCTTGCGCCTGCATCGCGTGCTCGGCCCCCGGCTGGCCAGCGAACCGGACCTGGAGCGCGTCTACCGCGACATCGAAATGCCGCTGGTGGACGTGCTGGCCCGCATCGAAGCCAACGGTGTGTGCGTGGATGCGGCCGAACTGCGCCGCCAGAGTGCGGACCTGTCCAAGCGCATGCTCGCTGCCCAGCAGAAAGCCACCGAGCTGGCCGGGCGCAGCTTCAACCTGGATTCGCCCAAGCAGCTGCAGGCCTTGCTGTTCGACGAACTCAAGCTCCCCGCCGTGGTCAAGACGCCCAAGGGCCAGCCCTCGACCAACGAAGAAGCACTGGAAGCCATCGCCGACCAGCACGAGCTGCCGCGGGTCATCCTGGAATACCGTGGCCTGGCCAAGCTGCGCAGCACCTACACCGACAAGCTGCCGGAGATGGTCCACCCGCAGTCCGGGCGCGTGCACACCAGCTACCACCAGGCCGGCGCCGCCACCGGGCGGCTGTCCTCGTCCGATCCGAACCTGCAGAACATCCCGATCCGCACCGAAGACGGTCGTCGCATCCGCCGCGCCTTCGTCGCCCCGGCCGGACGCAAGCTGATCGCCTGCGACTATTCGCAGATCGAGCTGCGCATCATGGCGCACCTGTCCGGCGACCCCGGACTGGTGGGCGCGTTCGAATCCGGCGCCGACGTCCACCGCGCCACCGCCGCCGAAGTGTTCGGCCGCACCATCGACACCGTCAGCGGCGATGAGCGCCGCGCCGCCAAGGCCATCAACTTCGGCCTGATGTACGGCATGAGCGCCTTCGGCCTGGCCCGTCAGCTCGGTATCGGCCGCGGCGAGGCGCAGGACTACATCGCGCTGTACTTCAGCCGTTACCCGGGCGTGCGCGACTTCATGGAAACCACCCGCCAGCAGGCGCGCGACAAGGGCTACGTGGAAACGGTGTTCGGGCGCCGGCTTTATCTGGACTTCATCAATGCCGGCAGCCAGGGCCAGCGTGCCGGTGCCGAGCGCGCCGCCATCAACGCGCCGATGCAGGGCACCGCCGCAGATATCATCAAGCGCGCCATGGTCAACGTGGACGGCTGGATCGCCAACCACGCGCAACGCGCGAAGATGATCTTGCAGGTGCACGACGAACTGGTGTTCGAAGCCGATATCGATTTCGTCGATACGCTACTGAGCGAGGTCACCACGCGCATGGCGGGCGCAGCTGAATTACGCGTGCCGTTGGTGGTGGATTCGGGCGTTGGCGATAATTGGGACCAAGCGCATTGATGCGGTGAATGGCTGCGATATGCTGAATACGCAGATCAGCAATAATCCGTTCCAAACATAATGTGAATTCAGCTGAGTTAATGGAATGAATACCCCCTAAATTCTACATTTTTTTAACAGTTATCTTCACGATCCATCAATGTAGAAAATGTTGTTATATCCCTCGACGGGCGCAACGCCTGTCGGTAGATCTCTCCCATCCCCTGGAGCAGATCTCGGAGCGGAAACTCCTCCCCAAGTTTCCGTTCCCTGGCCCCGCCGACCTCCCCCTGGTCTGCGGGGCTTTTTATTTGTGTCCTTCCACTATGCGCAAGCGCTGCAGCGTTAACAGCGATGCTGCAGGTGCCTTCGGTGTGCGCAGGGCGCGTGGCGTGTAGCGACACCACTCCAAGACCCCGCGCAGGCAACGCGTTCGCTTTGCGCCAAGCTCAAATGCATGCCGCGTTGCAGCGTAAATGCCCGCTCAATCGTCGGGTGCGGCGATGCAGAGAGCATGCTGCGACGGCGGTACGAGGCCATGCTGCTCATTCAGTTTATAGGCCGGCCGCGCGCGTATTCATCTATCGATTCACTATTGTCGCGTTTGCGCTCGCTTGCCATGCGCGCCGCCGAGCCGGCGCTGGTGGGCGAGTTTCATTCTGCCAAGGACCAGGGCGCCGTCACGTCGCGCAATCCGCACCTGTGCGGCCGCTGTCTCCAGGCAGCCTGGCGCACCGATGACGCGCAGTGGATCGAGCCGTCAGCAGGCAACGCACTTGATCGCGACGCGCTGTAACGTGCCCGCCAATGCCACCGCCTGCGTGGACGTCCGCCAGCACGCCACGCCTTACGGCGGCGTTTCGATCAACCGAGCCAGTCGCGTGGAATCAGGTAATCGGCCAGCCGCGCTTCGGCGCTGCCCGGCTCCGGCGTGAAGCCGTACTCCCAGCGCACCCGCGGCGGCAAACTCATCAGGATGCTCTCGGCGCGCCCACCGCTCTGCAATCCAAAGAGGGTGCCGCGGTCGTAGACCAGATTGAATTCCACGTAGCGCCCACGACGGTACAACTGAAACTCGCGTTCGCGCTCGCCGTAGGGTGTGTCCTTGCGCCGCTGCACGATTGGTATGTACGCATCCAGAAAGCCATCGCCCACTGCGCGCTGGTAGGCGAAGTCGCGCTCGAAATCCTGACCCAGATCGTCGAAGAACAGCCCGCCCACGCCACGCGTTTCATTGCGGTGGCGCAGGAAAAAGTATTCGTCGCACCAACGCTTGTGCGCGGCATAGCGCTCTTGGCCAAACGGCTCGCACAGCGCCTGTGCAACGCGGTGCCAGTGCTGCACATCCTCATCGAAGGGATAGAACGGAGTCAGGTCGAAGCCACCGCCAAACCAGGCGGCCACCACCTCGCCATCGCGCTCGGCGCGGAAGTAGCGCACGTTCATGTGCGTGGTCGGGATATACGGGTTGTGCGGATGAAACACCAACGAGACGCCGCATGCACGCCAGGTCGCACCGGCAAGCTCGGGCCGGTGCGCACTGGCCGACGGCGGCAGGCGCGTACCGGACACATCCGAAAAACCGATGCCGGCCTGCTCGAACACCGCGCCGTCGCGGAGGATGCGGGTACGGCCACCGCCGCCTTCCTCGCGCTTCCAAAGGTCCTCGGCGAAGCGTGCCTTACCGTCGGCAGCTTCCACAGCGGCGCAGATGCGGTCCTGCAGGTCGGTCAGATAATCGCGTACACGGTCGAATTCGTTCATGTCCCAATTCTAAGCCGTGCGCTCCGCGCGGTGCATCCCGCGCAAGCGCGCCCGTTTGTCGCAGTGCGATGCGGGATGACGGCGCAGTGATCACCGCTGGGCAATGACCAGTCGAGATGGTCGTATGCCAGCGCAACCGACGGGCGAGACTCGCTTGTTCTACAGCGCCGTTTCCGTATCAGGAGCTACTTCATAAACTGCCGACCAACGTGTGGTGCAGTGTCCTTGCCGCAAGGATGGGCTCACGGCGTGTGCCGCGAGCGATGCGGGCGCCGTGCATTCGAGCTGGGCTTGAAGATAGCCAGGCAACCGCACACGCAAGCTCTCAGTTTTCGATGCGCAACTGGCGAGCGAGGCATAATTCGTTGCAAGGCAGCTGAACTGCTGCAGGCTGCAGCGTCCTTACCGGCTATCAAGTCGCTCAGCTTGCGAAAACTCCGCGCGGACAGCGGGCGTGCACAGCCGCCATGCCAATGCTGCGTGGACGCAGCCGATCGCCAGCGCACCCAGGCCGGTGAGGACCAGTGCCATTTGTTGTGTGGCCTGCAAACGTGCCTGCATCTGCGGCCACTCCGGGCTTTGCAGCACATCGGCGGGCAGCAGCGTCTGCACGCCGTCGAACAAGGGCCCGATCAACGCCAGTCCGCCGAAATTGAGCAGGCCGGTCACCAGCAACACCGCCACGCAGCCACGCCTTGCCCACTCGCGCCGCTGCAGCAGCGCCCAACTCAACCAGCAGAACGCAGCCGAGAGCACCACGCCGGCGACCGATAACGACAGCGCGTGATTGATCAGCCATTGCCAGGAGGGGGGCAGGGTGATGCCTTCGGGCAGCCCTAGCGATGCCGCACCTGGCGCCAGTGCGATCATTGCGATCATTGCGATCTGCATCAGATTGGCCAGCACGCTGACCGCCCCCAGCAACAGGGAAACCCACGCCAGCGGAGTGACGAAGCCACCGCGCTGGCGCGCCGATGCTGGCCGGACGGCGCTCATCGTAGCGATGCGATGTGGGCAGCCACCATCGCCTGCCCGGGCGGATCCAGCGCAGGTTGCAGGTGCGCGTACCACTCGGGCACTGCGTCGGCTGGCAGGCATTGGCGCAACAGCGGCGTGCTGCGCTCAAGAAAGGCTTCGAGAAACGGCAGCCCGCGCACGTACAGGAAATGGCTGTCGGTAATGGACATGCCAGTGTATGCCTCGCGCAGCCATTCCAGGTGCGGCAGCGCGTGCGCCCCGTGGCCGGCGCGGGTGAGCGCGGTGAGGAAGCTGGTACGCGCGGTCGCCGGCGAGGTGGACCGCTCCTGTGCATTGAGATCGTCGAAGGTCAGCAACCACTGCTCGCCCTGGGCGATCTCGTTGCACATCACCGAGGTGGTTGCCAGCTGCAGTGCGTTGTGTGCGGTGGGCTCCAGCGCGTACAGCGCCAGCCAGTACGGGTAGGCCTCGCGATAGCGGTCCAGCGCGCTCAACGACAGCGCGCACAGGCGCTGCGCATCGGCACCAAGGTGGCGCTGCGTCTGCGCAGCGTTGTAGGCAGCCACATGGTCGCCGCGCTGAAACGCGCTCAGCGCCGGTTGCAGTGCGGGATCGATCTCGGCCACCGCCTCCGACACGTCTGCGGCAGCGACAGGCGCAGCCGTCGGTGCCGTGCGCGGCGTGTTTGCCGCAGTGCTCTTGCGTCCAAACAAACGGTCCCACAGGCCCATCGCGTCTCCCTTCCCTGCGCCCGTGGTGAGTGGAAGCGCCATCATGCCGGCGGCGCACCGGTCATGCGGCGGACCGGTGCAGCAGCACGCGTGCGGCGATGGCGCGTTACCGGTCCTGCGCCAAGCTTAGAGCCACTGGCGTAGCAACAGGTGAGCGGGAAGCAACCCAGATGCCGGTGTTGGTTTTGCCCGCGCACGTGCCGCGTCGTTGATCCTGATCGCAGCGTCGCTGCGGATGGCCGGATCGGTCACGTTCTGCGCGGGTGGTGAGGGCGCATCGTGACTGCGAGATGGCCTGACCCCGGCATCTGCGTGCAAGACGCGCAACGCCCGCTCCGTGCCGCTGGCGGCCAACCCGTGGGCAAGGCGCACGCCCTGTCTCGACGCGCCACAGGACGCTTCGCCCTCACCTCGAAGTACCTGGCATGCTCTACGGCTTCACCTGCTCATTGAACAGCTCGAGGATGCGCTTGTACTCGTCCAGCCACGAATCGGCGCGCGTAAAGCCGTGGCGCTCCAGCGGATACGGCGCCACCTGCCAGTTGTCCTTGTGCAGCTCGATCAACTTCTGCGTCATGTCCACCGAATCCTTGAAGAACACGTTGTCGTCGATCATGCCGTGGGCGATCAGCAGGTGGTCGCGCAAGCCCTCGGCGTAATTGATCGGCGAGGAGATCTTGTAGGCCTCCGGATCGAGCTCGGGCGTGTTGAGGATGTTGGAGGTGTACTCGTGGTTGTACTGCATCCAGTCGCCGACCGGGCGCAGCGCCGCCCCGGCCTTGAACGTGCCAGGGCTGCGGAACAGCGCCATGTAGGTCATGAAGCCGCCGTACGAGCCGCCATAGATGCCGGCGCGTGCGCGATCGCCCTGCTTGGTGGCGACCAGCCAGTCCAGGCCATCCAGATAATCTTCTAGCTCGGGGTGGCCCATGTTGCGATAGATCGCCGTGCGCCAATCGCGGCCGTAGCCTTCGGAGGCGCGATAGTCCAGGTCCAGCACGATGTAGCCCTGCTGCACCAGCAGGTTGTGGAACATCTGCTCGCGGAAATACGGGGTGTAGCGCTCGGAGACGTTCTGCAGATACCCGGCGCCGTGCACGAACATCACGATCGGATACTGCTTGCCCGGCTCGGGCGTCTTGGGGCCGTAATACTTGCCCCAGACCGTGCCGGCACCGTGTTTGGACGGGATTTGCACGTACTGCGGCGCAATCCACGGCTGCGCCTTGAAGGCTGCCGTGCGGGTATCGGTGAGCACGGTGGCCTGACCGCCTGTGGCCGGTACCACGGCCAGTTGGGTCGGCAGATAGCTGCCGGAGTAACGCACCAGCAACTGCTGCCCGTTGGGCGAGAGGCTGAAACCTTCCACACCGTTCAACGCCGTGATCTCGGTGAGCTGATCGTTGCGCAGATCGAGCTTGCAGACTTCGTAATCGCCCGGCCATTTCTGGTTGCACAGGAAGAACATGCCGCTGCCGTCGGCGCTGGCCACCGGCATCGACACTTCCCACTTGCCGCGCGTGCGCTGGCGCGGTTTGCCGTTGCCTTCCACGGTGTACAGCTGCGAATAGCCGGATTCTTCCGACAGCAGCCACAGCGTACGGTTGTCGGGCAGCCAGCCGAAATCGTTGAAGTCCCAGCTGATCCACGCGCTATCGCTCAAACGGTGACGCGGCTGCAGCCTGGCGTTGTCCAGGTCCACGCTGGCGATCCAGCGGTCCTTGTTGTCCACCGCGCGAATTTCCACCGCTACGTTGCGGCCGTCATCGCTCCAGTGCACGGCCGGCCCGCTGCCGTCGCCATCGCTTTCCACGCGCACCGCGCGGTTGCCCTTCAGGGGGTCGCGCTTGGCGGCCTTGCGCAAGGCCGCCAGCGGGTCGGTGGCGATGCCGGGGAGTGGGTCGAACGACAGCGATCTGGCCGTGCCCGCGCCAACATCCACCAGCCACAGCGCATGCGCTGCCGGGGCGTTGCGGCCGACACGGGTACGCACTTCCTGGAATTCTTCGTAACCGGATTCGGTCACGTATCTGGGCATCTTGCCGGCCTGGCCTTCGTCGGCCTTCTTGGCCTGTGTGACCACCAACAGATGGCGGCCGTCCGGCGACAACGCGCTGTCGACGATCTCCACCTCATCGCCCAGATACACCGGCGCCGCCGCACGCGTGGCATCGGCGCGGCGCCAGGCGTCTTCCTGCGTGCGCAGCGCGTCGCGTTGCTCCTTGTCGCGGCGCAAGGTGGCCAGCGTCGCCAGTTGCTGCTCGCGCAGCACGTCGGCCTTGGGAGCGGCGTTGGGGTCGCGCTCGGCCTTGACCACCGCCACCTGCGCGGTGCCGCCGTCGGCGCGCCAGTGGTACCAATTGTTGCCCGCGCGCCAGATCGCACCGCCGTCGCTGGCGAACTGCGGACGCGATTCGGTCTCGTTGCTGCGGGTCAGCTGGGTCAGCGCACCTGTGCGCAGATCGCGCAGGAAGATGTCGCCGTTACGTGCGAACAGCATGCGCTGGCGGGTGGCATCGTAACTGGGGTTTGCCGCATCCAGGCCGGCGCGCGCGGTATCGGCCACACGCTCGGCGGTGCCGCCGCCGGTGCCCTGGCGATAGGTGTCGCGCACCGGGCTGCCATCGCGCTTGAGCAGGTATTGCACCTGTTTGCCGTCCCATTGCCACCAGGCCTGGTCCACCGCCGGCCCGATCCAGTCCGGGTCGGCCATCGCCTGTTCGATGGTGAGCGGGGCGGCAGCCTGCGCATGCGCAGTGGTGGCCAGCAGCAGAAGGATCAACGGCAACAATCTAGGCATCGGACACGGCTGGACGCAAAGGAGAGCGCGCAAGCCTAGCAGTTCGCCTTCGCAGCAGGCTTGGGCCACAGGTCATGCGTGCGTGGCTGCATGCAGCGCCCGGTAGCACCTGTAAGCGCGCAATGAGCGGGCGCGACCATGGGCCTGCGCTGCGCAAGCATGGACTCGCAGATGAGAGCGGTGCGCGGCATCGGCGCTGCATGACACGACAGCGCAAATGAATCCTTCAACGCCACGGCACTGGTAACGCCACGCGCTCAACTGGCACACGCGCAAACGAACGCAACGAAAATCTCGCATGAAAGGCACTGGGCAGAGACGCCGCACGACTGCCCTGCACACCTGCAGCCGGTCGGCGTATCGCACTGCCCAGCGCAACCACGCACTGGTGAAGACTTGCCGCGTGCAGCGACGATGATGTGCCATGCCGCACAAGGCGCGCGTCGCACACCAACTGGCCCGGCCACCCGCATGCCACACCCCGGCGGCGATCCACTTCGCGCGTCGCAGAGGAAAACCCCTGACTTGCCAGCGGCGCAGGTGGCGGCCAAGCTAGCGCGCTTTTGCGACCGTCGGTTTCCATGTCCAGCCTGCCTGCCCCCGCTATTTCCCATCCGATGGCTGTTGGTGCGCCCGACCGGCCGCTGGCCTGGCGCGCGGGGCAGTCGGTCGATCTGGCGACCTTCATCGCGCACGTGCACGGCCTGGCGCAGCAGCTGCCCGCGGGCCGCCATGCGGTGAATCTGTGCGAGGACCGCTATCGTTTCATGGTGGCGTTCTATGCATGTGCGCTGCGCGGGCAGGTCTCGCTGCTGCCGTCCTCGCGCGCGCCGGCAGTCGTGGGCGAAGTGCAGGCGCGTTACGCCGATACGTATTGTCTGGGCGACCTGACGCTGGAGCTGGCGCCGCCGCGGTACTGGCAGCTGCCGGCCGAGTTGCCGCAGGCTCAGGGCCCGATTCCGCAGCTGGCCGACGATGCGCTGGTGGCGATCGGTTTCACCTCCGGCAGCACGGGCAGCCCGCAACCCAATCCCAAGACATGGGGCAGTTTTTTGACCAGCACGCGCCAGGATCTGGTTGCGCTGCAAAGTCTGTGGACGCACACCGATGCCGTCCCGCACGTGGTCGCCACCGTGCCGCCGCAGCACATGTACGGCATGGAGTTGTCGGTGCTGCTGCCGATGGTGACCACGCTGGCGGTGCACGCCGGGCGCCCGTTCTTTCCGGATGACGTGGCACGTGCACTGGCCGATATTCCCGCGCCGCGTGTCTTGGTGACCACACCGGTGCATCTGCGTGCGTTGGTCGAATCCGGCGTGGCGCTGCCGCCGCTGGCCGGCATCGTGTCGGCCACCGCGCCGCTGGCGCCGGAGATCGCCGCTGCCGCCGAAGCGCGTTTCGGCGGTGAGGTGCGCGAGATGTTCGGCTCCACCGAAACCTGCGTGTTCGCCGTGCGCCGTACGGCGCTGGAAGCGGCGTGGACGCCTCTGCCCGGCGTGCGCCTGGAAACGCAGGCTGCAGGCACCCTGGTGCATGCGCCGCATCTGGCCACGCCGGTGCTGCTGGCCGACATGATGGACGTGGCCGACGACGGCCGCTTCCAGGTGCGCGGCCGCCAGGCCGACCTGCTGGAAATCGCCGGAAAGCGCGCATCGCTGGCCGATCTGACCCGGCGCTTGCTCGCCATTCCCGGCGTCATCGACGGGACCATCGTGCAGCTCGCGCCCGACCCCGGCCAGGCGGTCGGCCGCATCGCCGCGCTGGTGGTTGCCCCCACCCTCGACGAAGCCCAGGTGCTGGCCGCGCTCCGAGTCAGCGTGGACCCGGTCTTCCTGCCGCGCCGCCTGCGCAAGGTCGCCGCCTTGCCACGCAACGAAACCGGCAAGCTGCCGCGCGATGTGGTGCTGGGATTGCTCAACGGCTGAGCGTGGCCTGCCACGTGCGCGCAGCAGCAGGCGTCATGGACGCGACAGTCAGCGTGGCGATGAATGGTCGCAGACACAGCGCGAAGAACGCGCGGGCAGGCGTGGTCGACGCAGGCCACAGAGCGTTGCCGCCTTGCTGGTCGTCAGCGCAGCGGTGTTGGCGGCGTTCATCGGCACCTGTGTGGCGCCTTCGATGCGGGGTCACAGATGCGCGGCACGAATGCCCGCATCAGGTCAGCCCGCATCGCGCCATCCGTGGGCGCTGCTCGATCGATCGCCGCAGATGGCCTCCGCGGCACGTGGCATCACCCATGCACCCCATCGATCTCCACCGCCAGCTCATCGCGGCAGATCACGGCGTGCAGCAGCAGGCGCGGGACCGCATCGCCGAAGCGGGCATCCAGTGCCTGCGCAACCCGGGGCAGGTCGTCGCGCTCGCGCACATAGACTTTCAGGCGGGTGCCGGCGCCGAACTGCGCCGGTAACGCCGGTGCATGCTGACGCGCGGCGCCAAGCAGGGCGTCGAAGTTGGCGAAGGTTTCTTCCAGCTGCGCCAGCAATTGGCCGGTGTGCATCGAGGCGTGGCCCACCACCGCAGCGGTGCCTGACAGCAGCAGCGGCATGTCGCTGCCGGCCGGTGGCAGCATGGCACGGGCGAAACTGGGCGGCTGCGGGCCGTACTGGCGCGGGTAGTGGTAGGCACTGACCTGGCGCGGGTTTTCCAGCGGCGTGCCGGCATTGGTGGCGGCCAGCCAGTAGATCTGGATGATGCGCTCGGCATCGCAACGGCCCACGGCGGTGGCCGCCGGCAACTGCGCGGTGTCGAATGCGCCCAACCCGCGTGCACGGCCCACGCAGAACTGCCGGTAACGTTCGCGATCGCCGCTGCCCAGGGTGATGGCGTCGAGGTAATTCCAGATCCGCAGCAACCGCGGCGTCTGGCCGTTGCTGACGAAGGCGGTGATTTCCGCATATGCCCTGGCAGCGGCTTCTTCGATATCGACATCCTGCTCGTCGATCTCGATCACGCCGAACTGCAGGTGCCCATCGCTGGACCAGGCGATGTTGCCATCGCGGCCGCTGCTCACCGGCGCATCGGTGCGCCACACTTCCAGCACGCTTGCCTGGTATGGCTGCAGCGGCACGCGCAGATAACGCGGGTCGTGCAGGCGCGGCGCCGCATCGCCGAAGCCGAACACGGCCAGCACCTGCGGGTCGGTCAGCAGCACGGCAGGGTCGGTCTGGTCGACATAGTCGACCTGCAGCCGGGGATGGCGCACGGCGTGCGTTGTCTGGGCCTGGGAAGCGGTCATTAAGCGTCTCGTTGTTGCGTGTCGCATTGCAAGGTGTCGCCGTCGAAGCCGAGCTTGGCCTGACGCCGGCGATGGCGCCACGACTGCCAGGCGCGCGGCATCATCGACAAGGTGGTGAGTGCGTACAGGGCGCGAAAGGCGCGCAGGCGGATGCGGACTTTGGGGGCGTCGAAGACATCGCCGGCCAGCATTGCCACCACCGCCTGTTCCACCTGCCAGGTGTTTTGCGGGTGCGCGAACAAGGCGCGCATGGTGGGCGAAGTGAAGCGGTAGATGAACCACTTGAATTCATCCACACCGCGCGTCAGTTCGCGCTGCAGGGCGCGCTGCAGTTTCGCCTCCGACTGCGGTACGCGCAGTGCCGCATCCACCATCGCCGCGCCACGTTCGGCGCTGTGCATGGCCAGGAACACGCCAGAGGAAAACATCGGGTCGACAAAAGTATAGGCATCGCCCAGCATCAACCAGCGCGGCCCGGCCATGCGCGTGCATTCGTAGGCGTAATTGCCGGTGGCATGCACCGGCGCCACGCGCTCGGCGCCGAGCATGCGCGCGTTGAGCTCGGCATTGAGCGCCAGCGTGCGCATCAAGAAGCCCTCGCTGTCGCCCTTGCGGGTCTTCATGTACTCCGGGTAGCAGACCGCGCCCACGCTCATGATGTCGTCCGGCAGCGGAATCAGCCACATCCAGCCGTGCGCATGCCGGTAGATGCTGATGTTGCCGGCATCCTCGCCCGGGCGTCGCGTCACGCCGCGGAAATGGCTGAACACCGCGGCCGACTGATGCGTTGCATTGGCGCGTTTGAGCTTGAGGCGGTTGCCCAGAAAGGTGTCGCGGCCGCTGGCATCGAGCAGATAGCGCGGGCGGAACTGCTGCACGCCACCGTCTGCCGTGCGTGCCTGCAGCACCGGTTGTTCGCCGTCGAATGCGACCTGCTCCACGCAGACCTGCTCGCGTGCATCCACGCCCACCGCACGCGCACGCTGGAACAGCACGTGGTCGAATTGCGCACGTGGCACCTGGAAGGCGAAATCGGCTTTGGCATCGAGCGCGTGGGAGAAACGGAACGTGTTGTAGCCGCCGCTGTCGTTGGGAAAATCCGCCCCACGCTTCAGCACGCCGATGGCGCGCACGTCTTGCAGCACGCCAAGGCGTTCAAGAATCGGCATGTTCATCGGCAGCAAGGACTCGCCGATATGAAAGCGCGGGTGCTGCGCCTTCTCGAGCAGGGTCACGGACCAACCGAGCTCGGCAAGTGCGATGGCCGCGGTGCAGCCAGCCGGGCCGCCGCCGACGATCAGGACATCCGGACACTCCGGTCCGGGAGCCGGCCCGGCTGCCGGCATGGCGGTCGGGGTAAGGCGAACAGCGGTGGAAGTCATCCTGGAACGAACCTGCGGCGGGCGAGCGTCATGCAGTCATGATAGCCTGACAGGCGGCCCGGCCAGCTTGCGGCCCGCCGATTCATATGTGAAGAACGACCGGCAGCACGTGCAGGCACCGGCCAGCCGCGCGGCAGATGCTCGGATTGGCAGCGGCGGCAACGTACACTACGGCCCGGCGCGACGCTCATGCATGCCGATGCTCGTCCGCGCTGCTCCTGCTTGTTCTCACTCTTGTTGCCCGACCCTGACCTGTGGAAATCCTGGATGTCCTCGCAAACCGCTGCCGAACGTGAACTGGCCGAACTCCTGGTCGAAAGTCTGAACCTGGAAGACGTCCAACCCGCCGACATCGATCCGGAGGCGCCGCTGTTCAATACCGGGCTGGGGCTGGACTCGATCGACGCCCTGGAACTGGCGCTGGCGATCAGCAAGCGCTACGGCTTCCAGCTGCGCTCTGACAACGACGAAAACCGTCGCATCTTCGCGTCGCTGCGCGCACTGTCGGCGCATGTCCAAGCCAACAAGACCGTCTGATCTGCCAACTGCGCCATCCCCCGACGCACCCGCGTGGGTGCTGGGGCTGGGCGTTCTGCTGGCGGTGGCGTATTCGCCGTTGGCGCATTGGGCCAATGCCAGTCACCGCCCGGAATTGGCCGTCATCGCCGGTGGTTTGCTGGTGCTGATGGTGTTGATCGAGCCGATGGTTGCGCGTCGGCCCTGGGCCTGGGCGTTGGCGCTGTTGCTGCTTGCCGGGCTGGGCGCGCTGTGGCATTCGCCGTATGCGATGTTGGTGCTGGCGGCGCCGCCGGTGGTATTTACCGGTTGGGTGGCCTGGTTTTTCGGGCGCAGCCTGCGGGCCGGACGCACGCCGCTGATCACGCGCATCGTCGAGGGCCTGTACGGCCAGGCCGGCATGCTGATCACGCCCGAACAACGCCGCTATACGCGCCGCCTCACGCTGGCCTGGGCAGTGCTGCTGTGCGGCCTGACCCTGGCCAATCTGGTGCTGGGTCTGTGCGCCGAGCCCAGCGGCGTGCTCGCGCAGCTGGGTCATGCCTCGCCGTTGCCGATCAGCGACGCGCGCGCCTCGTTGTTCGCCAATCTGCTCGCCTATGGGGTGATTGGCGGCTTCTTCGTTGGGGAATATCTATTGCGTGGCCGCTGGTTTCCACAGCGCCCCTATCGTAATCTGCCAGACTTCTTGCGTCAGATGGCGCGGCTTGGGCCGGATTTCTGGCGCGATCTGCTGCGCTGAGTGCGTGGCCTGGGGCAGCGACGGACGTGCATATTTTCGGGGACAAGACAAAAATGCCGTTGGCAAGGATGCCGTCGCGCCTGGCGTGGGCTGTGTTCAACCTGTTGCAATTGGCGTTCACGCTGGCCTTTACCGCTGGCGGCATCGTCTACGCATTGGCATCGCTGGCGATCACGCGCGATGCCGACCGCCTGCTGCGCATGGGCAGCTGGATGTGGGCGCCGGTGCTGTTCCGCGGTGCGGGCGCCACCGTCATCGTGGAAGGGCGCGAGCGGGTGGATTGGTCCAAGAACTATCTGTTCGCGAGCAACCACCAGTCGATCATCGACATTTGCGCGCTGTTCCATGCCTTGCCGGTGCCGCTGCGTTTTTTACTCAAGGAAGAAATGCGCAAGGTGCCGTTCGTGAACTGGTATGCGCGCGCCGCCGGCATGCTGTTTTTGGACCGCGACAGCCGCAGGGCAGGGGCGCTGGTGCGGCGCCAGGCGGCCGCATTGCTGCGCGAGGGCAAACAGTTGTGTCTGTTTCCCGAAGGCACCCGCAGCCGTACCGGCGCATTATTGCCATTCAAGGCCGGGCTACTGCAGGCCGCTATCGATGCTGGCGTGCAGGTGGTGCCGGTGGCGCTGGATGGCTGCGGCAAGGTCTTGCCGGTCGATGGCCTGTTCAGGGTGAGGCCGGGCATCATCCGCGTGCGGATCGGTGCGCCGATCGCGGTGACCGGGCCGGATGCGCCGGATCGCCAACAATTGACCGAGCAGGCACACAAGGCCGTGGCTGCAATGCTTCAACCCAGGATCTGAGTTCTGCGCTTATGGATTTCGTTGTGCCGCATGATCATCCCTGCCTGCCCGGACATTTCCCGGGCCGTCCCGTGGTGCCTGGCGTGGTCGTGCTCGACCATGTGCTGCAGGCGGTGGAAGCCCTGCATGGTCCGCGCGCGGCCATGCGCCTGCCGCAGGTGAAATTCGTGCAACCCTTGCTGCCCGGCCAGACCGCGTCGGTCACGCTGGAAGGCGATGGCCCGCGCTGGCGCTTCCGCGTGCAGCGCGCCGAGGCGTTGCTGGTCAGCGGCGAACTGGTGGCCGAGGCGGCGGCATGAGCAAGCACTGGAAACAGCGTCCGGAAGGTGGCGGGCGCTTTGCGTTGTGGCTGATTCGCGGCATTGCACGGCACGCCGGACGTGCGGTGGGGCGTGCGCTGCTGTATCCGATCACGCTGTACTTCCTGCTGGTGCGTGGCCCCGAGCGTGCCGCCTCGCGTGCCTACCTGGCGCGGGTGCTGGGCCGCCCGGCCACGCTGCGCGATGTGGCGCGGCACATCCATACCTTCGCCTCGACCATCCTGGACCGGGTGTACATGCTGTGCGGGCAGATGCAGCGCTTCCGCGTGGACATCACCGGCCTGGATCAACTGCACACGCAAATGGACCGTGGCCGCGGCGTGCTGATCTTCGGCTCGCACCTGGGCAGCTTCGATGCGCTGCGCGTGCTGGCCACCGAGCGCCCGGACGTGCAGGTCAAGGTGGTGCTGGACAAGGCGCACAACCGCGCCATGACCGACCTGCTGGGGGCGCTCAACCCGCAGCTGGCCGCCAACATCATCGATGCCGGCATGGATGCGACCTCGATCGTCATGGCGATCAAGGAAGCCACCGATGCCGGTGCGCTGGTGGCGCTGCTGATCGATCGTCCGCGCGAAGGCGACCCGGCGCTGCCGGCGATGTTCCTGGGCCGCAATGCGATGTTCCCGACCTCGCCGTGGTTGATCGCCGCGGCGCTCAAGGTGCCGGTGGTGCTGGCGTTCGGCCTGTATCACGGCGGCAATCACTACGAGCTGGCGTTCGAGACCTTCAGCGAAGGCCTGGACGTGCCGCGTCGTCAGCGCGCCCCGGTGCTTGCGGTACTCATGCGCGATTACGCTGCCAGGCTGGAACATTACACCTGCTACGCGCCGTACAACTGGTTCAACTTCTACGATTTCTGGAACACCCACCATGCCGATGTGCCGCACCCTGCCGTGGATGCTGATACTGCTGTTCAGCGCCGCACCGCTATGCGCCGCACCGCCTGAGACGCTGGACGTCGGGCAGGTGCTGCAGCGCCTGGCGCACCCCGCACCGGTCAGCACCGAATTCGTCGAATTGCGCGGCTCGGCCTTGCTGAAGACGCCGTTGCGCGTGGAAGGACACTACCGTCGCCCGGACGCGCAGACCCTGGTGCGCGAGGTCAGTGCGCCGTACCACGAAACCACCACGCTGACCGGTGACGAAGGCGTGCTGGAACGCGAAGGCAAATCGCCACGCCGTTTCTCGTTGAGCCGCGTGCCCGAGCTGGCCGGTTTGAAGTCCGGCTTCGGCGCGTTGCTGTCCGGCGACCGCGCGCTGCTGGAGCAGCACTACCGCGTCAGTGGGCAGGGCCAGCCGCAGGCCTGGCAGCTGACGCTGCAGCCCAAGGACGCTGCCGTGGCCAAGCAGGTGCACGAATTGCGCCTGTACGGAGGCAACGACGAACTGCGGTGTATCGAAAGCGTGCCCGCCAAGGGCGACATGCAGCGCACCCTGCTGGCCGGTGCCGCGCGCGCGGCCGCCGGCGTGACCGATGCCGCCGCGCTGACCGCGCTCTGCCACGGTTCGGGCGCGTGACCGCGCGCGGGATGGTTGCGCCGGTCGTCTCTAAACACATCACACCCTTCGCAGCTGAAACCCGCACGTTGCCAATAACGACCGATGTCGCGCGTGCGGCCGGCGGGCGTTCGGCCGCTGCAGCAGGATATGCATGCCATGGCGCTTGAATTGAACGCAAACCGCCGCATCGGCCTGGCGCTGTTTTGGCTGGCCCTGCTGGCAGTGGCTGGCTTCTGGTTGAGCGAGACGCTCAAGGTCACTGGCGAT
>NZ_JAJIUJ010000019.1 GCF_020880415.1 Xanthomonas euvesicatoria pv. euvesicatoria | reverse complement strand
TGCCAGCTAAAACTAGAGGTCTGCGGTTGATGTTGATCACGGAACTCAGCGGGCGTTAGTCCGCCCAGGCTGTCGTGCGGGATCTGTTGGTTGTAGTCGGCAAGCCAGTGTTCGGTCTGTTCGCGGACCTCGCTCAGCGTGCGGAAGAGATGCATGTCCAGCACGCCGCGCCTGTAGCTGCCGTTGAAGCGTTCGATAAAACCGTTCTGCATCGGACGCCCCGGTTCAATGAAGTCCAAGGCGATGCCCTTACGCTCGGCCCACTCGGACAAGGCCAGCGCGACAAATTCCGGCCCGTTGTCCAAACGCAGCTTGTTCGGATAGCCGCGCCAAGCTGCGATGCGTTCCAACGTGCGAATGACGCGGGCGGCCGGAAGATTCAGGTCCACTTCGATCGCCAAGGCTTCCCGACTGAAATCGTCGATGACATTGAACGTGCGAAAACGCCGACCGTCCCATAACGCATCGGACATGAAGTCGATCGACCATCCAGCATTGGGTCGATCACCGCATGCCAGCGGCTGTGGATGACGCGTCGGTACCCGGCGCCTGCTGCGACGACGTTGATTGAGCTTCATCAGGCAATACACGCGCCAGACCCTCTTGTGGTTCCACACATGTCCGCGACGGCGGATGATTTGAAAAAGTTTTCCAAATCCACGCTCAGGAAAACGCTCGGCCAATTCGGACAACAGCGCAATAACCTCATCATCCCGATCGGGACGACGTTGATAGCGCATCGTCGAGCGCGCCACGCCAACCACCGAACAGGCCCGGCGCTCGCTCCAGCCATGCTGCTCGATGAGCCAGGCCAGAAGCGGGCGCTTGTGCGCCGGGTCTACAGTTTTTTTGCGATGACATCCTTCAATGCATGGTTTTCCATCGCCAGCTCGGCGTACATGCGTTTGAGCTTGTTGTGCTCGGTCTCCAGGTCGCGAAGGCGCTGCACATCAGCGGCCTCCATGCCGCCGTACTTGGATTTCCAGACGTAGTACGTCGCATCGGAAATGCCCAGCTCACGACACACATCCTTGACTTGGCGGCCACCCTCGACCTGCTTCAGCGTGGCGACGATCTGGCTATCGGTGAACTTGCTCTTGCGCATTGGTGGTCTCCTTGGTGGCTAGTGTGCCCGGAGACCTCTAGTTATGGCTGGAT
>NZ_JAJIUJ010000018.1 GCF_020880415.1 Xanthomonas euvesicatoria pv. euvesicatoria | reverse complement strand
ATTCAAGGCAATCATCAGCACGCTGCCTGGCGCGGTGCCTCGGCATTGCGGCACCGTTGGCGGCATCAACGTAGCAATCGACTCGCGTGATGGATGACGGCGTGTCTGGTGAGCGCATCGCACCCCCGCCCATGCCTCAGGCCGAAAACGCGTGTGGCTCGGCAGCAAATCCGACTGCCAAGGCGCCCTTGCCGACGTTGACCATGCCGGTCAGGCTCATCACGCTTTCCAGCAGTTCCACGCCGTGGGTTTGGCAGGCGCCCTGCAGTGCGGCATAGCCGGGCAGGGCATGCAGCTCGGCCAGCTCGCCGCCGTAGCCCACGCACACCGTTGGCGTCATCAGGCCGTCGCGAATCTTGCGCACGGTGAAGCCGAACAGCTTTTCGGCCGAAGGTTCGAAACCCTTGAGCTTGGCCACTGGCTCGGTAACGCCGCGGTAGGCGCGCAGCACCGGCTTGATGTCCAGCGCGCTGCCGAGCGCGGCGCCGATCAGGCCGACGCTGCGATCGCCCTTGGTGCGTGCACGTGCGCGCAGGTAATAGAGATCGCGTGGAATCATGTAGCCATAGGTGTGCTCGGCCAGCTGTTCCAGGCGGGTACGGATGGCCGCCACGCTCTGGCCCTGGTCGCGCAGGCGGACTGCTTCCACGGCGGTGATGCCCTGGCCGGCGAACAGGTTGAGCGTGTCGATCACCCGTAGCGCGAACGGCGAGGTGTGGCCTGCGGCCTGCCGGATCGGCTTGTAGTCGTTGAGGATCGCGAAGCTGGCCTGCATCGCATTGTCGAAGATCTGGCTGCGGAGTTTGGAAATGGTCAGGCAGAACACATGGTCGTAGTCGATGACCAGTTGTTGCAGGAACAGATCGCGGATCTGGTTGACCGAAAACGGCGTGGTTTCCGCTTCGTGCCCGCGCTCGGCCACATGCGCCTGCAAAAAGCTCAGCGTGGCTTCCTCGTCGCGATGATCGGCCAGCACGGCCTCGCCGATACGCACGCTGATCGGCAATACGATGATGTTGTGACGTTGGATGAAGTCCTGCGGCAGATCGCACGCACTGTCCACCACGATTCCGATACGCATCGTCGCCCCCTCCGGCTGTTGCGTTGTCTGTAGTGCGAACGCTATCGCAAAACGGCTCCGCCGCGTAGGCCTGAGGTGGAGCGTGTTGCGGGCGCCGATCGCGCGGATGGCGACCGGACTGATGCAGGCCGGTGGCAGCGACGCCGCACTGCGTTGAAAGGCATTGCACGCGCAAGCGACGCCGCCGGCACGTGCGGACACGGGCGATGCGTATGTGGCTGTGCACCATTTACCGCCCCACGCGCGGGCGTCTTTGGCGCGAAACCCGCCGCTACGCCCGTGTCCGGTGACCTAAGTGCTAGCCAGCGCACGCTCCAAGTGCAAGGTGGCGCCCGCTATCGCGCTTGGCCGGGTGGCGCCGCCGGAATCGTTATAGCTCCCCGCGTGGCGCCGCTGCTACGGTCCGACCCGACTGCCGCACGGCAGGTCCCGACGACGCTGCACCAGCGCCGCCGCGCTGAATCATACGGAGAGTCACCATGCACAACTGCCCATCCAGCTCCCTTGTCCAGACGTGCGCCCAGGCGCCGACCACGCGGCGGCGCGCCTCGCGCTGGTGGACCGCGGCGCTTGCTTTCGGTCTGGTCGCACTCGCCCCGGCGGCGCTCGCCGGCCCGTACAAGATCTTTGGCAACCACTATGCGTGGGTGAACAATTTCAACGATCCCAACAACATCATCCAGGGCACGTTCGGCACCGGCAGTACGCCGGAGCTGACGGTCACCTTCAACTTCGCCGACTACAACCTCTACGGCTATCCGGCGATCGTGCGCGGCTGGCATTACAATTGGAATCCGACCACCGACACGCTGTTCCCCAAGCAAATCTCCTCGATCAGCTCGCTGCCATTCAAATTCAATTACAGCGCAGGCGGCACCAATCTGGCCGGTGATTTCGCTTACGACATCTTCTTTCGCTGGGACACCGCCAAGGGCAATCCGCAGCTGGAAGTGATGATCTGGGGCGACCACAATTCCTGGCCGGTCGGCACCGTGACTGCGACCAAGGTCATCACCGCGGGCGGGCGCACTTTCGATCTGTGGGAAGGCTTCAATTCCGGCGCGGGCTATTACGTCTACACCTTCATCCCGACCGGGACCGCCGGCCAGCCGACGCTGAAGACCAGCGGCAGCCTCAACGTGGATGCCAAGCCGTTCCTGACCTGGCTGCAGAACAACCGCGCCAAGGATGGCCGCTACAGCAACAGCATGTACCTGCATGCGGCCGAAGCGGGCTTTGAAGTGGTACGCGGCAATGGATGGGCCAAGGTCAGCGCGACCTTGGATGCGAAGTAAGCGCAGCCCCGCTGTATCGTGCGTGTCGGCGGTATCGGTCGGCACGCACACGGGTTTTTTCAACGTTGGACAAGTCGCCGCCTGTGCATTGTTCGAGCGACTGGCGGCGCAGCGCTGCACACATGACAGTCACGTGCCGTGTGTGGCGCCTGTCGCCTCGGCATCGGATCTTGGATGAGCTCACGTGAGCGATGTGCATGGATCACTGCGCCTGCGCCGCGCGTGGCCGCGGATGCGCTGGCGCGCAGATCCAGAGCGGCGAACAACGCGCCGCTACGCGGCCGGTGCCGGCGCGAAACATCGGAACGGCTGAGCGCTGCATGCCGATGCCACCTACCAGCCGCGCGCGCCTGCCACTGCGCGAATCGTGTGTTCGGACGTTGCTATAACGCCACCAGCTGGATGCTGTCGAACACGATTGCCGGGCTGAGGTAGCCGTTATCCGGGGAGCGAGGCAATGCCGATCTCGATGCGGTTGTTGCCGGCCTGCAAGGCCGAGGCAGGGATGTCCACTTCGTAAAGGGTATTGTTGCCGCGCGCAGTGCCGCGCGTGATGCCGCGTGTCTTTGGTTGCGTGGGCGCGGCAGGCAGCGGGCCGTTCCAGCGTGCGTTCACGCTGATCTGCGGACGTGCGCCGCCCTGTGCCAACGGCACGAAAAGACGCAGGCGATAGCCGCGCACCTCGTTGGCGGGCAGGGTGAAGTCGATCCGGCTCGGGGTGTTGATGCCGCGCCACTGCACTGCCGGAAAGCTGCTCACGCTGCTCGATCCCACGGTGTAGGTCACCGCAGACCAGTGCATGCGCGCATCGGAAGGGTGCGCCCGCGGCAGCAGGTCCGCGTCGCTGAACCCCACCGGCGTGCCGTCGGGAATGCCGATCTGCCACTTCACCGTGCCCGGCAAAACGACCGCCTGCAGTGCGGCGTGCGCAGTGGCACCGGCAGAAACCTCGATGTTGCGTTGTGCGACCTCCAGTTCGTTTTGGTAGAGCGTCATGCGATAGCTGCCCGGGCGAACACCCGTCACCTGGTAGTTCCCGCTGCCGTCGGCGGTGGCCCAGTACTGCGCCTGCGCGTTGCGCAGGCCGATGACGGCCGGCTGGCCCGGCAGCACGCCGCCGACGTGCCCACTCACGGTGCCGCGCCCGCTTGCCGGCAAATAACCGCTCAGGCCCAGCGTGGCATCGACGAACGCGGTGTCCAGCTGCGCACTCGACGGCAAGCTTCCATCGGTGAACAGCAGCCCGTACACCCCGTGCAGGCCGCCGCGAAAGGCTTCGGTCTGGGTGTGATCGGAATACATGTAGTTATAGAGCTCATGCGTCAGGCTGGTTTTTTGCGTCGCAATGTCCTTGAAGAACGGGCCGCCCGCGCTGCGCTCGCGGTTGCCCATCAGCATGAACACGGCAACGCCAGGGCCACTGACGCCATGCACCTGGTCGTCCATCATTCGACGTGCAGAATAGGACTTGGAGCTGGTGCGCCCATCCGGCAATAGAAAGACATCCTCACTTTCGATCGCTCTGCCGACATTGGAATCGGGCTCCTGCTGCGCATTGGGCAACTTGGACACGTTCAAGCGGGCGACGAAGCGCAATTCGCCCACTGGCAGCAAGGTGGGCGCATCGGTGGCCATGTAGATCGCGTTGCGGCCCTTGCGTGCGATGTAGTACTGGACCAAGTCGCCGGCCTTGGCCGACACCACGATCGTCCCGCCAACGATGCGTGCATACACACTGGCACTGCCCAACCCCGAAGCGATGTGCGAGCCCTTCGATTCGGTGGTCTGCAGTTCGTTGTCGCGATAGCGCATCGACACGATGTCGCCATTTCGGGCATCGACCGCAAACACCAGCTCGGCGCCGCTGTCGACGATCACGCGGTTGCCGCTGCGGCTGATCCCGAAGTCGGCCAGTGCAGGTGCGCTGATGCCGGCATAGAGCAGCAGTGCGCAGGCGAAGTAATGTCGAAGATTGCGAGGCATGCGGGTGAGCTGTCGGAAGCAAGGCATGGTGGCGATGCGTGCGCGCGATGCTAGGCCAGTACCGAAGACAGAGAATGTACGCACTGTTCGAAATTCCAGCGATCAAGGGTGGCGTCGTTGGTTACCTGCGGGCATCGCTGACTGTCGCCGCAGTGGGCAACTGCAATACGCAGTTCCGGCATCGGCCATGGAGAGGCTACCAAAACCTCGAGAGCCTTTGTCGGTTGTCGGTTGTCGTGGACGGCGCACGGCCACCGCGCTGCACGAGCGGGACATGCCGCACGGCTCGGCGGCCGCCTCCGGCTTGGCGGTGACGCAGTCGCCTTGCCAGCTGCCTCTGCGACGCACCGGCGTCCTTGCACGGCTCAGCGCAGGGCATCCCGCGCCGAGGCGATGTCCGCCATCCATTGCGTGCGCTTGCCGATCACGAAGCGGTATCGCTTTCCGTCCTCCAGCCGCACTGCCAGCGATGTCGGCGCGATCGGCAGCAGGCCGAACAGGCGTGTCCAGCAGGACTGAATCGCCACGATCTGCCGCAAGGGCAGGCTCAGCGTCTGGCGCTGTACATTGAACGCGTGCGGCTGAAACAGCAGCGCATCGGCGGTGAGAATCAGACGCCCGCCCACCGCTTCCATCCCGCGCTGCAGATTGGCAGGTGCCTGGCGCAATACCGCCCGATCGATCGAACGCAAGCCGCTACCGTGGAAGAGCGAGCTCACGGTCGTGCAACGGCGAGGTGGGCACGCGGCATATGCCGTAGCAAGGCGCCAAGGCGGCCAAGCGCTATCAGGAGCGAAACCGAAAACATGCGATAGGCCTAGTGTGAAACATCACAACAGCGAAGGCCGCCAGCAAGATGCGGCAGGACGCCATGACAGCACATCACCTGTGCACAGCAGCGAAGCGGTGAAGCGGTGCGCCGGTACCCGCTGTGCCGGCACACCAACGATGAAAGACCATGCTCAGGTGGCGCTTGAGCAACCCACCGCACGCTTACTTCAGATAGGCGCGCGGCAGCGGGCTGGCCTGCTGCATGTAGCGGTCGCGCAGCTCGCTCTGGCGCGATCGCATCGGCATGTCGCGGCCGCCCAGCCAGACCTGCTCGGCATAATGCGCCACATCCAGCGGGTCGCCTTCCCACAGCACCAGGTCGGCCTGCTTGCCGATCGCAATGCTGCCGATGCGATCGCCCACGCCGAAGATGTCTGCCGGCACACGGGTCAGGCCGGCCAGGCCGGCTTCCCATGGCAAGCCATTGGCGACCGCATTGCCGGCCAGCTGGCGCAGTTTGCGTGCGTTGTGCGAGGCATCGCCGTTTTGGGTAAAGCTGACCTCCACGCCGGCAGCGCGCAGACGTGCGGCGTTTTCCAGCGTCGCGCCAATCTGGTCGAAGGTCGATGGCAGATCCGCCAGCGCGTCGACCAACACCGGGACCTTGGCCTGCGCCAGTTGCGGCGCAAGCTTCCAGGCTTCGGCGCCGCCGGCAATGGCAATGCGCACCTTTTCGCGCTGCGCCCAGCGCAACAGCTGGCGGATGTCGGCTGCGCGTTCCACCTGCACCACGATGCGACCCTGGCCGGCCAGGTAGTTTGCCAGTACACCGCGTCCAACCGGGGTCAGTAGCGCATGCGGCGAATCGGCCGGGATACGCCCGCGTGCTTCGGCAACCAGTTGATCCAGCAACATCCATTGCGCGGCGCGCGAGCTGCCGGTGAGGTCGGACGCCGCCGCTCCGATGCGAAGAAACAAGGCATGCGGGCCGACCGGATCCGGGCTGCCATCCAGCCGCACGATGCCGCCCTGGCCGGCAATGAAGGCGCCACTGGCGGTCGCCCCCAACGCGGTGAAGCCGATGCCCTCCACGCGCGCCACCGGCACCAGCGCCGAATCGGGGTTGTAGGCCAGGGTGACGTCGAATTCCGGGCGCATCGGTTGATCGGCCAGCTTGACGCCGCTGTCCACGGTGCTTTCTTCGCCGGAGACTTCTTCGATACCGATTTCGGTAATGCCGCCGAACAATGCCGGCGTCAGTAGGCGGCCGTTTGCTTCGACCACGCGGCCGTCGGTGGGTACTGCCAGGTTGCGGCCGATGGCGCGAATCACGCCGCCCTGCACCAGCACGTCGGTGTTCTGCAGGGTGCCTTGCGCGGTGACAGTGTGCACGGTGGCGCCGCGAATCAGCACCTGCTGCGCGAAGGCCGGCAATGCCAGCGTGGCCATCACCAATGCCGCGATCGCGCGCAACCGCGGGGGCATGTGCGTGACGCGGCTCATCGTGCCACCTCCTGGCCGAGCATGAAGTCCGACACCGGCTGCAGTGCGCGGTTATGCCGGTCGTAGACCTGCGCGCCGTCGATATACACCTGCTCGGCCAGCGCATACGAACTGAAAGGGTTGCCGTTCCAGACCACCATATCGCCCATCTTGCCCGGCTCCAGTGCGCCGGTCTGCTGCTCGATCCCGAGCGCCTTGGCGGCATTGCTGGTGAGCCAGCGGATGGCGCGCTCCGGCGGGATCTCCATGCCACTGCGGCGCGCGTTGGCGATCACCTTGGCGGCCTCCTGGTTGAGCCGCTGGATGCCTTCTTCCGAATCCGAATGCACGATGGCGCAGCTGTTGGCCGGGCGATCGACCAGTGCGATGTTTTCCTGGATGCCGTCGAAGGCTTCCATCTTGAAGCCCCACCAGTCGGCCCACAGCGCGCCGCAGACGTTGTCCTGCGCCAGGCGGTCGGCCAGCTTGTAGGCCTCCACGCCGTGATGGAAGGCGGCGATGTGGAAGCCGAACTCCTTGGACAGATCCAGCATCGTCGCCATCTCATCGGCGCGGTAGCAGTGGATGTGCACACGGATGTCGCCGTTGATGGCACCGGCCAGTGTGTCGAGCTTGAGATCGCGCTTGCCGCCGGCATCGCCACTGCTGTCGTTGTCGCCGCCGCGGCTCCACCAATGGCGCTTTTTGGCGGTTTTCTTTTTCGGCGCGTTTTTCTGCAGATACTCGGCCGCGTCGATGAACGCAGCGCGGTAACCGGCTACGTTGCCCATGCGCGTGCCGGGGCCACCTTTCTGGCCGTACACGCGTTTGGGGTTTTCGCCGCAGGCCATCTTCAGGCCCCATGGTGCACCGGGGAATTTCATGCCCTGGTAGGTGGTGGAAGCAACGTTCTTGAGCGTGACGCCGCGCCCGCCGATCAGATTGGCCGAGCCCGGCAACACCTGCAGCGAGGTGATGCCGCCGGCCAGCGCAGTGCCGAAGCCGGGATCCTGCGGCCAGATCGAATGCTCGGCCCACACGTTGGGCGTCACCGGTGCGGTCATCTCGTTGCCGTCGCTATGCGCGCTGACGCCCGGGCTGGGATACACGCCCAGATGCGAGTGCACATCGATGATGCCGGGCGTCACCCACTTGCCGGTGCCGTCGATACGGCGCACGTCAGCGGGCGCCTGGAGCGCCTTGCCCACCGCAGCCACCTTGCCGTCGCGCAGCAACACGTCGGCATCGTCCAGCCGCTCGCCGGTGCCGGTGAGCACGGTGGCGTGCTGGATCAGCACCGGAGCGGACGCGAGCGCGCGATAGGTGCTGGGGTAGGGATCTTGCACGAAGCGCGATGCGGCCGATGCCGCAGACGCAGGCCCGCACAGCACCGCCGCGCCCAGCGCGGCGAACAGGATGGAACGCATGGATTTCCCCGGTAACACGAAAACGTCAGCCGCCAACCTAGTCGTCGGCGGCGTGCTTGCCAAGTGCTGGAGGTCGAGAGCGGCGGGCTCATCACATGCACCCGTGCATGCTATGCCGAATTCGTCAGGGGATGTGCCGATGATTGCCAAAACAGAGCGCAACAAGCAGGCCGATGTGGTGTTGGCTTTCTGGGAGCTTGCCGGCGCGGCGCGCTGGTTCACGCACAACGACGCCTTCGATGCCAATTTTCGCCAACACTTCAGCGAGCAGCATTTTGCCGCCGCACGGGGTGAGTACGCGCAGTGGATGGCACGCGCCGAAGATGCACTGGCCTTGCTGATCCTGCTGGATCAATTTCCACGCAATGCGTTTCGCGGCAGTGCGCATGCCTATGCCACCGATGGCCTGGCACTGCGGTACGCCAAACAGGCGCTCGCCAGCGGCTTCGATCAACAGGTGTCGGCGCAACTGCGTCTGTTTTTCTATCTGCCCTTCGAGCATGCCGAACACGCCGATGAGCAGGCGCGCGCGGTGCAGCTGATCACTGCACTGGGCGATGCACAGACCACCCACTGGGCGCTGGAGCATCAGCGCATCATTGAGCGCTTTGGCCGGTTCCCGCACCGCAATGCGGTGCTGGGACGTGAGACCACGGCAGAAGAGCAGCAGTTTCTGGATGAGGGTGGATTTGCCGGTTGAAGACCTGCATCGGCGATCTGCATGTCGATGATCGAGGTCTGCCGTGCAGCGTGGGTAACGACGCTGCTGCAGCCGGGCACAGGTGGGCATCGCAACGCAGAAGATGCCGCCCTGCGCATGCCGCACCGGGCAGCGTGCAAGCAGTCAACACCGATCAGCAGCCGCCCGGCAATGCTTCCGACCGCCAGCTGGCGCCTTCGCCGAGCAGCAGAGAAAACCCGTAACTTTCGTAGCCGCTTTCGGCCAGCACGAAATCGAGCGTGCCGTTGCCGTCGATATCGCCGAACTGCAGCAGATGCGTGCGCAGCGGCAGGTCTTCGCAATCGTCGCAGCCGCTGGCAGCGTGACCCTTGCGGAACTGCCAACGGCTGCCGTCATGCTCGAAGATCGCAAGGACGACGAGCACGCCGGTGGGGTTGTCCGGGTTGCCGGTCTCGATGGGATGGTTGGAGGTCAGGATCGCCACGCGTCGCTGCGGTTGCTGCGTATCGGTGACGATCTGCAGCGCCGCCAGATCCTGCGCGCGATCGGCATCGAACGCGGCCAGCGCCTGCGCCAGGGCTGCCGGCTTGACGCGCTTGCGCAGCGGCGCGGTGTTGTTGACCTGTGCAAACAGCTCGGCCTGTTCGCTGGCGGTGGCTGCGCGGCCGGCAAAGCGCTTGCCGGGATTCACATCCACGGTCGACAGCAGCGGCGAGTCGGACAGCGTGGGGTTGCCCTTGATGCGCAGCTTCGCGGTGCCGCCGCACATGCTGTTGTCGTCTACCGTCAGTGCCGCAAGCCGCACGTTGCCGGTGGAAACGCCTGCGTTGAAGACCCGCAACGGCTGGCCCAGCAGCGCCTCGGGCAGGGTCGATTCCCTGGCGATACCCTCGCCGAGCCAGACCGGGATGTATTCCAGCGGATCGTCGGTCGGCTGGTTGTCGTAGGTCTGGACCAATAGCACCGCGCGCGACGGTTCGGCGGCGTGGGTGGCCAACGGCAGCAGCGCGGCCAGGGCGACAGAGAGCAGGCGGGTATGCATTGCAGCGATGTCCTTGTGCAGGGTGATCCATGAAAAAACGGGCGCTCCAGGGAGCGCCCGTTTCGGTCTGAGGTGCGCCGGCCTAGGTTGCCTCTTGGCGAACCGCGGTCACGCGGTTGTCGCAAGCGCAGCAGTCTACCCAGGAAGCATGACCGGCGAGCGGCAGCCGCAACCGTGCGACGACCGCCGATGTGTTGCTCAGTATTTCGCCACGCCGTTGTCCACCTCGTCCGACCACGCATCGATGCCGCCGGTGACGTTGTAGACATTGGTGAAGCCCAGCCCACGGAAATGTTCGGCGGCCTGAAGGCTGCGGCCGCCGCGGTGGCACAGGAACGCCAGCGGGGTGTCCTTGGGCAACTGTTCGATGGCGGCGCGCTCGTGCGCATCCAGCGTGCGGAACGGTGCGGCCACCGTGGCCAGTGCGCGCTCGTCGGCCGGGCGCACGTCCACCAGGGTCAGGCTGCCGGCCTTGAGACGGTCGTCGGCATCGCGCACCGACAGCTCCTGCACCGGCTTGGGCGCATTGGGGTTATCGATGGCCAGGCCACGGCCGCGGATGTCGTCGACCCAGTCGATGGTGATGCCGTCGGCACGACGCGCGCTGGCCAGGTCGAACTGCACGCGCAGCCCGTTGGATTCAGCCGCAATGGCGTTCGGGTTGGTCGGCGCCAGCTGGAAATTGGGCTGGAAATTGGCATCGATGGCCAGCGTCAGCGAGGCATCCGGCGCATCGGCCAGCGCACTTTTGAGCATCTCGACCGCGGCGGGGGTGATGGTGATCTTGGGCGGGCTGCGGTCGGGCGCCTGCAGGCCGAGCATGCTGCTCAGCTCTCCGCTGTCGGCCATCTGCACGATGATGTCGCTGCCGCCGATCAGCTCGCCGTCCACGTACAGCTGCGGGATGGTCGGCCAGTCGCCATAGGCCTTGATGCCCTCGCGGATTTCCTGGTCGGCCAGCACGTTGACGTGGGCATAGTCGATGCCCAGACCGTCCAGCACGCCGACCGCCTTGGCCGAAAAACCGCACTGCGGCATGCCGGGCTGGCCTTTCATGAAGAGCACCACGCGGCTGGATTGCAGCAGCGTATCGATACGGGAACGCAGGGCGGGATCGAGAGACATGGCAGCACTTGGGTGGCAGCGTGGAGACCGGGCATTCTACGCCGCATGGCATCATTGGGCATGACCACGCCGGAAACGCTGTATCGCACCCCTTCGCGCCCCTACCGCTGGGTGGGCCTATTGGCCCTCTCGCAGGCAGCGGTGGCACTGCTGTGGTGGCATCTGGGCTGGGCCTGGGGGCTGCCTGCGCTGCTGCTGTCGCACGCGCTGTTCGTGGTGCCGGTGTTCCTGCCGCGCGCGCGGCTGTATGCGCCGGTGCTGGCGCGGCTACCCGGTCGCGCGCCGCATGTCTGGTTGACCATCGACGATGGCCCGTCCGACGACACCCCAGCCATCCTCGACCTGCTGGATGCTTACGACGCCAAGGCAACGTTCTTCCTGGTCGGCGCGCGTGCCGAGCAGCGGCCCGAGCTGGTGCGCGACATGGTGCGGCGCGGGCATGGCATCGGCAACCACAGCCACACCCATCCGCAAGCCTGGTTCTGGGCGCTGGGGCCGCGCCGGATGGCGCAGGAAATCGGCCAGGCGCAGCGCGTGCTGGCGTGCATTACCGGCCAGGCGCCACGGCTGTACCGCTCGGTGGTCGGCATGACCAACCCTTTCGTCGCCTCGCCGCTGCGCGCGCACGGGCTGACCCGGGTGGCCTGGAGCGCGCGCGGCTTCGACGGCGTGCAATGCGAGCCGGACACCACCATCGCCCGCATCGTGCGCGACCTGCAACCCGGCGCCATCGTGCTGCTGCATGAAGGCGCTGCGCACGGCCACAACCTCACCATCCTGCGCGGCGTGCTGGAGGCGATGCAGGCGCGCGGGTTGGTGGGGCGGCGGCCGGATTAAGCGCGACGGACAAAACAATTGCAGTCGCCGCCTGGCGGGCGCTGCCGGTGTTGGCGCGGCATGCGCCGCCCAGACATGACAGTTCCTTCCCCGCTTCGACGTCTGGTCGACGATTGCTCGCAACGTGTGCCCGTCGCCTGCCGCGCTCAGCGTGGCTCTGCAACGATCAGCCAGTTGTTGAAGGGCGTGTTGCCATACAACGGCGCAAACGTGGCGCGCAGACCGGCTGCGTCCAGGTGCGCCTGCAGGCTCTCGCGCGTGGGATAGCTGCGCGGCATCCGCTGCATCCAGCCGCTCAGGTGCGCCAGGACGTCGGTGACACGGCTGGTGCGGCCACGGCTGCTGGCATCGCCCAGCGCGCTCCGAATCACCAGCTTCGCGCCGGGCGTGAGCATCTGCGCCACGCTGCGCAGCAGACTGACCTGCATGTCCGCTTGCAGATACTGCAGCACATCCAGGATGGTGACGCTGCCCCGATGCTGCGGCCACGCCACGCTCAGATCGACCACCTCGAACTTGGTAGCGCCCAGGTTCGAGCGCTGCGCGATGTGCTGTGCGCGGCGAATCTTGGACGCATCCACATCCACGCCGTGATAGGCCAAGGCCTGGCCATCGGCGCGCAGTGCATGGGCCAGCAGGCCGAGCCCGCAGCCCAGATCCAGCACCGGCGCCGTGGTCGTGCGCAGCTCGGCCAGCACGCCCGGATACAGCGGGTCGGTGCGCAGCTTGGCTTGCGTGTAGTAGTAGTCGTAGCGGTTGCCCAGCGGATGCGCCGGCAGAAATGCGCGTGCAATCGTCAACGCCTGCGCGCGGCTCATCGGTTGGGTGGCAGTGGTGTGCAATGTCGTTCCTTGGCAATCAGGCGTGCTGCGCGGCTAGCTTAGGGCCTGCCGGGCTGGTTGGGGTAGGGCGGGTTGGCAGTTTGCGATGCGTGCCCACGGATGCATCGGTGGCTGGTATCCGACCTGCGCGGATCGAAAGACCTGGCTGCAACGCCTGCTGCTACCGCATCGACGTAAAGAGGGCTGGCATTGATTGCGTGCGACATCTCGCGCTGTGGAGGCAGGTGCAAACCCACGCGCGCACAACCGCGGCAGAGAAGCGCAGCAAAACGCTGTGACTTGGTGCCTTGCCAAGATGTTGCGCGCAGCCAGCAGATGGGCTTGGGCCGCATGCAAGAACTGCAGCGTACGGTTGGTGAATCCTGATTCCGGGCGCCGGCCGCAGCTACCTGGCAGCAGCCCGGTCTGTGTTGCCCAGCTACGCTTAGACGATCGTGTCCAACGACCCAGTTGCGCCCAACGCATCGCGCGCTGCCGGTAGCGCCAGTGCCGTCCAACGCGCATACATTGCGCCGGAAGGATGCAAACCGTCGTCCACCAGCATGTCCACCGCATCGCCGCCATCGCGGCTGGTGGCCGTGATGTCGACAAAGCGCACCGCATGTGCACTGCAGCGGTCGGCAGCGATTGCATTGAACGCGTCGATCTGCGCACCGATCAACGCGGCATCGCCACTGCGCGCGCGCGCAAACGGGGTCAGGCCCCAATCGGGAATCGACAGCACGAACACGCGTGCCGGGTGGCCGTTCGCGCATGCAATTGCACGCAGCAGCAGGGCGTCGAACTGCTGGCGGTACTCGTCCAATGGGCGCCCGCGATACTGATTGTTGACGCCAATCAACAAGCTCACCAGGTCGAACGGACCCTGCGGGGCTGCCGCGTCGATCCCGGCCTGCAATTCGTCGGTGGTCCAGCCGGTGGTGGCGATGATCTGCGGCGGCGCCACGTTCCAACCGTATGCACGTAAGCCAACGACCAGTTGCGAAGGCCAACGCTGGGCAGGCGCAACGCCTTCGCCGATGGTGTACGAATCGCCGAGCGCCAGATAGCGCAGCGGCGCGCCAGGCGCAGTCATCAGGCCACGTTGCGTGGCTTGAGTGGAACCACCTTGGTAATGGCCTCGGCGCGGCGTGCCAATGCACGGTCGATGCGGGCGAACACATCGCGCATCACACCGGCTTCCGGCATCAGGGTCACGCGGAAATGGTGGCGATACGGCACGTTGAAGCTGGAGCCGGGAACCACCAGCACGCCTTCCTCGTTCATCAGATCGAGTGCGAACGCATGATCGTCGAAGTTGCGCGCCGCCGCGCCCACCACCGCCGGGAACGCATACAGCGCCCCGGCCGGTGCCACCAGCTGCAGATGCTCGCTGGCCGCACAGGCCTCGATCACCGCGCGGCGGGTTTCATACAGGCGGCCGCCCGGCGCGCACAGCGCCGAGATGGTGTCCGGCCCGTTCACGGCCGCATCGATGGCGTACTGGCCTGGCACATTGGCGCACAGGCGCAGCGCGCCGAGCAGGTCCATCGCATTGCGCAGGTCGTTGATGCGCGCTTGGTCGCCCGACAGCAGCGCCCAGCCCACGCGCCAACCGCAGGCGCGATGCACCTTGCTCAGGCCGCTGAAGGTGATGCACGGGTGCGCACCGGCCAGCGGTGCGACCGGCACGAAGGCCGCGTCGTCGTACAGCACCTGGTCGTAGATCTCATCGACCATCAGCAGCAGATTGTGCTTGGTGGCGATCGCCACGATGCGCTCCAGCAGCTCGCGCGAATAACTGGCGCCGCTGGGGTTGTTCGGATTGATCAGCACGATGGCGCGGGTGCGCGAGGACACCAGCGTCTCGATCTCCACCGGGTCCGGCTGGAAGCCGTTTTCCGGCGCGCAGCGGTAATACACCGGGCGGCCGTCATTGAGGATGGTCGCCGCCGACCACAGCGGATAGTCGGGCGAGGGCACCAGTACTTCGTCGCCGGGATTGAGCAGCGCCCGCAGCGACAGATCGATCAGCTCGCTGACGCCGTTGCCGATGAAGATGCGGTCCGGATGCGCATCCGGATGCTGGCGCCGCGAGTACGCGGTGGCAACCGCTTCGCGCGCCTCCGGCAGGCCTTGCTGATGGGTATATGGATCGGTGCGGCCCATGTCGTCGGCAATGGCGCGCTGCAGATGCTCCGGCGCACGGAATCCGAATGCACCGGGGTTGCCGATATTGAGCTTGATCAGCTTGCGGCCCTGCGCCTCCAACTCCCGCGCTCGCCGCGCCAGTTCGCCCCGGATCTCGTAGCGGACTTCGGACAGACGCTCGCGGATGGCGAGCGGCTTTTGCGGGGCAGTGGACATGCGACGGGCCGGTTGTAGGCGTGAGGCTTGGCATGGTATCGGAAATATGACAAGCGGACATGCTTGCATCGGCAACGATGTCAAGCGGCGCGTCAGGCACGGTGCAGCACGCGCTTGCACAAGCCGCTGCGGCCAGCCAGCTAGAATCGCCCCATGAGCGACACACCCCCCGACTACCCCACCCTCCAATCCATCGGCTGGCCCTGGCCGGGGCCGCCTGAAGAGGCGGCCTGGCAGGCGATCTTCGCTGCGCATCCGCAGGCATTGCCGGCGCGGGTGGTGGAGCAGCATCGCACCGGCTATGTGGCGGCCGATACGCCTCAGGCCAGCGTCAAGGCCGAGTCGTTGCCGGAGTGGCAGCGGCCGCGCTTTCCCAGCCATGAGCGGGCGGCGGTGGGCGATTGGGTGTTGATGGAGGGCAAGCGCATCGTGGCGCTGCTGCCGCGACGCACCTCGATCAAGCGGGGGGCGGCCGGCGAGCATTACCACCAGCAGGTGATCGCGGCCAATATCGATACGGTGTTCATCGTGTGCGGGCTGGATGCGGACTTCAATCCACGCCGCATCGAGCGCTATCTGTTGCTGGTGGGCGGCGGCGGTGCGCAGCCGGTGGTAGTGCTGACCAAGGCCGATCAGACCGAATACGCCGAGGATGCGTTGGCGGTGCTGGAAGAGCTGGAGGCGCAGAACATTCCGTTACGCGCGGTCAATGCCAAGGATCCGGACAGCGTGGCCGCGTTGCGGCCGTGGCTGGGCGATGGCCGCACGGCGGTGCTGGTGGGCTCGTCCGGTGCGGGTAAATCGACCCTGACCAATACGCTGCTCGGCACGCAGAAGATGAAGACCAATGCGGTGCGCGAGAACGATTCGCGCGGCCGCCACACCACCACGCATCGTGCGTTGATTCCATTGCCGTCCGGGGCGTGCCTGATCGACACGCCTGGTATGCGCGAGCTCAAGCCGACCGGCGAAGAGGATCTGGCCGAAGGCGGTTTTTCGGACGTGGAGGCCCTGGCGGCGCAGTGCCGCTTCAACGATTGCGCGCATATCGCCGAGCCGGGCTGTGCGGTGCGTGCGGCGATCGACGCAGGCGAGCTGGACCCGGAGCGTGTTGCCAACTACATGAAGCTGCGGGTGGAAGTGGCCAGCGCCGCCGAAAAGCTCGCCACCCGCGTTGCGCAGAACAATCGCGGCAAGGGGTCGGGCAAGCGGCCGGCCAGCGTCGATCGTCCCGGGCGGCGCTGATGCCCTCGCGCAAGGGGCCGCCGGACATCGTCCATCACGCGGCGCTGGATGCGCGCCTGGTCAAGGCCGTGCGCGGTGTGCGCCTGCTGGCCCTGGCCAGCTGGCCGCGCTCGCTGCAGGAGCCGTTTCTCAACAGCGTGGCGCGCGGGCAGCCGGAATTGCCGCAGGTCGAGTATCCATCGCTGGATTTCGGCGACACCCGGCGCGAACTGGCCGCCATCGCCAAGGACGCCGACCCGCATCATCCGCTGGGTGAATACCTCATCGATTCGGCGCATAGCTGGAGTCTTGCAGCAGGTTTGCTGGAGTCGTTGGGCACCCCGGCGGTGAGCGAATACTCGGCGCAATTGTTCGGCGTGCCGGAGGACCCGATGCCGGGCAACGGGCCGAGCACACGCGAAGCGGCGCAGCATTTCATCCAGATCGCGCGGGAGCTGGATCGCGAACTGATGGCGCCGGAAGAGCAGGTGCCGGTCTCGGCCACCGCCTTGCGCATGCAGTTGCAGAACGATCTGGACGGGTTTTTCGAGGGGCGCGTCATCACTGTCACGCTCGATCCGGATCTGCTCGCCAAGGCGGCGGCCGGCGCGCATCGCATCCGCTTGCGCACCGGTGCCACGTTCAGCGATTACGACCGCGCGCAGCTGTTCCATCACGAAGCGCTGGTGCATTCGCTGACCGCGCTCAACGGGCGCGCGCAGGTGCATCTGCCCAGCCTGGGCATTTCGTCCCCGCGCACGACCGCAACGCAGGAGGGCCTGGCCACGTTTGCCGAGCAGATCACCGGCAGCATCGATATCGAGCGCATGAAGCGCATCAGCCTGCGCATCGAAGCGATTGCGATGGCACGCTCGGGTGCGGATTTCATCGAGGTATTTCGCTATTTCACCGCAGGCGGGCAGAGCGCTGCAGAAAGTTTTTCGTCGGCGCAGCGCGTGTTCCGCGGCGTGCCGACCAGTGGCGGCGGTGCGTTCACCAAGGACACCGTGTATCTGCGTGGTTTGGTCGCGGTGCACACCTTCTTCCGCCATTCCTTGCAGCGCGACCAGCTGCAGCTGTGCCGTTACCTGTTCGCCGGCAAGATGGCATTGGGCGATGTGGCGCGCTTTGCGCCGTTGTTCGACAGCGGCGTGCTGGTCGCGCCACGCTGGCTGCCGCCGTGGGTGAGCCGTGTCAGCGGGCTGGCCGGCATGCTGGCGTTTTCGTTGTTCGCCAACCGCATCCGCATGGATCAGCTGCAGCCGCCGGCAATGAATGTGTGAGGCGAGGCGTTTGCTGCCGTTGCGGCGCATCGCAGCGCCCGACAGTTGCTGACACAGCTGGCGAGACATTGTTGGGTGGGCGCGAATGGCGCGCAAAAGCCGGCATGTAAAAAGACACGTGCGGCGCCCGGAGCACCGGCGGCGCGCCTGTCAACTGCATTGGCTTGTTGGACGCGATCGCAACATTCATGAACACATGCAGCGGGCACCACGCGCTCTACACGAGGCTGCAACGGGCTGAACTGCACACTGGCCGCCTTGCCCAGTTGGGCCATGACACGAGGCAATGCGATGAAAGTTTTGATGGTACTGACGTCCCACGACCAGCTTGGTGACACCGGCAAGAAGACCGGGTTTTGGCTGGAAGAATTTGCCGCGCCGTATTACGTGTTCAAGGATGCAGGCGCGGACATCACCCTTGTCTCGCCCAAGGGTGGCCAGCCGCCGCTGGATCCCAAGAGCGACGAGCCCGACGCACAAACCGACGCCACCAAACGCTTCAAGCAGGACCAGGATGCGCAGAAGGCCCTCGCTAGCACGCACCGTCTGGCCGACATCAAGGCCGAGGACTTCGATGTGCTGTTCTACCCGGGCGGCCACGGCCCGCTCTGGGATCTGGCTGAAGACGCCGATTCCATCGCGCTGATCGAGACCTTTGCCAAGGCCAACAAGCCGCATGGTCTGGTGTGCCACGCACCAGGCGCGCTGCGTCGGGTCAAGGGTAGCGACGGCAAGCCACTGGTCAATGGCCGCCGCGTCACAGGTTTCACCAACAGCGAAGAAGAGGGCGTGGGCCTGACCAAGATCGTGCCGTTCCTGGTCGAAGACGTGCTGACCGAACTCGGCGGCAAGTACGAAAAGGGCGCCGACTGGGGCGTGTACGTGGTCACCGACGGCACCCTGGTCACCGGTCAGAACCCGGCGTCTTCGGAGAAAACCGCAGAAACGCTGCTGGCGCTGGCAAAGCGCTGATTCCTGGCAATTGACGGGTCTTGAAAAAGCCCCGTTCCCGTCGGGGCTCAAGGCATGGCCCGCGCGCTCCTGGTGCGCGGGCCATGCTGCGCTTGCATCAGTAGGTGATTGCGCGGAGCGCGCTTAGGCGAAGATGCGGCTCACCAAACGCGCGGCCAATCACCGCTTACGCCTATCGGGTATGTTCAGCCCTTACGCTGCAACCAACGCACGCCGTAAGGCGGAAGCACGATCGATACATCGTCGCTCACGGCCGCAGCATCGACCGCGTCGTCGATGGCCAGCAGCGTCCATCCATCGACGCCGACCGCCGCAAGCTCCACGTCGAGCGGCTGGTCACTGAAGTTATGCAAGGCGATAAAGCTCTCGCCACGCGTCAACGCGAACACGCGAGCATCGTTCAACGCGATGCTGCCCAATGCCTGATCCGCCGCCAACGCGGTGAGTGCGGTACGTTTCCGGATCAATCCACGCAAACGTCGGTACACCTTGCCACTCAGGCTGTTGGCATCGTGACGTTGCGCGGCAAGCTGCCAATCCATCGCCGGCCGATGCAGCCAACGGCCTTCATGCTGGCGGAGCGGATCGTCGCGATAGCCGGGGTCATTGACCATCGCCAATTCGTCGCCCATGTAGATCAGCGGGACACCCGGCATGGCAAGCGCAATGGCATACAGCAACACCAGCCGGTCCACTGCAACCGCCAACGCCGCCGCATCGCCTGCCTCCTGCGCGGCCTGGATGCCCGCAAGTGCAGCAGCCATGCCATTGGTTCCATGCACGCCGTCGCCGCTGCTCTGGAAACTCTCGCCGCGCGCGTAACTGCCAGGCACCGCGTTGGCATAGAAGCGCGCCACATCGCGTAGCGAAAACGGCGGTTGCGCTGCATTGCCGCTGGCTTCGTGCTGCAGCACATTCCAGCCGATATCGTCATGGCAACGCACATAACTCAACCATGCACAGTGGCGCGGCAGCGGTGGGCTGTGCGCGATCACGTTGTGCAGGATGTCGCCGCGTTGCAACGCCAGCGCCGACCAGCCGGCCGCCATCAAGCTGCTGTGATAGGCCAGATGGCATTCGTGGCCCTGGTCCGTGCCGCTCCCGAAGTATGGCGGCAGTTGCGTCATCGGCACGATGGCTTCGGCCTTCATCACCACCGCCGGCGCGACGATATCGGTCACCGCGCGCAGAGCCACCAGCAAGGTGTGCGCTTCGGGCTGGTTCATGCAATCGGTGCCGATACGCTTCCACAGATAGGCCGTGGAATCCAGGCGGAATGCTTCCACGCCCAGGTTGGCCAGCCGCAGCATCGCCAGGGCCATATCGCCGAATACGGCCGGGTTGCTCCAGTTCAAATCCCATTGATACGGATAGAACGTGGTCCACATCCATTGCGCGGTGTCGTCCACCCAGGTGAAGTTGCCAGGCGCTGTGTGCGGAAACACCTGCCCCAGCGTGGCTTCGTACCGGTCGGGCAGGCTGCGGTCGGCAAAGTGGTGGTAGTAATCCAGATAACGTGCATCGCCGGCGCGGGCCGCCTGTGCCCAGGCGTGATCGTCGGCGGTGTGATTGAGCACGAAGTCCGCGCACAGGCTGATGCCCGCTTCGCGCAGGCGGGTGGTGAGTGCGATCAAGTCGTCGTTGGTGCCCAGGCTGGGTGCCACCTGGCCGTAGTCGCTGACCGCAAAGCCGCCGTCGTTGTCGCCGGCGCGTGCGCGCAGGAATGGCAGCAGATGCAGGTAGCGCACGCCCAGTTCCTGCAGATACGGCACGCGTTCGGCCACGCCCTGCAGCGTGCCGGCAAAGCGGTCTGCGTAGGCGCTGTAGCCGAGCATGTGCTGTTCGCCGAACCAACCGGCGTGCCGGGTGCTGTCGAGCGCTTGCAAGGCTTGCGGGCGTTGCCGGGCGATCGTGCCTATCTCGCCCAGCCACTGCGCCAGCCACGATGCATAGTCGGCACGCTGGCCGTAGAGCGCGTGCAAGGCATCCAGCAAACGCGACGCGTGCTGGTCGTAGCGCGACAACAGCACGTCGGCGCGTTGCGGGTCCAGCGGCGCGGCGAAGGCCGCGCGCAATGCGGTGGAATCGATCGGGGAGGTGCTCATCAGAGGTCGCCGGGCAGGGCCCGGCGCGGGGTCCTTAAAAGTCGTAACGCAGGCTGATGCTGGTGGTACGGCCGGCAATCGAGCGCGCGCGGATGATGCCATTGGCCGGGATGGTCGCCTCTTCGGCTTCGGTCAGGCCAAAGGTGTTGAACAGGTTGTTGACGTTGAGCGCCACGGTGAGCGCGTCGGTGACGCGGTAGTCGCCGAACAGGTTCACCTGCGTATAGCCGGGCATCTTCAACTGATTGGCGTCTTGCGTGTAGGCGTCGGTGGTGCCGATCAGGTTCACGCCGAACTGGTAGCTGTCGCCGCGGTAGCTGGGTGTGAGCTGCCACACCACATCGGCCTGACGACGCGGCACGTTGCCGGTATTTTCCGGGGTGATCTGATCGCGCGAGATCTCTGCATCGGTCCAGGTCAGGCCGCCGTTGAGGGTGAAGCCTTGGTAGCGATAGCTGGCTTCCAGTTCCACGCCGTGCGCTTCATAGCTGCGATTGAAGAACCGCTGGCTGGTGATTTCGAAATTCTGCTCCTGGGTCCGTGCCGAGAACGCGGTGGCGAACAGGCTCAGCCCGTCGCGGCGCCACTTCAGGCCGGCTTCGGCCTGGCGCACCACGTTGACGCCTTCCTCGGAAGACACCGAACCGTCGTCGCGCACCACGCCGAACAACAACCGGTCTGCGTTGGCGCGTGCGCCGCGGCTGATGCGCGCAAACGCGCCCAGGTCGTCGGTGATCAGATAGTTGCCGCCCAGCGAGTACGACAGGTAATTCCAGTCGTAGTCCACCGGGCGCGAATTGGCGGTGTCCACCGTGGCCACGCGCTGTTCCACCGGTTGGATCACGCCATCGCCGTTGACATCCAGGTTCTGTGCGATGGCAGTGCCGTTGTAGCTGCCGCGCGCATCGCCCATGTCGTAGCGCAGGCTGCCGTCGACGCTGAACTTGCCGCTGTCGAAGGTGAGCGCAACGTAGGGCGCGTTGACGTCGTAGCGCACGTCGTAGCTGCGGGTGACGCAGCAGTCGCCCCAGAACGGCGTGCCGTAGGCGTACAGGCCGTTCTGCGAGCGTGAGACGCCGGCCGCGTCCACCACGTTGAGCAAGCGCGAATTGCGGCCCAGGCTCTGCACGTACGAGTTCCAGGTCCAGTCCATGTCGATGGTCTGGCGTGAGCTGTAATAGCCCATGCGCAGGTTCAGCGTGCGCCCGTCGCCGCCGAACTCGCGCGAGACGCTGAGGTCGTTGGTGACGTTGCCCAGGTCGTTGATGGCCACGTTGAACAGGTGGGTGCGAATCGCGTTGCCGGTGTAGGCCTGGCCGGCATTGGGTCCGCCGGCTTCCACCAGTTGCGCACCGGCACCGCCGATGGAAGCGGCCAGCGACGCGGCGTCGGTGACTTCGGCCGGGAACGGGCTGACGAAGCGGCCGCTGTTGTCGGCGACGCGGAACTTCTCGCTCAGGTTCCAGCCATTGCCCAGGTCGAACCAGGCCTCGGCACCGATGGTGCGCGAGATGGGATGCATGCCGTCGCCCAGATCGGTGCGGCGCGTCTGGTTGTTGCCGTCCAGGCCCACGTCGGTGCGAAAGTTGCGGCTGTACAAGGTGTCGTTGCCTGGATCGAAACCGGGAAAGCCACCCAGGTCTGGCGAGCCATCGCGGCCGCGCACCGAGGTGGGCACCGGCAGGTAGCCGGCGGCGCGGTCGTTGAGGTATTTGCCGTACAGGCGCACGTAGCCGTTGTCGAACAGGCGGGTGAGGTTGGCCTTGAGCTGGCCACCCTTGTCGGTGGTGTAGCCGGCATCGCGCACGCCATCGCCCTGGCGGAAGAAGCCGCCAATGTTGAACTGCCATTGCTCGGCGAACGGTGCGCCGTAATCGAAGTCGATGCGGGTGTTGTCGTAGTCCAGGCCGCGGCTGACGCCGACGCTGCCGCCTGCGGTGTCACCGGTCTTGCTGATGAAGTTGATGATGCCGCCGGGCGCGTTGCTGGTGAAGGTGGACGCCGAACCGCCGCGGATGGCTTCGATGCGGTCCAGGGTGAAATCCGAACGCAGGAAGATGTCCGAGTTGCCGAAGGCGATATCGCCGAACTCCATCACCGGCAGGCCGTCTTCCTGCAGTTGCAGGAATTTCGCACCGCCGGAGGCCACCGGCAAACCGCGCACGGCGATGTTGGCATTGCCTTCGCCACCGCTGGATTCGGAGCGGATGCCGGGAATGTTGCGGAAGATTTCTGCCGTGCTGCGCGGCGCCGATTGTTCGATCGCCTCGGCGCCGACGGTGCTGACCGAGACGCTGGATTTCAATTTGGTGGTGGCGGTGGCGGTGGAGGTGCCGGTGACGAACACCGAATCCAGATTGACCGCGGCGCTGTCGGCAGCCGGCGGCGTGGCCGGCGCAGCGGCGGCGGTGTCCTGGGCCAGCGCGACGGGCGCGCACAGGCAGGAGACGACCGCGCAGGCCAGGGCATGCAGGCGCATGGTGTGCAAGGTGGACATTGCGATTCTCTCTCTCACAGATGGTGGTGTGCCGACGCCTGCATCGTCCCCTCCCAGGGAGTGGCCATGTGGCCTGCAGTGCGAGCGCAGTAATACGCTGCACTACAATCGATTGCAATCTTGCGTCGCAACATAAATGGCAAGTTGCATCTGATTTATTTCAGATGGGGAAACGTGCTGCGATGCAGCGTTACAATCGATTGCATCAACGGCAGGGTACAGTGCGCTGCGGCCACCGGGAGCCGCACCGATGCCCAGGGCCTTGCATGTCGTCGACCGTTCCTAAGCTCTCCTTCGCGCGCATCCTGGCGCTCAACGCCGGGTTTTTTGGCGTGCAATACAGCTTCGGGCTGCAGCAGAGCAACATGAGCCCGATCTACAACTATCTGGGCGCCGACCACGCCAACCTGCCGTACCTGTGGCTGGCCGGGCCGATCACCGGCCTGGTGCTGCAGCCGTTCGTAGGGGCGTGGAGCGACCGCTCGGTGACGCGGTGGGGCCGGCGCATGCCGTACATGGTGCTGGGCGCGCTGGTGTGCAGCCTGTGCCTGCTGGCGATGCCGTTCAGTACCGCGCTGTGGATGGCGGTATGCCTGCTGTGGGTGCTGGATGCGGCCAACAACGTGGCGATGGAGCCCTACCGTGCGCTGGTGAGTGACGTACTGGCGCCGCCGCAGCGACCGCTGGGGTATCTCACCCAGAGCGCATTCACCGGCCTTGCGCAGACGCTGGCCTACCTCACGCCGCCGTTGCTGGTGTGGATGGGCATGAACCAGGACGCTGCCAACGCACACCACATCCCTTATGTCACCATTGCCGCGTTCGTGATCGGCGCGGGCTTTTCAGCAGGCTCGATCCTGCTCACCGCACGCAGCGTACGCGAGCCGGCGATCGCGCCGGCAGAGATCGCACGCATCCGCCAGCGCGGCGCCGGGCTGGGTGCGACGGTGCGCGAAATCGGCAGCGCGCTGCGCGAGATGCCGCCCACCATGCGCCAGTTGGCCCCGGTGATGCTGTTTCAGTGGTACGCGATCTTTTGCTACTGGCAATACATCGTGCTGTCGCTGTCGACCACGTTGTTCGGCACCACCGACCCCACCTCGCATGGTTTCCGCGAGGCCGGCCTGGTCAATGGACAGATCGGCGGGTTCTATAACTTCGTTGCGTTTCTGGCGGCGTTTGCGATGGTGCCGGTGGTGCGTCGCTTCGGTCCCAAGTACACGCATGCGGCCTGCCTGGTCGCCGCCGGTATCGGCATGTGGCTGCTGCCTGGCATCGAAAATCGCTGGCTGATGCTGCTGCCGATGATCGGCATTGGCCTGGCCTGGGCCAGCATGATGGGCAACCCGTATCTGATGCTGGCCGACAGCATCCCGTCCGAGCGCACCGGCGTGTACATGGGCTTGTTCAACCTGTTCATCGTGCTGCCGATGCTGATCCAGATCGTCACCTTGCCGCTGTATTACGAGCATGTGCTGCACGGCGACCCGCGCAACGTGGTCCGTCTGGCCGGCGCGCTGATGCTGGCAGCGGCAGCGGCGATGCTGTGCGTACGGGGCCGCAAGCAGGGGACGAGCCCGGCAGGGGCGTAGCAATGCGGGGCTGACATCGCTGGCTGCCGCAGATGCCAGACGCGAGTGCCTGCCGGGTTGCCTGGGGTGGCGAGTACGGTGGATCGGCTGGCCGCCGGCCCTCATTCGCCCTTCGGGCACCTTCTCCCGCAGGCGGGAGAAGGAAGCGGGTTGCCGGGCTGGTATCTCCCAATCCCGAATCCCGAATCTCCGCCTCACGCCGACTCGCGCACCACCAGCTTCACCGGCATTTCAACCGATTGCACCTGCTCGCCTGCAATCAACGCCAGCAGCCGGTCTACCAACAACCGCGCGGCCAGGCCCAGATCCTGCTGCACGGTGGTCAACGGCGGTTGGCTGTAGGCGGCCAGCGGGATGTCGTCAAAGCCCACCAGCGAAATGTCCTGCGGCACGCGATGGCCGGCCTCGACCAGGGCGCGGATTGCACCCACGGCGATGACATCGGAGGCGGCGAACAGGCCATCGGGCGGGTCGGCTTTCTTGAGCATCGCGCGGGTAAGGCGGTAGGCATCTTCGCTGACGAAATGGCTGCGCGCGTGCAGCCGCGTATCGAATTCCAGCCCGTGTCGCTCCAGCGCGTGGCGATAGCCGGCAAACCGCGGTGCCACCTCGGGCAATTGGTCGTCGCCCAGAAAGGCGATGCGCTGGCGGCCGCTGGCGATGAGATGGTCGGTGGCGAGCACGCCGCCCTGGAAATTGTCGCTACCCACGCTGATGTACGACTGCCCATCGATGCGGCTGCCCCATACCGCCATCGGCAGGCCGTCGCGTGCGGCTGCATCCAGCGCGGCGTGTTCGGAACTTTGCCCCAGCACGATCACGCCGTCGGAGCGGCTGCCGCGCGCGAGTTGTTCCACCCAGCCATCCTGATGCCGGTCCAGTTTGGAGAGCAGCATGCTGTAGCCGCGTCCGGTGAGTTCTTCGGCCAGCAGCGCCAGCATGGTCATCAGGAACGGGTCCGAAAGCGGCTGATCCAGCGCATGCATCATCGGCACTGCCACGCTCACGGTGTTGGAGCGTTTGGCGCGCAGGCTGCGTGCCACCGGGTCGACCTGGTAGCCGGCATCGGCCGCAATCTGCTTGATGTAGGCGCGCGTGCGTTCGGCCACGACCGGGCTGCCGGCCAGGGCCCGCGACACGGTGGACTCGGACACGCCCGCCATGCGCGCGATGTCGGCCATCTGCGGACGGGCAGTGAGCGTGGTGCGGTCTGAAGGTTTGGCCATGGCAGCGCGCTGCGGAAAAGCCAGAGTGTAATCAGTTCGCACTAGAGGCGGGTTGTTCGCACGGTGGCGGCTGCTTGCGCGCGCGGGCGCGGCGCACACGCGCACGCGCACGGATCTGCTGGCCTTGTGGGCGCTGCCGCAGATCGGGCGCCGGACGTGCGGGGCAGGTGGGCAGCGAGACATGCAGCGGTGCGCGGCGAGAGCGTGTTGTCGTACAGCGCAACCGACCTCGTTTGCGCGCTCGCTCAGCCCATGTAGAGCCCGCCATTCACCGCGTAATCGGCGCCGGTGACATAGGCGGCCTCATCGGAGGCGAGCCAGGCGCACAGTCCGGCAACTTCGGCCGGTTTGCCGAGCCGGCGCACCGGCACCGAGGTGGCCAGGCGATCGAGCACATCCGGCGGAAAGCTGCTGATCGAGGCGCTGGCGATATAGCCGGGCGAGATGGTGTTGACGGTGACCCCGCGCGAGGCGACCTCTTGCGCCAACGCACGGCTGAAACCATGCATCGCCGCCTTGGCGGTGGCGAAATTGATCTGGCCGATCTGCCCCTTGTGCGCGCTGACCGAGCCGATATTGACGATGCGCCCCCAGCCGCGCGAGGTCATGCCATCGACCACCTGCTTGGTGATGTTGAACAACGAATGCAGGTTGCTGGCGATCACCGCATTCCAGTCGTCGCGGCTCATCTGCCGGAACAAGGTGTCGCGGCTGCCGCCGGCATTGTTGACCAGCACATCGATCTCGCCGACTTCGGCCTTGACCTTGGCGAACGCAGCCACGGTGGATTCCCAATCGGCGGCATTGCCTTCGGATGCCACGAAATCGAAGCCCAACTCGCGCTGCTCGCGCAGCCACGACGCCTTGCGCGGCGAATTGGGCCCGCAACCGGCAACCACGGTGTGCCCGCTGCGCGCCAGTTTCTGGCAGATCGCGGTACCGACACTGCCCATGCCACTGGTGACGTATGCGATGCGGAGAGTCATTGGGTGTCACTCCTTCGGAGTTGGGATTCGGGATTGGGGATGACGGGATTCGCAATAGCGGGCAGCGGTATTCGCTTTTGCGAATCCCCAATCCCGAATGCCGAATCCCGGCGCGCGGCTAGCGCGCCAAAGGGAACAGACCAAACAACAACCCGCCGCCCAGCATCAATAGCGAAATCAGCACCGCCCACTTGAGCGTGAAGCGTTGATGGTCGGCGAAGTCGACCTTGGCCAGGCCGACCAGCAGATAGGTCGAGGGCACCAGGGGGCTGAGCAGGTGCACCGGCTGGCCGGCAAGCGAGGCGCGGGCCATTTCCACCGGGGTGATGCCATAGTGGCCGGCCGCTTCGGACAGGATCGGCAGCACGCCGAAATAAAACGCGTCGTTGGACATGAAGAACGTAAACGGCATGCTGACGATCGCCGTGATCACCGCCAGATACGGGCCCCAGCTGTCGGGAATGACGGCCAGAAAACTGCGCGACATCGCTTCGACCATGCCGGTGTTGGACAGGATGCCGGTGAAGATGCCCGCAGCGAAAATCAGCGACACCACCGACAGCACGTTGCCGGCGTGATTGACCAGGCGGCGGCGCTGCTCGGCGAGGTTCGGGTAGTTGATCATCAGCGCCAGCGCAAAGCCGATCATGAACAACACCGGCATCGGCAGCACGCCCACCACCAGCGCGCCCATCAGCGCCAGGGTCAGGATCAGGTTCACCCACAGCAGCTTGGGCCGCTTCATGTCTTCGGTGTCTTCCACGCGCGGCAATGCGTCGTTGTCTTCCGGGATGCTGGTGTCCAGCCAGTTGCCGTCCGCCGGCAGGCGCACCACGCCCAGGCGGCGACGTTCGCGCATGCCCAGATACCAGGCCAGCGTGAGAATGCCGGCGATCGCCAACACCATGGCCGGCACCAATGGCACGAACACATCGGCCGGATCCACATGCAGCGCGGTAGCGGCACGCGCGGTGGGGCCGCCCCACGGGGTCAGGTTCATCACGCCGCTGGACAGGATGGTGACGCAGGTGAGGTTGAGCGCGTTCATGCCCAGGCGCTGGTACAGCGGCAACATCGCAGAGACGGTGATCATGTAGGTGGTGGAGCCGTCGCCGTCGAGCGAGATCAGCAGCGCCAGGATCGCTGTGCCCATCACGATCTTCAGCGGATCGCCCTTGACCAGGCGCAGGATGCGGCCGACCAGCGGATCGAACAGCCCGGCATCGATCATCACCCCGAAATACAGGATGGCGAACATCAACATGACGCCGGTGGGCGCGATCTTCTTGATGCCTTCGAGCATCATCTCGTTGATGCCGGTGCCGAAGCCGCCCAACAACGCGAACACGATCGGCACCGTGATCAGAGCTACCAGCGGCGACAACCGCTTGCTCATGATCAGGTACATGAAGGTGATCACCATTCCGAAACCGAGCGCGGTCAGCATGCGGGAGAATCCTTTGAGGCGTACGGCAGGGGGAGAGTGGAGCTCAGCGTTGCGCAAGGTGCGCAGCGCCGACGATGCAGGTATGCGGTTGCTGCTGGACGTACGCGAGCTAGCGCAAGCGCGGCGTTGCGCGCGTACCTGCCGCGGTAGCGGCGCGTTGCGCCGCTATGCGCGAACAGCGTGCGCACGTCGGTGTTTCTGATTGCCGACACGATGCAGTTGCGCATCAGAAGTCGTACTGAAAGCGGCCGGTTACCGCCAGCGTGTGGTCGACCACTGCGTTGGCGATGCGATCGCGGTTGTGGCTATCGATCACGTTGAGCATCACGCGCAGGTTCGGCTTGAAATACCAGTTGCCGCCCAGCGTCCACGACTGCGTGCTTGCGTTGATGAAGTCCGGTTGCCTGTCCAGATGCTGGCCGCCACGCATGTAGTCGTAGCGCAATGCCAGCTCGAACGCACCGGAGGGGCGGTTGGGCGTGGCGATGCGGCTGAAGCGGCCGGTCTTGCGGTCGTACCCGCGCGATTCGCCGGTGACGAACCAGCTGACCAGCCCATAGCTGGCCAACACCTTGGCGTGCTGCGCGCCATCGTCGAGCAGGCCACCGCTGAATTCGCTCTGCCACGACCACGGGCCGAGCACTTCTGCATATTCCAGCGACCATTTGTCGAAATCGGTATCGCGGCCATCGGCAAAGCGCGCCAGGGTGATGCGGCTATTGTTGGCCAGATCGTTTTCCGGACGTGGGCGGATCAGCAGCGATGAAGCGCCCCCGCTGCCCGGATGCGAATAGCGCTCGTGCGCCAGCGAGACACCCAGGTGGCGCAAGCGCGCCTGGCCCATCTCCGGCGCGTAGGTCAGGCGCGTGCCGAGCGCACCGCCCTTGGTCGAAGAATTGTCGATGCTTTCCAGGCTGTAGGCGGACGTTGACCAGGTTGCATTCGGGCGACTGGTCTGCCAGGAAATGGCCTTGCGGTAGATCGGCGCCAGCGTGGTCGAGGCGTAGCCGCGTTCCAGGAACGGGCCGTAGTTGGAGCCGGTGCGATCGTCGAGCGAGAAGTACTGCTTGAATTGGCCAACGGTCAACGTACCGGCCGAGAACTTCTTGGCGATATAGACATCGCGCGCCAGGATGCCGCGGCTGCCCGCCTCGTATTGCAGGCCGGCGAAATCCGCCTCGGCCTTGTAGTTGAAACCGTAGAACTTGCCGGACACGTCCAGCCACACGCGGCGGAACTGGGTGTCGTTGTGCTCGCGTGCACCACGGTCGTCGTTGTCGAACATGGTGAAGTCCCAATGCACGCGCCCGCCCACTTCGGCAGTGACCGGGCCGGCCTCGTCGGCTGCATGTGCCGCCGGTGCCAGGCAGATCGCCGCGCAGGCGCCCAAGGCACGCAAACGCAAGGTGTCGTTGCTCACAGACCCTCCCAGGTACAGGTGTGAATCACGTTTGGCAATGCACCGCACAACCGCCGCGGCGCGTTGGCAGCAGCCTAGTCCGGCGAAGCTGTCATGGACCTGTCGTTTGGGGGCGGGGATTGGGGAGTCGGGATTTGGGATTCGTAAAAGCAGAGTTGCAACAGCGGCGAGCTTTTGTACGCGTGGCCTGTTACCTTCCGGCCGCGACCAACCGCTGTTCCGAATCCCCAATCCCTATTCACGAATCCCTGCCCCATGCGCCTTCTGCTGGTCGAAGACAATGCCGATCTCGCCGATGCCATCGTGCGGCGCATGCGCCGTAGCGGACATGCGGTGGATTGGCAGGCCGATGGGTTGGCGGCGGCCAGCGTGCTGCGGTATCAGAGCTTCGATCTGGTGGTGCTGGACATCGGTCTGCCCAAACTCGATGGGCTGCGGGTGCTGGCCGGCATGCGCGAGCGGGGCGATACCACGCCGGTGCTGATGCTGACTGCGCGCGATGGCATCGAAGACCGCGTGCAGGCACTGGATGTCGGTGCGGACGATTACCTGGGCAAGCCGTTCGACTTTCGTGAGTTCGAAGCGCGTTGCCGCGTGTTGCTGCGGCGTAACCGGGGGCAGGCCAGCGAGGTGGTGCAGATCGGCGGATTCGTCTTCGACAATGCCGCGCACACGCTGCTGCTGGATGGCGTGCCGATCGAGTTGCCCAATCGCGAATATCGCCTGTTCGAGATCCTGATCGGACGGCTCGGACAGGTGGTTGGCAAGGACGAGATCGGCAACGGCTTGTTCGGCTTCGACGACGACGCCGGCCCCAATGCGATCGAGCTGTATGTCGGCCGGCTGCGGCGCAAGCTGGCCGCCGCGCCGTTGCGTATCGTCACCGTGCGCGGTGCCGGTTACAAACTCGAAGAAGCCGACCCGCATGCGCCGGTGGAGCCGGGCGCCGATGGCTGAGCCGCTGGTGGTGGCACCGTCGATCCGGCGCACCTTGCTGCTGTACCTGGGCAGCCTGTCGCTGCTGGGTGCGGTGGTGCTGTTCTTTGCCGCACGCGATTACGGCGAGCGGGCGGCCAATCGGTCCTACGATCACCTGCTGGTGTCCTCGGCGCTGTCGATCATCGACAGCGTGGCGTTGGTCGGCGGTGACTGGCAGGTGGATCTGCCGTATGCCTCGCTGGATCTGCTCGGCATGGCGCCGGAAGACCGCGTGTTCTATCGCGTGTTCGATGCGCAGGGCCGCACCATCACCGGCGAAGACACGCTGCCGCCGCCGCCGCGTGCGCCCCGCGACGAGCGGCCGCTGCTGTTCGATGCGCAGTACAGCGGCGAGCCGGTGCGCTTTGCGGTGGTGATGCATCGGGTGGCGTCGGCCTCGGGGCAGGGCGAGGTGCGCGTGCAGGTGGGCCAGACCCGGCGCGCACGCGATGCGGTGGCGCGCGATGTGGTGCTCAACGCCTTGGTGGCGATCGGCGTGCTGTCGCTGCTGGCGCTGGGCCTGGTGTGGCTGGGGGTCTACCGCGCGTTGCGGCCGCTGCAGCGCATCGAGCGCGATCTGTCGCGGCGCGAACCCTCCGACCTCAAGCCGCTGAACGTGCCGGCGCCGCAGGAAATGCAGTTGATGGTGACCGCGCTCAACCGGTTCATGGCGCGGCTATCGTCCAGCAACGAAACCCTGCGCGCCTTCATGGCCGAAGCCGCGCACCAGATGCGCACACCACTGGCGGCCTTGCGCGCGCAGGCGCAGCTGGCGATGGACGACGACGACCCGCACGAGATGCAACGCAGCCTGGTGGCGATCGAGCGCAACGCCAGCCATATGAGCCGGCTGCTCAATCAGTTGCTCAGCGATGCCAGCGTGATCCACCGCGCCAACCTGCAGCGCTTTGCCACCGTGGATCTGGCCGATGTACTGCATCAGGCCCTGCACGAAGCGCTGCCGCGCAGCCCAGGCGCACCGCGCGTGCAGCTGGCGATCGACCCGAAACCGGCGCTGCTGCGCGGCGATGCCTTGCTGCTCCGCGAGGCGCTGAAAAACCTGATCGACAACGCCTGCAAATACGGTGCCGGTGCCCCGCTGCAGGTGGCGCTCACCAGCGACGGCAACCACCACGTGCTGACCATTGCCGATCATGGCCCGGGCATTCCGGCGGCCGAAGCCGAGCGTGTGTTCGAGCGTTTCGTGCGGGGGGCGGATGCCCCGGCCGGCGGCGCCGGGCTGGGGTTGGCCATCGTCAAGCGCGTGGTGGAAGCGCATGGCGGGCGCATCGATCTGTCCAACCGCATCGGTGGCGGCTTGATCGCCTCGCTGCATTTTCCCGGAGGAGACGCGTGATGCGGGCGATGTGGATGCTGCTGTTGCTGCTGGTCCATGGCCTCGCCTGCGCGGCGCCCGGCGATGTGCGGCGCTTTCCTGCACAGGGCCCGGTGCGTGTGCAGCTGCGCGTGCAGGGCTCCACCGACCTGGAAGTGTTCGGCGCAGTCATCCGGGATTACCAGCGGCTGCATCCGGGCACCGAGGTGATCTACGAAGACGTGATTGCCTGGGACATCTATGACCGTTATCTGCACCCAGGCCATGGCGCACCTGCTGCAGACATGCTGATCAGCGCCAGCATGGATCTGCAGACCAAACTGGTGAACGACGGCCACGCGTTGGCGCATCGCTCCGCACAGACCGAAGCCTTGCCGGCGTGGGCGCAATGGCGCCATGAAGTGTTCGGCATCAGCTACGAGCCGGTGGCCATCGTCTACAACACGCGCAAGCTGGATGCCGCCCGCGTGCCGCGCACGCGCCGGCAGTTGCTGGCGTTGTTGCGCGCGCCCGATGCACCGCTGCGCGGCAAGGTCGGCACCTACGATGTCGAACGCAGCGGCGTGGGGTATCTGTTCGCGACCCAGGACGGCCAGGTGGGCAGTATCGCCGGCGCGCTGCTCGCGGCGCTGGGGGCCAACCGGGTGGTATTGGAGGAGCGCACCGGCAGCCTGCTCGACCGGGTCAGCCGTGGCGAGCTCCTGCTGGCCTACAACGTGCTTGGCTCCTACGCGCAGGCCCGCATCGATGCGGGCGCGCCGCTGGGCATCGTGCAGCCGCAGGACTACACGCTGGTGGCGCTGCGCACGGCGGTGATCCCCAAGACGGCGCCGCATGCGCCGGAGGCGCGCCGGTTTCTGGACTACCTGCTTTCGCCGCGCGGCCAGCAGGTGCTGTCGCGCGAGGCGCGGCTGATGCCGATCCTGCCGGCCGCCGGTGGCCGCGGCGGTTCGGCGCAGCCACCGTTCCGCCCGATCCCGCTCGGCCCCGGTCTGCTGGTGTATCTGGACAAGCTCAAGCGCCGCCAGTTCCTGGACGCCTGGCGGGCGAGCACGCAGCCGCCGCGTTAGAGCGTGTGATGCACGTTGAGATGAGATGCGTTGGCCGTCAGCGGTGTGGAGCGGCCACCGCTTGGCTTGTCTTGGCGCCAGCCAAGCCGGCGCCACGCAGCACCCGCTCCGTGCCGCTGACGGCCAACCCTCCGCTTCGCACTCACTTCAACGTACATGACACGCTCTAGTGCAAGGCATCGGCGGCGGCGCTGTGCCAGACTTGGCGCATGGCTGATCTCACCATTCTCGTCGCCGACGACCACCCGCTGTTCCGCGCCGCCGTCATCCACGTGCTGCAGCAGACCCTGCCGCAGGCCAACGTGGTGGAAGCCTCCAGCGCTGCCACCCTGAGTGCCATGCTGCGTTCGCATCCGCAGGCCGAGCTGGTGCTGCTGGATCTGGCCATGCCCGGTGCACGCGGTTTTTCGGCGTTGTTGCACGTGCGTGGCGAACACCCGGACATTCCGGTGGTGGTGATCTCCTCCAACGATCATCCGCGTGTGATCCGGCGTGCGCAGCAGTTCGGCGCGGCCGGGTTCATTCCCAAATCCACGCCGGCCGAATCGATCGGCACCGCGGTGGCCAGCGTGCTGGAAGGCGGCACCTGGTTCCCGCCGATGACCGCCGAGCGTTCGGAGGCCGACGCACAACTGGCTTCCAAACTCGCCCAGCTCACGCCACAACAGTTCCGTGTGCTGCTGAGCCTGGCCGATGGCCTGCTCAACAAGCAGATCGCGCACGAACTGGGCCTGGCCGAGAACACCGTCAAGGTGCATGTCACCGCGATCCTGAAAAAGCTCGACTGCTACAGCCGCACCCAGGCCGCGGTGTTGGTCAAGGCGCTGGAGCCGGAAGGCGAGGGCTGAGCTAGCCTGCGCAACGGGTGGCCGCGCATTGCCGTCTGCAGCCCACATGACACATCCCGCAGAACGCATGCAGGCATTGCGCCTGCGCATCAAGAGCGGCTGGCAAAACGCAGCGAGCAGTCGTCAGGTGAGCATGGACTGCGTACTCAGACCCTCAGTGCACGCACAGCTACATGTGGCAGCGAGCACCAGCCGCATGGCGACTGCCGCAGTGTCTATTGGCTCTAGGCCGGCGGCTGCCGATAGAACACCATGCCGCCATGATGCAGCTCGTCGTCGGTGACGAAGCGGCCATCGGCGGTGAAGCCGGTGTCGTCCCAGTATTCGATGTGAGTGCCGGTGATTTCGTAACGGCCCTGGTAGGCGCTTTGGCGCGTGCCGCGGGCCTCGTCGTAGCGGCCGTTCGGCAGGAGTTCCTGCCGGATCCGTCCGTCGCCGGTGACCCACATGCCGAGATAGGGGTGTGCTTGCATCGGATGTCCTGGTTGCTGGGTCGCGATAGTGGTCGGCGCCTTAGGCGGTTGCGCAGCTGCCGCGAACGGGCAGGCGAGCGCCGAGCCGGCGCCCAGCGCCACCGCGATGGCGGCTTTCATCGGCCTGTCGCTCATGGGCTGGCCCTGCGTTGCATTTGGCTGCGACCGCGCTGCAGCACGGCGTCGTAGGCGGGCAGGTCCAGGAACGCGTTGACCTCGACCGCCTTGCCACCGGCCATCCGCATGATCCATGCGTAGCGATTGCGATAGCTGCCGCCATCGCGCAGCGTGGCCACGCCTTCCCACTGCACGATGACGTGCTCGCCATCGGCCCAGATGCGTTGCTGCACGGGCCGCAGTGGCGAGGCCAGGCGCTCGCTCAGCGGACGCACCGCGGCGTCGACCAACACCTCGCGACCACGCAAGGTGCCGGCGCTCGGACCGGAGCCTTCGATGGTCCACACCACCTCGGGCGACAGCAGCGTCTCGAAGATACCGCTGCCCCCGTTTCGCCACTGCGCAAAGGCCGCTTCGACGATGCGCTTGTTGCAGATGGGCACGAGTTGCTCTGCGCAGGTGTCTGTGGATGCAGCATCCTTGGATGTGGCGCCGGCATTGCCTGCGAACGCTGCGGCGACAAGCAGCGCTGCCGCAGCGAGGGTTGAAAGTCTGGTCATGGCTGCTCCGTGGTGGTTAGGTGCGCAGCTGCACGTGATGGGTGCCGTAGATCAACTGCTGCGCCATCGGCCTGCCGATGAAGCGTTCGGGGAAGATCGGCGGCACTGCGCTGACCGCGTCCAGGCGCGCGACATGCGCGTCGCTGAGCACGATCTCCAGCGCGCCGAAGTTGTCTTCGGCCTGCTGCAAGGTGCGTGCGCCCATCACCGGCGACACGACGGCCGGGTTGCGCAAGGTCCAGGCCAGCGCCACCTGCGAGCGCGATGCGCCCAGTTCATCGGCGACCGCACCGACCACATCGGCGATCTCCAGCGCGCGTGCATTGAGATGCCCGGTCGAGGCGATCACGCCCTTGCGGCTGCTCGACACCTCTGCCGCATTGTCGTCGGTCAGATCGGCGCGGCTGTATTTGCCGGTGAGGATGCCACCGCCCAGCGGCGACCACGGCAACACGCCCAGGCCGAGTTCGCGCGCCATCGGCAGCAGCTCGTGTTCGACGCTGCGTTCGACCAGGCTGTACTCGATCTGCAGCGCCACCAACGGCGACCAGCCGCGCAGGTCGGCCAGGGTCTGCAATTGCGCCACGCGCCAGGCCGGCGTATTGCAGATGCCCAGATAAAGCACCTTGCCCGATTGCACCAGATGCTCCAGCCCGCGCATCACCTCGTCCGGTGCGGTGGTGAAGTCCCAGGCGTGCAGGTACAGCAGGTCGATCCGGTCGGTGGCAAGTTGGCGCAGGCTGGTTTCAACCGAGCGAATCAGGTTCAGGCGATGATTGCCGCCGGAATTGATGTTGTCCGCATCGCGCGCCATGGTGAATTTGGTGGCCAGCACGAAGCGTTCGCGTCGGTCCTTGATCAACTCGCCGAGGATGCGTTCGGAGCCGCCGTTGGTGTAGTTCACTGCGGTGTCGATGAAGTTGCCGCCGCGGTCGGCATAGGCGTCGAAGATGCGTTTGGCTTCGCCTGCATCTGCGCCCCAGCCCCAGGCTTCGCCGAAGGTCATGGTGCCCAGCGACAGGGGCGAGACGCGCAGGCCGGAGCGGCCGAGCAGGCGGTAGTGGTCCAGTGAGCGTGGCTGATGCATGCGTGATGTCTCCCGGTAGCGACGTGGTGCGTGTTGCCAGCCACTGTGCCGCGGCGCGGGGGGCGAGCGTGAGCCTGGTTATCCGGCATCCTTGCCTGATCGTCCGAATGGCCGCGGCCAGTCATGGCTGTTCCCATGCCGATGCATGCACTGCGCCCGAATGCAGTGGCTCTCTTGGCGTCAGACGCAGCACCGCAGGCAAGCGTCTATGCTATGGCGACCGCCATCGAACACTGAAGCCGTGGCACCGTGACCATCAAATTCGACCTCAACGATCTGCAGGCATTCCGTGCGGTTGCCGAAAACGGCAGCTTTCGCCGCGCTGCCGAACGCATCCGCATCACGCAACCGGCACTCAGCCGCAGGATCGACAAGCTCGAGTCGGCGTTGAACGTCAAACTGTTCGAGCGCACCACGCGCAAGGTCACGCTCACCACCGTCGGCCAGGCGTTCATGCCGCAGGTCGAGCGCATGCTCGACGATCTGGACATGGCGCTGATGAGCATCGGCGATGCAGGGTCCAGCAGGATGGGCACGGTGACCGTGGCCTGCGTGCCGTCTGCGGCGTACTACTTCATGCCGCAGGCGATCCACGGGCTGCATCAGTTGTTTCCCAAGATCCGCATCCGGCTGTTCGACGGCAGCGCCAGTCATGTCAGTGCGGCAGTGGCCTCCGGCGAAGCGGATTTCGGGGTCAGCTTCAGCGGCAACCTGGCGCCGGAGGTGGAGTTCGAACCGTTGTTGCAGGAGCGCTATGTGATTGCCTGCCGCCAGGACCATCCGCTGTCCGGGCGCGCACAGGTCAGCTGGCAGGAGGCCTACGGTTACGACTACATCACGCTGGACAAGACATCGGGCAACCGGCTGGTGCTGGATCGGGCGCTGGCTGCATTCACGCCGGACAAGCCGAGCATCTGCGAGACCCGGCATGTCACCACGTTGCTGGGGTTGGTGGAGGCCGGCGTCGGTATTGCCGCCGTGCCGTCGATTGCCATGCCGTCCGGCCCGCATCCGGTGCTGGCGGCGGTGCCGCTGGTCGAACCGGAGGTGTCGCGCAACGTGGGGCTGCTGAAACGTCGCGGACGCACGCTGACACCGACCGCGCTGGAACTGGCGGAACTGGTGCGACGGATGCCCGCACGTTCAGGGTGACACCGGGTCCAGGCCGGTCGCGCGCGCCACCGCCTGCGCATTACCCGACTGCAGGTACGCAAGCAGGCGCTTGGCCGCCTCGGGATGCTCCGCGTTGACCGGAACGCCCGCCGCATAGCGCGTGATCGACTGCAGCGGTTCGGGGATCTTGCCGACAAACTCCACGCCTGCCACCGGAAGCAGCTCGGCCACCTGCTGAAAGCCGAGCTGATAGCTGCCATCGGCCACCACCGTGCCCACCGGGATGCGCGGAATCTTCTTGCTCTTGGCCATCATCGGGCCCTGGATCTGCAACTTTTTGAATAACGTGGTTTCGATGTGGACGCCGCTGGCGCTGTCGGAATAGGCCACCGAATCGGCGTGCAGCAGCGTCTGTTTGAAGTGCTCGACGCTGTCGATCTTGGGTTTGGGTGCACCGCTGCGCACCACCATGCCGATCCTGGAATCGGCCAGTTCCACCCGCGATGCCGGGTCGACCAAGCCTGTGTCGATCAGCGTCTGCAGCGCGCTGCCGACCATGATCACCACATCGGCATGCTCACCGCGTGCAAGCCGGTTGGGAATGGCTTGTGGCGTTTCGCCCATCGAAGGACCGAGAAGGGTGGTGACCTTCACCCCGGTCTGCTTGGTGTATTGCGGCGCCAGGCGATCGAAGGCGGCCGTGAAACCGCCGGAGGTCATCACGGTCAACTCCTGTGCGCCCGCCGCTGTGGACAGCAGAACCGTTGCAACGATCGCAGCCAACCATTTTTTCCACCTGCTCCGCATCATTTCGTCGCTCCTGCCGCAGCATCCAGGCCGGTCGCCGTCGCTGGATTGCCTTGGCGGCGATACAGAAACAGCGTGGCCCCCAGCGCGCACGCCGACGCGAAGACCAGCCAATAGCCGGGCGCCGCCTTGTCGCCGGTGACATGGATCAGCCAGGTGGAGATCACCGGCGTAAAACCGCCAAACACCGCGGTTGCCAGGCTGTAGGCGAGCGAGAATCCCGCAACCCGCACATGCGCCGGCATCCGTTCGGTGAGCGCCGGGATCATGGCGCCGTTGTAGAGGCCATAGATGAAGGACAGCCACAGCAGCGCCTGCAACATATGCGTAAAGCTCGGTGCGGCCGCAAGCAACGCGAGCACCGGATAGGCCGTCGCGATGCACACCACCGCCATGGTCACCAGCAGCGGCTTGCGGCCGAAGCGGTCGCTGAGTGCGCCGCCGATGGGGAGCCAAATGAAATTGGACACGCCCACCAGCAGCGTCACGATCAATGCATCGCCGGTGCTGAGTTTGAGCACGGTCTTGCCGAACGTCGGTGCGTACACGGTGATCAGATAGAACGCGGTCGTCGTCAGCGCGACCATCAAGCCGCCGGCAATCACGATGCCGGCATTGTTCGCCAGCCCGCGCATCACTTGCTTCATCGTGACCGGCTGCCGGCGCTGCGCAAATTCGGCAGTCTCTTCCAGGCTTCGCCGCAGCAAGAAGATGAAAGGGATGATGACGCAACCGATGCCGAACGGAATCCGCCAGCCCCATTGCGCCAGATCCTGCGGCGCCATCAGCTGGTTGAGCGCAAACCCGATCGCGGCCGCCGCGACGATGGCAAGCTGCTGGCTGGCCGATTGCCAACTGGCATAGAAGCCGCGCCGGCCCGGTGTCGCCATCTCGGCCAGATACACCGACACGCCGCCCATTTCCGCGCCGGCCGAAAAGCCCTGCAGCAAGCGCCCGAGCAGCACCAGGGCCGGGGCCCACAAGCCGATGCTGGCGTAGCCTGGCACCAGCACGATCAGCACGGTACCGCTGGCCATGATCGCCAAGGTGACGATCAGGCCTTTGCGGCGCCCGACATCGTCGATGTAGGCACCCAGGATCACCGCACCCAGCGGCCGCATCAGAAAGCCCGCGCCAAACACGGCGAAGGTCATCATCAGGGACGCGAATTCGTTGCTCGCCGGGAAGAAGGCCGCGGCGATCTGCGTTGCGTAAAAACCGAACAGGAAGAAGTCGAACTGCTCGAGGAAGTTGCCCGAGGTCACCCTCAGCACCATCCCGAGTTTGGACTGTTGCGTTGCCTCACCGCTGGAACTGTGCATAAATCGCCCTCCACGATAGGTATGCATGGACGTCTGACACCTGAGGCACTCGATTCTGGTCCAGATGGTCGATGTTGATAATTGCTGCTTTCTCATCGATTGATGCGCGTTGAACATCGGCCCGCGCGGCTGCAGTGCGCGACGCGCAGTACCCTCGCCACGATGCGCATGCCGCATTCGCCAGCGGCCGCTGGCGTTGCCGCCTGACCTGAAGGTCGATCCGTCCATGCCGTCGCCGCAGGTGCGCTGGCGGCCTGCCGATGTGCCGATTAGATTGGTGCGTGCGCTGCCGGTCTTGGGCGCGTGAGAGCAAGCAGGCAGCGCTGGCAGCGCGCTACCCGCGCCGCATCAACATCTGCGTCACCAGCGCACGCAAGGCAGGCGGGCGGACCGGTTTGGACAAAAATCCCCAACCCAGATCCAGCGCATGCTCGCGCAGGACAGGGTCGGGTTCTGCGGTGACCAGGATCACCCGTGGCTCGCGTTGCCAGCGTTCCACCAACTGCGACAGCAGCATGGGGCCGTGGTGTGCGCCCATGCGCACATCCAGCAGCAGCAGTTCCGGCACCTCCTCGGCATTGGCAGCGCTCAATGCCTCATCCGGGCCGCCGGCGAAATCCACGCGGCATTCCCAGCGTTCCAGCAGCGTGCGGGTGGCTTCGCACACCAATGGCTCATCGTCCACGCACCATACCCGGCAGCCGTGCAGGATGGGGTCGTTGCCGTGTTCGGCAGTGCTGGCCGCCGCTGGCAGTTGCCGAGCGATGGCGGTGCGATCGCCCAGCGGGGCAGTCACCGAAAACACGCTGCCGGCGCCCAGGGTGGAACGCAGCCCGATGCGATGTCCGAGCAGACGGCCGATGCGCTCGACGATGGCCAGGCCCAGGCCTGCGCCGCGATCGTTGGCCACGCCGTCGTCCAGGCGGCGGAATTCTTCGAAGATTTCGTGTTGCAAGGCGTCGGGGATGCCGGGGCCCTGGTCGTGCACTTCGATACGCAGCCAGCCGCCACGGCGACGGCAGCCGATCAGCACGCGCCCGCGCGGCGTGTAGCGGATGGCGTTGGACAGAAAGTTCTGCAGGATGCGGCGCAGCAGGTTTTCATCGCTCAATACCACCGCCGAGGTCGGCACCGATTCCAGCACCAACCCGCGGTCTTCGGCCAGGATGCCGAAGTCGCGCGCCAGGGTGTCCAGCAAGGGCGCAAGCGCAAAGTCGCGCACCTGGGTCTTCAGGCTGCCCGCTTCCAGGCGCGAGATGTCGAGCAGGCTGTTGAGGATGGCGTCCTGCGCAGCCAGTGCACCGTCGATGTTGTCGACCACGCGTGCGCTGCCAGCCTCGCGCACTTGCCCGCGCAGCACCGAGACGAACATGCGCGCGGCGTTGAGGGGCTGCAGCAGGTCGTGCACCGCCGAGGCGACGAAGCGGGTCTTGTAGCGGTTGGCGCTTTCGGCTTCGCGCTTGGCCGCCGCCAGGTCGCGGGTGCGCTCGGCCACGCGGTGTTCCAGCGCGTCGGCCAGCGAACGCAGTTCGCGTGCGGCGTTCTTGTAGCTGGTGATGTCGGCGTAACTGGTGACAAAGCCGCCATCGGGCAGCGGATTGCCGCGGATTTCCAGCACGGTGCCGTCTTCTTTTTCGCTCTCGCGCATATGCGGCTTGCCGCTGCGTAAATGATTCAGGCGCCGCTCGATCGCCGCCTCGATCGGCCCCGGCCCCAGCAGGCCGCGGCGTGCATTGAAGCGGAACAGGTCTTCGATCGGTCGGCCGATCTTGAGCAGTTCCGGCGGGAACCGGAATAGCTCCACATAGCGCGAATTCCACGCCACCAGGTTGAGCGCCTCGTCGATCACCACCACGCCTTGCGGCAGATGTTCCAGGCTGCGGCTCAGGCCGGCATTGGCCTGCTGCGCGGCGGTCACCACGCCGTCCTGGGCCGTGCGCAGTTCTTCGGCGTGTTGCTGCAGCAAGGTTTCCAGTTCGTGCCGGCTGCGCTGGCGTAGCGCCGACAGCCGCCGCCGTTGCTGCACGAACAACCACAGCAGTGCCAAGGCCAGCCACGCGCCGGCGGCGGCAATCGCCGCGGCGCGGCCGGCAGCGGCGCTGGCGCGGGTGTCGTGCAGCAGATGCAGGCGCCAGCCGCTTTCGGGCACTTCCAGGGTCTGCCACAGCACCTGCGCACCGAGCGGCGGGTCGCGCACGTCGGCCAGCACGCCGCCGTACCCGGTCTGCTCGATCAGCCGGCGCCGCAGCGGCAGCAATTCCTGGTCGGCGTACTGGCGGGTGCTCTGCAGTTCGCGGCGATCGCGGTCGCTGAGCGGGGCCAGCACGCGGTAGCGCCACTCCGGCTGGCTGGCCAGAAACACCACATCGTGCGCGTCCGACGCCAGCACGATATCCGGGGTCTGCAGCCACTCGCGCTCCAGCGCAGCCAGCGCGATCTTGATCACCACCACGCCCTGCGCCCGGCCGGCGCCATCGACAATGGCCTGCGACAGGAAGTAGCCTGGCTCGCTGGTGGTCATGCCGATGCCGTAGAAGCTGCCGCTGCCGGTGGCCAGCGCCTGCTGGTAATACGGACGGAAGGCGTAATCCACGCCCACGTTGCTCCGTGGCGCCCGCCAGTTGCTGGCGGCCAGTGCCACGCCGTCATGGTTGATCAAGGTCAGCGTGGACGACTGCGTGACATTGTTGGCGCGTTCGAGCTTGCGGTTGAGCGCATCCACCTGTGCCGGCGACAGCGGGCCGGACACGGCCGCGCGCAACTCCGGGTCCAGCGCCAGAATCTGCGGCAACGTGCGATAGCGGTCCACGCGCTGCTGCAGCGCCTGCGCGTAGAGCCGCAGCTGGCGGCGCACGGTGGCGCTTTCATCGTGCAGCGCGCTCTGTTCGACGAAGTGCCCGGCCGCCACCATGGCCACCACCATCCCGCCCAGCACGATGGACAAGGTGAGCAGCAGGCGACGGCGTTGCGATGCGTACATGGGCGCAAGTATGCGGTCTGCTGCCGGATCGCGTAGCCATCAGCGCGTAACGGCCAACAAGAAACGGTTGCGCTCAACTCCAGACAGACGCAGCCGGCGCTCGGTGCCGCATGTGCCACGCGTCGACGACGGTTCCGGGCGCTCGGCCCGCAGTTGCCTGGCCGCTGCTCGCGATCTGTGTCAGCCGCTCATCGCACGCTGAGCAAGCGCCGAATACGACAACGGCCGCACCCGGGATGGATGCGGCCGTGTCGAATGCCTGTGGCGGTGCGATGCCGGCGGCGCGTCAGCGAACCGGCGCGCGGCCATGACGCGGCAGTGCGTCGGCGCGAATCGCCGGCGCGCTGCTTTTGCTCAGTGCAGCTTAGAACTGCACCTGCGCACGCAGTTCCATCACGTGCGGGGTTTCATGCACGCCATTGCGCGAGGAATCCACCCAGCTGTAGTTGGCCTGGAACTTGAAGTGGCTGGTGAGGTACCAGTTGGCGCCGATGGTGGTGTCGTGCTGACGGCCGCCATGCACATTGTTGTCTTCCAGGTTCAGGCGGCTGTAGCGGGCGGTCAGCTCGACCGCGCCGTAGTCGTGCGACGGCTTGATGTTGCCCGGCACGCCGCCGGCATAGCTGCGCGATTCGCCGGTCAGCGTCCAGGTGCCGTAGACGTACTGGCCCTGGGCGATGAAGTGCGGCTGGTTCGCGTTGCGCGCCACTTCGGCACGCAGGGCTTCGCTCTGCAGCGAGAACGGGCCATGGATCCAGACCGCTTCCAGGCCGGTGCGGATCACATGGTCCACATCGAGGATGGTGCCGGTATCGATCAGGCGCACATCGGTCAGGCCGGCTTCCGGGCGCGCACGCAGGCGCACACGCGGGCTGAACGACACGCCGCGGCCGTCGCTGTAACCGCGCGGGTTTTCGATCGAGCCGGCGATGCCCAGGTGCAGCACGTCGCCTTCGGCCTTCATCGGGGTCCATGCCGCGTGCACGGCCTGGGTGGTGCCCGGGTTGTCGCCCTGCAGATCCTTGCCGCCGTACGCGCCGGCCTGCAGCAGGTACTGCTGACGTTCCAGCGTCCATTCCGCGCCGGTACGGCGCCCCTGGAACACCGCCTGGATCGGCAGGCCCAGTTCCATGAAGCTGCCCGCACGCGAGCTCTGCACCGCTTCCAGGCCCACCGGCACCTTCATGTAGCCCAGGCGCACGCGGCCGTAATCCTGGCCGAACAGGGCCTTGGTCTCGAACCGGTAGAACACGTCCAGCCACAGCTTGGACTCGAAGTCGTAGTACACCATGGCGTCGTAGACGCCCTTCTTCTTGATGGTGGCGCCGAATTCCTTGCGGCGGAAGTCGTTGCGGTCTTCCAGGCGGTCGTCGCCGGAGAAGTTGTTGTCGTCGTAGGCGTAGTTGCCGGTCAGGCCAAGCTCGGTGCCGTCACCGAAGGTGTACTTGGTCGGCCAGTTTTCGATCGAGGTGGCTGCATTGGCAGCGGCGGGGACGATGGCAGCAGCCAACGCCAGGACAAGCAGATTGAGGCGCATAGGTATGGTCTTCGGCAATGAAAAGGGGCCGGGCGTCCTGCCATGGCGATCGCAATGAATGTCTTCAGCAAGCGCGCAGGGTCCGGACGACGGCAGCACAGAAACGGTGTCTGCGTTAAACGGAATTAACGGCCGGCGGCGGCGCGGCTGAAGTGTAAGCCCACGTTCAGCCGCTGGACATGGGGTAGTACCAATGGGCTATCGGCCGGGGCTGTGACGTGCGGCCAGAATGCGTGCAACGGGTGCCTGCTCGGCACCCTCTCTCGTCTCTCGGAGTGGTGTCATGCACATCAGCAAGCCTGCCGGCCCCCTGCCGGCATCCGTCCCCTTCTATCGCCAACTGTATTTTCAGGTGGTGGTGGCGATCGTTCTCGGTGCCCTGCTGGGCCATTTCGAGCCCGCCTTCGCCGAAAGCCTCAAGCCGCTGGGCGACGCGTTCATCAAGCTGGTGAAGATGATCATCGCCCCGGTGATCTTCCTGACCATCGTCACCGGCATCGCCGGCATGACCCATCTCAAGACGGTGGGCCGGGTGTTCGGCAAGGCGATGGCCTACTTCCTGTTCTTTTCCACCTTGGCCCTGGTGGTCGGTCTGGTGGTCGCCCATGTGGTGCAGCCCGGCGCCGGCATGAACATCAATCCGGCCGATCTGGACCAGAGTGCGGTCAAGAGCTACGTCGAGAAGTCGCATGACCTGACCCTGGTCGGCTTCCTGATGGACATCATCCCCAACTCGCTGATCGGCGCGTTCACCGGCGATCAGGTCGTCAACGGCAAGCTGACCGGGCCGAACATCCTGCAGGTGCTGTTCGTGGCGGTGCTGTTCGGCGTGTCGCTGGCGCTGGTGGGCGAGCGCGGCAAGCCGGTGCTGAACCTGCTGGAAGCGCTGATCGCCCCGGTGTTCAAGCTGGTGCACATCCTGATGCGTGCCGCCCCCATCGGTGCCTTTGGCGCCATCGCCTTCACCATCGGCAAGTACGGCGTGGAGTCGCTGGTCAACCTGGCCTGGCTGGTGGGTTCGTTTTATCTGACATCCCTGCTGTTCGTGCTGGTGATCCTGGGGCTGGTGAGCCGGCTGTGCGGGTTTTCGGTCCTCAAGCTGATCCGCTACCTGAAGGCCGAGCTGCTGCTGGTGCTGGGCACGTCCTCGTCGGAGTCGGCGTTGCCGTCGCTGATGGAGAAGATGGAAAAGGCCGGTTGCGAGAAGTCGGTGGTGGGCCTGGTGGTGCCAACCGGGTACTCGTTCAATCTGGACGGCACCAACATCTACATGACGCTGGCGGCGCTGTTCATCGCCCAGGCCACCAATACCGAACTGACCCTGGGCCACCAGATCGCATTGCTGGCCGTGGCGATGCTCAGCTCCAAGGGAGCGGCCGGCGTCACCGGTGCCGGCTTCATCACCCTGGCCGCCACGCTGGCCGTGGTGCCTGAAGTGCCGGTGGCCGGCATGGCGCTGATCCTGGGCGTGGACCGTTTCATGAGCGAATGCCGCTCGCTGACCAACTTCATCGGCAACGCGGTCGCCACCGTGGTGGTCTCGCGCTGGGAAAACGCCCTGGACCGCGACCGGCTCAAGCTGGTGCTGGACGGCGGCGAACCGCCGCTGCTGGCCCCGGTCGGCCAACCCGGCGTGGCACCTGCCAGCCTGCGTTGATGCTTCCTACGGCCCTGTCTTCCGTCGGTGTTAGCGACGGGATGCAGGGCCGTTCTTGTTTGGCCTCCACGCCGGCTGCGCTGCGCGTCACGCCGCACCCGTGATTTCCCTGCCGCGCTGACAGCTGCGCGACAGGCCCTTGTTCAGGCAGGAGGGTAGAATTCAGCCTCCTGCGCCTTCGAGAACCACACCACCGATGTCCACCGACGACTTCAAACAGGCCGCCCTCGACTACCACCGCCAGCAGCCGGCCGGCAAGATCAAGGTCACCGCGACCAAGCCGATGCTGACCCAGCGCGATCTGTCGCTGGCGTATTCGCCGGGCGTGGCGTTCGCCTGCGAGGCCATCGTCGAAGATGCCACCCAGGCCAGCGAGCTCACCGCGCGCGGCAATCTGGTGGCGGTCATCACCAACGGCACGGCGGTGCTGGGCCTGGGCAACATCGGCCCGCTGGCCTCCAAGCCGGTGATGGAAGGCAAGGGCGTGCTGTTTCAGAAGTTCGCCGGCATCGACGTGTTCGATATCGAAATCAACGAGAACGACCCGGACAAGCTGGTGGACATCATCGCCAGCCTGGAGCCGACCTTCGGCGGCATCAACCTGGAAGACATCAAGGCGCCGGAATGCTTCATCGTCGAGCGCAAGCTGCGCGAGCGCATGAACATCCCGGTGTTCCACGACGACCAGCACGGCACCGCGATCATCGTTGGCGCCGCCGTGCTCAATGCGCTGGTGGTCACTGGCAAGAAGATCGAAGAGGTCAAGCTGGCCACCACCGGCATGGGCGCGGCCGGCATTTCCTGCGTCAACATGCTGGTATCGCTGGGCCTGAAGCCGGAGAACATCCTGGCGCTGGACCGCGATGGCGTGATCCACACCGGCCGCACCGATCTGGACCCGGACAAGCAGCGCTACGCCCGCGATACCGACAAGCGCACCCTGGCCGAAATCGTCGAAGGCGCGGACATCTTCCTGGGCCTGTCGGCCGCCGGCATCCTCAAGCCGGAGATGGTCGCCAGCATGGCGCGCCAGCCGGTGATCTTCGCGCTGGCCAACCCCAATCCGGAAATCACCCCGGAAGTGGCCAAGGCGGTGCGCCCGGATTGCATCATCGGCACCGGTCGGTCGGACTATCCGAACCAGATCAACAACGTGCTGTGCTTCCCGTACCTGTTCCGCGGCGCGCTGGACGTGGGCGCCACCGGCATCAACGAAGAGATGAAGATCGCCTGCGTCAAGGCGATCGCGGCGATGGCGCGGCGCGAGGCCTCCGACCTGGGTGCGGCCTATGGCGGCGAGACCCCGAGCTTCGGTCCCGACTACCTGATTCCGCGTCCACTGGACCCGCGCCTGCTGGTGGAACTGTCGTCTGCGGTTGCGCAGGCGGCCATGGATTCGGGCGTGGCCACGCGCCCGATCACCGACATGGAGGCCTACCGCGACAAGCTCGGCCAGTTCGTCTACCGCACCAGCCTGATGATGAAGCCGGTCTACGACCGCGCGCGCGCCGACAAGCAGCGCGTGGTGTATGCCGAGGGCGAAGAAGAAGTGGTGCTGCGTGCGGTGCAGAACGTGGTCGACGAAGGCCTGGCCTTCCCGATCCTGATCGGCCGCCCGGACGTGATCGAAGCACGCATCGAACGCATGGGCCTGCGCCTGACCGCCGGCGTGGATTTCGAGATCACCAACATCCTCGACGACCCCCGCTTCAACGATTACTGGCAGTACTACCACGCGCTGACCGAGCGTCGTGGCGTGACCGTCACCGCGGCCAAGGAGCTGATGCGCTCGCGCCCGACCCTGATCGCGGCAGTGATGGTGGCGCGCGGCGAAGCCGACGCGATGCTGTCCGGCGTGGTCGGCCGCTTCCACAAGAAGCTGGGCTACGCGCGCAGCGTGATTCCGCTGGAACCGCGGGTGAGCTCCACCTCGGCGATGACTGGTGTCATCAACCAGCTGGGCGTGTTCTTCTTCCTGGATACGCACGTGCAGGAAGACCCGACGGTGGAGCAGGTGGTGGAAGCCACATTGCAGGCCGCGTACCGCCTCAAGCTGTTCGGCATCGAGCCGAATATCGCGCTGCTGTCGCACTCCAACTTCGGCAGCCACGACTCGCGCGATGCGCTGAAGATGCGCCAGGTGCGCGAAGCGCTGCTCAAGCGCAAGCCCGAGCTCAACATCGACGGCGAAATGCAGGGCGACACCGCCTGGGACGAGGCGCTACGCAAGCAGATCATGCCCAACAGCACCTTGAAGGGCCGCGCCAACCTGTTCGTGTTGCCGAACCTGGAAGCGGCCAACATCGCCTACAACCTGGTGCGCGTGTTCACCGATGGCGTGGCGATCGGCCCGATCCTGATGGGCATCTCCAAGCCGGTGCATATCCTCACCACCAGCGCCACCTCGCGCCGGGTGATGAACATGACCGCCATCGCAGCGGTGGATGCGCAGATCCGCAGGCAGCGCGATGCGGAAAAGGCGGCAGCCGACAAGGGCAGCGACTGACTCGAGATGTTCAGACTTGCCAGGTCCAAGACTTGGCCGAGTGCTGCTTGATTTGAAGCAGCAAGCGCTCGGCCGGCAAGACAACGGCCGATAAGTGTCTTCCTCGATAGGGTGCAAGGCGCCCAGGCACTTAGAGCGGCTAACAAAACGTAGCGCAGTAGTTTTGTTAGCTGCTCTTAGTCCCCAGTCTGCAGCAATAACCCACAAGCCCCTCTCCCCGCGGGAGAGGGGTTGCGGTGAGGGTACGGCCTACCCTTGGCAGCGACTCAGCGTCGACCATCCAAAACGTTGACGAGCGACGCAAACAGCAGGCGTCGCGGGTCGTCATCATCCCAGCGATCACGCCCAAAACCTCAGTCCTCAGCGCCCATCCGGCACCGCACCCAGTAACTCTATCTCCGCCACCTGTGCACGCGCGGGCGCGGTCCAATGCAGCCGATACTCCGCATACGAACCGGGCGTCGCGATCCGGAACGGGCGCGTTTGAAGCGGCCATTGAAAACGCTCCTCGCGGCGCGTATCGACGACGCGCCACGTGCCTCCTGCAGTGCGTGCTTCCAGCGTCCACGCGGCCGACGCAATCGCAGCGTCGCCGCTGGTCACGGTGTAAAGCATGGCCTCACCGCGATCAAGACCGCTCAACGTCAGCACCGTGGCGGGCGACACCGCGCTCGCGCTGCCCGCATCGTCGTCATGCAAAGCCGTCAGCGCGCGACCATCGGCCTGCGTCACGCGTGCGCTGGCACCCAGCAGGTCACGCAACGGGGCAGGGCGCTTGCCTGGCGCGGTCAACGACGGCGGCACATCCTCTGGTGCGCTGCCCCAGCGCGAGGGCGTGGGCCCCATCTCGAAGTCCAGCGTCGCACCCTTGGCGATCGCCGCATGCGGCAACCAGGTCTTGCGCCATGGCTTGCCGTTGAGCCTGAGCGATTGCACATACACATTTTCCGGCGAATTCTGCGGCGCATTGATCGTCAGCGTACCGCCGCCCGGCAAGCGCACGCGCGCCTGCTTGAACAGCGGCGAGCCGATCACATACTCCGGCGCTCCCATCCGCAACGGATACAACCCCAGCGCAGCGAACAGATACCACGCCGACATCTCGCCATTGTCTTCGTCGCCAGGGTAACCCTGGCCGATCTCGCTACCCAAGTACAGGCGCGCCAGAACTTCGCGCGTAATGCGCTGTGTCTTCCACGGTTGCCCTGCATACAAATACATCCATGGAATGTGGTGCGCAGTCTGGTTGCTGTGCGCGTACATGCCCATGCGCACATCGCGTGCTTCGGTCATCTCGTGAATGGTGTTGCCATACGAGCCTGCAAACTGCGCTTGGGCAGTCTCGGGCGTGGCGAAAAACATGTCCAGCTTGGCGGCCAGTGCCGCGCGGCCACCGTAGAGCGTAGCCAGGCCTTCGCCATCGTGTGGCGCGGTGAATGCAAACGTCCACCCGCTGGATTCGGTGTAATCGTTGCCCCACACGCGTGGATCGTACTGCGCCGCGTCCACGCGCCACGTGCCGTCGGGTTTGCGCCCCTGGAAGAAGCCGACCGCCGGGTCGAACAGCGCCGCATACCCGGCTGCGCGGTAGCGAAAATACAGCGCTTCGGTCGCATAGCGCTCGCGCGCTGCGGCAGTGTTGGCCTGGATGGACAACGCCTCGGCCATGTTGGCAATGCCGAAGTCGTTGAGGGCGCCCTCCATCGACCACGACATGCCTTCATGCGTGTCGGTATCGGTATAGCCGCGGAAGGTCGAGCGCGCCATGCCCTTGCGCCCGACATGCCGGTCCGGCGCAACGACCGTGGCGTTCTTCAGTGCAGCGGCGTAGGCCTCGGCCGGGTCGAAGCCTTGCACGCCTTTTCGCCAGGCATCAGCAAACGCCACATCCGAGCTGGTACCCACCATCAGGTCTGCATAACCGGGCGACGACCAGCGCGCAATCCAGCCGCCCGCCCGGGATTGTTCGACAAACCCCTGCACCAGGGCGCCGGCATCATCGGGCGCAAATAGCGCATACGCAGGCCAGGCCGTGCGAAACGTATCCCACAGCCCGTTGTTGACGTACACCCGGCCATCGCGGATCGGTGCGAAGCTGCGCACCGCGCTGCCGTCGATAGTGTCGTCCGACCAGCTGTTCTGGCTGGCGTAGCGCCAATCCGGGGCAGTCGCAGTGCCCACGTTTTCATGCGCCGAGTTCGGATACAGGTACAACCGGTACAGGTTGGAATACAGCGTGGTTGTCTGGTCGGCAGTGGCATCGGGCACTTCGAAGCGCCCCAGCAATGCATCCCAGGCCTCCTGCGCGCGCGCGGCGACCTGCTCGAAGCTCGCGTCTGCGGCAATTTCCAGTTCTGCATTGTGCTTTGCCTGATCCACCGACATCAGCGAAGTGGCAATGCGCATCTGTACCTGTCGCGCGCTGCCGGCATCGAACTTGATCCATCCGGTCGGGCGGCCGGTGTCAAGCAGGCCGCTGCTGTGCCAGGGCCTGTCGAAGCTGGCATAGACGTACATGCGCGTTGCGCCCGTCGACAAACCGCTGCGCACATCGGTGTAACCGGACAGTGTCTGGGTCGCCGCATCCAGCTTTAGCCCGCCGCGCGCGTCCACGTTGTCGAACAGCAGATTGGCATCGCCCCGCGCCGGGAAGCGAAAACGAAACAGTGCAGCGTGATCGGTGGGTGCGATCTCGGCATGGATGCCGTTGTCCAGTTGCACGGCGTAGCGATAGGGGCGGGCCTGTTCGTCGTCATGCGAAAACCCCAGTGCACGCCTGCTGCGATCGGCATCCGGCACGCCGGCAGTGAGCGAGGGCATCACCTGAAACGTCTGCCGGTCGCCCATCCACGGGCTCGGTTGATGGCTCAGCGACAGCGCCTGCAGACGCGGGCGATTGTCTGCACCGTTGTGCTCGTTCCAGCGGTATAGCCAGGTTAGCGTTCCCGCATCGGTGACCGGCGTCCAGAAGTTGAAACCGTGCGGCACGGCCGTCGCAGGAAAATTATTGCCGCGCGAAAACGTGCCATTGGATTGCGTGCCGCGCGTGGTCAGCACCCGATCCGAGGGCCGCGCCGGCGTTGCCAGCGGCACCTCGGCAATGGCGATATCGTCGATCCACCCGGCAGCGCGCGCGCCCGCAGGCGGCGCCACGTCCAGTTCGATCGCACGCACACGCCGCCCACGCAGCCCGGGCACATCTCCCAACCGCACCTGCTTGCGCGCCCACTGTTGCGGGTACAGCGTCTTCGAATCGCCCTGCGCCTGCGCACCCAATGCCACGCCATGTTGATCGCGCGCTGCGCTGGCAGAGACATGTGTGCCGTCGTCCAGCAGCAGGTCCAGCGAGACATACGTGGATGCCACATGGTCGTTGCCGACACTTTCCGGCAAGACCATCCACGACAGCGTGGTCTGCGTCTGGATCAGCAGATCGGTGGTGAACAACGCGCGTCGCCCACCTGCGCCGTTGCTCGCGTAACGCAGCGCATGCGCTGCGCTGTAGCCGGCATTTGGCTTGGCGGCGTACGGCGCTGCCGGGCCGGCGCCGACGGCAACCTGCACGGCAGTGTCGGTCACCGGCATCGGTGAGGGGTCACCGTCCTCGAACGCGCTTGCGAAGTGCGTGGCGGCCATCGCCGGCAGCGCAGCGAGACAGAACAGGGCAATGGCGATGGTGCGCGGCAGACCACGCTTATGCAGCAGGACAACAGGCAAGGTCACGGGGCAGTGTCTCCTTGGGGCACGTAACGGCACGTGCGCTGGGCCGATGTTGCGCCCGGTATGGTTCACGTCGCCGGTTGGATAGACGCCGGCTCCCGATGATAGGCGGCATGCGCGGTGCGGTGTCGTTGCGCTGTCGCGCCGCCGATTGGGGGGCTGCTGCAGAATCGCCGATTCCATAGCGGCCTCGGCGATTGGATTGGCAACTCTTGCAACTCACCCCCGCGCGGGCCTGTACCGCCCGGTCGATGGGCCGATCACCACGCGGGCTGCTAGAATCCGCGCTCTGCCTTTGCCTTCCGATCGCACCGCCATGAGCCAGACCGCCACCGCGCCCGCCAATGCCGAAAAGCGTTACACCGTGCACCGCGGCGACCTGCCGCTGAGCTGCCCGACGCCGCAGATGGCGCTGTGGAACTCGCATCCGCGCGTGTACCTGCCGATCGAAGACGAGCCCAACGGCGAAGCCAAGTGCCCGTATTGCGGCGCGCTGTTCGTGCTCGCCGACTGATACTGGCCGGATGCACCGCCTGACCGTGGTGCAACTGCTGCCGGCATTGCAGTCCGGCGGCGTCGAGCGCTCCACCCTGGAAATCGCTGCCGCGCTGGTGCGCGCCGGTCATCGCGCCGTCGTCGTGTCGGCCGGCGGACGCCTGGTGCAGCCGCTGTTGGATGTGGGCGGCGAGCATCTCACCCTGGAGATCGGCCGCAAATCGTTGCTGACGCTGCGGCATGTGATCGGCTTGCGTCGCTTGTTCGCCGAACTCGGGGCCGACATCGTGCATGCACGTTCGCGGCTGCCGGCCTGGCTGGGTTGGTACGCGCTGCGCGGCATGCCCGAGGCGACGCGGCCGCGCCTGGTGACCACCGTGCACGGACTCAATTCGCCCAGCCGCTACAGCGCAGTGATGACCTACGGCGAGCGCGTGATCTGCGTGTCCAAGACGGTGCGCGAATACGTGTGCACGCATTACCCGCAGACCGATCCGGCGCGGCTGCGCACCATTCCGCGTGGGGTGGATATCGCGCAGTTCCCGCGCCGGCTGCAGCCGGACCGCAGTGCCCGTGCATGGGCGCAGACGCTGCTGCCCGCTCTGCCGGCCGATGCACCGCTGCTATTGCTGCCGGGCCGCGGCACGCGCCTGAAGGGGCATGCCGATGGCCTGCAGCTGCTCGCCGACATCCGTGCAGCCGGCATGCCGGCCTTTTTGTGGTTGCCCGGCGCACGCGAGCCCGGGCGCGAGGCGTACGTGCGGGAGCTGGAGACAGAAGCGTCGAGGCTGGGCGTTGCCGAGGCAATCGCCTTGACCGAGCCCACTGCCCGCATCGCCGAGGCCTATGCGGCCAGCGATCTGGTGCTGCAGCTTTCGCGCAAGCCGGAAGCCTTCGGCCGCACCGTGGTGGAGGCGCTGTCGGTCGGCCGTCCGGTGCTGGGCTGGGCACACGGCGGCGTTGGCGAATTGCTGGCCGAGTTACAGCCCGGTGGTGCGGTCGCCGCTTTCGATGCCCGGGCCTTATGCACGCAGGCGCTGCAGTTGCTGCAGCACGCCCCGGCAGCGCCGGCCGTGATCCCCTACACGTTGCAGGCCATGCAAACGGCCACCCTGAAGGTCTATGACGAACTCCGCCGCTGAGGCCCTCCCGCGGGCGCCCGTGTTGACGCCCGATGCCGGCCGCTGGGCGCCGCTGTGGGTGATCGTGTTCGTGGCGCTATGGCCTACGCCCGGCCTGGCCGAAACGGTGTTGTCGTTGGGCGCGTTGTTCGCGGCGTACCGCCTGTTGCATGCGCGCTTTCGCGGCGGCACGCGCCTGCTCAGCGGCGCAGCCTGGGCACTGACCAGCGTGTTGTTCCTGGCGTACTGGTTGCCGCAGATGCTGTCGGCGTTCGACGCGATGGATGCCGGCCGCGCACTACGCAAGTCGGCCACCGATCTGCGCTACCTGCCGTTCATGTGGTTATGCGCCATCGCCGTGGCCAATGCACAGCGTCGGGGTCGCACCTTTACCGGGCTGGCGGTCATCGGTGGGGTGTGGACGCTGGACGCGTTGCTGCAGGCCGCCTTCGGCACCAGCCCGTTGTTTTTTGGCATCGATCAGATCAAGCAGTTGATCAGCGGCCATGGCCTGTGCACGGCCCAGGAACTGGCGCTGGTGGACCGGTTGAGCGGCGTGCTGGGCCCCTGCAATCTGAAATTCGGGCAGACCCTGGCCAGCCTGTCGCCGTTCCTGTTGCTGGCGTTGGGGCGGCGTCATGTCTTGGCCTGGCTTGTCGGCGCGGCGGCGGTCGGCATTGTGTTGGTCTTGGCCGGCTCGCGCGCGTCGTGGATCACCTATGGCGTGATCATGCTGCTGTCCGGTTGGCAGCTGCTGGGCGGACGTCGTTTGCTGGCCGCGGCGGTGGTCGGCGCACTGTTGGCCGTGGCGGTGGTGGCGGTGGCGCCACAGGCGCGCGAGCGCATCCAGCGCACTACGCTGGCGTTCGGCAATGGCGAACAGGGCGTGGACCAGGCCTTGTCCGGGCGTGCCCAGATCTGGGGGGCGTCGCTGTGCATGATCCGCGCGCATCCGCTCAACGGCGTAGGCGTGCGCGGGTTCCGGCAGGCCTATCCGGCCTGCAATCCGGCACCTGGCCAAGCGCCGGCCTGGGGCGGCGGGCCGGCCTTTCATGCGCATCAGATCGTGCTCGAGATCCTGGCCGAAACCGGCGTGATCGGCTTGCTTCTGTGGCTGGCTGGCGCGGCGCAGGCATGGCGTGCGTGGCGCTACTCAAGCGTGGTGGCACGCGAGCAGGCGCGGCCGGCGATGATTGCGTTGGTGGCCACGGTATTTCCGTTCAACACCCATCTGGCGTTCTATTCCAGCTTCTGGGGCGGGCTGAGCCTGATGCTGGCCGGGCTGTATGCCGGCGCCTTGCTCAACGACGATGCGGACCGCGCGCCGCAGTAGCGCGGTGCACGCGGTTGATCGGCACTTCCTCCCTTTTACGAGCTGCGGCGGCAACGCCCACACATGCGTTGCAGGCGTTCGCCGAGCAGGCGTCAGCGATAGAAATCGCTACGTCCACCCGGTTGGCGCTTGAAGCGCCGATGGATCCACAGGTATTGGTCCGGCGCTTCGCGCACCATGTCTTCGATGGCGGCATTGACCTGCGTGGTATCGGCGATGACGTCATCGGACGGAATGTCGGCCAATGGCGGTGCGATCTTGAGGATGTAACGGCCACCTTCGCGACGATGGAAGTACGGCACGACCGCGCAGCCGGTCAACCGTGCCAGCTGATGCGTGGCGGTAATGGTGGAGGCCGGATGTCCGAAGAACGGCACGAACACGGTGTCCTTGCCGCGCATGTCCTGATCCGGCGCATACCACAGAAAACCACCGCGCTTGAGATGCTTGATGGTGGCGCGCAGGTCCTCGTTGGCGAACATGTGCGTGGCATAGCGCAAGCGCCCACGCTTGACCGCCCACTCGAACACCGGGTTGCGATGCCTGCGGTACATGCCGGCCAGCGGCACGTGGTCGCATAGCAGGCGCCCGCACATTTCCAGCGTCATGAAGTGGCCGGACACCAGCAACACGCCACGTTTTTGCTGTTGCAGTTGCTGCAGATGCTCCAGGCCCTCGATCTTCACGCCTGGTCGAATGACATCGATGCTGCCCCACCAGGCGCGCGCGAACTCGAACAGGCCCACGCCGAGCGCGTCGAAACTGTCGCGCAACAGCCGCGCCCGCCAGGCATCGTCCTGCTCGGGGAAACACAGTTTCAGGTTGACCTCGGCCGCGCGCCGACGCGTGCCCGCCAGGCGCATGGCAATCCAGCCCACGCCGCGGCCCACGGCACGTTGCAGCGTCCAGGGCAGGCGCCCTGCCACCACCATCACCGCCAGGCCCAGATACATCGGCCAGTGCTTGGGGTTGCGCAGGGAAGGGCGGACGGCGACGTTGGCGGGCTCGGACATGCGTCAATTCTAGAGCGTGTGAT
>NZ_JAJIUJ010000001.1 GCF_020880415.1 Xanthomonas euvesicatoria pv. euvesicatoria | reverse complement strand
CTTCGAGCAAACGCGGCAGTGGGCCATGAACTGGCTGAGCAAGATGCTGAATTTTTGCTTCATTTACATCTTGGTCATCGCCATCGTTCGCTTTGGCTTCCTTGCGTTTGGCGATGCGATTGATGAGGCCGGCAAAGCGGCGAGTGTGACCGATGCGGCGCGTATTAACGTCCAGCAAGTTGCCTACCTCTACATCGTCGAAGGCGTCTTGATCATTTTCATGCTGCAAGTCAAAGGTTGGGCCGCCGCACTCGCGGGCGGTGCATCGGTGCAGGGCGTGTCGTTGTTGATGATGGTGGGCCGGATGTTCACCAAAGGAGCAATCAAATGAATTTCGGGAAAGGGACGTTTAAAGGCGACAACGAGACGCAGGCGGCCCAATTGGGCGGCTCGAACAAGCTCAAGCAAGAACGCAACCGCGCGTATCTGCTCATCGGGTTGCTGCTGTTCGTCGTCGGCGGCATGGCGAGTGCGGTCACGGTGCTCGCCAACGTTCACACGGTCATTCCCGTGGTGTCGGTCATCGACGCGAACGGCCATGTGGTGAAACAGCAGGTGGTGAACAAGGAAACGATCACGGGGCAGGAAAGCTTCGTTCAGAGTCAGGTGTACGACTTCATCATGTACTGCAACACGTTCGACCCGGACTGGCGGCAGCGGTTTGCTGACCTCTGCCGGCTGCACTCAACGCAAGCGGTGGCAGGCCAGTACGACGCGGAAACCAGCCCCGACAACCCGAACAACCCGTATTACCAGCTCGGGCAGGGCGGTCGGCGCTACCCGAAGATCACGGGCATTACGTCGCTCGGCAAGGATGCGTATCAGGTGTCGTTCCAGTCGATTACGGAGAAGGCGGGGAGCCCGCCGAAGACCGACTACTACACCGCGCTCGTCCGCTACACCTTCACGTTCAAACCCCTTGCACTTGGCGACCGCTGGGAAAACGCGCTTGGCTACGCCACAACGGCCTACCGCAAGGACCAAGAGCTGAGCCGCCAGTAACCGACTTGTACAAGGAAACAGACCATGAAATTCAACCCTATTGCTCTCGCTGTTGCCCTCATTGCTGGCACGTCGATTTCGCTGGCCTCGGTGCCGGCCCACGCGGCGAAGTCGCCGCATGCGTTGGTGACGGATGATCGCGTCAAACAAGTGCCGTATGACCCGAATCAGGTCTACGAGATCGTTGGCACGTATGGCTACCAGACCTCCATCGAGTTCGCCAATGACGAAACGGTCAAGGTCGTGACGTTGGGCGATTCGATTGCATGGCAAACCGTGCCGTACCAGAACCGCCTTTTCCTCAAGCCGGTGGAGCCGAACGCAGCCACAAACCTGACCGTGATTACCGATAAGCGCACGTACTACTTCAAGCTGACTAGCTCCAAGAGCCAAGCGGCGATGACGTTCCTGGTCCGCTTCGTCTATCCGAACTCGAACGTGAAGACATACGCCGGCGCGGGCAGCGCGCAGCGCATGAGCAACGGGTTCGATCCGGCCAAGCTCAACCTTGGCTACGGCACGTCGGGAAACAAGACGGCCATCCCGTTGAAGCGCGCTTTCGATGATGGCCAGTTCACCTATTTCATGTTCGACCAGAACGCAGAAATCCCTTCGGTGTACACCGTTGGCCCGGACGGCACAGAGACCATCGTCAACACGCGACGCGAGGGGCAATACCTGGTGGTTGAACGCACGGCAAGCCTGTTCACGCTGCGCAATGGCAACGCTCACCTCTGCGTGCAGAACAACGCCAATCCCTACAAGCGCGCTGTGAGTGGCCTGGTGAGCACTGGCGGGGGCAACTGATATGAGCGATCAGACCAACAAGCCGCAGGATGACCGCGAGGCGGCGGTCCAAGCGTGGGAAAAGCAGGCAAATGCCTCGTTGGTGGCCGATGATCGCAAGAAGAAGATGAGCGGTATCGCGATTGCTGCCATCGCGGCGGCAGCCCTCGGTGCTGTCTGGTACATGAAGCACGACGGTAGCGAGCCGGCGAAGCCGGCGGGCAACAGCGAACTGAGCATTCCCGAGCGTAAGCCGGTGCCCAAGCTCAAGGACCAGGAACCGGCCAGCGTGCCGGCTGTGACTTCCGCGCCGGCCGCAACGCCTGCGAGCGCGGCGCAAGCCGATGACCCGATGAAGGCCCAACGCGAACAGATGGAAATGCAGCGGCGGGAACAAGAGCGGCGGATACTCGAAGCCCGCATGAAGTCGGCCATCATCCCGCCGAACTCAAACAACCAGGCGGCAGCGTCTGCGCAGCCGGTGGGCGATAGCGGCGACCAAGGGCCATCGAATGCCGGCGCGCTCGGCGGCGGTAGCGGCGAGCGTGGCGCACAAGACCCGAATTCGCGTTTTGCGCGGGCCGTGTCTGGCAATGGCGTGGCGGTCAGCAAGGCAAATCAAATCGACAACCTGCCCTACAAGGTCTTGCAGGGCAAGCTCATCGAGGCCGTGCTTGAACCGCGGGCGATCTCCGATCTGCCCGGCATGGTGTGCGCGACCGTGCAGCGCGACGTGTACGGCGAGCAAGACCGGAACAAGCTGATTCCGTGGGGTTCGCGGGTGTGCGGCGTGTACAGCGCCGAAGTGCGCAAGGGGCAAGACCGGCTGTTCGTGATCTGGAACACGGTGCGCCGGCCGGATGGCGTGCAAGTGGCGCTGGATAGCGCGGGCGCGGACCAGCTCGGCACGGCCGGCATGGGCGGCATCGTGGACACGCATTTTGCCGAGATTTTCGGCATGTCCGCGCTGCTGTCGATCATCGGTGCCGGCGCGTCGAACGCCGGCGTGAGTTCGGGCGATCAGTACAACTCGACCGCCGCCTATCGGCAATCGGTGCAACAGGCAGCCGCGCAAACCTCGCAGTCGGTGCTACAGCCGTACATCAATATCCCGCCGACCATCACCGTGCCGGCCGGCTCGCGCGTTCGCATCTACGTGAACAAAGACCTCGATTTCACACCGATCTACAAGGATGACATCGACGCAGCCAAGCACGGCGACGGCGTGACGTTCATCCCGTGAGGGCCGAGCCATGTCGCAGATTGCCTCCTTCCGTACCAAGCTCTCCTTGCTGGCCGACCATCTCGATGACAAGCAGGTCACCGAGATTCAGGTCAACAAGCCGGGAGAGCTGTGGCTGCGAAAGAAAGACGCGTACTACGCCGAGCAAATTGAAGTGCCGGGGCTGACATACCAGTTGCTTTCGTCACTGGCCGAGGTCACGGCGTCTTTCAAGAGTCTGGACGTTGATCGGGAGAGTCCGATCCTCTCGGCGGAGATTCCGGTGAATCTCGATGACGGCGTTCCAGACTTCGAGCGCGGAACGTACCGCACTGAAATGATCCTTCCGCCTGTCGTACCGGAGGGCACCATCGCGATGACGATTCGTAAGCAATCGCTGGTTCGCATGAGCCTGCCGAAATACAAGGAGCAGGGCGCTTTCCGATTCGTCAATAGCGACGTGACCGATGAGCCGTATTCCGATGCTCGCTTGCTGGAGCTGTATCGCGCGAAAGAGTGGGACCAGTTCCTGCGCGGGGCAGTGTTGGCCCACAAGAACATTGTCATATCGGCCGGGACGTACTGTGGCAAGACCACGTGCCTCAATGCGTTGGTGCAGGAAATCCCCGCGCACGAGCGCATCGTCACGATTGAAGACTCACGGGAAATCGAGCCGGCGCAACCAAACTGCGTGCGCCTTTCCTACGCGCGCCATCAGGCATCGGGGCAAGCTGCCGTGACGCCCACAACGTTGCTTCGCTCGTGCATGCGACTCACCCCCGACCGGGTCATCATGGGCGAGATTCGCGGCCCGGAAGCGGTTGAGTTCTTGAACATGCTCAACACGGGCCACAAGGGATCGCTCACGACGATTCACACCGATTCGCCGGCCGAAATGTATGACCGCTTTGGCGAGTTGATGGACGGTCACACGTCGATGACGCGCGAGCAGGTCATCGCGCGCGTCAAGCGACGAATCGACGTTGTTGTGCAGTGGAAATACACCGAGCGCAACGGTCGCTACATTTCGGAGATCATCTATGCAGGTGCGTGACGTGATAACGATGGCGGCCGGGCTGTTGGCCGTTGTGCCGCTGTTCGCTGGTGCGCAAACGCCGGCACAGCCGCTGCCGTTTGAGAAGTTGGCCGCCGAGTGCGCCCCGGACGTTCACCCGAGCACGCTCAAGGGTGTGGTGAGCACCGAATCGTCGTGGAATCCCTACGCGATCGGCGTGGTGGGCGGCCGCCTCGATCATCAGCCGCGTGGCCTGGCTGAAGCGGTTGCCACGGCGCGCGAGCTGGATCGGCAGGGCTTCAATTTCTCGATGGGCTTGGGACAGGTCAACCGGTACAACCTCGCCAAGTACGGCGAGAGCTACGAGACCGTGTTCGAGCCGTGCCGCAATCTCAAGGCGGGCAGCGCGATCCTCAAAGACTGCTTCCAGCGCGCCAAGGCGCAGATGGGTGACGATCAGCACGCCTTGCGGGCCGCGTTCAGTTGCTACTACTCGGGCAACTTCACGCGCGGTTTTCGAGCGGACAAAGCCGGCCAGCCGAGCTATGTGCAGAAGGTCGTAGCGAACGCGACGGGGGCGGCTCAGCCGATCCCCGTTGTGCCGGCCGTGAAGCCCGAAAGCTCCGATGGTGCCGTGGCCGTTCGCCCTGCTGGCCGCGCGGCAGGGCCGGCGAAACAGGCGGCGACGTCGAGCCAATGGGTGATCTTCGCGGAGGGATCGCCGCAGGGCGGCCAGTCGGTCGTACCCACGGATGCGGCGTCGGCCAAGGAGCCGGCTGTCAAGGTCCAGCTCGTAACGCCGGGCGCTGCGCCGGCTGTTGCCGCAGCGCCTGCCGAGCGAGTGCAGACGCAGCGCCAAGCACAAGCCGTCCCGGTGCAACGGGCAACGGCAAACAGCACTCAGCAGGACGCGCCCTTCGTGCAGTTCGTGCATTGACCGGCTTTTCTCGCATGCGAGAAAGCTAACTCAGGAGAAGAAGGCATGAAGAAACTGATAGTCGCGCTGTTTATCGGTGCTGCTGCTGTGTCCGCGCACGCCTCCGAATATGGGTGCAAGGTGCTGCTGTGCCTTGCCAATCCCGCGTCCAATGGCGGCCCGAAGGGCGTGTCCGAATGCGTTCCCCCCATCGATCAGCTCTACCACGATCTCAGCAAGGGGCGGCCGTTCCCGACGTGCGATCTCGCGGACGGCAATGATGGTTCGAGCTACGCCCGGCAGGTCTATGACCCGTATGACCCTTGCCCGGCCCCGTTGCAACCTGCCGCACGCGGTTCCTATGTCGTGCAGGGGCAGAAGAAAACGGGCACCAACAAGCCGGGATGGTGGGGCGGCGACGGCTCGTACACGCTGAGCGGACAGCCGCAAGTGTCTCAGTCGCAAAGCGACTACGGCCATAGCTCGGGTGCGCGGGCCTGCGTCGGGAAGTCGGTCGGCTCATACACCGTAGGCAGCTACGACAGCAGCGACACCGTGGACGTTTTCGACAAGGTGATCTGGCAGCCGGCGCAGAATCCGCGAGCCATCGACGTGTTCATCGACAACACGTGGCAGCAGCGCGTGCGCTGGTAGGCAGGGGTGGTAATGCGTCGATCTATCGTCTGCGCGGCTCTGTTGGCCCTCGCCTCTCTTGCGGGGCTCAACAGCTTCACGGCCGGCCTGTTGGACAAGGTTCGCAACACGATGGCCGCCGAGCCTGCGAGCGCCCCGGATTCGCAGACTGTCGAGGTCGCTTTCTCGCCGGACGGTCGGGCAGAAGCGTTGGTGCTCAAGGTCATTGGTGCAGCAAAAACGTCAATCCGCTTGGCCGGCTACACCTTCACGTCGCCGGCCGTCGTGCGCGCCCTGACCGATGCCAAGAAGCGCGGCGTCGATGTGGCTGTCGTGGTGGACTACAAGAACAATCTCGTGGAAAGCCGCTCGAACACATCGCGGCAGGCGCTCAACCTGCTGGTGCATGCCGGCATCCCGACTCGCACGGTCAGCGTCTATCCGATCCACCACGACAAATACATCGTGGCCGACGGCCTGCACGTGGAAACCGGGAGCTTCAATTACACGATGGCCGCCGCTCGCCGCAACAGCGAGAACGTGCTTGTGGTGTGGAACAACGCGGCGGTAGCCGGCCAGTACATTGCGCACTGGCAAAGCCGTTGGGAACAAGGTCAGCAATACCAGTCAAGCTACTGATGGAGCACACATGAACGAAGAACAGGAAATTGCCGAAGCGCGCAGGAAGCGCGAACTGTACGAAGCGTTCTGGGAAGAGTCATCCGATGCGATCAAGCCGTTTCGGGAATTCTGGCGCAAGAGCGGCGACACGATCCGGGAAGAAGCGGGGAAACTGGACGCCGTGCTAGGCGGTAGAACGCCTGTTTCGGATCAGGCAGTAGCGGATTGTCGGCAAGCCGTCATGCGCCTGCACCAGTTTGCTCATGCGATCTCCGAGTTGTCCGTTGGCAGCATTGCGAAGATTCGGAATGACCTATGCCAACGAGCAATGGCAGATATTGTCGTGCGAGCGATGGACGCGGCCAAGAAAGCAGAGCGGGACATGGCGACCATTTACCAATGGGTCGCAGCAGCCGAACGCCCGAGCACCTCGCAGCAATAGTCAAGGCTCTTTGGCTCCGACACGGCCCTCGGAATCTAGATGACGTCGGCGTGATGCAACAATCCATCCAGCAAGGCGGCCTCATGAAAGTCACAACCATCCTACTCGACACCGCCGGCGAGATCGCCCACCGCATGGCGATCTCGATGAATGCATTGATGCTCACCGTCGCCGCCGAGGCTCGGCAGGACATGGCACGGGAGCACGGCGCGGACTGGGCAGCCGGTGCCGTGACGTTCTTCGGCACGGAGATCCTCAAAGCGTTCCAGTCGAACAAGCCGGATCGCGACCGTGAGATGGAACGCTCCATGATGAGCTTGGCCATGGCGGTATGGGTCTGCGATTCCGTCTATGGCGGCCTTGCTGCTGAGACATTTGTCGCTTCCGATCTGCGTTTCACCATTACGCACGACGGCATCGTGCGCTATGACCGGCTCCCAAAGCCCGACGATCGAGCTGACCACCAGTAGAGTCACTGGAACTGGCGCGGCTTGCGCGGTGTCGGCGGCTTCTTGGGGCACCAAGCCGGAACCACAGAAAGTCCCGCTTTTGTTGCATGTAACAAAAATGAGGCGTAAACTTGTTGCATGTAACGGTGAGGCCAACATGGCACACGTCAATTCACGAGTTCAAAAGCACCGTGACGCCCTGCGCATGGCAGGGCTGCGTCCGGTGCAAATTTGGGTGCCGGACACACGGCGGCCTGACTTCGCCGAGGAATGCCGCCGTCAGTGTCGTCTTGCTGCACAAGCGGACATGGAGGACACCGACATGCAGCGCTTCATGGATGAGGCGCTAGCAGACATGGATGGCTGGACGGAATGATGCGAGGTGACTTTGTGACCATCGCCATGCAAGGCGACTTCGGAAAACCACGGCCCGCTCTGGTCATCCAGGCCAACCAGTTTGACGAACACACCACCGTGACGGTGCTGCCGGTGACAAGCACGCTTGTTGCTGCGCCGCTGCTGCGCATTACCGTTCATCCAAGTACCGACAATGGCCTGCTGAAGCCGTCTCAGGTGATGGTGGACAAGGCCATGACCGTGAAGCGTGACAAGATAGGTCGGGCCTTTGGGCGCGTAGACGCTGATGCGTTGGTGGAAATTGAGCGCTGCCTGGCCGTGTTCTTGGGCATCGCTAAGTGACGAAAAACGACGGTTTGTCCAAACCGCTTAACTGAGTTGGCTGTTCCGTTGCTCCCCGGCCTCCAGCCCCTAGCCAAAGCGTCCGTACTCGGACGGTTTCTTTCCGCTCGCCGGCTGCTTGCGCTGCTGTTGGAACTGCTGACGCTGCAACGCCTGCTTGCCGTCGGCTGCGCCTTTGGGTTGCATACCGGCGTCGCGGCGCTGCAATTGGCGTTCGCGCTGGATCGCTAGGGCCGTCGTCTTGTCGAAGCGCCGCGCGATGGCGGCCGGCAGCTCCTTGACCGAGTTCGTGTAGACGCGCGCCTCGTGGCAGGCCCGGCTGATGGCAACGTAATACAAATTCATCGACGTGGTGCGGCTGTTGGTATCGAGCGCGATGAGGGCGCGGTCGTTGGTCAAGCCCTGCGCGCTGTGGACGGTGGACGCATAGGCGTGCTCAAGGTGGAGCGGTCGATTCGTCGGCAGCTCAAGCGCGCGTGCCGGTCGGCCGTCGCGCTGCTCGACCGATTCGAGCTTGACGACGCCGCCGATCACGCCGGCCACGCGCATGCGGTCGCCGTTCGTGAGGTCGCGGCCGGGATCGTTGCGGTTGATCCGCACGGTATCCCCGACCGACAGCTCGGCGCGCTCAAGGCGGTAGACGCTGAGCTGCGTCGCCTTGCGCGGGTTGATCGTGGTGGTGGTGCCGTCCTGCCGCTGCAAGACCAGCGCATTGCCGGGCAATGCGTCCTTGACGCGGTAGGTCTCGCCTCGCGTCAGGCCGGCTTTCTGGTCGTCCTTCTCGGGCTGGATCACCATGCCCGGCTGATAGCTCGGCGCAAAGCGGCGCTGTGCCTGCGTCATGTCCACGCGGGTCAACGTCTCGAACTCCCGACCCTTGCCGGTCAGGTCCAGCGACTGGCGCACCATGCGGTTGATCTCGCGGCGGGCTTCATTGGTGCCCGCAACGATCAGCGTTTCGCGGCGCTCGGGTTCGGTGAGCTGGATGTAGTCGTTCACGATGGCCCGGTGCCGCTCGATCGGCTCTTTCAGCTCCTCAACGTGCTTGATGTGCGCAAGCGATGGCGTGACACGGCCCTCGGCCGCGTGCTCGACAGCGGTTTTCAGCTCGTGGTCTTTCTGGCGCTGAATCTCGCTGATTCGCGCGGTCTGCATGCCGTCCTGCTGGAGCTGCGCGAACGGCTTGCCGGCCTCGATGGCCTCGGTCTGCTTGGTGTCGCCAAGCAAGACCATGCGAGCGCCGGCTTTCTCGACAACCCGCATGACCTGTTCCATCTGGCGAGCGCCGACGACGCCCGATTCGTCCAGAACGATGATCGTCTTGCCGTCGATGGGCTTGTCCTTGGTGCGCAGAAAGCTGGCCAGCGTGTGCGCTTCCAGCCCTTCGTTCTTGAGCGCCTTGACCTGATTGCCGTAGGGCGCGAGCGCAACGGTGCGGTAGCCCTCGCTCACGGCCGACGCCTGCTTGATGAGCGCGACCGCCTGATTCACGGTATAGGTTTTCCCGGTGCCGGCGTCGCCCTGGATGCCGACGAACCGATTCTTGGTGCTGACGATGGTTTCCACGGCCGAACGCTGGCCGGCGCTCAACGCGGTGCCTTCCAACGCCGTTTTGACGGCGGCCGCCGTCATGATCGGCTCGATAGCTCCGCGCCCGGTGCGCTCGATGGCGAGAATCGCTTTCTCGCGGGCGAGCGCCTTCTGTGTCGTGTAACGCTTCTCGGCCGGCACGAGCGAACCCTGCTTGATCGCGTTGCCGACGTACTGCTGCGCCTGTTTGTCGGACCAGCCTTTCAGCTCTTGCAGATAGCTTTTCCAGCCGGCCGACGAGAGCGCCGGCCCGTCCTTGCGGTCGGCCATGCGATACGCCGGCACGGCTTCGATCAACGCGCCTTGGCCGGCGAGCCGCTTGATTTCGGCGCGAACCTCGTCCGGTCCTGCCAGCCCGACCGCGCGACGCAACGCCGTGGCCGTGAGCGCGGTTTCGCGAACAACAGCCTCACGCTCGGTCAGGTGGTTGATGGCGTACTGCACGACGGCTTGTGCCGGCGTGAGGCTCGCCGGCAGGCTCGTGGCTGCGATGCGGTCGCCGGCGTCGCCCCGCTCACGGCCACGGGTGCCGAAGCTGTCGCCTGCCTCGTAGGTGCGGCCATCGAGCTGCGAGCGCAGGCCGTAGTCGATCCCAAGCTCGCGGCTTTTTTCGACCCAATACTGCTTGACCAGCTCGCGGTCGGACTCGTCTTTGCGCGGCCGCGTGGCAAGCGAAATGATCTGCTTTTCAAGCGTTGTCGCCGTCGCTCGCGTCTTGCCCTCGTTGGCAAGCGCTTCCTCGATGACGCGACTACGCGCCGAAAACGCCTCGATCTGGTCGCGGCTGATGTGGTCCAGCTCGAAATTGCCCTGGTCATCGACCAGGCGTATCGCGTAGCCAAGCGCTTGCAAGCCCCTCGCCAGCTCGGCCTTGTAGAGCGCGTCTACCTCGTGCTGCACGCGGAATATGTCCTCGTTCGACAGGGCGCGCCAAGCGCCGTCTGCGCGCTGCGTCATGTTGAGCACGACCGCATGCGTGTGTAGCTGCGGGTCTTTGGCCCGGCTCATCTCGTGCCGAAACTTGCCGATGACCATGTTTGCGGTGCGCTCGCGGTAGCTCTTTCCCTTGACCTTCTTCCGGGCCTCGGCCAGCCGCTCGACCTGCTCCAGTGCGCGCGTCACGGCGCGGTCGTGCGCAGCGGTGACGTCCTTGTCGCCAGCAACAAGCGCCTGCATGGAAACCGACTTCGGGGCGGAAAACGTCAGGTCCAGCCCCATGCGCTTCTTGTTGTCGGTCGGGTCAAAGGTCGTCTGGATGCGCTCGCCGTTCGGGAGTTGGCCGTCCAGCAGCCGCGAGAGCTGCGCCTGTTCCACCGGCCCCGTCAGGCCAAGCGCCTGTGCGCCTTGGCCTTGCCACTCGCCGGGGTGCTCCTTGGCGTAGTAGTCGTCGGCCGCCGAGAAGTAATGCGCGGCCGCGTACTGGTTGTTGCCGCGAATCGGCGTCACATTGAGCATGGCCCGGCCCCCGTCACTTGATGTCGATGGCGGCCGCGCGATGCGGATACTTCACGTAGGGCAGCTTGATCTTCGCGATGGGGAAGTCCTCGGCAAACATGACGTAGCCCTCCAGGTCCTTGAGGTTTGAGATTTCCGAGTCCAATACCACCGGCTCCGGTGGACTGGCGACAACATGGCGGCTGCGGCCGCCTCCACCGCTTCCCCCTGCGTTGGTCGTCATCTGGATGCGCTCGACGTGCTGCTTGCCAAGAATCTCGCTCGCCTTGTCGGCATTGAGCGCGTTCGACGCGCCAAAGATGAGGTAATTACGGAAGCAGCCTAGCAAGGTCTTGGCCGCATCCTTGCCGTAGGTCTCATCGAGCTGCGCCCAATCCTGTATCGAGGCCGCCATGCGCAGCCCGTGCTTACGGCCCTTCGTGGCGGCCGGCACGAACGATTCGAGCTTGCCGAGCGATTCCAGCTCATCGAGGAACAGCCACAGACGCCGGGAGAGGTGTTGCGCGTCGTCGGAGATACTGAGAATCGTCGCGCAAATCGTGTCGATCCATGTCGCCACAAGCGGGCGCTGCGCGGCCCGCATGTCCTCGCGCCACGTGATGAACAGATTGCCGGCGTTGGGGTCATGCACCCACTTATGCAGCGAGAAATCGCCCTTGGTCATGAAGCGCAGCGGCCGCACGTACTTGTTCATCATGAACTGGATCGACGCGATGGCCTTCTCGGCGTTCTCGCGGAAGTAGCCCTGCGAATCGGTGTTGGCGAGAAACGCGCGGATGACTTCACCATCCTCGCGCACCAGCAGGTTGACCAGCGTGTCTTGATCCGGGTTGTTCGTCTCGACCAGCTTGCGCATGGTGTCGGCCAGCACGTCACGCGCATAGGCGCACCACTGTTCATCGCTTGGATCGATCTGCGGCGGGATGACACTTTTCGCCATCCGGTCGAAGTCATGCACGCCCTTGATCTCGTTGAACAGCGTCCAGCCCGACGAGCGACGGTCAAACGGGTTGAGAATCGTGTCGCCGGGAAAGCTGAATTTCGAATAGAACGTCCCGTTCGGGTCGATCACGGCCATCTTGTCGCGCCGTTTCACGGCCGACGAGATCATGCTTTCCAACGCAACCGATTTGCCCGCGCCGATGGACGCGCAAATCAGCGTGTTACGGTTCTCAAGGTGCAGCGGCATCGGCATGGGGCCGATCATGATGGGGGGCAAATCCTTCGCGCCCCTCTGTTCGGCCCGTCGCCGGCGATTCTCCCGGCGATTGGCCGCGTTGACCTTGCTCTTTACGCTGTGCCAGTTCGCCATCTGCGAGCCGCGCATCCAGCGGCGATACGGTGCGCCCCGGAACCCATCGTCGCCGTACTCGTGGAACAGATACCCGGTGGTCGCGGCCAGTCCCAACCCGGCCACAACCCCGCCAACCATGAACGGATTGTTCGGCGTCGCGTGTAGCGCAGCGGTGAGCGCTTGCGGGAACGGTGACAGCGGCACATTCGCTGCATACGTGCCGGCGAGCCAGCCAGCAATCGGCAAACTAACGCCAAAGAACAGCGTGGCATCCTCGGCTTCGTGCTTCTGCATCGCTTACACCCTCCCGAGAATGGAATCGCAGCGGCGACCCCATAGGTCGGCCAGCAGCTCGGCATCGTGGGCCGCATCAACGCAATCGCGGTGCAGCGCATCGGCGAGCGCGGCCTTAAGCCAGCGGCTCGTCGTCGGTGCCGCGATCACGGCATTGATTCCCGCCTCGACCTGGCCGGTGGTCTGTGCCCCCGATGTCACCCCGGAGCAAACGGCCTCGTACGTCAGCGTATTGAAATAAGACCGCTGCCCTCGAATTTCATGCTCGTCGTCTATTCAATTCCGAGCTTGTTCTTCGTGATCTTTGCGGGCGTGATGAACACACGGCTCATGCAATCGAGCTTGCTGGCAGGAAACGAGTACGCGACGATCGCATCGCCGATCTGCGCGCCCAAGGTGTAGACGGCATGCTCATTGACGCCGCGCGCGTAGTCCATCACGATGAGGCTCGGATACTGTTTCCGCAGCGATGCCATCGAGACGCAGCTGCCCGTCACCTCGAAGGATGCCGAATCTGCGCGATTGTCCGCGCCCATGACCACCACGGCGTTCGACGCGAACAGCGACGGAGCGATTTGCTTCGACGGCTTGCGAGTCTTCTGCCCATTGGTCATGGCGACCGAGTCGGGGCGGGGGGAGACGAGCGTCAGTACGTCTTTTCCATTCCCTGGAAGAGCCAATGCAATTTTTTCCGAGAAAGCCCAGAGCTGCTTTTCAGCGGCGGCGGAGGCGCGCGGTACGGCTGCGGCAAGCACGAGCGGAGCAGTCGCGAGGACGAGCGCGCCAAGGGCGGCGGCGAGAGTCTTCATGGTTTATTGCTCCTCTTGCGAAGGGGGATTGAGTTTGTCGTACTCGTTGCCGTAGTACACCTTGTAGTTCTCACCGGTAGTGGACGTGACATTAGCCTCGCAGAATGCATCACCCACACGTTGCGCCAGATCGGCTCCCCCGGCGGCGATCGTGGACAGCAGCGCCGGAGCGTTCGCCGCGATCAGGCTGATGTCGGCGCCTCCCTGGGAGGTATCCAGGATCTCGTTGCGCGCCGTGGAGTTGTTGAGCACGGCCCGTCCTTCATTTGTGCAGGCCTTGGCGATGTAGTCCTCCCGTGTGCCGAGCACCCAGCCCTGATCCAGGTATAGGTGGCCCATCTCGTGGCTGACCATGGACACTCTGGAGTACAACCCAGGGATGTCGTTGGAGGCACACGAATAGTTCTGGATGTAGACAGTGCTGCCCGGCTTGTCCAGATAGGTGGCTGGGCCATACACGAAGGGGTACGTGGTGCCGTTGACCTGACCGGTGAGCGTGCTGGAGGCAAAGATGACGAAGTCCACGCACTCGCCAAGTCCCGTGTTCACGGGCTGCTGCTGTGCATGGGCCTGAGTGACAAATAAGGCCGACATGGCGATGACGGCCGCGCTGAACAACTTCATGTTTCCTCTTTCCTTGGGGTGTGAGCGTTTTCTAAAGCAGGCAAAAGCTTGAATGCAAGCACGGTGCGCCGCAAATTTGACGTGCTTGGCCAGCTTCGTTTTGTCACCATCGTTAGTCGTCCCGTGCCGGGGGCCACTGGCGCGCTGTGTGGATAAGGGTCATCACCCATACCGTGTCGGCAGCTTCGTCCACTTCGTAGACGAGCCGGTAGCTTTCATGCGGGATAAGCTCGCGAGTACCAGGAATTTTCCCGGTGCAGCCGAGCTTGGGGAACTCTCCCAGCCGCTTGGCTGCCTCGCTGAAAAGATCATCCATCTTGAGCGCTGCGCGGGGGGTCTCTACCGCGATGTAATCGATGATATCGGCGCGGTCCTGACGTGCGGCCGCGATCCAGCGGACTTTCACAATCCAGCCTCTCCGGCGCGGCGTAGCAGGTCCACGCGGCGCGCGGCTGCATCGGCTTCCACTTCCTCATTGGAGAAGTGCAGGCCGGCGTCACGCTGCTTGCGAGCGACCTGCACTTTGCGACGCACGAACTCGTCGTATTCCCGTGCCTCGCGACGGCGGGTGATGTAGTCGCGCATCAGCTCGCGCACGACCTGCGCCGCCGGGCGGTCATCTGCGGCGGCTTCGGCCATGAACGTGTCGCGCAACTCCGGTTCCAGCTTCATCGTGAAAACGGCTTTCGTTGACATAACGGGCCTCCTGTTTGCCTGCTGTTTCGAGTATATACTGGGGCATTACCTTTGCCGCCTCCTTTTGGTGACATTACGAATCCTCCGTAAAGCGGGTTAGCAGTGCGGCCAGCTCGGGCAGGGAGGCGGCCAGCACGTCGGCCGGCACGCCGGATTTCTCGCATGCGAGAACCAGCTCGTTGACCTCGCCCGTGGTCGCCTTCTTGCGCACCAGAAAAAGCAGCATCGCCAGAAGCGCATGCGCGCCTTTCTGGCTGCGCTCGATCTCGGCCAAACGGCCGACAAGTTCCTGTCGGTCGGCCCATGCTTCCATGCTGTCGCGGCTCGACTCGCGATGGCTGCCACGGTCGAGAGACTTGTCGCGGATGTACTTCGACAGGTGCTTGTAGCCGGCCAGAGCGGCCGCTTGTTCCACCCGGATGCGCTCGTCCTCCGTGTACCAAACGGACACAGATTTTGCGGTACTCATCGGCGTTTTTACTCTATTGATTCTTCAATAGAGCTTAGGCTAGCTTTGATAAGGCTTTCCGGCAAATTCCTATTGAAACAATATTGACTTCAATGTGGGGAGAATCTGGCCTGAAGCCATATCTCACAAGCCTTTTGTACCACCGTAGGGGGTGCGTAATGTGTATTGAGATTTCGGGCCTGTTAAGGACCGGAATCTCTAGGGGTTAAGGGCGTACAGGTCGCATAGGCCGAAGGCCGCAGGGGCGATGGAGACACAAAGTAGACATTATATGGACGGATAGATGACTAACTGGATACGAATAGCGGCCAAAAGGTTGCCTTTATGAAGACAATTGGGGTGCAACTAGCGTACAGTTAGAGAACAATATGACGACGGTGGGACATCAATGACGAAGCCAGACGCAAAACAGGCAGTCAGGCAGACGGAACCGACCACCAAAGCGGCGCAATTACGGGAAGTGATGCCGGAGATCGAGAAGAAGCTCGCAGCAGGTGTGCAGCTCCGGACGATTCACAAAGCGTTGACCGATGCCGGTTTCGACCTGACGTTTCAGACGCTCAAGACGTACCTGTACCGATACCGAAAGAAGCATCAAGCAAAGACCGTGAGACAGCAGACGGAGTCTGTTGGCTCACGGTCGGCTGGCACACCGACGCCGGCATCATCCCAATCCGACGAATCTGTTTCAGACGAAACATATTCGTCGGAACCGCCTACACCGCGTGGCCCGATCTCGATGCAGGAGCTTGACCGCCTGATGAAACCCGACCCGGCAAAACAGGCACAGGACATCGCGCGATATGAGCGCTTGGCCAAGCAGAAAGAAAGGAGCCGCAAATGAAAGTTGCCGTCATTAGTTTCAGTGGAAACCCGGGGAAGACCACGCTGGTTGATCACCTGCTTGCGCCGCGTATGAACGCACCGAAATTCGAGATTGAGACGATCAATGCCGGATCATCAGCGGACACCGACGCACAGCGCTTCAAGGGCAAGGACTACGGCGGGCTGCAAGAGGACCTGATGACACTCGATTCGGCCATCGTGGACGTGGGTGCATCCAACGTCGAAGAGTTCATCAAGCAGATGGGCCAGTTCGAGGGGTCCCACGAAGAGTTCGACTACTACGTCGTTCCGACCGTTAGCGAGAAGAAGCAGCAAGCCGATACGCTAAGTACTATCAGGACACTCACCAGCCTCGGCGTGCCGGCGAAAAAAATCCGCGTGGTGTTCAACAAGGTCGAGCTGGAAGACGCCAACGACGTGCCGCGCCTGTTTCGGATGATCTTTGGCCTGCACGAAGAAACCAAGAGCTTCACGCTGCGACCAGAAGCCGTGGTATTCAAGAACGAGATTTTCGACCGGCTGCGGACGCTGAAAAAGACCGTCTCGGAAATCGTGGCCGATGAAACGGACTATCGGGCAATGCTTCGTGAAGCCAAGGACGAGGACGCCAAGGCGCACGCGATCAACATGATCTCGGCGAAGTGGCTCGCCAAGTCGGCTAACAAGAACCTCGATGATGCCTACAAGGCGTTGTTCAAGTGAGGAGGCGTTATGGGGAGTCACGTATCCACGGCCCGCGAAGCGCTCATGGCCGAGCTGCTGCAAGATGCCGACGCCATCGTGCGTCGCTTCGAGCAAGCAGATCAGGCGCTGGCCGGAAAGATCGAGAAGGCAACAACGGACGCGGCCGGCAAGGCGTTCCTGGCCGCCAAGCTCAATTTCGAGTCGGTCATCGACAAGAACGCCGAAAAGCTGACTGAGGCTGGCCGACACGCGGCCGCGCAGATCGGGAATCAGCTCAACAGCGGCGCAGCGCAGCTCGTCGCCGCGAATGCGGCGCTTGAGAGCAAGGCGCGGCGGTTCGTGCTGCTGCTGGCTGGATTCGCATTTGTCGCCGGCGTGGTGGGCGGCTTCGTTGGGGCCAGGCTGGCCGGCATGGGGTAGACCCCACAAGTTAGACCCATACAGGTCCTACATTTAGCGGATATTTTGGGAGCGTGTGCAAAATTCGTGGGAAATTCTTTGCTGACAGCAAGCTAGCAACTTCGGCTTGAACGAATTGTTAGGCATCTGATATCCGTCTATTCCAGTCGGAGCCCTCTTTTGCCTCTCCGCATTGTGTACAAACGTACTCGCCAGTGTTAGATCCCAAGTGATATTCCTGCTCAATGTGCGGGTGCTCGCAGGGCGAGTCTCCCCATGCCTGACGAAGTTTTGCCGCGGCCAACATCTGCATATATCCCCCTTTCGATGCCTAAAGCCCGAAATAAGCCGACTGGCGAAACCAGTTCGGCTTGATTGAGTTGTTAGATCGGAGCGTGTGCAGAATTTTGTGTAACCGTGGTTTGGGTTACCGCTGAGGAAGTCGCCCCTCGAACTGGATCGTAAAGCGGTTCAGCGCAGCCTTCCAGTCGCGGATCGGCAGCGTCCATTTCTTGGTGATGTTGCGCAGAGCCAGGTAGAACAGTTTCATCAAGGCTTCGTCGCTGGGGAACGCGCCGCGGTTCTTGGTCAGCTTGCGCAGGCTCATGTTGACCGACTCGATGGCGTTGGTCGTATAGATCACCTTGCGGATCTCCGGTGGGTAGTCGAAGAACGGGATCAGTCGTGACCAATTGCGCCGCCATGACTGGCTGATGGGCGGGTACTGGGCGTCCCACTTGGCCTCGAACTCGGTCAGTGCCTGCTCGGCCTCCTCGACGGTGGCGCAGGCGTAAATGCGCTTGAGATCGGCGGCAACCTCGGCGCGGCGTTTCCACGAGACGTAGTTCAGGCTGTGCCGCACCATGTGCACGATGCACAGCTGCACGGTGGTCTGCGGGAACACCGCCTCGATCGCCTCGGGAAACCCCTTCAGGCCATCGACGCAGGCAATGAAGATGTCCTGCACCCCGCGGTTGCGTAGCTCCGTCACGACTTGCAGCCAAAACTTGGCACCCTCGGCCTGCGCCAGCCATAGGCCCAGCACTTCCTTCTCGCCGCCCATGGTGATGCCGATGGCCAGGTACACCGCCTTGACCCGCACCGCGCCCTCGCGCACTTTGACGTGGATGCAGTCCAGATAGACGATCGGATAGACCGGATCCAGTGGCCGCGCCTGCCACGCCTTGACCTCCTCGACGACCGCATCGGTGACTGAGGAAATCAGACTCGGCGACACCTCGGTGCCGTACATCTCCTCCAGGTGCGACTGGATCTCGCGCACGGTCATGCCGCGCGCGTACAACGACAAGATCTTGTCATCGAAGCCGGCCCAGCGGGTCTGGTGCTTGGGGATCAGCTGTGGCGCGAAGCTGCCGTGGCGATCACGCGGAATCTCGATCGGCAGCTCGCCGAACTCGCCCTTGAGCGTCTTGCGGCTGCGTCCGTTGCGCGTGTTGCCGGCCGCGTTGGCGACCGGCTCATGCTTGTCATGACCGAGGTGTTCGGTCATCTCCGCGTCCAGCGCCCGCTCCACCAACCGCTTGGTCAGCTGCTTGAGCAGGCCGTTCTCGCCGATCAGATCCTCGGGTTTGGTGTAGTTGACCAACAGGCTGCTAAGCAGCTCGTCGGGTACCTCATGTGTGCGTGGGCTCATGGTGTCTCCGGGTTAGGTGGCAGTCTCCTGCCTGTGGCCCGGTTACACAAAATCTAGGACACGCCCTTAGATCGCGACGCCGCGCTGCTAGCCATCCAACGCCTCGTTGAGAACCTGCAGGTGATCTACTGCAACGGCGTAGACCTCAGCATCGAACTCGCATGGAAAGGGGGTGTGAACCACAAGCTCCACCTTGAACCAAGGACCGTCGCTGGAAATAGCGACGTGCTCGCCGACAACGGGGATTCGAGCGAACTCTCGCTTCTCGTTGAGCCAGTCCCGGTGCTCTGGGCTACGGGTATGCAGAAAAACTTTCATGGTCACGATGAACTCCTTAAGCGAACTAACTACTATTGTACCGCCTAAGAGGGGTTGTAAGCCGGAACCCCAGAAAAATCCGTCTCTCATTTCCAGCCGCCATCGCATTCGTCCCAGAACGAACCGGTTGCCTCGTTCTTGACACTCATGTCATCGACCACGCAGTTGCGCAGGTCGGCCAAATGCAAGATTTCGTGCAGTAGATCGTTGATCTGCTGCTTCAAATCCGCATCGTCGGCGTAACGAATCACCAGTCGGTATTCGGTATCACTGAGCTTTGTGCTCTTGTGTGAGGTGGCGATCAGGTAGTCGATGTCCTCCCGAACCCGCTTTTTGCCTCGGGTGAACTTACTCCCGTTTTCGACATGGAACCAGAGAATCACGGCAACCGATGCCGCCGCCATGAGTTCGGTGCTCGGTGCCGATGCGCTGAGCTTTGCGTGTTTGACGGCCTGGCTGATGGTGCTGCGGCTGCATCCCACAGTCTTTTGCACCACGCTCCACGAGCTGCCGCTGGCCAGCAGCCGATTGATCGCACCGTAGCGCGCCCGGTCGATTTGGCGGCCTCGATATTTGCCTGCGACCTTGGCTTTCGCGATGCCTTGGGCCTGCCGCTGCCGGCGCTGTTCATAATCGCGCCGAGCGATGGCGGCCAGCATGTCCAGGAGCATGTCATTGATCGCACCGAACATGCGAGCGTCGAACTCGTTTTGCAGGGGGGCCAAGTGCTGCCACGTCGTCGGTACATTGACCGCGACCACGCGTACCGATCGTTCGCGGATCAGCGTTTTCAGCTTCTCCCACTCGGCCCTGCCAAGACGCGACAGACGATCCACGTCCTCGACCAGCAACACGTCATGCGGCCGGCTGTCGGCCAGCAACCGAAACAGCTCGGCTCGGTCCAGGCGTGCGCCGGACGCGTTCTCAGCGTAGTAGTTGCAGATGCGAACGCCCCGATCGCGCGCAAACTGATCCAAGCCGCTGCGAGCACGCTGGGCATCCTGTTCGTCTGTGGAGGCGCGCAGGTAGGCGCGGACAAAGGTGGTCATCGGTACGGTTAGGGTCGATTCGGTGAACCGGTTTGTTTAGGGTCGCACGGTTGGCAACAGAGTACCGGCTTTTGATGGTTCGACAAAGGGATACCCAAACAAAACCAGCATCCTGGCAGGGCAGATGATCAACGTGGATGCACGCGTGGCGGCGCGGCTTACATCCCCTTGCCGGGGGCGGCTTTGACTGGGGCGGGCGAGGTGGCCATCCCCTCGAAAGCGGCCAAGCGACCGCGCAAAGTCGCGGCGTCCTCACGGGCCTGGCCGGCAGCGGAACGCTGCTCGGCGGCGACCAGGTGCGCCCGATCCAGCTCGGTGCGTAGCTCGCTGGCGCGGGCCTCAGCCGTGCTGGCCCGCTGCTGTAGGTCCACCAGCTCGGTGCGCACCTGGTCGATCGCGGCCTGGTGGGCGGCCGCTGCCGTGACGGCCTGCTGCATGGCCGCTTCCAGCTCGGCAATGCGTGCTTGGGCCGCTTCTAGCTCAAGTGCTTGGGCTTCGTAGGCGTCGGCCATCTGCTGGCTCAACGCATCCGCTTCCTGTCGCTCTGCTTCCCAGCCAGCCTGGGCGGCACGCAGTGCGTCATTGGCGGCGTCCTGGGCGGCCTGCCACAGCGCCAGCACGGCCGTGCTGGCGACCTGCTGTACCGCCTCGGGCACCTGCACCACCACTGCTGGGCGGGTCTGCATGCGCCGCCACTCCTTCATGACGGTGCTTGCGTCGTTCATGTTGACCTTGGCCGCCTTCCGCACGGCATCGACGGTTGGAAAAACCTCACGCCCGGCCTGGTCATACAGCGAGTCAGCGGCTGTAAGGATGCGATCACGTGCGTCTTGGGACGGGTCCATGTGCAACTCCGACGGGTTTGTTTGGTAATAATAATACAACTATTCTTATTACCAAACAACTGATTGCAGCCCGTTTCCGACTGGCGGTCGGCGCGGTGCGGCGGAATCCGGTGGGGGGTGGGGGTCGGCGGAGGGCTGGCACAGTGCGCAGCAGGCAAAAAACGGCGCCGACGGCATGGCGGCACATCCTGCTGAACGGGCACTACACCTTCCAGAGGAGCGGCAAGATCATCGACCTGGATGCGCTCGTGGCCGGACTGGAGCTGGGATGACGGAAATTTCGGCGGTTCCGGCTTACATCCCCTCTTTGTCGCGGTGACGAATGATCTTGAAGCGCGAAAGTCTGCTGCCATTCACTTTCGGTAGGTAGGTATATATATACTTATAGAGTTAAAGGGACGGGGATGCACCCCGCAGGCCGATGGCCAGTCGCTGCGCTGCCCATCGGTATGTATATACATAGATAGGAGCACCCATGGTCTTCGCGTGTGTCAACACCAAGGGCGGCGTCGGCAAGACCACGACCGCCGTGCATCTGGCAGTGATGCTCGCCCGTCAGGGCAAGACGCTGCTGATCGACGGCGACCCGCAGGCCTCGGCCGCGAGCTGGGCAGCATGGCGTCGTGAGACGCAGTACGACCCGTCACCCACCACCACCTGCCTCGCTGGCAAGGCGATCCTCAGCGAAGGCAAGCAACTGGCCACCGGCTTTGAGCATGTCGTCGTTGATGCGGGTGGCCGTGATTCTGTGGGCCTGCGCTCCGCGCTGCTGTTGGCCCAGCGTGCCGTGATCCCGGTCGGTGCATCCAATCTGGACGCAGCGGCCATGACCGACTTGCTCGAAGTTGTCGAGCTGGCCCGCGACTATAACCCTGAGCTGGACGTGCGCGTGCTCCTGACCCGCATCGATCCGCGCACCAAGGATGCGGCCGAGATGTTGGAATTCCTAGCCGAGCAGAAGCTGACTGTATTACCTACAAAAGTCTGCGAGCGGGTGGCCTTTCGCCGTGCCATCGGTGAGGGTGCGACCGTTCAGGAGCTAGGCCGCGATCAAGCCGCCATTGCCGAGATGGAAGCCTTCTTCAAGGAGGTGATGCAATGAGTATGAAGGGCAAGCCCAACACGGCCCAGTTCAAGCCGCCCAAAGACCCGACCGCCTTCCTCGAAGGCGGGGAGGCCGACAAGGCAGAAAAGCCGCTGGTAGCCCCTGCGGCCGTGGCCACGCCACCGGCCGCCACACCGCCCGCTGCCGAGGAAGCGCAGCGCTACGGCCGCGCTCGGGTGCAAAAAATCTTCAACTTCCCCGAGGAGCTGGCTGATCGCCTGCGCCGCGAAGCACTCAAGCGCTCCGAAGAGAAGGGCGTCCGCGTCACGGAGAAGGACATCGTGATCGAGGCGCTGGAAGCCTTCCTCAACGGGATATAGGTATATACATACCTATATGTGCACATGGATAACGAAGTTCAATATGTAACCCGGAACGGGGATTACCGTGGAACCGGTGGAAGCCTTTTATCTGGCAACGTCATGTTTTTACGAGAAAAATTGGATTTTGCGAGTCATTTTTACACGCATGTCGGCTGGCCCCTTTTCAGTCGAGTTATCCGTACTCGCGTTTTGGTTGCATGCGCGGCATCATGTAACTACGCATGCAACCAATGGAGAGCACCATGTCATCAATTCACGAATCAAAGGTAGCCCGGCACCGCGAGCGGATGCGCGCTGCGGGGCTACGGCCTGTCCAGTTTTGGGTGCCCGACACACGCTCTCCCGAGTTCGCGGCGCAAGTGCGCAAGCAGTGCCAAAACCTGAAGGGCGACCCGGCAGAAACCGAGGTTTTGCGCTTCACCGAAGAGGCCGCAACGCACGTTGAGGGCTGGGAGTGATGCAGCGGGGCGACCTTGTGACGGTTTCATTGCAGGGCGACTATGGCAAACCACGGCCCGCCTTGGTCGTTCAATCCGACTTGCTCACCGACCTGGAAAGCGTCGTGCTGTGCCCGGTGACAAGCGACCTGCGCAATGCCGCGTTCCGCGTCACCGTGGAACCGAACCCGGCCAACGGGCTGCGCGCGCTCTCGCAGGTCATGGTGGACAAGCTCTCAACGCTGCCTCGCACCAAGATCAGCGAACCGTTTGGCCGCCTCGATGATGAGCGTATGAAAGCGATAGACAGGGCGCTCCTGCTGGTCGTTGGCGTTATCTGACCAGGTGCGCGACCGCCTGCCATGTGGTCGGAAAAATCTGGGATTCCGGCTTACCGGGTGCCGTCCCGGAATTTTCGGCGGTTCCGGCTTGGTTTAAGTGAGTTGGCTGTTCCATTGCTCCCCGAACCCCGTTATCTGCTCTTTTGTGCGCGTAGCGCACGGCGACCGCTCTTAAGCGTAGACCACCCGAAGTCGGCAGCGGTTCCAGGGTCATGCCCTGTCTCGAAGTCCGGTTAATCATTCCCTGCTGACCCGTTGTTGCTCTTTGCAGGAGGGAACCGCCGCTACTGTGCGCTCATTTGGTTTGGTTTCCCGAGCTGGAGCATCCGCAGTGGCGGTGGGAGGGGCGCAGCCCCTCTATCGAGCTTCTAACGTTGTCGGCGTCGCGTAGCGGCGGCGACGCCGATCTGCTGTTGATTTTCTGCTGACTGTGCTTTCAACCAAAGGTTGACTGGATGGCCTGCCAAATAAACAGGACAAATAACGCTATTTCTCCACAGGCTTATCCCCCACCACGGTGGATAACTTGGCGCGGGGCATGGCGTTGAGGGGTACGGCTCGGTGATCGAGGTCGCCGTAAGCGGTGCGGCTCGCCTTTTCGCGGCAGATTTGCCGGCGTACATGTCTGTTTTTGCGGCATCGGGCAGCGGCGAGCCTGCCGGCGATGGCTAGTTGAACAGGGCGAGGATGTCGGAAATGTGCCTCACGGCGCTCTGTGCGTCGCCTGGCGGGGCGCCCGTGGCGCGGTGCGCCGCAGGGCGGGTATCGCGCCTGCGCGACGTGGTGCGCGACTCCTGGGTCGGCTGACGGCGTGCTTGCGCCTGCGTAAAGGACGCAACGCCTGTGCCGCGTGCTTGGTCGGCGTGCTTGCGATCGCGCTTGAGCAATCTGCTCGTCCCCACCATGTCGCACAGCCGCTGGAAGTTGAGCCGGCGCACGCCCGCCTCACTGCACCACAGGTCGCCGCCATCGGCGTCTTTGGTGTGCCGCCGCACCTGTTTGGTGGGGAATGCCCAGCCAAGGCTCACCATCATGTCGAGCGAGCGCCGTGCGCGCCGCTGCTCGGCGTCGCTCTGTCCGCCATAGGCGAGCTGAGCAAGGTCGGGCAGCGTGTAGCGCTGCCAGGGGCCGCCGCCCTGGCGTGGCTTGCCCACAAAGCCGGTGCGCACGTCGGCCAGGTAGAGCAGCGCTACGGCCATGGCCAACAACGAGTCGGCCCCATCCTTGCGCAGTCCGCGCACCCGCGTCAGCGCCTTGTCCAGGGCATAACCGGCCACGATGACGTTGTGGCGAATCCGCTTCCACGCGCCTTTCCGTTCTTCCAGGGCGCGCACCAGTCCATGGCGAGTAGCGTCCAGTACGCCCGGCCGGCGCTTCTTGCCGGCCAGCGGCTTGGGCTGACGCCAGTGCACACGCTTGTGCGGCCTGCCGCTGGGAGCGGTCGGTTCTGGGCCTTGAGCGTGGGGGCCTGTGTCTACTGCTGGCATGTCCCGCGCCGATGAACGGCAGCGGGGCAAGGTGGTCGGCGTTTTGGCCTTTGCATCCTTTTCCCTCTTGCACGGCTTCGCCGGCGGGATTAGGATGGAGCTATGTGACTAGCCCATTGGTACTGGTTTTTCCCGCCAGCCCAGTGATGAAAAAGCCGCCCCTGCAAGGGCGGTTTTTTCGTTTTCGGCGCCCTGCTCGCTATGCGAGCAGCCACCGCGTTTGTTAAAATTCGCAGCAGTATCGCCCCCCGGTAGGCTGTAGGGCAAGGCGTTGGCCTGGCCTGGCCTGGCCTGGCTATCCTACCCGCCCTAAACGGCGGGGGCTTGTCGCGCGCCGGTTCAAGCTTTTTTGTGAAGTTACTATACTTTATGGGCACATCCCGCGCAACACAATTTGTATAATTACTCTTCGTATTGTGTAGCAATTTATGCTGAGTTCATTGTTTTTCCGTCAACTCTTGCCTCGTGTGGTGCGTTGCTGAGTGCTACCAGCTAGCGCTTTACGCCGCCTTCATCGCCTTGATGGTGCTCAATATTGCTTGTTGCTGAACTTCGCTCAGTCCAGCAAGCTCGCGCACGATATCAGCGGCGACAGAGCCTGCTGCCTTGCCGAGTGTGCCGTCAGTAAGGCTATTTAAGTCCGTTTGGAGCACTTCGCACAGGGCTTTCAAGTGGCTTATCTTCCCTACCCCTCTACTGCCATTGAACCAGCTGTAGACGGTAGATTCGGCCACGCACACACCGCGCAGCGTAAGCGCAGCATGTACTTGGGGGATGTTCAGCCCAAGCAGTTCCCTGCGGGCGGTGAGGTTGTCGGATAGAGTGCTCATAGGTTGAAACTAGAGACTAGAGAAATTGATTGCATAGCTGCTAATCTTTTTGTATAGTTTTGCGCTATACTTAAAGAGTAGTTTCGGCGTGAATCCTCGCACTTACTGGAACGAGTACGTAGAGCGCCACGGGGGGGCGGCAAAAACAGCCGTTGCTTTGGGTATCCCGTACTCGACTGTCGCCGCGATTTGCAACGGAACTCGCGGCATAGGTCGGTCCTTGGCGAGGCGCATGGCTGCTGCCGACACGAGTCTCGATGAGCGGGTTCTGATCTGGATCGAGGCTGATAGCGTCAAAAGAAACCTCGGCGAAACGTGATGCAACTGCTGGAGCAGTTTTCTGGCAGAGCCAACACCGTCGCCGGGTTCCTGACCCACGACCAACGAAAGGAACGCGATGCGCACCTTTGTTCTCGCACACAGAGATTCCCCCCCGCTTTCCTCGGCTCTATCCCGCTCCCAAGCGTGGAAAGCTGAACGTGACCGTGGCATTACTTCCCTCTTTGTTTTTCAACGATGAGGAAGCAATGCTCACCCTGACCAAGAAAGAGCTGGCGGTGCTCGATGAGGCTCAACCGGACTATGCGGTTTATCTGGTTGAGGCGGAGCACGAGAGCAGCCGGTGGTGGCGGATGACGGTGAAGTTACCCACGCACAACAAAGCTTATGAGGTCGTTACCGCGCTTGGTAAAACCAAGCTCTGGAAACGCTTGGACATAGCTGTGGATTTCATCAAGGAGAGCTGCCCGCACACAAAGACCGTGTTCGTAGTTTTTGCCCCGTAGCACACCTAACAATCTGAGAGGTTTCAGAATGGAAAAGAACGAAGCGATTGAAAAGGACACGGCAGTAGGCCCGCGCAAGGGCGACAAGGTAGACAAGGCACTCGGTCTGACCGCGAACGCCCTCGTGATGGCCCTCGTCTTTCTTCCGCAGCTCGCATATGCACAAGACGCCGGTGGCACGTTTGGCGGGATCACCGCCTTCCTGAAGTCGATCACGCAATTGCTCATTTATGAGTGGGGCTACTACATCGGCATCATCACCTTGGCGATCCAAGGGTATCGTTGGAAGTCGGGCCGCATCGACCTGATGACGCTCGGCGGTTGGGGGCTCGGTATCGGCCTTGTGTTCTTCGCGCCGAACATCGTTTCCGACCTCAAGGCGCGTTCCTCCGGTTCGATCCAATGAGTGCCGAGGAGCAATTCCACGATGAAGGGGAATCGCTCGTCGCTGCGATGACCCGCCCCACGATGGTGGGCGGGTTGACCCTGGCCAGTCTTGCGATGAGCTTCTATTTCCCCGGCATGGCCGCGTTAATCACGCGATCACTTTGGGCGGCGGTATTGATTCCGGTCTTACTGCTGATCAGTTATCTGGTCTGCCTGAAAGACGTGTACCTGTTCGACATCATGTCGGCCGCAACCCATTTAAAAACGTGTCCGAATAAACGTTTTTGGGGATGCCGACGCTATGCGCCTCGTTGAGGTTTTAAAAGAGAAGTTCGACATGTCGCTGTCGATGCCGGTGCCGGAAGGTGCCGCCGCCGACGCCAAGGAAATGGCCTTAAGCGACATGATCCCGTACACCGTTCACTACGACGACGAATCGGTCATCACCAAGGATGACGGTCTGGTGCAGGTTATCAAGCTCGACGGCCTGTACTTCGAGTCGTTGACTGCCGAGCAAATCAAGCAGTTCGAGCGCCGGCGCAACACGGTGTTGCGCTCCATCGCCAACAGCGACCGGGGCGTCTATGTCCACCTGATCCGCCGCAAGGTGAACCTGTATCCGGCAGGAGAGGGCGGCACATGGTTCGCGCGGCGCTTCAATCAGGCGTGGCGCGAGCGCTATAACAAGCGCTCGTTCTATGTGAACGAAATCTACATCTCCATCGTCCGCAACCGCTTCCGACAAGGTGCGCCCGGCATCCTGGATCGCGCGTTTTCATTGCTGTCAGGCTCCAAGGTCACGAAAGAAGACCTTGAATCGTTCGAGGAACAGGCAAAAGACGTCAACGAAGCCGCTAACCTCGTCGTTCAAACCTTGTCGGGCTACGGTGCTCGTAAGCTGCGCATCCAGCGGCGGCCGGAATTCGTTCTCGATAGGGTAAGCCGTGCTGATGCGCAGCTTGCCGTCGAGCGATTCAAGATGAGCTGGCAAGAGTTCCAGCGCTCCCACGGTCATCACGACGTGTATCGCCGCGATGAAGTGCTCGACTATCTCGGTGAGGATTTCACCGAGATCGGTGGTTTCCTGCACTACCTGGTCAATCTGGAAGATGAACGCGTGCCGGTCACGGAGATGCAGCTCGACCGCACGCTCGCGGTGTCGTCCCTCGACTTCAAGATGCTCAGCAACATGATGGCCGTCCAGAACCTGAGCGGCACGCGGGCCGGGGCCATGCTGAGCATGGCCGAGTGGCCGGCTCGCACGCCGTCGCGGATGCTTGACGAATTTCTCAAGCAGCCGGTCGAGTACATCATCACGCAGTCGTTCTTCTTTACCGACCGGATCAGCGCCGAGCACGACATGCGGCAGGAGCGCCGGCGTATCGCGGTCAATGACCGTGAGGGCGTGGCGGAAGAGGACAAGGACGAGATTACCAAGGGCCTGCAAGACTTGACGCGCGGTCGCTCGGTCAATGGTCTGCATCACCTGACCATGCTCGTGCATGTGCCGGCCACGACGCAATTTGCCGATCCTATCGAGAACAAGCGGCAGACGATTGCCGATCTCGACGGTGCGGTCGGGCTGCTCAAGAAAGCGTTCGTGAATCTCGGCGTCAAGCCGGTGCGAGAGTGGTTCGCGGTGGAGACGTTCTTTTGGGCGCAGCTTCCCGGTCAGGCGCAGCACTTCATGGGCCGGCGCGGCAAGATCAAGTCGGGCAATTTCGCCGGCTTCGCCTCGTTGCACAACTTCGCAGTCGGCAAGATCGACGGCAACCTGTGGGGGCCGGCCATCATGCCTTTCGAGACAGAAAGCGGAACGGCCTACTACTTCAACTTCCATCGCGAAATGGAAGGGATGGTCGCCGGTCATTTGGCGCTCACAGCGGACACCGGTGGAGGTAAGACAACCTTGCTGGCCGCGTTCATTGCGATGGCCGACAAGGCCCGTCCGCGTGTGTTCTGGTTTGATAACCGCGAAGGCGCAAAGGTGTTCATGCGTGCAATGGGCGGCCAGCACACGACGCTGACCGTGCAGGGCAATACGGGCTGGAATCCGATGAAGTTGCCCGATACGCCGGAGAACCGCGCCTATCTGGTCGAGCTGCTCACGCTCATGCGCACATGCTACGGCGGCAAGCTCGTGCCCGATGACATTGATCGCTTCAAGAAGGCTGTCCACGAGAACTACGCGCTGGCCTATCCAGATCGCCGCCTGCGCAACGTGGCGTGGTGCTTCGGCCAAGGCGAGTTGGCGAAGGACATGCGGGTATGGCACGGAGCCAACGGCATCGAGGGCGCGAACTGGGGCGTGTTCGACAACGCGCACGACAACATCGACCTGACCAAGTGCCGGCACTACTGCTACGAGATGCGGCAGCTCATCAAGGACGGCTCGGCTCGGCCTGAGCTGCCGGTCGTGCTGAGCTACCCCTTCCATCGCATCGAGCAGTCGATGAACGGCGAGCCGTTCATCCTCGTGCTGGAAGAAGGGCAGAACCTCGTCAAGCACGCGTATTGGCGCGAAAAGATCGACAGTTACATCATGCAGATTCGCCGCAAGAACGGTCTGCTGGTCTTTGTCACGCCGGATGCCAAGTACCTCTACTGCGAAACGGACTCGATCCAGAAGCAGACGGCAACGAAGATCTATTTGCCGAACGGCGAAGCCAACCGTACTGACCTTGTTGACGTGCTCGGCCTAACGCCGGGTGAGTACGAGTTCGTGCGTGACACCCCTCCCGAGAACCGGACGTTCCTGATTCGGCGCGGTAACGAGTCGATCAAGGCGAAGTTCGATCTCTCCGATATGCCCGCGTTCATCCCTGTGCTGTCCTCCAACGACAAGGGTGTGGCGCTCATGGACGAAATCATTCGTGAGCTGGAAACCGACGATCCCGAACAGTGGGTGCCGGTGTTTATGGAGCGTGCACTTGCCAAGAACACGCACAACCTCAAGCAGAAAGGAGCATGACCATGAAAAAGACCCTCGTCGCCCTCGCGCTGGCCGCTTCCCTCGGCGCATCGGTGCCCACCTTCGCTACCGGCATCCCGACCTTCGATATGGCAACGGTGCTCCAGTTGCAACAGCAGTTTCAGCAGTTGCAGGAGCAATACAAAACCCTCAAGGATCAGTACGCCGCCGTCACGGGCAGCTATGGCCGTGGGCAAATGGGCCTGAGCGATTCCATCAGCTCGGCCTCGGTGGTGCCTGGTTCGTGGCAGGAAGTCGTTGCTCAGCAACAGAGTGGGGCGTTCGGGTCGAAGCAGGCCGCCTACGAGAAGCTCATCAACACGATGCCGCAAGACCTGTTCGCCAATCCGCAGGCCCAGAACGCCACGACGTACAAGATGAGTACCGATGCCGTGCGGGCTGCGTTGGCCGGTGGCGACTCGTTGTATGCCGAAGTGCAGACGCACCTCAACAATCTGGCGCGCATGAGCCAGCAGGTCGATACGACGGTGAACATCAAGGACGCTCAGGACTTGCAGAACCGCATTGCGGGCGAGAACGGGATGATGCAAAGCGCGATGGCGAAGCTGAACGCGATGAACATGAACCTACAAGCCAACATGGTGAACCAGCAGAACCAAGCCACGGCCGCAAACCAGAACTTCTACCAGTGGAAGAAATAACCGCTTTCTCGCATGCGAGAAACCAGTCCACCGACAAAGGAAGCAACCAAATGAAACAGGTCCTCATGTTTTTGAAAGTTGTTACCGCACCGGCATGGGTTCCGTTGTGGCTGATGAAAAAGGGCATTCGTCTTTTCGCCGTGTTGGTCCTTGGGGCGGTTCTGGCCGGCTGCGCAACTACGTCGAACAAGTCCGACAAGTCGCCGTGTGCGTGCGACTTCAAGCAACTCAACACCGGTAACTATGGGAGCAAAGCAAATGCCTAAGGCCCTCTGGACATGGATTTTGATGGGCACGGCCGTTGTGCTCATCGGTGGTTACGGCCTGCTTAAGATCATGAGTCGCGAGCCGATCATACCGATGCCAGTACCGCAGCAAGGAATGCCGACGCCATCACCTTCCGTCGAGACGCAGAACGGTGGGAATCCCCTTCTGACTGCGGACAAGGTGGCCGTTGCGCGCTGGTTCCCCGGCCACTGCTTTGCCGAGCTGTACAACAAAGATCCATCGTTCGGCGGGCGGTTAATTCCGAGCTGCGTTGTCAAAGTGATTCAACAGGTCAAGGCCGATACCGGCGTCACGCTTACAGAGGCGGACATTAAATCACCCGACGTGTTGGCGCATTTCAAGCACGTTTATGGGGATGACAACCAATGGCGACACTGACCATTGAGGGAATGATTGGGTCTGCCGACGGCGTTACCACCTCGTTCCTGACACAAATCTATCCAGCTCTTGCAAACGCGATTTCCACGCCGATCTATTTGGTGGCGGTGCTGTATTGGGCGATATACGGCTACAAGATATATGCCGGATACGAGCCGATGAAATGGAACGCGGTGCTCTCGAAAGCCTTCATGACAACGGCCGTGTTCTCGGCCTTGAATTGGGGCGGTTTAGGCCAGAGCATCTATGGATTTTTCACGTCGTTCATGGAAGGCGCAGCGTCAACGATCATGGCCGGACAGTCCACGCCTTCGATGCTAGACGCTTTGTATAACAACGTTGGTCAGGTGTCGGCCTTAATGCAGAACGTGAGCTGGTATCAGTTCGGCATGATCTTGCAGGGCTTTGGCCTCTTCCTCATCAACTGCATCCTGTTCATTCTCGCCCTCGTCTATATGACCATTGCCAAGTTCGGCTTGGCTATAACGATGGTCCTGCTGCCTATCTTCGTCGGCTTTTTTTT
>NZ_JAJIUJ010000017.1 GCF_020880415.1 Xanthomonas euvesicatoria pv. euvesicatoria | reverse complement strand
CCCGAATCCCCGCATTTGCTGCAACACCCCTTGACTTGATCCAAAGTCTTTGCGTTTCATGGCCTTATTGCCAGAAGTTCATCTGATGTCTGTTACCCTCGGCCGATGATTCGACGCACCCTGACCTGCCTGCTCACCCTCGGCCTTGTCGCCTGCGCGACCCAGCCCAGTCCTCCGTCGCCGCCACCGGCTGCCAGCGCGCCGCCGGCCAAGCCGCCGCTTGCGCCATCGGCATCAGCACCGCCGGCCAGCGCCGCCGCCGAGGCGCCCGCGCTTCCGCCAGTCGACCTGACTCCGGTGCCGTTCGAGATCGCCCGCGCCAACTTCGTGCGCGACACCTCGGCCAGGTACGGCATCGATGCCGCGCAGATCGAAGCGGTGCTGGCGCAGGCGCAATTCAAGGACGCCATTGTCACTGCGATGTCGCGCCCGGCCGAACGGGTCAAGCCGTGGAACGAATACCGGCCGATGTTCATCACCCAGGCGCGCATCGATGGCGGCCGCAAGTTTCTCGCCGAACACCGCGCCGAGCTGAGCAAGGTCGAAGCCGCCACCGGTGTGCCGGCGCAGGTGATCGTGGCCATCATCGGGGTGGAAACCAGCTACGGCAGCAACGCCGGCAAATACCGCGTGCTGGACGCGCTGTACACGCTGGCGTTCCGCTATCCGCGCAGCGGCGACCCGGCCAAGCTCGAACGCGAGGTGCGCCGCGAACTGTTTTTCCGCGATGAACTCGCCCAGTTGTTCGCGCTCGGCAAGGAAGAGCAACTCGACGTCAGCACCCTGATCGGCAGCTATGCCGGCGCAATGGGCATGGGCCAGTTCATGCCGTCCAGCTATCGCCAGTTCGGCGTGGATGGCGATGCCGACGGCAAGCGCAATCTGTTCACCGACTACAACGACGTGTTCGCCTCGATCGCCAATTACTTCGTCAAGAAGGGCGGCTGGGTGCGTGGCGGGCAGGTCGCGGTACCGGCCACGCTGGCCGCCGGGCACGAAGAATTCAATCCCACCGACTGGTCGCCGGTGTACACGCTGTCCGACCTGTCGGCGCGCGGCTATCACCCGAGCGCACCGGTGGTGGCCGGCAGCACCGCCACCCCGATCAGCCTGGACGACGCCAACGGCAAGCAGTACTGGCTGGGCTTCCAGAACTTTTACGCGATCACCCGCTACAACATTTCCAAGATGTATGCGATGGCCGTGTTCCAGCTGTCCGAGGCCATCGCCGGCAAGGAGTTACCCCCGGCATGAACAACATTGCAGGCCCCAAGTGGCTGATCCCGATGGCGCTGATGCTCGGCCTGGCGGCCTGTAGCAGCGCACCGAAGAAGACCGCCGGCGGCACCGGCAGCGGCGCGATCAAGGGTGTGAAGGTCGAAGGCAAGGGCCCGGCGTATGTCGCCACCGGTTGCCCGTCCACCTCGCCGTATGCGCCCGCCAAGGAAGATCCGTCCACGCGCGGCGACTACACCGCCGGCGGCTTGTACAAGCCCGGCGTGAAAGACTCCACGCCCGATCATGTGCCCAATGTGGCCTGCATCCCCGAGCCGCTGGTGACCAACGAGCCGCGCTCGGCGGTGGGCAATCGTTCGCCGTACGAAGTGCTGGGCAAGCGCTATGTGGTGATGGACAACCCCGGCGACTATGTCGAACGCGGCACCGCCTCGTACTACGGCAACAAGTTCCATGGCCGGCTGACCTCCAACAAGGAGGTGTACGACATGTACGCCTTCACCGCCGCGCACAAGACCTTGCCGCTGCCCAGCTTTGCGCTGGTGACCAACACCGACACCGGCCAGTCGGTGGTGGTGCGCGTCAACGACCGCGGCCCCTTCCACGACGGCCGGGTGATCGATCTGAGCTACGCCGCGGCGGTGAAGTTGGGCATCACCGGCAAGGGCACCGGCAATGTCGAAGTCCGCGGCCTGACCGAAGCCGACAACGGCAATCTGCTCGCCAAGCGCCGCAGTGGCCAGACACCGGTGAATACCGCCGTTGCCGCGGCGCGGCCGGCTGCCGGCGCCAGCCAGATCGATGGCCTGGTGCAGCGCTTGCCCACCCGCACCGTGCCGCCGCGTGCGGTCGCCACCGGTACCGCCACCGCGGTTGCCACAACTGCCGCTGCACCCACTGCCGGTGCACCGGTCACTGCGGCCGGCGAGCGTTGGCGCTACCGCGTCGCCGATTCGCGCCAACCCGGCAATGCCGACAACTTCGATGCCTGGATGAAGGCGCAGGGCGTGCGTGTGGCCACCGGCAAGCCGGCCGCTGCGGCCCCGCGACCGGCCGCGTCAGCGTCTGCCGCCGTGCCCGCCGCGGCGCCGCCAGTGGCGGTTGCGGCGGTCAAGCCATCCGAAAGCACTGCCTCGCGCCCGCTCAAGGCCGACCCAGCGCCCGCCAAGGCGCCCAGCGTGGCCGAAGCTGCGCTCGGCGACATCCTGCTGCAGGTCGCCAGTTTCGCCAGCCGCGAAAACGCCAATCGCGCACTGTCGCAACTGGCTTCGGCGGGGATTGCCGGCGCCAGCGTCAGCGACATCGTCAGTGGCGGGCGCACGCTGTGGCGGCTACGCGTGAATGCACGCGACCATGCAAATGCATCGGAGATTGCCCAGCGCATCGCCGGCCTCGGGTTCGGTCGCCCGCAGATCGTGGCCAATTAACGCGGCTGGGTGGGCCACTGCGACGCCGATCGAGCGTGAGCGCATCCGTCGCTTGCGCGCTGGCTGCAGTGGCGTTATCGGGAACGGCTGAGCACTCCCGATCGGCGGGTAAACATTGCGCATCTGCATTGCGCATCTGCGAGGCGGATGCGACCAAGGTCGGCTTCGATATGCACGTCGCGTACGTCGGAGCCTCGCGTCGTCTGCCTCCAGCTCACGCCTGCGCACCGGCGTCGCCCGTCGAATGCGCTGCAAGCAATGCCGCACGTGTGCGTGTCGCCGCCTCCGGCAGTTCGCCTCGGGCACCGCAAGCGTCGTGCGCCTGGCTGCCATCGCTGAACTGCGCAAGCGCACGCATCGCGCAACGCGTCGCCCTGATCGCCGCGGCGCCTTACAATTTCGCATTGCCCGGCTTTCGGGCCCGTCAGGAGTCGTTCTTCAATGAAATTCCGCTTCGCCGCCGCTGCCGTGGCCACGTTCGCCTTCGGCCTGGTCTGCGCCCAGACACCTGCGCCGCAGCCGACTCCTGCCGTGGCTGCCGCCCCGGCCGCCTTGCCGGTGCCGCCGGCGCCCGCACCGGCCGTGTCCAAGTCCTGGATCCTGATGGACTACGCCACCGGGCAGGTGCTGGCCGGTGAAAACATCCACCAGCAGCTGGCGCCGGCCAGCATCACTAAGGTGATGACCTCCTACGTGGTCGCCGCCGAGATCAAGAACGGCAAGGTCAAGCGCGACGACCAGGTCATGATGAGCGAACGCGCCTGGCGCGAAGGCGGCGCGGGCACCGACGGCAGCTACAGCGGCTTCCCGGTCAACCAGACGGCGCGTCTGGAAGACATGGAAAAGGGCATGGCGATCCAGTCCGGCAACGATGCCGCCATCGCGCTGGCCGAGCACGTGGCCGGCAGCGAAGAAGCCTTCGCCTCGCTGATGAACAGCTACGCCGCCAAGATCGGCATGAAGGATTCGTACTTCGTCAACGCGCACGGACTGAGCGCCGAAGGGCATCACTCCACCGCCTACGATCTGGCCCTGCTGGGCCGCGCGATGGTGCGCGATTACCCGGAGACCTACGCCTACAACAAGATCAAGGAATTCCAGGTCGGCACCATCAAGCAGAGCAACCGTAACCGGCTGCTGTGGCGCGACCCGGCGGTGGACGGCATCAAGACCGGCCACACCTCCGAAGCCGGCTACTGCCTGCTGAGCTCGGCCAAGCGCGGCGATCAGCGCCTGATCGCGGTGGTGATGGGCGACAGCTCCGAAGAACAGCGCGCCACCGATAGCCTGGCGCTGCTCAACTGGGGCTTCCGCTTCTTCGAAACCCACAGCCTGTATGCGCCCGGCAAGGTCGTCACCAAGCAGAAGGTCTGGAAGGGTCAGCAGGATGAAGTGCAGCTCGGCGTGGCACAGCCGCTGCTGGTCAGCCTGCAGCGTGGCCGCTACAACGACCTCAAGCCCAGCATGGAAGTGCCCAAGAACCTGCAGGCACCGATCAAGCAGGGGCAGCAGGTTGGCACCGTGAAGGTCAGCCTGGACGGCAAGGTCATCGCCCAGGCCCCGCTGGTCGCCATCAACGCGGTCGAAGAGGGCGGATTCTTCAAGCGCCTGTGGGATGCGTTCTGGATGTGGTGGGAATCGGAGTGATCCAAACAAAAAAGCCGGCGTTTGCCGGCTTTTTTGTTTGCGGGATTGGGGAGTCGGCATTCGGGATTCGAAAGCGAGGGCAGCGGCGAAGCCCCGCGCTGCTCTTACAAATCCCTGCTCCCAAATCCCAAGGCCCGGTAACCACGATCAAACATCCAGGCCGGCAGCGAACAAAACGCATTGCTGGCCCGCTCTTGCGAATCCCCAATCCCTGCCTTCAAAGCATTCGACTGATCGTAAAACTGCCATACACCGGCGTTTCGCGCTGGGTGTCGAATTCGCGGGTACGGTGGTAGCGGGCGAGGGCGAATTTCCAGCGGCCGTACATCACTGCCAGGCCGTAGCCCACATCGCCGACGAACGGGCGCTTGTCCACGCTATGGCTGTTGCGGAAGGTGTTGCCGTCCAGGGTGATGTCGCGGATCACCCAGCGCGCGTCGGTGGTGACGAACAGGTGGCCGGACCAGCCGCTGGCGCGCCCGAGCCGGCTGGGGGCGGTGTTTTCGCCCGCGGGGCGGGTCGGGGTGCTGCCGAAGTCGTCCGGCAGCTTCCAGCCGAAGCGCGCTTCGCCGCCTGCATTCAAGTGCGTGGCCATGTTGCCGACCGCGCCGCCCCAATGCGAAATGAAATCCCAGCCGAACCCACCGGCATTGCCGCTGGCATCGGCCGGCCAGCGATGCATGCGCTCGTGCACCAGGTTGATCAGCGGTTCGTTGTGCAGTTGGTTGTCCCAGCCCTGGAATTTCTCGTCCCCGAGCGCATCGTGGATCGCATCCTGCGCTTCCTTCGCAAGCGCCCACGGGCCGACAACGCCGACCTGCAACTGCGTGGTGCGCAGGTGCGCATCGTTACGCGCGTTGTAGCCGAAGCTCGCCAGCAGGATGCCGGCATAGGGGCGGTCGTCCGGGATGACGTCGCGGCGGGTGTAATCGGTCGGGGTGAAGATCGCCTGGCCGATGGAGAACACCATGTTCTGCTGGTCGAACTCGCCCGGGTGCAGCCGCTCCAGATAGCTGTTGACCCACCGCGCAGTCCGCGGCAGGCACGGATCGTCGGTGTAATCGACCAGGTTCGGCGACACCAATGTCAGTACCGCGCCGTTGGAATACCCCTGGTCCTGATCCTCGCCGCCGAACAAGTCGTTATCGACACGGAAGTTCACCGCAGGCGGCGTGCGCCCAAGACGGCTGGAATCGCACTGATCCGCCGCCAGGGCCGGCAACGACAGCCCGGAAAGAGAAAGCAGCAAGGCAGCAGACAACGCGTGCGGTCGGAGCATGGAGGACCTGGGGAGGAGAGCTGGAATCGGAAAAATGCCTGCGTCTTCTGTTGCGCCGTGTGAAGTGCGTGGCCGCGACTGCAGCCTCTGCCGCTTCGGCTCGCGACCGCGTTGCCAGCTACCCATGGCTGCGTTCGGTTCATCAGCGTGGCTGCGTCACGTTTTTGGAAAGTTCGGTGCCGATCGCATGTCGGCGCTACAGACCAGCCAGGCGCGGCGATCGGCTGCAGAAGCTTGGGTTTGCCCATCGTCGGCCCGATAATGGGCGGATGGATATCAGCACCGACAACCCCGATCACGGTTTTCAATTTCCCGGCACCTTCGAGCTCAGCGCCATGGGCACGGCCGAGCGCGGCCTGGAAACCGAGCTTCCGCGCCTGCTTGCTGCCACCGGCGTGGAGCTGCTGCAGGAGAGCGTGAGCTGGAAGCATTCTTCCAGCGGAAAGTATGTCTCGGTCAAGATTGGCTTCCGTGCCGAAAGCCGCGAGCAGTTCGAGGCCGCACATCAGGCGCTGCGCGATCATCCGGAAGTGAAGTGGACGCTGTAGCGGCCGAGCCCGTGAGCAGCTCTACGGCTGGCCTGCCTGCGCAATTACGCGACCTCGGCCAGCAGAATTACGCGCCTGTGTGGCGTGCAATGCAGCGTTTCACCGATGCGCGTGGCGAACACACGGCCGATGAGGTCTGGGTGGTCGAGCATGCGCCGGTGTTTACGTTGGGCCAGGCCGGCAAACCCGAGCATGTGCTGGCCCCGGGCGAGATTCCGGTGCTGCAGGTCGATCGCGGCGGGCAGGTCACCTATCACGGCCCGGGCCAATTGGTCGTTTACCCGTTGCTGGATCTGCGCCGGCTGAAGATCGGTGTGCGCGATTACGTGTGCAAGATCGAGCAGGCGCTGATCGATACGCTGGAGGAGTGGAACATCGTGGCCGAGCGCCGCGACGGTGCTCCTGGCGTGTACGTGGGCGGGGCCAAGATCGCCGCGCTCGGGATTCGCGTGCGGCGTGGCTGCACCTTCCACGGGTTGTCGTTCAACGTGGCGATGGACCTGGAACCGTTCCACCGCATCAACCCGTGTGGCTACCAGGGTCTGCAGGTGACCTCGGTGCTAGACTTGGGCGGCCCCTCCGGGATGGACGCCGTCAAGGCGGTGCTGCTCGACCAGCTGGCGCGCCAGTTCGGCCTCGTGCTGCAGCCCACTTCCGCATTGCCCGACCTTTCGCTTCCGGCCTGAGCGCCCCGTATCGTCATGACCCAGCCTATCGCCCGTTCCATTCCCTTGCAGGTCGTCTCCGGCGACACCGCCGCGCCTGCGCCGCTGCAGACCGGCGTCAAGCAGATCGGTGGCGACAAGATCAACCGCTCGCCGGTGCAGTTCGTCGACGCGCCGGTGCTGCGGAAACCGTCGTGGATCCGGGTGCGGATTCCCTCCGGCAATGCGGTACAGAACCTCAAGGCCAAGTTGCGCGAAAACCGCCTGGTCACGGTGTGCGAAGAAGCCAGCTGCCCGAACATCCACGAATGCTTCAGCCACGGCACCGCGACCTTCATGATCCTGGGCGAGGTCTGCACGCGGCGCTGCTCGTTCTGCGACGTGGCGCATGGCCGGCCCAAGCCGCCCGACGCGAGCGAGCCGGCCAGCCTGGCCGCCACCGTGGCCGACATGGGCCTGAAGTACGTGGTGGTAACCAGCGTGGACCGCGACGACCTGCGCGACGGTGGCGCCCAGCATTTCGTCGACTGCATTTCGGCCATCCGGGCCAGTTCGCCCAACACGCGTATCGAAATCCTGACTCCGGATTTCCGCGGCAAGGGCCGCATGGACCGCGCGCTGGAGATCCTGGCGCTGAGCCCGCCGGACGTGTTCAACCACAATATCGAAACCGTGCCGGACCTGTACCCGAACGTGCGCCCCGGCGCGGACTACCAATGGTCGCTGACGCTGTTGCAGCGCTTCAAGGCGCAGCATCCGTCCATCGCCACCAAGTCCGGCATCATGCTGGGCCTGGGCGAAACGATGGAGCAGGTGCAGGCCACGCTACGCGACCTGCGCGCGCACGATGTGGACATGATCACCATCGGCCAGTATCTGCAGCCCACGCCGCACCATCATCCGGTGATGCGTTACTGGACGCCGGAGGAATACAAGGCGCTGGAAGACTACGGCAATGCGCTGGGCTTCAGTCATGTCGCCTCCGGCCCGATGGTGCGTTCGTCGTACCACGCCGATCGGCAGGCTGCAGGCGCTGGCGTCGCCGCCTGAGTCGGTAACAGCCGCCTGAGTCGGTAACAGGCAATCGGGCGACTGCCGCGGCCGTGTGCGATCGATGTCGGAACCAGCCCCGCGGTGCGGGTGCGTTCGATGCAGGCCGGTCCTGCGTGTTGTCGGTAGGCCGCTGATCGACCAGTGGCGACGCGCTACGGCCGGCCATATCGCGATGCCAATCAACGACAGCCCCGTGCATCGCGCGGGGCTGTGTCGTCTCTGGCCCATGCGGCGCGCAGCCGCAAGGTACGGTCTCGTTCACAATCCGCTACAGGCCCGGCGCTAGGCTGATTCAGCCAGCGGATGACAACGCCAGCAACTTTCGGCACTGTCATGCTGTCTGATCCGTTCACCGCCCTTCTTTCGTCGGCCTCGTGCCGAGAGCCATTCGATGACCTACAACGTTTCTTCGTGCATGAAGGCCGGCCTGCTGGCGCTGGTGTTGACCACTCCGATGGCCTTGCTTGCGCGCGCCGATACTGCGCTGCCCGCCGCTGCCACGCCCGACCAGGCGACGGCCACCAAACTCGTCTACGGCCTGCTCTCCGACAGCCGCTATGCCTACCGGCCGCGCACGCTGGACGAGGCGATGTCCAAGGACGTGTTCAAGCGCTACCTGGAAACGCTGGATGGCGGCAAACAGTTCTTCACCCAGGCCGATATCGACAGCTTCGCGCCGCTCCAGGCCGGCGTGGGCGACGCGTTGCGCGGCGGCAACCTGGAGCCGGCGTTCCAGGTGTTCTCGGTCTACAAGAAGCGCGTCGATCAACGGGTCAAGTACGCGCGCGACCTGCTCAAGCAGGACTTCGATTTCAGCGGGAACGACAAGTTCGAGTACGACCGCAAGGACGTGCCGTGGGCTGCAGACGATAAGCAGTTGGACGTGCTGTGGCGCCAGTCGGTGATGAACGATTGGCTGCGCCTGAAACTGGCCGGCAAGAAGCCCGACGACATTCGCAAGACGCTGGACAAGCGGTATGTGGCACTGGCCGATTCGGTCAAGCAGCTCAAGGGCGAAGATGTGTTCCAGTTCTTCGTCAACGCCTATACCAATGCCGTCGACCCGCATACCGATTACTTCACCCCGCGCACTGCCGAAACGTTCAACCAGCAGATGTCACTGTCGCTGGAAGGCATTGGCGCGCAGCTGCAGAAGCAGGACGACATGGTGGTGATCCGCGAGGTGATCCCGGGCGGTCCGGCGGCGGTGGACGGCACGCTCAAGCCGGGCGATCGCATCGTCGGCGTTGGGCAGTCCAAGAATGGCGCGATCGAAGATGTGATCGGCTGGCGCATCGATGACGTGGTGGCCAAGATTCGCGGCAGCAAGGATACCCAGGTGCGCCTGGAGTACATCCCGGCCGAGTCGGGCATCGACGGCAAGCACCGCACGGTGACCCTGACCCGTCAGAAGGTGCGTCTGGCCGAGCAGGCTGCCAAGGGCGAAACCATCACCTTGCCGGCCACCGGCAGCGAGCCGCAGCGCCGCATCGGCATCATCAAGCTGCCGGGCTTCTACCAGGATTTCGAAGGCCGTCGCCGTAACGCAACCGACTACGCCTCGGCCACGCGCGACGTCGCCAAGCTGCTGGCCGGCTTCAAGACCGACAAGGTCGATGGCGTGGTGCTGGACCTGCGCAACAACGGCGGTGGGTCGCTCGACGAGGCGATCGAACTGACCGGCTTGTTCATCGAGCAGGGGCCGGTCGTGCAGGTCCGCGAATCCGGCGGCCGCGTCACCGTCAACGGTGACAGCGACCCCAAGGTCGCCTGGGACGGTCCGCTGGCTGTCTTGATCAACCGCGGCTCGGCGTCGGCATCGGAGATCTTTGCCGGTGCCATCCAGGACTACGGTCGTGGTCTGGTGATCGGCGAAACCAGCTTCGGCAAGGGCACCGTGCAGAACATCGTCGACCTGGATCGCTGGCCTGCTGCAGAAGGGCAGCGGTATGGGCAGGTCAAGTTGACGATCGCGCAGTTCTTCCGCGTCAGCGGCTCGAGCACCCAGCACAAGGGTGTGGTGCCGGATATCGCCTTCCCGGCCAGCGTGGATGCCAGCGAGTTCGGTGAGAGCACCTACGACAATGCATTGCCGTGGACGCGTATCGCCGCTGCGCCGCATACCCAGTACGGCAACTTCGCACCGCTGCTGCCCAAGTTGCAGGCTCTGCACACTGCGCGCATCGCCACCGACAAGGAATTCCAGTGGTGGGAAGAAGACGTCAAGCAGTTCCGCGATGAAAAGGCCAAGAAGTACATTTCGTTGAATGAGGCCGAGCGCGTTGCCGAGCGACAGAAGCAGGATCAGCAACGCAAGGATCGCCAGCAGATTCGCAAGCAACTCGGCCTGCCGCTGGATCCGCTTGCCGAAGACAGCGACGACGGCCTGACCGGTAACGAGCGCGACATCGTCAAGGACACTGCACGCGAAAAGGCCGCCGAAAAGCGTCCGGATCCGCTGCTGCATGAGTCGGCGGCCATCCTGGCCGATGCGCTGGGCTTGCTGTCGCAGGACAAGCCGTTGTCGGCGCAGGTGCTGCCGAAGTCGACCGCACCGGGACGTTGGGCAGACTGAGCCAGACTGCCGATTCAATGCATGGGCGCCACCGCTTGCCGGTGGCGTTTTCATTTGGACAGTAGTGTTGCCGCTGGCAGCGTCTTAGGCGATGGCCTGCCAGCAGGCCTGCAGGCCGAGCAGCAGCAAGGTGCCGAAAAATATCCGGCGGAATGCCTCGGGAGAGATGCGGCGTCGCAGCTTCGTACCGGCCCACACTCCCAGCGCGGTGGGCAGCAACGCCAGCAGCGATGGGAGGCCGGCCGAGAGCGGCACGCCACCGTGCCAGACCAGTGCGATGGCCAGCGCAAGCGTTGCCGTACCGAAGCACGCGGCCAGTGCGCGGATCAACACCTCGCGTGGCAGGCCCAGTGCAGAGAGGTACGGCACTACCGGGAGGACCAGCACGCCGGTGGCGCCACTGAGCAGGCCACCGACCAGGCCGATCAGCGGGCTGCCCCAGCGCTCGTGACGTGGCGGCAGGGTCCATTGCCGGCGGGCAAGCCCCAACAGGGCATAGGCAACCAGCAGGACCCCAAGTGCGCCGCGCAGGTAACGCGGATGACCGCCAATCATCAACCCGGCGCTCAACCAGGTGCCCGCCACCACCATGGCCAGCACCGGCCACAGACGCCGCAACAGCTCGGTCGCAGCTGGCCCCCAGGCCTGTTGCAGATTCGTCACCAACGAAGGCAGCACCAGCAGCGCGGCGGCCTGGCTGGGCGGAAGCCACAGCCCCAGCAACCCCATTGCCACCGTTGGCAGCCCCATGCCGGCCACGCCTTTGACCGCGCCAGCCAACAGGAATACCGCGACAACCATGATCAGCTGCGAGACGTCTTCATTCATGGGGAGCAGCATCGGCGCGGGGGCGGTGCCCGGCAAGCTGTCTTTGTTTGAGGCAGACTTCGGCCACACCGAAGGCTGGAGGTGCAGATGCAGGTGGAATTCACCGACTTGCGGATCTTTGTTGCGGTGGCCGATACCGGCAGCATCACCGCCGGCGCCGACCGCGTGGCGCTATCGCTGGCGGCCACCAGTGCGCGTATTCGCGCGCTGGAGCTGCAGGTCGGCGCGGCCCTGTTCGAGCGTGGCCGGCGGGGCGTGACGCTCACCGCCGCCGGCCAGGTCCTGCTGCGTCATGCACGGGTGCTGGCACGGCAGGAACAGGCGATGCGCAGCGAGCTTGGCGATTACGGGCTCGGTGGACAGGTCACCCTGCGGCTGGCCGCGAACACCGCCGCACTCTCCGAATGGCTGCCCGAGTGCGTCGCGGATTTTCTGCTGGCCCATCCGCGGGTGGACCTGACCCTGGCCGAATGGGGCAGCGAGGAGGCGGCCGATGCAGTGCGCGACGAACGTGCCGACCTGGCCGTGGTGGCCGGGCATGCCGACTTCACCGGCCTGCAACGGCGCCCGTTTCGGCAGGATCGCCTGGTAGTCGCGGTGGCCGCCGGCCATCGGCTTGCCGGCGCCGACAGCCTGCGCCTGGCCGATATCGCGCCGATGCAGTTGCTGGCGTTATCGGCCGACAACGCCTTGCAGCGCCACCTGCGGACGCATCTGGCCCGTGCCGGCGTGCAGCTGCGCATCCGCGCACGCGTGCCGGGCATCGAAACGCTGTGCCGCATGCTGGCACGCGGCGTGGGTGTGGCCATCGTGCCGCACGCGGCGCTGGCTTGCTCCAGTGTCAGGCAGCAGCTGGCGGCGGTACCGCTGGAGGAAACCTGGGCGCGGCGCGAGCTGTCCATCATCTGGCGCGACGCCCCCTCGGCCACCCTGCAGGCCTTGCTGGAATGGCTACAGGCCAGCGCCGCGAACGCCGGCATTCACCCGGCTTGATCACCGCAGCGCTGCGTGCATCGGCTGGACCGTGCCACCGCCGGCGCGCGCGCCGGCTGCCGGCCGCTGGCTCTTGCGCGCTCTTATCCTCAGCGTGGCCAGTCGAACTCGGCCATCACCGGGTAATGGTCCGACGGCAGAATGCCGCCGGGACGATCGTCCAGGGTTGCGAAGCGTGTAGGACGCAATCCGCGATACAGGATCCAGTCGATGCGCCGGGTCGGGTGCGTGGTGAAGTCCTGGAAGGTGTTTTCCGGCCCGCTGCGCTTGCTGGCCTGTGCACGTGCATCGCGAAGTACCGCGGTCAGCGTGGGGTAGGTGATTTTGTCCGGATCGCTGTTGAAGTCGCCGGTCAGCACCACCGGGACAGTGGCGGGCAACTGCGCGATGCGCGACAGGATCAGGCGCGCGCTGCGCTCGCGGGCGGGCTCGTCCTCATCGCGATACGGAAAGTGCGTGTTGAACAGATAAAAGCGGCTTTTGTCGCTGCGTCGCTCGAACAGCGCCCAGGTGGCCATGCGTGGCAGCACATTGCCCCAGGTAATGCTGCCGGCGCGTTCGGGCGTGTCGGACAGCCAGAAGTTGCCCGACTCCACCACCTGCAGTACACGCGCGTCGTAGAACACGCCCATGTGCTCGTCGCTGTCATCGCCGCGCCGGCCCTGGCCGAACCAGCGGTAGTCGGGCAACTGTTCGGCCAGAAAGGCAGCCTGTTCGCTCACCAGTTCCTGCGTGCCGAACACGTCCGGATGCGTCTGTTTGATCAACGCGACCATGGCAGCGCGACGCACCTGCCAGCGTTTGTCGCCATCGGTATCGGCCGGCACGCGCACGTTGAACGACATGACCCGCAGTGGCGCGGCCGGCGTGACAGCCAGCGCGGGTAAGGCGATACACAACAGTGCACCGATTGCGAGAAGGCGGCGCAGCACCTGCGCGATGGAGCGTGGCATGCAGGGAAATTCCTTGAAGAACAAGAGCGCCGAGTCTAGCCAGAGATGATGACCGCTGCGTCACGGCGACGACCACCGATGCAGAGGCAAGTGGCCGCTTGACGCCATCGTGCATCGGCGTAGCATTTGCACTAGGCAGGCGGACAGACCGCCAGCCCACCACTCAACCGTGAGGGATTCTCATGGCAACACCGTACGATTATCTTGTGTTCATCGGGCGTTTCGAGCCCTTTCATAACGGCCACGCCGCCGTCGCCCGCCATGCGCTGGGCAAGGCGAAAAAGCTCATCGTGCTGATCGGCTCGGCCGACACGCCGCGCACCATTCGCAATCCTTGGACCGTCGCCGAACGTGCGGTGATGATCGAATCCGCGTTGCCGGACGAAACTGCGCGGCTGATCGTGCGCCCGCTACGCGACCATCTCTACAACGAAAGCCTGTGGATTGCCGAAGTGCAGCGGCAGGTTGCCGAAGCGGTGCAAGCCGATGGCGGCTCGCTGGATGCGAACATCGGCCTGATCGGCATGGACAAGGATGCCAGCAGTTATTACCTGCGTGAGTTTCCGCAGTGGCCGCTGGAAGATGTGCAACACACCGCAACGCTGTCTGCCACCGAATTGCGCCGCTACCTGTTCGAAGCCGGCGACATCGGTTTTCACGGCGGCCTGTTGATGCTGCGCGGCAATGTGCCGGCGCCTGTCTACGACATGCTGGAAGCGTTCCGGCGCAATTCCCCCAGCTACGCGCAGCTGGTGGCCGAATACCGCTTCATCGAGCAATACCGTGCTGCGTGGAAAGACGCGCCATATCCGCCGACGTTCGTGACCACCGATGCGGTGGTGGTGCATTCGGGCCACGTGCTGCTGGTGCGGCGTCGCGCCGAACCGGGCAAGGGCTTGTGGGCATTGCCCGGCGGTTTCGTCGGCCAGGAGGAAGGACTGCTGGACTGCTGCCTGCGCGAGCTGCGCGAGGAAACCCGGCTCAAGCTGCCGGTGCCGGTGCTCAAGGGCTCGTTGCGTGGCAAGCAGGTCTTCGATCATCCCGAACGCAGTCAGCGCGGACGCACCATTACCCATGCGTTCCATTTCGAGTTTCCGGCCGGCGAGTTGCCTGCGGTGCGCGGCGGCGACGATGCCGACAAGGCGCGCTGGATTCCGATCGCCGAAGTGATGGCGATGGGCCCGCGCCTGTACGAAGACCACCTGCATATTCTTGAATTCTTCCTGGGCCGTGGCTGACGCGCGCAACGACGACGTGCTGCCGCGATACCACCAGGGCCGCACATGCCGTGACCGCTTGAACCGTGACCTCCCGCCGGCGGACAGACCGCCGGTTCATTCGACGCGAAGGAGCTTCCGTCATGCATTACCTCGATAACCTGCTGCTCAACACCGATAGCTACAAGGCCAGCCACTGGCTGCAATATCCGCCCGGCACCGACGCGTCGTTTTTCTATGTCGAATCGCGCGGCGGGCTTTACGAGCAGACCGTGTTCTTCGGCCTGCAGTCGATCCTGAAGGAAGCGATCAACCGGCCGGTGACGCACGCCGACATCGACGATGCAAAAGCGTTGCTGGCTGCGCATGGCGAGCCGTTCAACGAAGCCGGCTGGCGCGATATCGTCGACCGGCTTGGCGGTCAGTTGCCGATCCGCATCCGCGCGGTGCCCGAGGGAGCGGTGGTGCCAACGCACAACGTGCTGATGACCATCGAGTCCACCGACGCCAAGGCATTCTGGGTGCCGTCGTATCTGGAAACCTTGTTGCTGCGCGTGTGGTACCCGGTGACGGTGGCCACGGTGAGCTGGCAGGTGAAGCAGATCGTGCGCGACTACCTGGAGCGCACCAGCGACGATCCGGAAGGGCAGTTGCCTTTCAAGCTGCACGATTTTGGCGCGCGCGGCGTGTCCAGTCTTGGCTCGGCCGCGTTGGGCGGTGCCGCGCATCTGGTGAACTTTCTGGGTACCGACACCTTGTCGGCATTGCTGCTGGCGCGTGCGCATTACCACACGCCGGTGGCCGGGTATTCGATTCCCGCTGCCGAGCACAGCACCATCACCAGCTGGGGCCGCGAGCGCGAGGTGGATGCGTATCGCAACATGCTGAAGCAGTTCGCGCGTCCGGGTTCGATCGTGGCGGTGGTGTCGGACAGCTACGACATCTACCGCGCCATTGCCGAGCATTGGGGTACCACCTTGCGCGAGGAAGTGATCGCCTCCGGCGCAACGGTGGTGATTCGTCCGGATTCGGGCGACCCGGTGGATGTGGTCGAGCAGTGCCTGCTGTTGCTGGACGAAGCGTTCGGCCATCAGGTCAATGGCAAGGGCTACAAGGTGCTCAACCATGTGCGGGTGATCCAGGGCGATGGCATCAATCCCACCTCGCTACGCGCGATTTTGGAGCGCATCACCGCCGCCGGCTACGCCGCCGACAATGTCGCCTTCGGTATGGGCGGTGCGTTGCTGCAGAAGGTGGACCGCGACACGCAGAAGTTTGCGTTGAAGTGCTCGGCGGTGCGCGTGGACGGGCAGTGGGTCGATGTCTACAAGGACCCGATCACCGACCAAGGCAAGCAGAGCAAGCGCGGCCGCCTGACCTTGCTGCGCAACCGCAACGATGGCAGCTACCGCAGCGCCTTGCTCGATGAGATGGACGCCTACCCCGACAGCGAAGACGCGCTGGTGACGGTGTGGGAAAACGGCGTGTCGCAACAGGAGTGGACGCTGGAGCAGGTGCGCGCGCGTGCCAACGCCGCACGTCGCTGACGCGCGGCGCGCAGGGTTCGCCATGCACGCTTCCATCGACGACATCTCCTTGTTGCCTGCTTCGGCGCTGTCGGCGCGCCTGCGCGCCGCAGCACCCCACCTGCAGCGGCGCGTGCCGCTGCAGGACGAGGCCAGCCGCTGGCATGCGCTGCGCATCGGCGCGCGCAGCTATCGCGCAGCGTTGCCGATCACCTTTACCCCGTATGCCTCGGTGCGGCCGTGTTCGGCGCGCTGCGGGTTCTGTTCGGAAAATCTGCGGCAGCACGGCGGCGGTCGTGCGGCAGCGACATTGCGACCCGGGCCTGCGTATTTCCAGCAGTTGAGCGCTGTCTTGCAGCTGCTGCGCGATGTGCCGTTGTCGTATTCGCTGTCCGGTCTGGAAATGACCGACGATGCAGCGTGGTTGCAGACCTTGCTGCAGACCCTGGCAACCACGCCCAACGGCCCGCGCGTCGAGCAGCGCATGCTCTACAGCAATGGCGCCGGGCTGGCGCGTGCGCACGGTGCGCGCTTGATCGAGGCGCTGGTCGCGTTTGGGCTGTCGTGGGTCGAGCTGTCGCGTCACCATCGGTTGCAGGAGCGCAACGACGCGATCATGCGTTTCCGCCCCGACGAGCCGATCGCCGATGTGGCGACTTTCGTGCAGACGGCACGGCGGCTGGCAGCACGGCTGCCGCTGCGACTGGTCTGCATCGTGCAGCGCGGTGGCGTGGACAATGCCGACGCCATTGCGCAGTACATCGCGTGGGCACGCAGCTGCGGCGCCAGCCAGGTGATTTTTCGGGAATTGTCGCGGTTGGACGATGCCTATCGCAGCAACGGCACGCTGCGCTACATCGGCGAGCACCGCGTGGGCGTGGACACACTGCTGGAGGAGTGCATGCAGCAGCCCTGGTGGTCGCGCTGGCAACCCGATGGCCTGACCGAAGGCTATTACTTCTGGAATGTGCGGCTGCGCGATCAGACGGGCTTGCAGATGGTCTTCGAAAGCGCCGACTACGCCGCGATGCATGCGCGCCACGCGACCGGCGATCTGTACAAGCTGGTGTTCTTCGCCAACGGCCGTCTCTGTGCGGGCTGGGATCCGGATGCCGATGTGCTGTGGGAGCCCACCGATGGATGAGTTCGATCAGCGCAGCTGGTGGACGCCGGCCCCGGACGATGCTGCCTGGGCGCTGCCCGACGATCTGCGCGCGGCCGACCCGCTGAGCGGGCGCGATTGTGGCTGGGTCAATCAGATGCGCCCGTTTGTGCGCCATTTCAGCCGGCCGGGCGAGCAGGTGTTCGACCCGTTCTGCGGCTTTGGCAGCACCTTGCTGGCGGCCGCGCTGGAAGGCCGCAACGCGCATGGCATGGAAATCGATCCGGCACGCGCGCAGTTGGCACGCATGCGTCTGGCGCGGCATGCGGTGGCGGCGCCGGTGGTGGTCGGCAGCCTGGCCGATACTGCCCCGGCAGGGCCGATCGACCTGTGTCTGACCAACGTGCCGTATTTCGGCTGCCACTGGCATGGCGACGTGCTGCCCGGGCAGCTTTATGCGAGCAGCGATTACGCCAGCTATCTGACCGGCATGCGCGCGGTCTTCCATGCGCTGCGCAAGCAGATGCGGCCCGACGGCGTGGGTGTGGCGATGGTGCAGAACGTGGTGGTCGGCGGCCGCGTGATTCCGCAGGCCTGGGATCTGGGCCGCATCCTGGCCAGCCTGTTCACCCTGCGCGAGGAGCGGGTGCTGTGCTATCGGCGTCCGGCCGCAGCGCTGGCGCATGCCAAGACACAGAGCGATCGCAGCCACGAATACGCATTGATTTTTCAGCATTGTCGTGCCCGGCTGGATCTGCAGCAGGCTGCGCAATTGCTGCAGGCGGTGCAGGCACAGGGCCTGCCGATCGTGGTGCATGGCAGCTACGCGCGCTGGCTGGCGTCGCCGACCTCGGTGCCCGAAGGCCCGGCCGATCTGGACCTGATGCTGCGTGGCGAACAAGCGCTGTGGGACCGCCTCACCCTCTGGCTGCAGCAGCAGGGCTTCGCGTTGAGCCTGTGGGGCGAACCGTGCCGGGCGCCGGTGGCAGTGGCGGTGGTGCGTGCGCACCACTACCTGCGTGCCGAGCGCATCGGCGCCGATGGCCGCCGCCTGCAGGTCGACCTGCAATTGCCAGTGGATGAACCGCTGTTGCCCTGACCCGGCAGCGCGACGCCGCGCGCACATGGGTTGCCGCTATGCTCTGTGCCGGTTTTGGATGCCGGAATCTCCCTATGTCTTGTTCTTCCCTGATCGCGCGCGGCGCACTGCTTGGCGCGCTGGCAACCCTGGCTGGCTGCGGCGGCAGCAAGGGCGACACGATGCTGATGTGCGAGTCGTTCAATTCCGATGACACCTATTCGCGCAGCGTGGCGGCCAGTTCGCCGCAAGCCTGCGAGGCGGCGCGGCGTGTGCTGTTGAGTCAGGGCTACGCCGTCACGCGCGCAGATGCCGCCGCGGTGGAAGGCAGCAAGAACTTCCAGCTCAAGGAAGCAGACCAGAGCGAACAACTCAATCTGCGCATTTCCTGCGCCAGCCAGGACGGCGGTAAGGCGCAGGTGTTCGTCAGTGCGTTGCAGGACCGTTACGCACTGAAAAAGAGCTCCACCTCGGCCAGCGTGGGCGTCGGCGTGCTGGGCTCGTTATCGTTGCCGGTCGGCAGCAGCGGCGATTCGCTGGTGCGCGTATCCAGCACCACGGTGCAGGATGCGGCTTTCTACAAGCGCTTTTTCGAACGCCTGAATTCGTATCTTCCCAAGGTCACCGAAGCGGCACCTGCTGCGGTGAGTGCACCGCCTGCACCTGCAGCCACACCAGCGCCGGCAGCTGCGGCTCCGGCCGCGCCTGCCGCAACCTCCACGACGTCGGCAGCTCCTGCTGCGGCTCCTACCACGGTTGCACAGCCTCCAGTTGCGCCGTTGCCCGTCGAAGCGCAAGACCCCCCACCGGCACCGGCGAAGGTGCCGCAAACCGAGCCTGCCACGCAGCCGTGACGGCGCGGTTCACGCTCCGCTCCAAAGCCTGAATAGCGACTGCGCGCTTCACGTTGTGTTCTCGACCCAGCGGCCAGAGTGCGCCCATGCCTCGCCGAGCGGGCGAGAAACGTGGAGAACAACGATGAAAATGCGCACCTCCCTGCTGGGTATGTCCCTGATCGGCCTGATGGCGACGAGCACTTTCGCACAGGCTCAAAACTACGCGCATCAGCAGCGCTATACGGAAGCGGACGAAGGTCGCAGGTTCAATGACGGCACCCGCGTGCGCTGCCGCAATGTCGAAGTGCAAAAGAACTCGACCGACCCGAACCGCATCGGCGGTACGCTGGCCGGCGCTGCAATCGGTGGCCTGTTGGGCAACCAGGTTGGCGGCGGTAACGGCAAGAAGCTGGCGACCGTGGCAGGTGCCGTGGCGGGTGGTGCGGCAGGCCGCACCATCCAGGGCAACCGCCAGCAGGCCAACGGCAACCGCCAAGTCGAGCGCGTCTGCGAACGTCGCTGAAGTTCGGTGCTGCGATTGGTCTGAGTTGAGTCCTGCAAGCCCCGGCCATGCCGGGGCTTGCTACGTTTGAGAGTGGCGTCGTGCCGACGATTCATTGCGTATGCCATCGATGAGTGTTGTCCACGCGCATGGCAGTTCGTCATCGCGCGCACCATCGGCGCCGATGCCTCCGCGGTATGCGCGCCTGCGCCGGCTTGCCGCGCTGGCATGTGCAAGCGGTTTGCTGGCGGGGCAGCTGCTGCAGGTCGCCGATGCTGCACCGAGCCAGACCGCACGTGCAGCCAGCGCAGAGTGTGTGGAAGCATTGCTGCGCCGGTTGGGCTGGACGATCCATCGCGCCGCGGTGAGCGCGCCGGTACTACAGCGCGGCGAGCCGTGCACGCGTGGCACGCTTGCACAGGCGCAGGCAGCCGGCGATCTGCAGCTGACGCTTCCAGCCGATTGGAACACGCACCAGCGCGGCGCGGCGCTCACCGCTGTGCTGGACGATGCAGCCACGCACTGCGCCTACGCGTTCGAACTCGGTGCGGCCACCCGCCGCGCGGTCACGCAATTGCAGAACAACCCGCGCTACCGCTTCTCGGCGCTGCAGCTGGGTTGGGTCGGATTCGGCTGGCGGGGCGCAGCGGCGCAGGGCTGGAGCGGTTTTCGCAGTTTCGGTCGCGGGTATCAACCGCGCGGCAGCAATGCGCGGGCGCTGGATGCGTTCTACCGCGGCCAGGTGCGTTCCGAGTGCGGCGTGGGTCGACAAGTAGCTCAGCTCGCCACCCAGCGCGAATTGTTCGGCGATGCCGGGTTCGATGACGTATTTACGCCTGGCGAATTGTCGATCGGCACGTTCCTGACCTTGCACGACACCGACAGCATCCTGCTCGGTGCGCATGCCGGCGACTTCTTTGCCGACGGCAAGGCAGTAAAAACCTCACGGCTCGGGCGGCAGGCGTTCGTAGGCGCACCAGGCTTCATCGCGCATGTGTTCGATAAGTCATATCTGGATGACATCCACAATCAGGCCGAGAATTTCGTGGTGGTGGATGTCAGCGATGCAGCCGCGCAGGCGCTGGCGCAGCACGGTGGCTTTGCGTACTACGACGCGCGCAACCGGCAGATCTGGGAGCTGGCCAAACAGTTGCGCGGGCCAGGCAAGCGCCGCTTCGAGCGCCTGCTTTACGAGCGTGATGCAGCCCTGCGCGCCACGCTCGACCCGCAGCAGCAGACCCAGCTGCAGCAGCTGCAGGCGCTGCTGGACGACCCGTTCTACCAAGGCTTTTGGGTTTATGTGCACCCCAAGGGCACCAAGCCGATCGGCTACCACGTGGCACGCCTGCTCGACCGTAACCCGCGCACGCCGTATGCCATCGACCTGACCTTGCACAATCTGCGCAACACCTTGTACTGGCGGTGGATCGACTGGCAGCTGCAGCAGTGCAGCGCCGCCACCGTCGCGGAACAATCCATTGAGAATTCCGCCACGCCAGCGTACGCCGAGCGTGGCACCCTGCACTGATCAGATCATGAGGAGCGATTATGGAACTGGGTATGGTGGGACTGGGCCGCATGGGCGCCAACATGGCCGAGCGCCTGGTCAATGGCGGGCATCGCGTGCATGGCTACGATCCGGGCGCGAACGCGCGCACCAGCGCGCAAGCCAAGGGCATCGTCACCGCCGATGCGCTGGCAGCCCTGGTGTCGGCACTGCCGAGCCCGCGCGTGGTGTGGCTGATGGTCCCGGCCGGCAAGATCGTCGATGACACGCTGGCGCAGCTGCTGCCCCTGCTGCAGGCCGGCGACATCGTCATCGATGGCGGCAATTCGTATTACAAGGATTCGCAGCGGCGCGCGGCGTTGCTGCAGGACAGCGGCATTGCCTTTGTCGATTGCGGCACCAGCGGCGGCATCTGGGGTCTGCAGGAAGGCTATAGCTTGATGGTGGGTGGCGACGAAGCGGCGGTGACGGCGTTGCATCCGATCCTGGCAACGCTCGCGCCGGCGCCGGACAAGGGCTGGGGGCGGGTTGGCCCGAGCGGTGCAGGCCACTTCACCAAGATGGTCCACAATGGCATCGAATACGGAATGATGCAGGCCTATGCGGAAGGCTTCGCGCTGATGCAGCACAAGGCCGATTTTGCGCTGGATCTGCACCAGGTTGCCGAAATCTGGCGCGATGGCAGCGTGGTGCGTTCGTGGTTGCTGGACCTCACGGCCGATGCGTTGACGCATAACCCGACCATGGCCGGCATCGCGCCGTTCGTGGCCGATTCGGGCGAGGGCCGCTGGACGGTTGCCGAAGCGATCGATCTGGAAGTCTCGGCACCGGTCATCACGTTGTCGCTGATGGAACGGCTGCGCTCGCGCGACAAGGATTCGTTTACCGACAAACTGCTCGCAGCGATGCGCAACCAATTCGGCGGCCACGCGGTGATGACCACCACCCCGGCAGCGCCGACCATCGGTAGCAAGGACGCGTAAGGACTTGGATGCAACCACGGTGCGCGCCGGGACTGCGGCGCGCGCTGTTGGAAGTGCAGAACCGTTGCAGCGTGATCAACCGCGCGCGGCATCCAGCCACTGCACTCGGCCGTCCGCAGCGCTGCGTTGCGCAAGGTCCACCAACCGCATCAGTTGCACCGCATCGCTGCTGCTGACCGGCGCTGTGCCGGTGCCTGCCAGCGCGTCGCGAAAGGCGGCGTAGCACTGCCGATAGTCGCCCGGCAGGTTGTCGGGCTGATGGGTGTGGACGCGGCCTTCGTCATCGACGCGGGTGAGCGTGCCCGGTAACGGGTCCACGCCCCAGCCGACCGTGCCGGGGCGACGGCCGGCGCGCAGCTGGTCTTCCTGCGTATCCAGGCCGTGCTTGAGATAACTGCCGCGCGTGCCATGCACGGCGAAGCGCAGGCGGCCATCGGCCACCAGCGACCCCGCGTGCAGAATCACGCGCAGCCGAGGGTAGTGCAGGGTGACGTGGAAATAATCCACGCTGCGCGCCTGGTCGCGCTGACGTTGCAGATCCGCGCCAATGCCCTGCGGCATACCGAACAACTGCATTGCCTGATCGAGCAGATGCGGGCCCAGGTCGTACCACAGTCCGGCACCGGGGCTGTCGCTCTCGCGCCAACGGTCGCGCACCTGCGGGCGATAGCGGTCGAAGTGCGAATGAAATTCCACCACCTCGCCCAGCTGGCCTTCTTCGATCAGCCGGCGCACGGTGAGAAAGTCCGCATCCCAGCGGCGATTCTGGAACACGCTGATGATGCATCCCGCCGCATCGGCGGCATCGACCATCTGCTGCGCTTGCGCCGCATCCAATGCAAACGGCTTGTCCACCAGCACATGCTTGCCGGCGGCCAGGGCTTTCAGCGCGAAGGATGCATGGGTGTGGTTCGGGGTGGCCAGCACCACGGCATCCAGTGCCGGATCGGCCAGCGCACTGTCCAGATCGGCCACCACGGTGACGCCGGGAAAGTCGGCCTGTGGCTGTTGCGGCTTGGACGACACCACGCTGTGCAACTGCAGGCCGGGGGTGCTTGCGATCAGCGGTGCATGAAAGGTGCGGCCGACATAGCCATAGCCGACGACGGCCAGATTGAACAGTTTAGGCATTGAAAACGGTTCATCGCAACGACGGAGGGAGCCCGCATGGTATTGCACCTGCCCGTGTGCGCAGGGTTCACAACCTCTGCATGCAACGGTCACGTCTGCTCGACGAGCGCCACCGCAAGCTGCGCCCACATTCAACAGGAGGTGCTTGGTATGAAGAACATGACGCATGCACGCAAGCTGCTGGCTCTGTCGCTGTCGCTCGGTCTGACCCTCGGCGCGTCGCAGGCATTTGCGGCACCGCAGGAACATGCCGACCACAAGGACCACGCTGCCGGCATGAACGAGTCCAAGAAGCCGGTCACCGACACCTGGATCACCACCAAGGTCAAGGCCGACCTGCTGGCGACCGACAATGTCTCGGGTACCGACGTGAAGGTCGAGACCAAGAACGGCATCGTGACCCTGACCGGCGCGGTTGCCACCCAGGCCGAGCATGACAAGGCCGTTGCCGTTGCCAAGGGCATCGAGGGCGTCAAGAGCGTCAAGTCGACCGGCCTGAAGGTCACCGCTGCGAAGAAGTAAGCGCAGCTGCTGCGAATGCCGGGCCGCCGAGGCGAGGCGGCGACCCGAGCACCAGGCGCACTCCACGGAGTGCGCCTTTTTTGTTTTTGATGAACCGGCCGGCAAGCCGACAGCTGGCAGGGCGCTCGCGCCATTTTCACGCATGCTGCACGTATGCTATGCCCATTCAGCTATGTCACAGACTGACCTGATTTCTCTGAATCATTAATCTGGCAAGCTGCGTGATCGGAGACAATGCCGGTCAGCCCTTGGCCCTGCAGCGAGTGCAATTCGGTCCAGCAATGCAAACAACGGTCCAAGCAGACAAGTGGGATCGCTGGCGCCTGCCTCTGTTGGCGGCCGCCGTGTTCCTGATTGTGGTGGTGCCCTCCTTGTTGCTGCAGCAGATGGCCCGCAACGCCAACCAGGCCGCGTCCTGGGTGTCGCATAGCCAGGAAGTGCAGGAGACCGCGCAGCGCCTGGAGGCGGCGATGCGCGATACCGAATCGGCGGCGCTGATGCGCTCGCATGGCGTGGAGCGCGAGGCGCTGAACGAGCGTATGCGCCGCGGCCGGCGCGAATCGCTGGCCGCCGTGCAGCGACTGATCGAACTGACCAAGGACAACCCCGCGCAGCTGGTACGCATCGGGCGTATCCAGAGCACCATCGAACGGCGTCTGCTGTTGGCCGAGCGCATTGCGGTGACCACCGCGCCGGAGCAGATACGCGCGCTGATCAACGACATGACCCTGAACAACCCGATCCGTGTGCTGATCGACGACCTGCAGAGCGCCGAAGGCCGGTTGCTGGCGCTGCGCAATGCGCGCGCCGCAACCGAGCGCATGCATTACGCGGTGCTGAGCTGGGCGGCGCTGGCGGTGCAGTTGCTGTTGCTGGGCACGGTGACCTGGCTGCTGCAGCGGCAGATCCGCCGCCGGCTGGCGGCCGAGCAGGAATACCTGCGCGCCAACGGGCGCGCCAGCTCGGTGCTGCAAACCGTGCGCGAGCCGATCGTGCTGCTGGATGCCAGCCAGCGCATCGTGCTGCATAACCCGGCCTTCGCCGACCTGTATGGCCTGGAAGAGCGCGGCAACGAATTGATGCCGCTGGAAGAGGTGGGCGATGGCGTCTGGCGCGATGCGCAGATCCATCAACGGCTGGCGGACGTGTTGTTGCGTGGACGCGAGTTGTGGGATTTCGAACACGAGCAGCGCGCCGCCGACGGCGTGCTGCGCACCATGTTGATCAATGCACGCCGCATGCCGCTGCCCGACAGCACCGACGAAGACGTGGTGCTGATGACGGTGAGCGACATCAGCCTGCAGAAGGCCGCGCAGTTGCGTATCCAGGAGCTCAACCGGCAGATGGAAGGCAAGGTGGAGCAGGTCTCGGAAGTCAATCGCGAGCTGGAAGCCTTCAGCTACTCGGTCTCGCACGATCTGCGCGCACCGCTGCGGCACGTGGCCGGGTTCTCCGACAAGCTGGCGCGCCATCTGGGCGATGCGGCCGACGAGAAGTCGCGCCATTACATGGAAGTGATCAGCAGCTCGGCGCGGCGCATGGCCTCGCTGATCGACGATCTGCTGGTGTATTCGCGCCTGGGCCGCGGTGCGCTGCGCCTGCAGGCGGTGGACATGCAATCGCTGGTGGCCGAAACGCGTGCGATCCTGGATTCCAACGTGCAGAGCGAGAACACCGGCCACCGGGTGGAATGGCATATCGCGCCGCTGCCGGTGCTGGTTGCCGACGAAAACATGATGCGCCAGCTGTGGATGAACCTGCTCGGCAATGCGGTCAAGTACAGCGCCAAGCGCGAGGTGGCCAAAATCGAGGTCAGCTATACGCCGATGTCCGACGGCGGCCACCAGTTCAGCGTGCGCGACAACGGCGCCGGTTTCGATATGGAATACAGCGGAAAATTGTTCGGTGTGTTCCAACGTTTGCACAAGGCCAGCGAATACGCTGGTACCGGCATCGGCCTGGCCAGCGTGCGGCGCGTGTTGACGCGTCACGGCGGCCGGGTGTGGGCCGAAGGCGTCGTCGACGAGGGCGCCACGTTTTATTTCGTGTTACCTCCTGCGCTTGAAGCGCCCAACCAAGAGTTCATTGCATGACCGCCATCCGTACCATTCTTCTGGCAGAAGACAGCCCGGCCGATGCGGAGATGGCGGTCGACGCCTTGCGCGAAGCCCGCCTCGCCAATCCCATCGTGCACGTCGAAGACGGCGTGGAAGCCATGGACTACCTGTTGCGCCGTGGCATGTTCGCCGACCGCGAGGAAGGCCTGCCGGCCGTGCTGCTGCTGGACATCAAGATGCCGCGCCTGGACGGGCTGGAAGTGCTCAAGCAGGTGCGCAGCGACGAAACGCTCAAGCGCCTGCCGGTGGTGATCCTGTCGTCCTCGCGCGAAGAAAGCGATCTGGCCCGCAGCTGGGACCTGGGCGTGAATGCCTATGTGGTCAAGCCGGTGGACGTGGATCAGTTCTTCAACGCAGTCAAGACGCTCGGTACCTTCTGGGCGGTCATCAACCAGGCACCGGAGCTGGACTGAACCATGCCGCATGAGGGGGGCAACCTGGAGCAGCTGAAGATCCTTCTGGTGGAAGATTCACCGGAAGACGCCGAGCTGTTGTCCGATCAGTTGCTTGAGGCCGGACTGGATGCGGCATTCGAGCGCGTGGACAGCGAGCCGTCGCTGCGCGCCGCGCTGGATGACTTCCAGCCGGACATCGTGCTGTCGGACCTGAGCATGCCGGGCTTTTCCGGCCATCAGGCGCTGCGCCTGGTGCGCCAGAACGGCGCCACGCCCTTCATCTTCGTCTCCGGCACCATGGGTGAGGAGACCGCGGTCAAGGCGCTGCAGGATGGTGCCAACGACTACATCATCAAGCACAACCCGACGCGCTTGCCGAGCGCGGTGATACGCGCGATCCGCGAAGCACGCGCGGATCTGGAACGCCAGCGCGTGGAAAGCGAACTGATGCGCGCGCAGCGCCTGGAAAGCCTAGCGATGCTGGCGGCCGGTCTGAGCCACGACCTGCGCAATATCCTGCAACCGTTGTTGATCGTGCCCGACCTGCTGGCCGGGCGCACCGACGACCCGCAGCTGCGTCAGCTGGCCAACGTGGTGGCCGAATGCGGCCGGCGCGGGCATGAGATGGCCGAGTCGATGCTGTCGTTCGTGCGCGGTTCCAACAAGCCGCGCGAGCAGGTGTCCATCGCCAACCTGTTCCAGGCCGTGCAGATGCTGCTCAAGAGCAGCCTGCCCGATGGGGTACGCCTGCAGATGGACACCATCGCTGCGGATCTGACCATCGAGGCCAACTACACCGAATTGCAGCAATGCCTGCTCAACCTTGGCTTGAACGCGATCCAGGCGATGCCCGAGGGCGGCAGACTGATCCTGGCAGCCGATCGCTACGATGCCTCGCGCGTGCGCATGAGCGTGGCCGACACCGGCGTGGGCATGAGCGATGAAACCCGCGCGCGCCTGTTCAGTCCTTTCTTCACCACCAAGGCCGATGGCACCGGGTTGGGACTGATTTCGTGCAAGCGCATCATCGAAAGCTATGGCGGCAGCATCGTGGTCGATAGCCGACTGGGCGAAGGGACGCGCTTTGACATGATCGTGCCGATGCGTGCGGTGTCGGCGGCGGTGACCGAAGCCGAACTGCCGCTTCCGCTTGGCCATGGGCAGCGCATTTTGCTGGTGGATGGCGAGGCAACGCGCCTATCGCTGCTGGGCAATGCGCTCTCCAGCCAGGGCTATCAGCCGCAGCTGGCCAGTGATGGCGCCGCGGCGCTGCAGCTGGTGCAGCAGCACGCGATGCCGGACCTGGTGATCATCGACAGCGACATCATCCTGCTCTCGGCCGTGAGCGTGCTGCTGAGCATGCAGGAGCTGGGCTACCAGGGCCCGGCGATCGTGCTGGAAGATGTCGGTGCGCCGTTGCAGCGTGCGCATTTCCCGTCGGATCTGCCGGTGCATGTGCTGCGCAAGCCGCTGGAAATGCGCCGGGTGTTCCGCGCCGTTTCGCATGCGCTGGAAGTGGCCTGACACCACGTTTGCGCGCACCCGGCGCATGCGTCGATGGGTGCAACGCGATTGCAACAGTTGACGTCCGTGCCGGCCGCATGCGCGAATAACGTATGACCACCGTGCTTCTCAGCCTCGGCAGCAACGTCCAGCCGACCCACTACCTGCGCCTGGCTGTCGCCGCACTGCGCGCGCGCTTTGGCCAGATCGTCGTGTCACCCGCGTACCGCACGCCTGCGGTGGGCTTCGAAGGGCCGGACTTCGTCAACAACGCGGTGGTCTTGCAGACCGATCTGGAGCTGGACGCGCTGGATCACTGGCTGCATGCACTGGAAGATGCGCATGGGCGCGATCGCAGCGGCCCGCGTTTCAGCGACCGCACCCTGGATCTGGACGTGGTGTTCTTTGGCGACCGTATCGTCGAAGGCCCCGGGCATTTGCGCATCCCGCGGCCCGAGCTCAAGCACGCATTCGTGCTCAAACCGCTGGCCGACATCGCGCCGGACTTCGTCGACCCGCTGAGCGGGCAGACGTTGGCAGCCCTGTGGCAGGCGCACCCGCAGTACGGCAGCGCGTTTGCCACGGTGGAGCTGGATGCCGCTGCGCCGCAGTTGAGCGTCACGCAATAGTGCTGTTCTGGCAGCGTGGTTGAGCGCGGCCGAGCACGCGCGCACGTAGCGCAAGGACGTGTGCAACCGTCTGGCAATGCCGCATTCGGCGAGGTGGCAACCGGGCGCACGTGCATGACACGGGGGCGTCCCTGCGCAGCGAAAGTGCGCAGGCCCCGGAAGCGTCGTTCAGCTGAGCTGGCGGCCGCCATCGACGTGCAGGGTATGGCCGGTGACGAAGCTGGCCTCGTCCAGCAACCAGCGCACCGCTTCGGCAATTTCCTCCGGCGTGCCGATGCGCGCCAGCGGCGTACGCGCGAGCAACGCCTGCTTGGCATCGGCGGACTTGCCTTCTTCCGGCCACAGGATGGCGCCAGGCGCGACCGCGTTGACACGCACGTGCGGCGCCAGTTCCAGCGCCAGCGAACGGGTCAGCATTTCCAGCGCGCTCTTGGAGGCGCCGTACAGCGGGTGGTTGCGCATCGGCTGCTGCGCGTGCAGATCGGTGAGGTTGACGATGGCCCCGCGGCGCTGGCGCAACTGTGCGGCGGCCGCTTGCGCGATGAAGAACGGCGCGCGTGCATTGACCGCAAACAACTCGTCCCATTGCGCTGCAGTGGCCTCGCCAATGGCGGTGGAGTAGAACGCCGAGGCGTTGTTGACCACCCCATCCAGGCGACCGAAGGCGGCGACGCAGTCGGCCACCAACTGCGCAGGTGCGTCGGGCAACCGCAGATCGGCGTGCAAGGCATGTGCGCTGCCGGCACGCTGGGCGCACAGTTCGGCCACGCGTGCGTCGAGCACCTCGGCGGAACGGTGTGCGTGCAGTGCAACGCGGTAGCCGGCAGCGTGCAGCGTGGTGGCGATCTGCGCGCCGATGCGGCGGGCGGCACCGGTGATCAACACCACCTTGGAACTGTCTGTCATGGCGTACTCGCTCGGCGTTGCGGAGGGCTCGGCTATCCTGTGCATTGTCCCCGCAACCGGTGCCCGCATGCACGCCGACCTTCCCACACCCGATCCGGACGCGCTGGCCCACAGTGACCGGCTGGCTGCGCATGTGCGCGCCGAAATCCAGGCCGCCGGCGGTGCGATCCCGTTCTCGCGCTTCATGGAGCTGGCGCTGTATGCGCCTGGCCTGGGCTACTACAGCGCCGGCGCCAGCAAGTTCGGCGAGGCCGGCGATTTCGTCACCGCCCCGGAATTGGGGCCGTTGTTTGCGGCCACCGTCTCCGGCGCGTTGGCGCCGGTATTGCAACAGCTCGGGCCGCAAGCGCGGGTGCTGGAAGTGGGCGGCGGCAGCGGCGCGTTTGCCGAAGTCACGCTCAAGCGGCTGCTGGAACTGGACGCGTTGCCCGAGCGCTACGCGATCCTGGAGCCCAGCGCCGACCTGCGCGAACGTCAGCGCGAGCGGTTGGGGCGCAGCCTGATTCCGCCGGTGTTCGATCTGGTGGAATGGCTGGATGCGCCGTTCCAGGACGATTGGGATGGCGTGCTGTTTGCCAACGAAGTCATCGACGCCTTGCCCACGCCGCGTTTCGCACTGCGCGATGGGCAGGTGTATGAAGAAACCGTGGTGCTGGATGCCCAGCAGCACTTCGCGCGCGGCGAGCAACCGGCCGATGCGTTGCTGAGCGCGGCCGTGCGTCACCTGGAGCGTTATCTGGAGCAGCCGTTCGCCGATGGCTATCGCTCCGAGTTGCTGCCGCAGTTGCCGTACTGGATCCAGGCGGTAGCCGGCGGTTTGAAGCGTGGCGCGATGTTGTTCGTCGACTACGGTTACCCGCGCGGCGAGTTCTATCGTGCGCAGCGCGAGGACGGCACGTTGCGTGCGTTTTACCGGCATCGCATGCACGAAGATCTCTACCGTTGGCCGGGCCTGCAGGATCTGACCGCATCGGTGGACTTCACCGCGTTGGCCGAGGCAGGCACCGGCGCAGGTTTCGAGCTGGCCGGGTATTGCACGCAAGCAAGCTTCCTGCTCGGCAATGGGCTGGACGCATTGTTGGCGCAGGCCGATACGCGCACGGATGAAGTGGGGCGCATGCGTCTGCGCGAACAGATCAAGCGGCTGACGCTGCCCAGCGAGATGGGCGAGCGCTTCCAGGTGATGGGCTTCTCGCGCGATGTCGATTTTGCCCCGGCATTCCTGTCCGGCGATCTCACATGGCGGTTGTGAGTTCGGCACTCCGGCCGTTTCACCGGCCGCGGTTGTGGGTGGGCGTGTGGATCGCCGCAATCGTCGTGGTCATTGCCGTGTGCCTGGGGCCGCCGCCGGAGTTTCCGGAGTTGCCGTCCAACAGCGACAAGGCCGAGCACTTCATCACGTTCGCGTTGTTGTGCTGGGGAGCGGTGCAGTTGTTTGCGACCTGGCGCGCGCTGGCGTTCGCTGCGTTCGGATTGGTGTTGCTGGGCATCGGCATCGAAATCGCGCAAGGCGCGCTGACCACCAATCGCAGCGCCGACTTGTACGATGCATTGGCCGATACCTTGGGCATTCTCGCCGGGCTCTGTCTGGCATGGACGCCGTTGCGATGTGTGATGTTGCGGATCGATCGGCGCCTGTTTGGACAGCGGCGACGGTGACTGAACGATGCTCGGCAGGCCAGGCGCCTGCCCGCTGCCGTAAACGGAGCCAGGCGGCGACGCGATCCTGATCAACCTGGCAGCGTATATCCGCAGCGATCTGAAGCATCGTACGCCAGGACCGCTTGCGCCAAGCAGCGTGCCGAAGCCGCGGCGGGGCGCCAGGTGCCGGCTTGGCGATGACGGCTTGTGCAGCCGCTACGCTGCATCGCGGACCCGTGGTTCGCACCTCGCCACCGCTGCCGCGGCCGTTACAGCTTCATTCTCAGCCCGAGATACAGCTGCCGTCCGGCCGCTGGCGAGAACATGGGCTGTGCCTGTGCCCAGAAGAAGCTGTCGTACCACACGTAGGCATACTCGCGACCGGTGGCATTGCGGACCTGCACGTCCACGCTCCAGTTCGGGTTGATCGTATAGCGCGCGGTGAGGTCGAGCGTTGCAAAGCCGCCGTACTTGCCCGCCACGTTGCGCTCTTCGAGGTAGTAGTTGCCCTGGGCGCGTCCCTGCAGGCCCAGTTGCAGCGCCTCGGTCGCGCGGTAGTCCACGCCGATGTTGCTGATGTAGCGGGGCGTGGCGATGACTTCGTTGCCTTGCAGCGAAAGCGCGGCGGCACGGTCGTCGCGCGTGATCCTGGCTTCCTGGTAGGCATGCGATGCCCAGAGCGTCCATCGATCGCCCAGCTGTGCGCTGATCTGCGCATCCACGCCGCGGCGACGCGTCTTGCCCAAGGTGACGGTGGTGCCGGTGGCCGGCATGTTCGACACCTCGTTTTCCGCATCCTGTTGCCAGACGGCGATACGCGCCTGGCTGCCTGCAAATGGGCTGAATTTCATGCCCAGCTCGACGCCGGTGTTGGTGGAAGGGCGGATGCCGGCTTGCCCTGGGGTGAGATAGGCCGGGGCGGTGGAGCCGGTCAACACCTGGAAGGTACGGCCCCAGTTGGCGTACACGTTGGTGCTGGGCGTCAGGGCGTAGATCACGCTGAGTTTGGGTTGCCCGATGCTGCCGTAACGCTGCAGCGGTGCGCGCACCGCACCCGGTAGCTGTGTGTCGCCGTCGAAGCGGTCCACGCGATAGGCCGGCACCAGCTTCAGGGCCTCGACCGGCTGATAGATGGCCTGTACGTAGGCGCCCCAATTGTCGAAGGTATAGCGGTCGTCGTTCTGGATGCGCGCTGGCACTGCGGCAAAGTCGGTGGGCTCGGCATAGTTGAAGCGTTCGCGCCGGTACGCATTGTCCTGATGTTCGTAGTTGATGCCGCCTTCCAAGGTCAGCAGGTCGTTGGCGCGCCAGGTCAGGGTGTTGAGCATGCCCACCTGCGTTTCGTTCCAGCGCCGACGCTGGCGCGGGGCATTGCCGGTGGGCAGGTCGCTGAAGGTCACCCGGCGGTCGTCCTCGTAGCGGTTGTAGTAAAGCTTGCTGCCCAGGAACAGGGTGTCGGTCAGTTTCAGGTCCAGATGCACGCCGAGCTGCTGCATGTCGCGGTCGTCGCCATCGTTGCGGTTGCGGCGGTCCGAGTTGCGACGATCCGCCTGCAACTCTGCTGCGGTCATGAAGCCCGGCTCGTCGGCCTGGGTGCGGTACGCGCGTGCCGTCAGGCCGATGCGCATGCCGTCGTCGAGACTGCCGTAGAACCATTTGCCGCCCAGCACATGCTTGCTGGAGCGATCGTGCGCACGATAGCCATTCGATGCCTGTGCGCCGATGAAGTAGTTCTGCGCGAATCCGTCGCGTTCGCGCCCTATCGCGATCTGCGCATCGCGGCTGGCGTAACTGCCGTAGGCCACGCGGGCATCGGTGTAGCTGCCGCCCTGGCGGGTGCCGAAGTTGATGTTGCCGCCGATGTTGTGCAGCCCATAGCGCGGATCGTTGGTGCCACGCACCACCTCGATGTAGCTGATTTCCAGCGGAAACAGCATGTCGACGAAGCGCTGGTTGCCGCTGTTGACGTTGCTGGGAATGCCGTCGATCAGGGTCTTGATGGCATTGAGATAGCCCTCGCCGTTGAAGGCGCGGAAGCTGACCTTGCCCGATTCGGCGCCCTGTCGGGTTTCGGTCAACTGCATGCCTGGCATCTGCCCCAGCAATTCCCAGCTGTAGGACACGTTCTTGTCCTCGATCTGGTCGGCGCCCAGGACATCCACCGACGTCAGCACCTGATGCGCACTGAGCTGGCCTTCGTGATGCTGATGGACGTCGACCTTGCCGAGCGTCAGCGCCGAATCGGAGGACTGCGCGCGTGCGTCGGCAGCAAACAGCAGAGCGGCGACAGTCGCCACGAGGGGATGGGTCTTCATGAAGCGGGCAATACCTGCGGGCCAATGGAATCGTGTCAATAATGACATGTTATAACATGTTCTGACAAATTCAATTCGCGTCGCGCTGCTGCCGCCTTTGGGGACGGTCAGCAAGTGATCGTGTTGCAACGCCTGATGGCCGCTTGCGTGTTGGCGATGTGCCGCTCGCGGCGTGGGGAACAGCCAACAGCCAACAGCCAACAGCCAACAGCCAACAGCCAACAGCCAACAGCCAATAGCGCTGCATCCAACAGCCACAGCATGCAGGCGATGCAGGTGCCGTGTCGCTCCGCGCTGGCGGCGGACGAGGTCGATCCCGCCGGCGCGGTGTTGCGGTGCTTATCCGGGCATGCGCACTGCGCGCTCGCGCAGCCACTTGGTGGCTACCCACTTGTCGCCGGCCAATACCGGCGCACCGGCGTGCAGGCTGCGTGTCATCGGGTGCGGGCGGTCGTAGCTGAAAAACACTGCATTGCCCTTGACCGCAGCGACATCCAGATGCGCATCAGGAAAACGCGTCGCACCGCCGCGTTCTGGCGTGTTGAGGTACATCACCAGCGAGGCGACGCGTTGCCCGCCGGCCTGCACCAACACCGGGGTGCCGGCTGCGTCCGGATCGAAGTAATCGTAATGCGGCCGGTATTCCGCACCGGTGGCGTAGCGCAGCACCTGCAACCCTTCGCCGTGATCGACCGGCCAGTCGAGCAGGCGCGCGATGCGCGCTTCGATACGTTGGCACAGCGCATCCTGGCCAAGGCGCAGACACATGCTGTCGCTGGTGCGCGCTGCATGCACCACATGCTCTCCGTTTGCATTGTCCACGGTGCGCGAGCGCGCCAGGCGCGGCCGGGCCAAGGCGATCAATGCATCGCATTCCTCGTCGGAAAGAAAACCGCCGAGTACCACCACGCGCGGCAGCAACAGGCTGACCAACACGCGCACATCGCGGTCGCCCAACGCAAGCAGCGAGGCATCGGCGTCTTGTTGCAACGCGGGCACGCGCACCGGCATCGGCAAGCCGTTCGCTTGCGCGTGTTGCTGGATGTGCGCACGGACCAGTGCCTCGACCGCATCGATGGCGTCCTGTTCGTTCCAGCCCTGATCCAGTAGCGGCTGTAGCGCTTGCTCGGGCGGATGGCCGGCCACGGCTTGCGCCACGATCCAGTCGGCCAGCGGGGTCGGGATATCGGTGTGTGTCATCGCTCTACAGTGCATGTCGGCATGTGGCATTGGTATGTCAATTGTGTCGTGGTAAGACAAATGAAACAGATGCCCTCTATAAAAGTGACGGGGATCTTGAACGTGCTCGCCACTGCAGTGCGCGGAACGCCACCAATTCTTGACGACTCCTCTTCATACCGACCTTTGACCTGGAGATCAGCCGCATGGCCGTTCGCAACAGCAGCAAGACACTTCTCATGACCTTTGGTACCGCACTGGCGCTGTCGGCCTGTGGTGGCGGAGCCGACCGTGTCGCCTCGCCAGGTGAAGGCGCATTCCCGCCGGCACCGGCCCCCACACCGACGCCGGCGCCCACGCCTGCACCAACGCCGGCACCCGCACCGAGCGGCCCGGCCGCCGATTGCCCGAGCGGTTTTTCCAACGTCGGCACCATCGCCAACAACACGCTACGCGCCTGCCAGTTGCCGGAAACCATCAATGGCAACCTGGTGGTGCCGGCGCGCGCGGGCACCGTTTACTCGATCAGCGGCCGCGTCAATGTCGGCACCGACCGCGGCGGCAACGCCACCGCACCGGCCGCCGGCAGCACGCAGGGTGTCTTGACCATCGAGCCGGGCGTGACCCTGTTCGGGTCGGCCGGTAGCGACTACATCGTGGTCAATCGCGGTTCGCAGATCTTTGCCGAAGGCAGTGCGACTGCGCCGATCGTCTTCACCGCACGTCAGGCGCTGGAGAGCACGGTCAGTGCCAATACCATCGGCCTGTGGGGCGGTATCGTGGTGCTGGGGCGCGCGGCGATCAACAACTGCCCGGGCACCACGGTGTCGGGGACGCCGGAATGTCAGGCGCAGGTCGAGGGGACCAACGCGTTCTATGGCGGCAACAACGCTACCGACAACAGCGGGTCGATGCGCTACCTGCGCGTGATGTATTCGGGCTTCGAAATTTCGCCCAACAACGAATTGCAGGGCATCACCCTGGCGGGCGTGGGAAGCGGCACCAAGCTGGATTATGTGCAGATCCACAACAGCTCCGACGACGGCATCGAATGGTTCGGCGGGACGGTCAACGGCAGCCACCTGGTCATCACCGGTGCCGACGACGATTCGCTGGATACCGATGCTGGCTGGAGCGGTGCACTGCAGTTCGGCATCGTGGTGCAGCGCGCCGGCGGCGGCGACCGCATGAACGAGTGGAGCAGCCTGCGCCGCCAGCCGTATTCGCGCCCGAAAGTGGCCAACTTCACCTACGTGGGCAACGCGCGCGCCGGTGCGGCGATCATGCTCAACCAGGGCACCCAGGCCGCGTTCTACAACTCGGTGGTCACGCGCCCAGCCGGCGGCACCGGTGATGGCCTGGTGTGCTTCAACTTGGCCGATACCGACACGCTCGGCACCTTCAACTCGGTGTTCTTCGCCTGCCCGACGGCCTTCGGCAGCGACGCGCGTGCGGCCAGCCAGTTCGCAGCCGGCACCAACAATGTCGCCAACGGCGTGTCCACCTTGCAGAACACCTTCGTCAATGGCGCCAATGAATCGGCAGTACCGGCGTTCCAGGGCCTGAACGGGGTGAGCAGCTTCTTCCAGCAGGTGAACTACATCGGTGGCGTGCGCGATGCCAACGATACGTGGTGGCAGGGCTGGACCTGCGGGCTGACCGCCGACCGTCCCTGCTGAGGCATGGCATCGCACGGCGGCATCGGTCGCCGTGCGATGCGTCCAGCTTCATCTTTCTGTTGCCAGGGCTCCCACGATGCGAACCTCTGCTGTTGCCCGTCTCTCGTGGACGGGCCTGTCTCTTTCCATTTCCACCTTGCTGATGTCCGGCGCCGCCATGGCGCAGTCGACCACCAGCGACGCCGACGCCGGCAGCAGTACGTCCAGCGCGGCCAGTACCAGTGTGCCCAAGCAACTCGACCAGGTCGTGGTGCGTGGCGACTACATTCCCGAGCCGATGCTGCAAACCTCCGAAGTGGCCTCGTTCGTGACGCGCGAAGACATGGAGCGCACCGGCGACAGCAGCGCCGCGGTGGCACTGACGCGTGTCACCGGGCTGAGCTTGTCGCGCGGCAAGTACGTGTATGTGCGCGGCCTGGGCGAGCGCTATTCGTCTGCGTTGTTCAACGGTTCGCCACTGCCCAGCCCCGAGCCGACGCAGCGCGTGGTGCCGCTGGACCTGTTCCCCAGCGATGTGCTGGCCAGCGTGACCGTGCAAAAGACCTATTCGGCCGATTATCCGGGCGAATTCGGCGGCGGCGTGATCGATCTGCAATCGATGGAGATCCCCGACACGCCGTTCCTGTCGTTGACCGTGGGTGGCGGCGCCAACAGCGTCAGCACCGGCGAAAAAGGCCTGACCTATTACGGCTCAGACGATGACGAGTGGGGCGTTGATGATGGCACCCGCAAGCAGCCTGCCGCCTTGCGCGACGCGATCAGGACCGGTCGTCGGGTCGATCTGGGCAGCTTTTCGCGCGAGGACATCCGTCGCATCGGGCGCAGCTTGAACGATGCCAACCTGTATGTGCTGCAGGAAAAGGACAGCATCGCTCCGGACGTCAATGTCGGCGGCAGCGCCGGCTACAGCATGGATGTGGGCGAGGCCAGGCTGGGCATCATCGCGGTGGCCAGCTACGACAACGAATGGCGCACCCGCACCGGCAAGCAGCAGGACGGCATCTTCGTCGGCGACAGCGTCGAGTTCAATTCCAACTACGACTTCGCCACCACCCGCAACAACGTGCGCAGCAACGGCATGCTGGGGCTGGGGTGGGAATATGGCCGGCATACCATCGGCTGGACCACGCTCTACGTGCACGACACCTTGAAGGTGGCGCGCAGCCGTGCCGGTCGCGACGAACTGGCAGGTTTCGACGTGCGCGACGACAACACCGAGTGGTACGCGCGGCAGTTGATCAACAACCAACTGCGCGGCACGCACGCCTTCGGCGAATACGACGATCTGAAGATCGAATGGCGCGCTGCAGTGGCCAACGCCAGCCGCGATGTGCCTTACGAAACCGGGATTCGTTACGAGCGGCTGGACGGCTACTGGGCGCACGATGCCTCACGCGTGCAGAACTACACGCGTTTCAGCAAGGTCGACGACAAGGTGGCCAGCGGTGGCGTGGATGTCACCTGGCGCTTGCCGATGGAGCACGACCTCACCGTCAAGGGCGGGCTGGCCTATCTGGACAACGACCGCAGCGCGTGGAGCCGCGAATTCCGTTTCCTGGCGCTGGACGGGCCGCTGCCGTTCCTGAACCAGTACCAGCGCGTGGATTATCTGTTCTCCGATTACAACCTCAGCAACGATCTGCTGCGTCTGCGCGAAACCACCGGCAGTTTCGGTGCGGCTGCCTACGACGCGACCTTGAAGGTCAAGGCGGCGTATCTGCAGGCAGAGGGCGAGATCGTGCCGACGCTGCGCGCCACGGCGGGCGTGCGTTACGAAGACGCCACCCAGGCGGTGCACCCATACGACATCTTCAGCGGCACGCGCCAGGACGGCGTGGCACCGTTGCACAACAGCTATGCGCTGCCGTCGGCCACGGTCACCTGGAATTTTGCCGAGAACCAGCAGCTGCGCTTTGGCGCTTCCAAGACCATCGCACGCCCGCAGTTTCGCGAAATGGCGCCACAGCAGTATCTGGACCCGGACATCGACCGCCAGTTCTTCGGCAACCCGTTTTTGGTCGACAGCGAGCTGGTCAATCTGGACGCACGCTACGAATGGTTCTTCGAACCGGGCCAGTACGTCACCGTCGGCGCGTTCTACAAGAACATCGACAAGCCGATCGAAGCCATCGTCAACGACGCCCCCGGCGGCGGCATCGTGCAGAGCTTCATCAATGCGCCCAAGGCCACCCTGTACGGCGTGGAGCTGGAAGCCAAGAAATATCTGGAGTTGCCGATCGCTGCCGATTGGTGGGGCGACAAGCGCATGTTCGTGTCCGGCAATTACACCCGCACCACGTCCGAGGTAAGTGCCAGCGATGGCGATACGGTGCAGCCGTTCGGCTTCAGCGCACCGGTGCAGGCGACCTTGTTCATTCGCGATGGTTCGGCATTACAGGGCCAGTCCGACGACATTGCCAACCTGCAGATCGGGGTGGAAAGCGAGCGCACGCACAGCCAGGCGACGTTGATCGCCAACTACGTGGGCGAGCGGGTGTCCGCGCGTGGTCGCCCCGGGCAGCCGGATTACATCGACAAGCCGGGCACCTCGCTGGATCTGGTGATCAAGCAGGGCCTGACGTGGTCCGGCGAGACGGTGTCGGTGAATTTTGCCGCGCGTAACCTGCTCAAGACCAAGTACCAGGAGTACCAGAGGGTGGGGAGCAACCGGGTGGACCTGTACACCTACCAGCCTGGCATCAGCTATGACATCAGTGTGACAGCGCGCTTCTGATCTGAGGTGCAGTGCCAGTCTCGCAAGCGCCCGCTATGCGTTGCATGGCGGGCGTTTACGTTTAGTCGTGTGGCGCCGTGTGTCGGTCTGTGTCATCGATTTCTTCGAACTGACACATTGCCGCCGCATTCTGTCATCCAATCGAAATCCTGAGACGGATGTCCGCTTTGCAGCGCGCCTGGCCCTCGTTGAATTCCTTGTTGCTGGCGCCGGGCGTTCGCATGGCGGTGACGTGCGGCGTGGTTGCGTTGCTGGTGCTGCAAGGTGTGCGTCTGCTATGGCTGGTGCTCACGCCGATCGGGCCGTTGGGCACTGCGCAGCGCGGTCGCGTCACTACTCTCGACGTGTCCGCATTGCGTCGCGATGTGTTCTATCGCAGCGCCTCCGACATCAATCGCGATGGCACGGTGCTGCACGGCGTGCGTGCTGGCGGCACCCAGGCGGCGGCCTATCTCAGCGGTAGCGATGGCCGGCAAGGCGTCTACCGCGTAGGCGACACGGTTGCGCCCGGCGTGGTGGTGCAGGCGATCGCGGCCGATCATGTGCTGCTGCGCGCTGGCGGCAGTGTGCGTCGCATTGCATTGGGCGAGGCATCTGCTGCGGGTGCATCGCTCCGGCCTGCAGCAACGAGCGCGACCCCACCGACCGTTGCTCCGGCAGCCGTGCAATCGAATGTCACCACGGCAGCAGCCGCGAGCGCAGCCACCGCCGTCGATGCGCAGCAGCTGCTCGCCAGTGCCGGCTTGCGCGCCAGCGCCGATGGTGGCGGTTTCACCATCATGCCGCGCGGCGATGGCGCACTGCTGCGTCAGGCCGGTCTGGCGCCGGGCGATGTGCTGACCCAGATCAACGGCCGCACGCTCGATGCAGAACATCTACGCGAGCTGCAGGACGAATTGCGCGATGGCCAGAGCGCCACGCTGACCTACCGCCGCGACGGCCAGACCCACACCATGACCTTGAAGCGCCCGCAATGACTGCTGTTCGCCCGCTCTGGTTGCTCTCGGCCACGTTGTTGCTCGCGCTGCCGATGACCGTGCTGCACGCTGCCGATGCGCCGGCCGTGCGCCTGCAGGACGTGGACCTGCGCGCCTTCATCCAGGACGTGTCGCGTGCCACCGGCATTACCTTCATCGTGGACACGCGCGTGCAGGGCTCGGTCAACGTGGCGCGCGCGCAGGCGATGTCCGAAGCCGATCTGCTGGGCATGCTGCTGGCCGTGTTGCGCGCCAATGGATTGATTGCGGTGTCCAGCGGGCCATCGACCTATCGCATCATTCCCGACGACACCGCCGCGCAGCAGCCGGGTAGCGCTGCCAACGGCAACCTGGGATTTGCAACGCAGGTCTTCACCCTGCAGCGCGTGGACGCACGCAGCGCGGCAGAAATCCTCAAGCCGCTGATCGGGCGCGGTGGCGTGATCATGGCGATGCCGCAAGGCAACAGCCTGTTGATTGCCGACTACGCCGACAACTTGCGACGCATTCGTATGTTGGTGGCGCAGATCGACACCGACCGTGCGGCCATCGATACGGTGACGCTGCGCAACAGCTCGGCGCAGGAACTGGCGCGCACCCTGTCCTCGCTGTTCGGGCAAGGCGGCGAGCGCAGCAATGTGTTGTCGGTGTTACCGGTGGAAAGCAGCAATTCCTTGATCGTGCGTGGCGACCCGGCACTGGTGCAGCGCGTGGTACGCACCGCAGTCGATCTGGACGGGCGCGCCGAGCGCCGCGGCGACGTGAGCGTGGTGCGCCTGCAGCACGCCAGTGCCGAGCAATTGCTGCCGGTGCTGCAGCAGCTGGTCGGGCAGACGCCCGGCAACGAGGCGCAGGCCGGGCAGGACACACGTTCCACTGCGATGGACGTGGCTGCGGCGAGCGGCGCGGCGCAGACGCAGGTGATCGCGCCGGCGGCAGGCAAGCGCCCGGTGATCGTGCGCTACCCGGGCTCCAATGCGTTGATCATCAATGCCGACCCGGAAACCCAGCGCGCCTTGATGGATGTGATCCGGCAGCTGGATGTGCATCGCGAGCAGGTATTGGTCGAAGCGATCGTGGTGGAGATCTCAGACACCGCCGCCAAGCGCCTGGGCGTGCAGCTGCTGCTGGCTGGCCGCAACGGCACGGTGCCGCTGATCGCCACGCAATACAGCGGCGCCTCGCCAGGCATCGTGCCGCTGGCTGCGGCGGCGGCTGGCACGCGCAGCGGCAATGCCGACGACGATTCGGTGCTGGAACAGGCACGCAACGTGGCTGCGCAATCGCTGCTGGGCCTGAGCGGTGGCCTGATCGGCCTGGCCGGGCAAAGCAACGATGCGGTGTTCGGCATGATCATCGACGCAGTCAAGAGCGACACCGGCTCCAACCTGTTGTCCACGCCGTCGATCATGACCCTGGACAACGAGCAGGCGCGCATCCTGGTAGGCCAGGAAGTGCCGATCACCACCGGCGAAGTGCTCGGTGCGGCCAACGACAACCCATTCCGCACCATCCAGCGCCAGGACGTGGGCGTGGAGCTGGAAGTGCGCCCGCAGATCAACACGGCCGGCGGCATCACGCTGGCGATCAAGCAGGAAGTCTCGGCCATTGCCGGGCCGGTCAGCGCGCAATCCTCGGAGCTGGTGTTCAACAAGCGCCAGATCGAAACGCGCGTGGTGGTGGAGAACGGTGCCATCGTGGCGCTTGGCGGCCTGCTCGATCAGAACGACCGCCAGACCGTGGAGAAAGTGCCGCTACTTGGCGATGTACCCGGCCTGGGCGCGTTGTTCCGGCACAAGTCGCGCAACCGCGACAAGACCAATCTGATGGTGTTCATTCGCCCTACCATCATTCGCGATGCAGCCGATGCCCAGCGCATGACCGCGCCACGCTACAACTACCTGCGCGAGCGTCAGCTGGCCGATGGCGATCCGGAAGCGGCGCTGGATGCGCTGGTGCGCGACTACTTGCGTGCGCAGCCGCCGCAGCTGCCGGCCGGTCCATCGTCGGTTGCGCCGGCACCGGCAACAATACCTGCGCCCGGCGCACGTCCCGTGCAGCGTTGATGCCATGAGCAGCGCCCGCGCCAGCATTTCCTATGCATTCGCCAAGCGTCACGGCGTAGTGCTGCTTGGCAGCGACACCACCGCGCAGATCGGTTTGCGCGAAGGTGGCGATGTGCAGGCCCTGATCGAGTTGCGCCGCGCGTTGGGCATGCCACTGCAGGTGCGCACGCTGGCGCCGTCGGTGTTCGACCGGCATGTATCGGAGATCTACGCCGATGCCGGGCTGGAGCAAGGTGTGCAGGTGGAAGCGCTGGATCTGCATGGCAGCCTGGATTCGTTGATCGACGACATTCCCACCGCCGATCTGCTCGACAGCCAGGACGATGCGCCGATCATTCGTTTGATCAACGGCATCATCGCCGAGGCCGCGCGGCTGGGTGCATCCGACGTGCATCTGGAATCCTACGAGTCGCGCCTGCGCGTGCGCCTGCGCGTGGATGGCGTGATGCGCGAGGCAGCCACGCTGCCCGGACGCATCGCACCGCTGCTGGTGTCGCGCGTCAAGGTGATGGCGCGGCTGGATATCGCCGAAAAACGCATCCCACAGGATGGGCGCGTGTCGCTGGTGATGGGGGCCAAGGCACTGGACGTGCGTGTGTCCACGTTGCCCACGCGCGGCAGCGAGCGTGTGGTGTTGCGTATCCTGGATAAGGAGCAGGGCACGCTGTCGCTGGCGCAGCTGGGCATGCCACCTGCGGTGATGCACACCGTGCAGCGCGCATTGCAGGTGCCCAATGGCATCGTGCTGGTCACCGGGCCCACCGGTTCGGGCAAGACCACGACCTTGTACGCGGCGCTGCGCCTGCTCAACGATGGCTCGCGCAACATCCTCACCGTGGAAGATCCGGTGGAATACGCCATCGATGGCGTCGGCCAGACCCAGGTCAACGCACGTGTCGGCATGACCTTCGCCGCCGGCCTGCGCGCGATCCTGCGCCAGGACCCGGACGTGGTGATGATCGGCGAGATCCGCGATACCGAGACCGCGCAGATTGCGGTACAGGCCAGCCTCACCGGCCATCTAGTGCTCTCCACCGTGCACACCAACGATGCGGTGGGCGCGGTCACGCGGTTGCGCGATATGGGGATCGAGCCGTTCTTGCTGGCTTCCAGTCTGCGACTGATCCTGGCGCAGCGGCTGGTGCGGCGCTTGTGCCCGCAATGCCGTAGCGAGCGTTCGATCGATACCGGCACGCGTCAACTGCTGGATGCGCCGGCCGATGCAGTGATCTACACCGCCGTGGGCTGCAACGCTTGCCACCACAGCGGCTACGCCGGCCGCGTGGGCATCTACGAAGCGATTGCGGTAGACGATGCGATGCGCCGTTTGATCGGCGACAACGCCGACGAAGACGCGCTGGCTGCAGTCGCCTTCGCACGCGCGCCGCGGCTGGGCGATGCCGCACGCGCTGCCGTGCTGCAAGGCCTGACTACGCTGGAAGAAGCGCTGCGTGTGACCCGCCAACAGGACGACGCGCATGCCGCAATTTGATTACACCGTGCTCGATCTGCATGGGCGCAACCGGCACGGCGTCATCAGTGCCGACAGCGTGCACGGCGCACGTGCGCTGCTGGAACAGCGGCAATGGGTGCCGGTGCGCCT
>NZ_JAJIUJ010000016.1 GCF_020880415.1 Xanthomonas euvesicatoria pv. euvesicatoria | reverse complement strand
CGCCGCTGGTCGCCGGTGGGCTGATGGCCGCGCTTGGTGCGTGGCGTGCGCGTCGCGGCGACCCGGTGCTGCGCATCGATCGATTTTCCCACGGCTACCTGTTTGCGCTGTGCTTTGCGCTGATGCGGTATTTCTTTGCCACCTGAGGTTAGATGGCAGCTGGCCTTCCTCCCTTGTTCGAGTGATTTCATGCGTCGTATCGATTCCTGCTTCGCCGAGCTGCGTGCCAATGGGCGCAAGGCACTGATCCCCTTCATCACCGCCGGCGACCCATCGTTGGAAGCCACCGTGCCGGTGATGCACGCGCTGGTGCGCGCCGGTGCCGATGTGATCGAGCTGGGGGTGCCGTTCTCCGACCCCATGGCCGACGGTCCCACCATCCAGCGCAGCTCCGAGCGCGCGCTGGGCCGCGGTGCCGGCCTGGCGTATGTGCTCGAAGCGGTGCACGAGTTCCGCCGCGAAGATGCCACCACCCCGGTGGTGTTGATGGGCTACCTCAACCCGATCGAGATCCATGGCACGCGACGCTTCGCCGAAGCCGCGGTCGCCGCGGGCGTGGATGGTGTGCTGCTGGTCGACCTGCCGCCGGAAGAAGCCGGCGAAACGCGCGCCATCTTCACCGAGGTCGGCCTGGCGCTGATCGCACTGGCCTCGCCCACCACCAGCGAGCAGCGCCTGGACATGTTGTGCAGCACCGCGCAGGGCTATCTGTACTACGTCAGCTTTGCCGGCGTCACCGGCGCCTCCAATCTGCTCGACACCCATGCCGCCAGCGATCGCCTGCGCCAGCTGCGCCAGCGTGCCGGCGCGCCGGTGGTGGCCGGCTTCGGCATCAAGGATGCGGCCAGCGCCGCTGCCATGGCCGTGGATGCCGACGGCGTGGTGGTGGGCAGTGCCCTGGTCGCCGCATTGGCGGACGCAGGCGAGGTCCGCAGCGCCCGTGAGCGCGCCGAAGCGTTCCTGGCCCCGTTGCGCCAGGCGCTCGACCAGAAATGAGAACCGAACGTCTCTCTCAGCGCTAACGTCTCTCTCAGCGCTAGGGAGTGGGGCGAGGGGGCGGGCGCAGCCACGTGCAGCCAATCCATTGCGCCGCATCGCGCCACGGCAGTCGCCGCGATATGTCCGCGGCCATCCTGCGCAGAGACATCACGCCGCCCAAGACCGCAAGTCTCTGCGCCAGATCCCGCATTCATGACCCCGGCTACCTTGGCATTCCCACGGCGCGTTAGACTGTCGCCCCTCTGCGGCCCGCCAGGCCGCCCTGCATGGATTGTCATACACGCATGAGCTGGCTCAGCAAATTGATGCCCTCCGGCATCCGCACCGAAAACACCCCGGCCAAGAAGCGCAGTGTCCCCGAGGGCCTGTGGGAAAAGTGCAGCAATTGCGGGAGCGCGCTGTACGGCCCGGAACTCGAAGAAAACCTCGAGGTGTGCCCGAAATGCGATCACCACATGGCCATCCGCGCCCGCGCGCGCCTGAATTCGCTGTTCGACCCGGACACCGCCACCACTGAAATCGCCGCTCAGCTCGGGCCGGTCGACGCGCTCAAGTTCAAGGACCAGAAGCGCTACGGCGAGCGCATCAAGGCCAGCCAGAAGGCCAGCGGCGAATACGACGCGCTGATCGCCATGCGCGGCACGCTCAAGGGCAATCCGCTGGTCGCCGCTGCGTTCGATTTCGCCTTCATGGGCGGCTCGATGGGGTCGGTGGTCGGCGAGCGCTTTGCGCGTGCGGCCGAAGTGGCGCTGGAAGTGGGCTGCCCGTTCGTGTGCTTTTCCGCCAGTGGCGGCGCACGCATGCAGGAAGGCCTGTTCTCGCTGATGCAGATGGCCAAGACCTCGGCCGCGCTCGGCCGCCTGCGCGAAGCCGGCCTGCCGTATATCTCGGTGCTGACCCATCCCACCACCGGTGGCGTGTCGGCCTCGTTCGCGATGCTCGGCGATATCAACATCGCCGAGCCGCATGCGCTGATCGGCTTTGCCGGCCCGCGCGTGATCGAACAGACCGTGCGCGAAACGCTGCCGGAAGGTTTCCAGCGCTCGGAGTTCCTGCTCGACCACGGCGCCATCGACCAGATCTGCGACCGCCACCAGCTGCGCGACCGCATCGCCGAGCTCACCGCGATGATGATGCGGCAGCCGCATCCGCAAGACGCCGACGCCGCATGAGCGCACGCAAGTACTTCGGCACCGACGGCATCCGCGGCCGGGTCGGGCAGGGTGTGATCTCGGCCGATTTCGTGCTGCGCCTGGGCAATGCGCTTGGCCGTGTACTGACCCAGGGCCGCAGCAAGCGGCCATTGGTGCTGATCGGCAAGGACACCCGCATTTCCGGCTACATGTTCGAAGCGGCGCTGGAAGCAGGCCTGGTTGCCGCCGGAGCCGACGTGCAGCTGATCGGGCCGATGCCGACCCCGGCCATCGCCTTTTTGACCAGCACGCTGCGCGCAGATGCGGGGGTGGTGATCAGTGCCTCGCACAATCCGCATTACGACAACGGCATCAAGTTCTTCTCCGCCGAAGGCGAGAAGCTCGACGACGCCACCGAAGCGGCGATCGAAGCGGCGTTGGACGAGCCGTTCCACACGGTGGAATCGGAGCGATTGGGCAAGGCCATCCGCACCCGTGACGCGATCGGCCGCTATATCGAATTCTGCAAGGCCAGCGTGGCGCGCGGTTTCACCCTGCACGGGCTGAAGATGGTGCTGGATTGCGCGCATGGCGCCACCTATCACATCGCACCCATGCTGTTCCGCGAGCTGGGCGCCGAAGTGGTGGTCATCGGCGCCGCGCCGGACGGGCTCAACATCAACGCCGGCGTGGGCTCGACCCATATCGACAATCTCGCCGCCAAGGTACGCGAGTGCGGGGCGCATCTGGGCATCGCCTTCGATGGCGACGGCGACCGCGTGCTGATGGCCGATGACCAGGGCAACCCGGTCGATGGCGACGATCTGCTGTATGTGCTGGCCCGCTCGTGGCAGGCCAGCGGCCGGCTGACGGGTACCGTGGTCGGCACCTTGATGACCAACTACGGTCTGGAACAGGCATTGGCTGCACTGCACATCCCATTCCAGCGCGCCAAGGTCGGCGACCGCTACGTGCATCAGGCCCTGGTCGAAGGCGGCGGCACGTTGGGCGGCGAAACGTCCGGTCACCTGTTGTGCCTGGACCGTGCCAGCACTGGCGATGGCATCGTCAGTGCGCTGCAGGTGCTCGAAGCGCTGGGCCGCGATGGGCAGAGCCTGCGCGAGGCGCTGGCCAGCCTGAGCAAGGTGCCGCAGAAGACCGTCAACGTGCGCCTGGATGGCGGCACCGCCAAGGCCATTGTGGAAGCGGTCAACGTGCAGCAGGCATTGCAGCAGGCGCAGGCCGCCGTGCAAGGGCGCGGCCGCGCGTTCCTGCGCCCGTCGGGCACCGAACCGGTGGTACGGGTGACCGTGGAGGCTGACGACGCCGGCCTGATGCAGGACACGCTCGACCGGCTCTCGGGTGCAGTGCGTGACGCGGCGTGAGTCGATCGTCATTGGCGTGTGCGTGGTCATCGCCAAGGCCGCCACGTTCTACCTGTTGTATCGCCTGCTGATCTGATCAGCAGGTTTCTCTGGACCTTTCGACCTTGACTGCAGACATCCGTATGAGCGCGCGCATCCCCACGCTGGACATCACCCGTTTCGACACCGATCGCGACGCCTTCGTCGCCGAGCTCGGAGCGGCTTATCGGCAGTGGGGTTTTGCCGGCATCCGCAACCACGGCATCGCCCAGGCCGACATCGACGCCGCCTACGACGTGTTCAAGGCGTTCTTCGCGTTGCCCGAAGCGACCAAGCGCCGTTATCACGTGGAAGGCAGCGGTGGCGCGCGCGGCTACACCGCGTTCGGCGTGGAAACCGCCAAGGATTCCAAGCACTTCGACCTGAAGGAGTTCTGGCACATCGGCCGCGAGATTCCGGACGATTCGCCGTACCGCGCAGTGATGCCGCCGAACCTGTGGCCCAGCGAAGTGCCGGGCTTCCGCGAGCGCGGCTACCAGCTGTACCAGCAGCTCGATCAACTGGGTTCGCGCGTGCTGTCGGCGCTGGCGCTGCATATCGGCCTGCCGCAGGACTACTTCGTCGACAAGACCAACAACGGCAATTCGATCCTGCGGCCGATCCATTACCCGCCGATCACCAGCGACGACATTCCCAACGTGCGTGCCGGTGCGCATGGCGATATCAATTTCATCACCTTGCTGGTGGGTGCCAGTGCCGCCGGCCTGGAAGTGCGTTCCCACGATGGCGAGTGGGTGCCGTTCACTGCCGACGCCGACACCATCGTGGTCAACATCGGCGACATGCTGCAGCGCCTGACCAACCATGTATATCCGTCCACCATCCACCGCGTGGTCAATCCGCCCGGAGAGCAGGCGCGCCAGCCGCGCTATTCGGTGCCGTTCTTCCTGCATCCCAATCCGGATTTCCTCATCGACGTGCTGCCCTCGTGCATCAGCGCCGACAATCCCAGTCGTTATCCGGAGCCGATCACGGCGCATGGCTTCCTGGAAGAGCGTCTGCGCGAGATCAAGCTGAAGTGATCTGCGCGCCTGCCCAACAGCCGCGCTCGCAACACCACCGGTGACCGGTGCCGCACTTCTGTTCAGAAGATTCCGCTCGCGTCTGGTTAAAGCTTGCGTTCACTCGGGCCGATAACCGAGGCTAATCGCTAGCGCGACGTCGGACTCGCCTGGCGCCCGCTGCCGATTGCACAGGGCTGGGGGCGTGCGCATGCGATGGATCAAATGGCTGGGTGTCGTGTCGGTGCTGGCGGCCTGTGCCGGCGCAGGATCGGTGTCGGCGACAGCGGTCAATGTGACCGTCGCCGATGCCGGCGGCGTGCT
>NZ_JAJIUJ010000015.1 GCF_020880415.1 Xanthomonas euvesicatoria pv. euvesicatoria | reverse complement strand
TGGCATCACGCTGAAACTCGGCGCAGGGGCGGCTCAAGACAACAGCAGACCGCCGGTGGCACCGAACACTTCACCGGTGACGTAGCTCGATTCCTGCGATGCCAGAATCACATAAAGCGGCGCCATTTCTACCGGCTGGCCGGCGCGCTTGAGCGGCGTCTCCGAGCCGAAATCGGGAATCTTTTCCGGCGGCTGACCACCGCTGGGCTGCAGCGGCGTCCACACCGGTCCGGGCGCGACTGCGTTGACGCGGATCCCCTTCTCGGCAACTTGCTGCGCCAAGCCCTTGGTGAAGTTGACGATGGCCGCCTTGGTGGAGGCGTAGTCGAGCAGCGTCGGCGAGGGCTGGTACGACTGGATCGAGCCGGTGTTGATGATGGATGCGCCCGGCGGCAAATGCGGGATGGCGGCCTTGCACAGCCAGAACATCGCATAGACGTTGGTCTTGTAGGTGGCGTCGAACTGCTCGGTCGTGATGTCTGCGATGTCTTTCACGGCGGTCTGTTTGCCCGCGATATTGACCAGGACATCCAGGCCGCCGAGCTCTTTCACTGCACGGTCCACCAGTTCGGTGCAAAACGCCTCGTTCTTGAGGTCACCCGGAACGCTGGTGGCTTTGCGCCCTTCTGCCTGGATCAGCTGCACCACTTCGGCTGCGTCCTGTTCTTCTTCAGGCAGGTAATTGAGCACGATATCCGCACCTTCGCGTGCAAAGGCAATGGCGGTGGCGCGCCCGATGCCGGAATCTGCGCCGGTGATCAGGGCCTTGCGGCCCTGCAGACGACCAAAGCCCTTGTAGCTGTGCTCGCCATGGTCTGCCTTGGGCTGCAGTTCGTGGATGGTGCCCGGAGCCTGCTGGGTTTGGTGCGGAAATTGCGGCTGCGGGAACTGGGTCAACGGGTTCTGCATTTCGTACTGATTCTTGCTGCCGGACATGCACACTCTCCTGCATTGGGGGAAGGGCAGGCACGCAGTCGTCGTGCGTACCGATGACGGGCAGTGTGGAAAGCGAGGCGATGCGTATCAGTGAACGAAAGTTGTGCATCATGTGAATGCGTGACGGCGGTGCACGCCGTGCGATCACCTCGGCATTGAAAACGTCGCATTCAGAAACCGGCGGCAGACAAGCGCGTGCGTCATGCAGGAATCGACGGCGCTGGCACTGCTGGCGACATGGCAGCGGTGGTGGAACGCGCTGCGTGCGGCTTGCGCATGCGGATCTGTTACCGAGTCAGAAACCGAGTGCCACTGCGAATGCCGCTACCGACCTAGCGAACATCAGCTCGTGGCCGCGCAGACACCGCATCTGCTGCGGTTGCATCGCTACAGTATCATCCGGCCGCTACCTTGCAATTGCGTTGGATCATTGCAGCTGCGCCGACATCGAATACGGCCGCTGCGCTGGGTCGGTGGCTCACTGCTGATTCGGTGTCGCCTGCATCCGGAAACGCAGTTCACCGCCGGCCTGGATTTCCTCGTGCGTAACGTAAGCGCGAGTCAGTGGTTTGCCATTGAGCGTGGCGCTACCGATGTAGCTGCGTGCATCGCTCAGGCTCTCGGCAATCACCGCGAAACGCTTCCCATTGGGCAGGTTGAGCGTGGCGCGCGGCAGGAACGGGCGGCCGATGATGTACTGGTTGCTGCCGGGCGCCACCGGGTAGAAACCCAGCGTGGTGAACACGTACCAGGCCGACATCTGGCCGAGGTCATCGTTGCCGGCCAGGCCTTCCGGTCCAGCGTGATACTGGCTGCGCATGATCTGGGTCAGGCGCGCCTGCGTGCGCCACGGTTGGCCGGCATATGCATACAGATAGGCGACGTGGTGGCTGGGCTCGTTGCCGTGCGCGTACCAGCCGATCAGGCCGGTGATGTCTTCCATGTGCTCGAAGATCTTCGGGTCCACCTTCGCATCGAACACCGCATCCAGCCGGGCAAGCAATGTGTCGTCGCCGCCATGCGCGGCAGCCAGCCCGGCCACGTCCTGCGGCACGTACCAGGAGTATTGCCACGCGTTACCTTCGGTGTAGTCGCTACCGTAGCCACTGGCAGACGGGTCGAACGGCTCGCGGAAGGTGCCGGCCCGGGTGCGCGCGCGCATGTAGCCGGTGGCCGGGTCGAAGGCATGCTTCCAGTTGCCGGCGCGCTGGCTGAATTCTGCGGCGATGGCGGGCTTGCCGAGCTTGTCGGCCATGCGCGCGATGGTCCAGTCGTCGAAGGCGTATTCCAGCGTCTTGGATGCGGCTTCGCCTTCTTCGTCGATGGGCACGTAGCCCAGCTCACGGTATTGCGCAATTCCATCGTACGGGCCGTAGTTGGCGCTGGCGACCATGGCCTGCAAGGCTTCCTCTGCGTCGAAGCCGCCGATGCCTTTCATGTACGCGTCGGCAATCACCGGGACGGCGTGGTAGCCGATCATGCACCAGGTTTCCAGGCCGTGGAATGCCCATACCGGCAGGATGCCGTAGGCGCTTTGGCGACGCGAGGCGAGCAGCGAATTGACCACGTCGCTGCTGCGTTGTGCCGGCTGCACCAGGGTGAGCAGTGGATGCAGAGCGCGGTAGGTGTCCCACAGCGAGAAGGTGGAATAGTTGGTCCAGCCAGTTGCTTGATGCACCGCATTGTCTGGCCCGCGGTAGCGGCCGTCGCTGTCCATGAACAGCGTTGGCCCCAGCAGGGTGTGATACAGCGCGGTGTAGAGCTGGGTGCGCTGTTGCGTGGTGCCTTGTGCATCGATCGCCGACAGCGCCTGCGTCCATTGCGCGCGTGCATCGGCGCGTACGCGATCGAAATCGAAGCCGGGCATTTCGGCATCGAGGTTTGCGATGGCACCGGCCTCGCTGACCGGCGAGAGCGCTACCTTCACCACCAGCGGCGTGCCGTCGTTGGCGACATCGAATACGCCGACCAGTTGCCGGCCTTCGATCTGCGCGCGCTGCGCAGGATTCTTTTCGCCCGGCGGTGGGAACCCTTTGTAGGGGATGTCCTGTTCGGTGTCGTGGAGTTGCGTGGCAGTGAGCGGGCGCGAGAAGCGCATGGCGAAATACAGCTGCCGGCCGGGCGCCCAACCGCGTGTCTCGCGAAAGCCGGTCACCGTGCCATCGCTGCGCACCCGCAGCCGCGACCACTGCACCTTGCCGGGGTAGTCGTACAGGCTGGTGCGCAGGTCGACCAGCACATGCGCCGGCGTGCTTTTCGGAAACTGGTAACGGTGCACGCCCACACGCGCGCTGGCAGTGAGTTCGGCACGGATGTTTCGGTCCTTCAGGGTCACTGCGTAATAGCCGGGCTGCGCCTGTTCGCTGGTGTGGTCGAACTGCGCGGTATAGCCGCTGCCCGGCTTGCTGGCATCGCCGCGTTCCAGCTTGATGGCGCCAGCTTGCGGCATCAGCAGGATGTCGCCCAGATCCGAATGCCCGGAACCGGAAAAATGCGTGTGCGAGAACCCGACGATGGTGGTGTCGCTGTGCCGGTAGCCGGCCGCCCAGCCGTAGGCGTCCTTGCGCGGCTTGATTTGCGTATCCGGGCTCAGCTGCACCATACCGAATGGCACCGTGGCGCCAGGATAGGTATGGCCTTCGCCGCCGGTGCCGATGAACGGGTCTACCGCGTCGAAGGCAGTTGCAGGCGTGCGCGGCGCAGCGTTGCCGAAAACTGCGACGACAGCGGCAAGCACTGCCAGCCAACGGGCCCGACGCGGGGCGATCAAGCGAGGCGACATGCAGATTGCTCCAGGCGGATGCAGCGCCGGACCGTAGCACAGCTGCATGGGCGCGCTACACCCTGGAGCCGCCAACAAAAGCCATTGCGTAGCCGCCAGGCGGGCGCGGCCGGTGCCCGGAATCGGCACGTACCACGCGGACACTGCGGTGATGAGCGCGCCTTCCGCGCCCGCCCGACGGCTGCGCGCTACGTTTTGTTAGCCGCTCTTGGAGGGTGCGATGGCCCTCGCGGCCATGGTTGGGTTCGCTGATCACTCACGGCGTCACGATGTGTGGCCGATCGGCATGCATGGCGGCGCACATGCTCGCTGCCGTGGTGTCGCATTGAGGCTGGTCTACTTTCCCGCGTTGCCGCAGCGTTTGGAAATCGCTGGCAAACGCGCAACTGTCGGCACGGCACTGCAGACTTCAGCGACTCACTTGCGTCGTAAAGCCAGCACTGCCAAACCCGTTACTGCTGCAGCGGCCGCACCGATCAACATCTTGTCGTGCGCAGAGCGTGCCCGCAACGCGGGGCGCCGCCGGTAGCCACCGTCGATGCCGCCGGCAATGCCGGGCGCTGCGAACACATTGCCGCTGGATCGCGCCACCTGTGGTGCCTGCGCAAGATACTGCTTGAAGATACGGTACATGGCGCGCGCCAGGGTCTGCGGTGCCAGCGCATGACCCAGGCGCATCGCATGGACAGCGGTGCCCAACACTACCGTGTTGCGTGGCCGGTCCAGCAGGCGCACGACAGCTGCCGCGACGGTGCGGGTGTCCAGCATCAACGGCGGCCCGCTGATGCGGCGGCCCACGTAATTGGCGCCATGGGTCAGGCCTGGCGTGTCGACGAAGTACGGGTACACATCGCACACGTGGATATGCGGGTAGTCGCTCAGCTCGGCGCGTAACGCTTCGGAAAAGCCGCGCTGGCCGAATTTGCTGGCGCCGTACGCCGCTGCAAACGGCGTGGATGCAAAGCCGCCCGAAGAGATCATGTTGACGAAGATGCCGTGGCCTTGTTCGACGAAGATGGGGATGGCGGCATGGGCGTCGTGCATGCGACCGAGCAGATTGGCGTGGATGACGGCCGCGCTTGCTTCCATCGGTACCTCGTGGAATTTGCCGACCGTGCCCACCCCGACATTGCCGAACCACAGGTCGATGCGGCCCAGAAAACTCTGCGCGCTGGTGGCCAGTGCCTTGACCTGTTCGGCCTGTTTGACGTCGGTGGGCGCCACCAAGACTTCGGCACCGCGCGCACGGCAGCGTTCGGCAACCGCATTGAGGGCTTCTTCGCCGCGTGCAGCCAGCACCAGGCGCGCGCCTTGTTCGGCGAATGCTTCTGCAGTGGCTTGGCCGATGCCGCTGGACGCGCCGGAAATCACCACGTGGGCAGGAGGGGTGCGATGCATGCGATGTCTCCACGAAAACGAGCAGGCATGCTTGATCGTCGTGCGTGAACACGGTGCGGCGCTTTGCGTACCGTAGCGTGAAGCTGAACTTGTCGGGCTGGCGCCACGCGTGATGACAGCGTGGCCCTGAAATCGGCGGCAGGCGCCCGCATATCGCGCTGATGGATCTGTTCAATGCTCCCATCGCACCGCTGCAGGTGCTGCACGACCAGCAAGGCGGCGTGCGCTACTGGCCGCAGCTGTTGCCGCCCGCACTTGCGCAAGGGGCGTTCGACGCATTGCGCGATGGCGCCGATTGGCGCAGCCAGCGCCGCGAAATGTACGAGCGGGTCGTGGACGTACCGCGCCTGCTGGCCTCGTATCGGTTGGATGATGCATGGCCTGCGGGATTGCCGCTGCAGCGCTTGCTCGATGCGGTGCAGGCGGTGCTCCCGGCGCCATACAACGCGGTAGGTTTGAATCTGTACCGCGATGGGCGCGACAGCGTGGCAATGCATCACGACGCATTGCACACGCTGGTGGCACCGCACCCGATCGCGCTGCTGTCGCTGGGTGCACCGCGCCGGATGCAACTGCGCGCCAAGGACGGCAGCACGCGGGCGGTTGCGCTGGAGCTGGCGCCGGGGAGCCTGCTGGCGATGAGCCACGCCTCGCAACACACGCACGCGCACGGCATTGCCAAGACCGCGCGCGCGGTGGGCGAGCGCATCAGTGTGGTGTTTCGCGTGCGCCCGGCCCAGCGCATGGCGGCCGGGCAACATGGGCCACACTGGGAGCCTGTGCGATCGTAAGGCACAGGCTTGGGCTCGATTGATTGGCAGCTTACAAACCGCCTGTACTGCTGCCAGGGACGCACGGTCGTTGCTTCGTGCCGGATGCACCGCACTGCGTTTGCCATGTGCGGTTCGCCCCCGGCCTGAGGACTGCTCGCTAGGTTATTTTCGTGCTGGATGTCCCGCATGCTGGGCGTATGCGGTCTTTACAGCAGCTGCGTGCGCCTGACCGGCAGCAGCGCTCGCTCGCCTACGCGTGCCTGGCGTCTGCGCGCTGTCGTGGCCATCAGTGACCATTTCGGGTGATTGCCATTGCCATCACCACTGCCCATGCTTGCATGTGATCCCCCAGCCGCGTCGCCCCTGCATGTCTTTGGACCAGACCCGCCACCATCAGATGTTTCCCGAGCTGGACGCGGGCCAGTTGTCGATCACCCGGCGCTTTGCCAGCGGGCCGGCGCAACGGTTCGACGCGGGCGACCCCGTGTTCGAGGTCGGCGATGCCCATGCGCCGGTGTGGGTGGTGCTGGAGGGCGCCATCGAAGTGGTGCGCCGCGACGGACTGGGCAACGAAAAGCCGATCACCCGGCACACGCCCGGCCAGTTCACCGGCGAGGTGAGTCAGCTGGCCGGGCGCGCGTCGCTGGCGGCTGGACGTGCCGGGCCGGACGGCTGCCTGGCGCTGCCATTCGATACCGCGCATCTGCGCGCGCTGATGATCAGTTCGGCCGAAGTGGGCGAAGTGGTGATGCGTGCCTTGATCCTGCGCCGCGTTGGGCTGATCGAGGGCGATGCGTCGGGTTCGGTGCTGATCGGCGAGCCTGACGATCCGCATCTGACCCGTTTGCAGGGCTTTTTGACCCGCAACGGCTACCCCAACACGGTGATGGATGTCTCCGACGACGAAGGCCGCGCGTTGGTGGAGCGCCTGGGTATCCAGGAGCACGACCTACCGGTGATGGTGTGCCCGAGCGGGCGCGTGCTGCGCCAGCCCAGCGATGCCGAAGCTGCGCATTGCCTGGGCATGACGCCGGACATCGACCCGGACAAACGCTACGACGTGGCGATTGTCGGCGCCGGCCCTGCCGGCCTGGCGACGGCGGTGTATGCCGCATCCGAAGGCTTGTCGGTGCTGGTACTGGACCAACGCGCCATCGGCGGGCAGGCCGGTGCCTCGGCGCGTATCGAAAATTATCTTGGCTTTCCCACCGGCATTTCCGGGCAGGCGCTGGCCGGGCGCGCCTACAACCAGGCGCTGAAATTCGGCGCGGAACTGGCGATTCCGATCGAAGCGGCCACGCTGGAATGCGGCCGCGACGATGGCGCGCTGAAGCTGGATCTTGCCGATGGCAAACAGCTGCTGGCCAGCACGGTGGTAATCGCCTCGGGCGCGCGTTACCGGCGCCCGGAGATCGATGGCCTGGATCGCTTCGAAGGCCACGGTGTCTCGTACTGGGCCTCGCCGGTGGAGGCGCGCCTGTGCGAAGGCGGCGTGGTGGCGCTGGTGGGCGGCGGCAATTCTGCAGGGCAGGCGGTGGCGTTCCTGGCGCCGCGGGTCAAGGAACTGCACCTGATCATTCGTGGCGATGGGCTGGAGAGCTCGATGTCGCAATACCTCATCGAGCGCATCGCCGCGTTGTCGAACGTGCAGCTGCACACCGGCACCGAAGTGGCCGCGCTGGACGGCGACCCCGAGCGCGGCCTGCAGGCCGCGGTGTTGCGCACCCGCAAGGACGGTGCAACCGCGCGCGTGGCGTTGCGGCACCTGTTCCTGTTCGTCGGGGCAGATCCCAACACCGGTTGGCTGCAGGACTGCGTGGACACCGACAAGCGCGGCTTTGTCATGACCGGCACCGCGCGTGGCGACGGCGTACCAGCGTGCCTGCCGCTGGAAACCAATCGCCCTGGCGTGTTCGCCATCGGTGACGTGCGTGCGGGTTCGGTCAAGCGCGTGGCGGCCGCAGTGGGCGAGGGCGCCGCCGTGGTCGCGCAGATCCATCAGTACCTCGCCCATCAGGCCAACCCGGTGCCGGTCTCCGAACTTGCCAGCGCCACCCAGGAGTCGACCAGCGCATGAGCCAGCACTGCCGCCATACTGATCAAATCCATGCAGTCACGCCCAGTGCGCGCGGCTGCGAGGAGTGCCTGGCCATCGACGGCGTCTGGGTGCATCTGCGCCTGTGCCGCAGCTGCGGCCATGTCGGGTGTTGCGACGATTCGCCCCACCGCCACGCCACCGCGCATCACCACGCCACCGGCCACCCCATCATCGAAGGCTACGATCCGCCCGAAGGCTGGGGCTGGTGCTACGTGGACGAAGTGGAAGTGGAGCTGCCGGATCAGACGCCGCAGCTGGGGCCGATTCCGCGGTATGTGTGAGCGGCGCCGCGTGGTGTTCGGCGGTCGCTGCTGGCTTGCGAGGCGGCCGGGAATCGGGAATCGGGAGTCGGGATTAGGGAATCGTAAGAGCGGCTTCCGCACGTTTCATTGCCGCTGTGTTCGGATGTTGTGGGTCTGTTACGGCGAGTGGCGCCTGCTGCTAGGTGCGCTGAGTTGTTTAGTTCATACGCACAAGCGTGAGCTTACTGCGGCCAATGCACCTTCGGCAGCTCGCCGATCTGCGGTCTGGCGAACAGATAGCCTTGCTGCAGGTGGATGCCCAGGTCGCGCAGGGCGCGGTATTGATCGGGTTGTTCGATGCCCTCTGCAATGACGGCGATGCCGAGTTCTTCGCACATGCGCGTCACGTGGCGCACGATGGCTTGGCGGCTGCGGTCGGTGTCGATCCCGCGGACCAGGGCGATGTCCAACTTGAGCAGATCCGGCTGGAACTCGGCCAGCAGGCCGAGCCCGGCGTAGCCGGCGCCGAAGTCGTCGATGGCCGTTTTCATGCCGCGGGCCTGATAGGTGCGCAGGATGCCGAGCAGATGCGCCGGATCGGTGAGATGTTCCTGTTCGCTGACCTCGAAGATGATGGCGTCGAGCGGCCAACCGTATTGCGCAGTGGCCGACAGCGTGGCGCGCAGGCAATGCTCGGGGTTATAGACCGCGTTGGGCATGAAGTTGATCGACAGCAGCGCCGGCAAGCCAATCTGCGCAGCGCATTCGATTGCCTTGATGCGGCAGGCCTGGTCGAATGCGTAGCGATTGCGCTCATCCACTGCGGCCAGGATGCTGCCGGCCGACTCGCCGTTGAGGCCGCGCACCAGCGCCTCGCCTGCGTAGATGCTGCGGGTGGACACGTCCACGATGGGCTGGAAGGCCATGGTGATCGCGGTGGGGAAGTCCTGGCCGTCGCGGCAGGCTTTGCAGACAGGAAGCGTGGTCATGGCGTCAGGTCATCGAACAGCGTAGGTGCAGCCTAGACCTATCGGCCGCAATCGCGTGGGATTGAGCCTGAATCGCTCATGGCAGCATCCTCACCTGTCGGCAGTCGGGCTCGGCGATACTAGGCGCATCGCTCGCATCGGATGCCCCATGACCGCTCTCACCGAACGCTACGCCCTGGCCGTGGACTACGCGCGCATCGCTCACGCCGGGCAGGTGCGCAAGGGCACGCAGGTGCCCTACCTGAGTCATTTGCTGGGTGTCTCGACGCTGGTGCTGGAATGCGGCGGCGATGAGGAACAAGCCATCGCCGGCCTGCTGCACGATGTGGTGGAAGACTGCGGTGGCGGGCACGAGGCCTCGATCCGTGCGCAGTTCGGCGATGCGGTGGCCGATATCGTGATGGCTTGCACCGATGCCACTGCCGAAGACAAGGCCGAGGTGGACAACAGCGAGCGCGCACGCAAACGCGATTGGCGCGAGCGCAAGCAGGCCTATCTTGCGCACCTGCGCAAGACGCCCGAGCGCGCGCTGCTGGTGTCCGGCTGCGACAAGCTCTATAACGCGCGCAGCATCGTGCAGGACCTGGAAAATCCTGCCGTCGGTCAGGGCATCTTCGATGTGTTCACTGCCGGGCGCGAAGGCACGCTGTGGTATTACGCCGCGCTGGAAGAGGTCTTCCGTACACGCAATGCCGCTACCGCGCGGTTGTTCAGTGGCGTGGTGACGCGCATGCATACCCTGGCCGACACCGGTGAGCAGGTGACGCCGGCACATGCGCTGGGCTGAGCGCCGCTGGGAGACGGCGGTACGTCCGGCAGCGGCAGGTACGACGCGCAGATGTGTTGCTGGGCCCTGTCCGCCCTCCATCTGATGAATGCGTCCCGTGCCTCGTCAGCCACCGCATGCGCCCTGCAGCGCCTGGCACCTTGGGTGTTGCCTGCGCTCGATCACCATCGCTGACACCGGCTGCATGGCGCGCACGCTAGGCTGGCGTCTTGTCGATCTCTGGTTTCGGTAGTCATGTCAAACGCGACGTCTTCCACTGGCCTGGTGCGCGTGCGCGGCGCGCGCGAGCACAATCTCAAGAACGTGGATGTGGATATTCCCCGCGATGCACTGGTGGTGTTCACCGGCGTTTCCGGCTCGGGCAAGTCGTCGTTGGCGTTCGGCACCATCTTTGCCGAGGCGCAGCGGCGCTATCTGGATTCGATCTCGCCGTATGCGCGGCGGCTGATCGACCAGGTAGGCGTGCCGGAGGTGGATTCCATCGATGGCCTGCCACCGGCAGTGGCCTTGCAGCAGGCGCGCGGCGCGCCGAGTGCACGCTCGTCGGTGGGCAGTGTCACCACCATCTCCAACTCATTGCGCATGCTGTATTCGCGTGCCGGCCAGTACCCGCCGGGGCAGGAGATCATCTACGCCGACGGTTTTTCGCCGAACACGCCTGCGGGGGCATGCCCGACCTGTCACGGCCTGGGGCGCATCTATGACGCCACCGAAGCGACCATGGTGCTGGACCGCAGCCTGAGCATTCGCGAGCGTGCGGTCGCCGCCTGGCCGGGCGCATGGCATGGGCAGAACCAGCGCGACATCCTCACCACGCTGGGCATCGATGTGGATGTGCCATGGCACACGCTGCCGAAGAAGACCCGCGACTGGATTTTGTTCACCGACGAACAGCCGGTGGTGCCGGTATGCGCCGGTTACGACCTGGTCGAGGTCAAACGCGCGCTCAAGCGCAAGGAAGAACCCAGCTACATGGGCACCTTTACCAGTGCGCAGCGTTATGTGCTGCACACCTTTGCCACCACCCAGAGCGCGCAGATGAAAAAGCGCGTGGCGCAGTATTTGCTCAGCACGCAATGCCCGCAGTGCGATGGCAAACGCCTGCGCCGCGAGGCCTTGTCGGTCACCTTTGCCGGGCTGGATATCGGGGAGCTGTCGCGGCGCCCGCTGGACGAGGTGGCCGAGCTGCTGCGCCCCGCCGCCGAAGCCGCCCCATCCAAAGGTACGCGTAAAGATGCGCGCCAACATCCGGAACAAGCGATCGCCGCGCGACGCATCGCCGCGGATCTGCGCGCGCGCATCGCCGTCGTACAGGCGCTGGGTCTGGGCTACCTCAGCCTGGAGCGCAGCACGCCCACCTTGTCGCCGGGCGAGTTGCAACGGCTGCGGCTGGCCACGCAGATCCGCTCGCAGTTGTTCGGCGTGGTGTACGTGATGGACGAACCATCGGCAGGCTTGCATCCCGCCGATGCGCAGGCGCTGCTGGGTGCGTTGGATCAACTCAAGGCGGCCGGAAATTCGGTCTTCGTGGTCGAACACGAAGTGGACCTGATCCGCCATGCAGACTGGATCGTGGATGTCGGCCCGGCAGCCGGCGTGCAGGGCGGGCAGGTGCTCTACAGCGGGCCGCCCGCGGGATTGGAGCAGGTGCAGGCCTCTTCCACACGGCGCTATCTGTTCGGCACGCCGCCGCAGGTGCATCGCCAGGCGCGCGCGGCAAGCGGTTGGTTGCAGCTGCGCGGCATCACCCGCAACAACGTCCGCGCGCTGGATGTGGACCTGCCGTTAGGTGTGTTCACTACCGTGACCGGTGTGTCCGGCTCGGGCAAATCGTCGTTGGTGAGTCAAGCGCTGGTGGAACTGCTGGCCGCCCATCTGGGGCAGGCGCAGGCAGAGGACGAAGAAGCACTGGATCCACTGGAGCGCGGCACGCAGGTGCCGTCGGAGGGTGCAATTGTTGCCGGGCTGGATCAGGTGCGCCGCCTGGTGCGCGTGGATCAAAAACCCATCGGCCGTACCCCACGCTCCAATCTGGCCACCTACACCGGCCTGTTCGACCCGGTACGCAAGCTGTTTGCGGCCACGCCCGCCGCACGCCGGCGCCGTTACGACCCAGGGCAGTTCTCCTTCAACGTCGCCAAGGGCCGCTGTGCCACCTGCGAGGGCGAAGGCTCGGTGTATGTGGAATTGCTGTTCATGCCCAGCGTCTACGCACCGTGTCCCACCTGCCACGGCGCGCGCTATAACGCCAAGACGTTGGAGATCGCGCTACGCGGTCGCAACATCGCGCAGGTGCTGGAAATGACGGTGGATCAGGCAGCCATCTTCTTTGCCGACGATGCCAGCGTGTTGCGCCCGTTGCAGGTGTTGCGCGAAGTGGGGCTGGGCTATCTGCGTCTTGGCCAGCCGGCCACCGAACTGTCCGGTGGCGAAGCGCAGCGCATCAAGCTGGCGACCGAACTGCAACGCGCCCAAAAGCGCGACACCGTCTACGTGCTGGACGAGCCCACCACCGGCCTGCATCCGTCCGACGTGGATACCTTGATGGCCCAGTTACAAGGGCTGGTCGATGCAGGCAACACCGTGATCGTGGTCGAACACGATATGCGCGTGGCCGCCAGCAGCGACTGGGTGCTGGATATGGGGCCGGGCGCGGGCGGTGCGGGCGGCAAGGTCGTGGTGGCCGGAGCGCCGGATGTCGTGGCGCGCCATCGTGGGAGCCGCACCGCACCGTTTCTGGCGCAGGTGTTGCGCGGACAATAGGCCAACAGTTTGGCTAGCCCGCGCCGCATCGTACGATGTGCCATGTCTGCGATCCCCGTCAGCCTACGGACGACGCTGACGGATGATGCCGGAAAGCTGTGATGCGTTGCGGGATGTATCTGGCATCGCGGTCGACTTGCCGCTGCCTGCCCATGCTGATCACCCGCATGCCTGCCTATCGATCACGACCGCTTGTGCTGGTGCGTACGAGCGGTATCGACACATAAGGCAGAAGACGCTGCGCATGACTGGGTTGCGAGTGGCATGCGCCGCATTTGCCGCGCTACCGTACGGCCATGCGTCTGACCGACATGGCAGCGGGCCCAATGCATCGCTGCATTGGGCCCGACTGTTGGGATCACTTCACTTCACTACCCAAGGCGCCAAGCATTGCCTGCAAGCGCAACGTACGCTGCAGGTCAGTCCGCCATCACCTTGTCCGGCGTCATCGGCGTGCTGCGGATGCGCTTGCCGGTGGCGTGGAAGATGGCGTTGCAGATCGCCGCAGACACGCCGACCAGGCCGATCTCGCCCACGCCCTTCGCACCCAGGCTGCTGACGACGCGGTCGTCTTCGTCGGCGAAGATCACGTCGATGTCGTGAATGTCGGCGTTGGCGGAGACGTGATACAGCGCCAGGTCGTGATTCATGAAGCGGCCGAAGCGATGGTCCGATTGGGTGTGCTCGTGCAGCGCCTGGCCGATGCCCCAGACCACGCCCCCCACAATCTGGCTGCGTGCGGTGATCGGATTGAGGATGCGCCCGGCGGCAACGGCGCTGACCACGCGGGTGACCCGCACCGTGCCCAGTTCTTCGTCCACCCGGACCTCCACAAACACCGCGCCGTGCGTGGCACGGGTGTATTTGCGTTGCTTGAGCACGTTCGGCAGCAGGAGGAACTTATCTTCGATCTGCTCCAGCCCTGCAGTGCGCAGCAGGTCGGTCAGGGCGATGGCGCTGCCGGCATCGGCCCGCAATGCCAGCGTGCCGTCGGCAAAGACCACATCGTCAGGTTTGGCCTTGGCAAAGCGCGAGTCGGGCAGGGCCTGGGCCAGACGCAATAGACGCCCGCGCAGCTTTGCGCACACGCCATCCACTGCCGAGCCCACCGTGGTGACGTGCGAGGAGCCACCTTCGATCGGCGCAACGGGCAAGGTGGAGTCGCCAAGTTGAAACGTCACCTGCTCCAAGGGCAGGCCCAGCGCTTCGGCAGCGATCATCGCCATCACCGTGTAGGTGCCGGTGCCGATATCGCTGGCTGCGCTGCTGACCACCAAACGGCCGTCGGCATGCAGCGCCGCATGTGCGCGCGCGAACATCTGCATCGCATCCCACTGCCCGGTGGCCATGCCCCAGCCCACCCACTCGCTGCCTTCCTTGCGCGCGCGCGGTTGCAGGGGGCGTTGCGCCCAACCGAAGCGCTCTGCCCCTTGCTCGTAACACTGGCGCAGCGCCTTGGTAGAGTAGGGCTTGTCGTCGGCCGGATTGACCTCGGCGTAGTTCTTCAGGCGCAGTGCCAACGGATCGATGCCGACCTCATAGGCCAACTCGTCCATCGCCACTTCCAGCGCATGCACACCATGCGCGGCGCCGGGCGCACGCATGTCGATGGGGCTGTATTGGTCCAGACTCACCAGCTTGTAGCCCAGGTGCACGTTGTCGCAGGCGTACAACTGACCGCTCCAGTTGACCACTACCTCCACGTAGTCTTCGATGCGCGAGGTTTCGGCGATGGCTTCATGCCAGACCGAGCGCAAGGTGCCGTCGCGGTCTGCGCCGAGCTTGAGCCGCTGCAGCGTTTCCGGGCGGTGGCCGAAGGTGAACATCTGTTGTCGCGTCAGCACCACGCGCATCGAGCGATCCAGCAGGATCGACGCCATCACCGCCAGCGGCAACTGATACTGCGGGCGCAGCCCGGAGCCGAACGCGCCTCCCACGTACGGGTTGCGCACGGTCACCTTGCGCTTGCTCAGCCCGAACACGTGCGACACGTACCAGCGGCTGTTCTGCGAACCCTGGGTTTTGTCGTAAATGGTGAAATGGCCGTCGGCGTCGCGGATGACGGTGGAAGCGAACAATTCCATCGGGTTGTGGTGCTCGACGCCGCTGTAGTAGTCGGCCTGTACCTGGCACGCGGCATTGTCGAATGCGCTCTGCGGATCGCCCTTGTCCTTGGGCGGCGGCGAAAATCCGGCCTTCAGCGGCTTGGGCGCGTGTGCACGGTCCAGGTTGGTCATCAGGTTGGTGTCGTGCGGGTCCTGCAACAGCTCCACTTCCACCAGATGCGCGGCATGGCGCGCCGCTTCAAAGGTCTCGGCAACCACCAGCGCGATGGGCTGGCCGCTGTACAAGATCTTGTTGTCGTACAACGGACGGAACGGCGAGCCGGCCGGCGCCGTCATGTCCTTGTAGAACAGGTCCATGCCGCGCATGTGCGGGCGGTTTTCATGGGTGACGATCTCCAGCACGCCGGGGACTGCGCGTGCTGCATCCAGATGGAAGGCAACGATCTCACCCTTGGCAATGCTGCTGTTGACCACCACGCCATAGGCCAAGTCCGGCACCGGCCATTCGGCGGCATAACGCGCCTGGCCGGTGACTTTTGCGCGTCCGTCGATGCGCGTGACGCCGGTGCCGGTGGGGCGATAGCCGGTGCCGCTGTCGGCAACCGGCGGGGTCAGCGCGCTGTCGGACAGGTCGGGGATGCGTGCGTTCATGGCGATTCCTCCAGCGCACTGGTGCGCCCGCGGTTGTCGATGGTGCCCTCGCGCGCAACGCTCAATGCGCGCACGATGGCGCGGCGTGCCAGCGGCAGCTTGAAGGCATTCTCGCCCTGCGGTTGCGCACCCTGCAGCAGCGCATCGGCCAGGCGGCCGAAGGTGTCGGCAGTGGCCGGCTGGCCGACCAGCGGTGCCTCTGCATCGGCATTGCGCCAGGGTTTGTGGGCCACGCCGCCCAGTGCCACACGCACTTCGCGAATGCTGCCGTCGTCGGCCAGATCCAGGGCCGCTGCCACCGACACCAGCGCGAACGCATAGGAGAGGCGCTCGCGGATCTTGAGGTAGGCACTATGCGCAACGAAGCGCTGCGCATCGGGCAGATCGATATGCACGATCAATTCGTCCGGCGCCAAGGTGCTATCCAGTTCCGGGTGATCGCCAGGCAGACGGTGGAACTGCGCGAGCGGAATGTCGCGCTCGCCATTGGCGCCCTGCACGTGCACCACGGCATCCAGCGCGGCCAATGCCACGCACATATCCGATGGATGCGTGGCGATGCAATGCGCGCTGGTGCCGAGAATGGCGTTGTATTTGGTCAGCCCGCCAATGGCCGAGCAGCCGGTGCCCGGGTCGCGTTTGTTGCACGGGGTGGCATGGTCGTAGAAATACATGCAGCGCGTGCGCTGCAGCAGGTTGCCGCCATTGCTGGCCATGTTGCGAATCTGCGGCGAAGCGCCGGCCAGAATCGCCGCGCTCAGCAAGGGGTAACGCGTTTCCACCTCCGGGTGATATGCAGTGTCGGCATTGCGCGCCAACGCACCCAGGCGCAGGCCGCCGTCGGGTTGGGTGCTGATGCTGTCCAGCGGCAGCCGATTGATGTCGATCAAACTGCTGGGGCGCATAAGCTGCAGTTTCATCAAATCGGTCAGATTGGTGCCGCCGGCGATGAAGCGTACCGGTGCCTCGGAGGGCACCGGCTGCGTGTCGCCGCTGCGCACTGCAATGGCGCCAAGCGCCGCATCGACGGTGTCCGGGCGTGTGTAGGTGAGCGGAATCATGCCGGCACCGTCCCGGGCGTCCACGGAGTGGCCGCGCTGTCGCTGCTGTCGCTGGGCTTGCCCATCACCTCCATCACGGCATCGGTGATCTGCGGATAGGCACCGCAACGGCAGATATTGCCGCTCATCAGTTCACGTACCTGGTCGCGGTCGTGCGCCTTGCCTTCGTTGATCAAGCCCACGGCCGAGCACAGCTGCCCCGGAGTGCAGTAACCGCACTGAAATGCATCGTTGGCGATGAAGGCGCGTTGCAGCGGATGCAGTGCGTCGCCATCGGCCAGCCCTTCGACGGTGGTGATGTCGGCGCCGTCCTGCATGACGGCCAGGGTCAGGCAGCTGTTGATGCGGCGGCCATCGACCAGCACCGTGCAAGCGCCGCATTGGCCATGGTCGCAGCCTTTCTTGGTGCCGGTGAGGTCGAGGCGGTCGCGCAGCAGGTCGAGCAGGCTCACCCAGGCTTCGAGCTGCAAGTGATACGGCTGAGCGTTGATGCGCAGGTTGACCGGGTAGGTCGGCGCACTGGTGGTGGCAGTGGCCGGCGCCGTGTCATGGGCAGTGGCGGGTGTGGCAGTCATGCGAACCCCGTGGCGATGGCTGAGGAGAAGGACCACCACCTTGACGGCGCTGTGGTCAACGCAAAGTGACCACGGCTACGATTGGCACCGATGCGACGCGGCGTACGCGCATTCAGGAGCGGCATCGTGATCGCTGCACGCTCGTGCCTGCATGGCGCGCGCGCGTGCATGCACTGTGTGGAGTGCCATGCCATGCGCTGAATTCGTCAGCTTTGCGCACGCGTCAGCGCGCTGGTGTCCCAGCTGTTGCGACGTGCCGCCGTTATCCTGGCGGCATGAAGACGAGGTGGCAGCAATGAGCCGGCGTGGTGGTAGTACGGATCTTCCCTTGCATGGAGGCCGCGTTCCGCGTTGGTTGGGTGAGCGGATGACGCGGCTTGGTGCAGTGATGTGCGAGGCGATCGTGCACAGCTATGGGCGCGATGAATTGTTGCGGCGGCTTGCGCACCCGTTCTGGTTTCAGTCGTTCGGTGCGGTCATGGGCATGGACTGGCATTCGTCCGGCATTACCACCAGCGTGATCGGCGCGCTCAAGCGTGGGTTGACGCCACTGTCCGGCGAACTGGGCATTCATGTCTGTGGCGGGCGCGGCCGGCATTCGCGTGCCACGCCTTCGGAGTTGCTGGCCGTGGGCGATGCGGTCGGGTTGGACGGCGCCGCATTGGCACAGGCCAGCCGCCTGGTCGCCAAGGTGGACAGCGCTGCCGTGCAGGACGGTTTCGATCTGTATCTGCACGGCTTCATCGTCAGCGACGATGGCCGCTGGGTGGTGGTGCAGCAAGGCATGCATGGGCAGCGCAAGCAGGCACGCCGATATCACTGGCTCTCCGAAGGCCTGAGCAGTTTTGTGGATGCGCCGCATGCTGCCATCGATGGCGCGCATCAAGGCAACATCGTCAATCTCGCCGACCACCGCGCCGCTGCCTCGCGCGATGCGCAGGTGGCACTGCTGCGCAGCACCGCGCCGGACCGGCTGGCACAGCAGTGGCAACGGATTGCGGGTGTGGAGGCGCCTGCGGCGCAAGGTCCGCTCACCGGCGATCTGTTCGCCGTGCACGCCTGGGACCCGGCACAACAACCGCATCTGTGCATGCCCGACCATCATGACGTGCGCAGCGAAAACGTGATCACACGACGGCTGCACGCCAGCTTGGCCGCCGCTGCCGAAGCGGGGCCGCGCGATTTCACCGCGCTGCTGCAAGTGCCCGGCGTGGGTGCGCGCGCCTTGCGCTCGCTGGCGATGGTGGCCGAAGTGATGCACGGCACGCCATGCCGTTTCAGCGACCCGGCACGCTTTTCGCTTGCGCATGGCGGCAAGGACCGGCAACCGTTCCCGGTGCCCACACGCGTGCTCGATCACACCATCGGCGTACTCAAGCAAGCGATGCAGCAGGCCAGACTGGGCAACGACGAACGCTTGCAGGCGATTGCGCGGCTTGACGCGCAGGCGCGTCGACTCGAAGCCAGCGCGCAAGGGCCGACGGTGGACGACTACATCGCGCAGGAACGTCGCGATTCGCATCGCTATGGCGGGCGTAGCGTGTTCGGGTGGGAACCGGCGCCGGAGGATGCGCGCGCGGTGCAGCCGACCCAAGCGCATGCAGGTCGCCGATGAGCGTGCGCGCGCCTGGCAGCACGCCAGTGGCCATCGACGGACGTTGCTTCACCTATGTGTTCCCATGCCAGTGGGAAGACCATTGCAAGATCGGTTTCTCGCGCGATCCGCTGGGGCGCATCGGTAGCCTGCATCCGCGCTGGTTCGATTTTTTCGATCTGGAGCACGGGCTGCTGGTGGAAACCGAGCGCGAGCGCGATGCGCGCGATCTCGAACTGCAACTGCGGCGCCCGCTGCTTGCGCACAACGCACCGGCACCGATGGCGATCCGCGCAGTGGCCGGTGGGCATACCGAATGGTTTCGGGGCGTGGGCGAGGCGTTGCAACGTGCAGTTGCGCAACTGCAGCAGGGCGGGTATCGCGTGTTCGTGTTGCGCGACTGGCTGCAGGCGGCGATGGCCCAGCGTATCGATCGCCTCTACGACTGGGCCGCGGTGCAGTTGAGTGCGGACGAACTGGATGGCCTGGTCGGCCCCACGCCAGCACAACGTGCGCTGCGCGATGTACTCGATGGTTACCGCGCATTGGATCTTCCCGTGCAGGCACATGTGCCCGAACATATTTGGGCTTGGTATTGCCGCAACGGCTGAGCATGTTGCCAGCACGTTGACGTGCGTCGTCTCAGCATCGCCTCAACCCGGAGGAGTGCCTTATGCAGATTGCACAACTGACATTGACCGACGCGTTCAAGGTGCTGTTTTCGGTGCGCCAGGTGCAAGCTGCCGAAATGGCGATTGCACCGGGCCAGGGCGAGGGCGGGCCAGACAATCGCCACCGTGGTGCCGATCAATGGCTGTACGTGGTGGACGGCACCGGCGAGGCGGTGATCGAGGGGCAGACGCATGCACTGCAGGCCGGTAGCCTGATCGCCATCGAGCGCGGTGAAACCCATGAGATCCGCAATACCGGGAGCACACCGTTGAAGACGGTCAATTTCTATCACCCGCCTGCCTACGATGCCCAAGGCGAACCCTTGCCAGCCGGTGAGGGGGCGTGATCGCTGGCGGTTTCGCATGTCGTTGAGTGGATCGGTCACTGCGCAGGTGCATGACCTGGAAAAAGCGGCAGGCATGCTTCAACGCCAGGTGAGCACCGCGCCCACTGCGCATTGACGCGGCGCTTGTTACATCGAGTTGCCATCCACAACAGGGGAAGTGCCATGCCACAGGCCAAGACACGCCGCGCTGCTGCCAAGGACAAGCGCGAAGGAAAATCGGCCAGCACCCAGGCCGGCGAATATGTCAAAGAAGAAATCGACCAGGTGCGCGACGGCGCGCATGGTGTGAAAAGTACCAAGCAGGCCATTGCGATCGGCTTGTCCAAGGCGCGCCGCGATGGCGTGGACGTTGCCCCGCGCAGTTCCGCGTCCAGGGCCACCAAGAAAAAAGCCGCGCAGGACAAGGCAGCGGCAGCCTCCAAAAAGCCGGTGTCGCCTACGCGCTCGGCCGGTGCCAAGAAAGCCCTCAAGACCGCCAGCAAGGGCACTACCGCCAAGAAGACAGTAGGCAAAAAGGCATTGTCCAAACAGACCACGGGTGCCGCAAAAAAGCGCACTGCCAGCGACCGTTCGACGGCAGCAAAGAAGGCGGCCAAGACCAAGGGCCCGGCAGTACGCAAGGCCGCTGCAAAGAAAGCGGCGGCGACGCGGAAGCTTGCCGAGTAAGAGCATCTGTGCCATGCAGCGACGTCAGTGCTGACTGGTTGCGGCGTGTGGATCCAAGACTGCGCATGCAATGCCAGACAAGCGCGTCGCGTGCCACAGGCCTGTTTTCAGCCGTAGTGGCCCTGCGGTTCGTGTACATGCGTGTCCGCGCGCAAACGCACGCGAGGTCGCAGCCATTGCGCAAACGTCGCTTCGCTCCACGCGCCATCGGCCAGGCCCATCATGGCAACGTATTTCTCTTCCTGCGAAGCGATGAGTTCGGCGCCGTTGAGTAGCAAAAAAACCCGATAGCACACATGGGCAGTCCGTTTGTTGCCATCTACGAACGGATGATTGCGCGCGAACCCGTAGGCCAGGCTGGCCGTCAGCTCTACAAGATCGGGTGGAGGATCGCCGTAGGAAAACAGTTGCTGCGGGCGTGCCAGTGCCGAGGCCAAGAGTGCCTCGTCGCGCACTCCGCTTGCGCCGCCGTGCTCGCTCAATTGACGTTCGTGGATCGCCAATGCAAGTGCGTGCGTGATCCAGACCAGCATGCGCGTGTTCACTTGGCCAGCTTGTTCAGCACTTGGCGATCCTCGCGCATCACCTGCTCGGCCACATCCATCTGCGCGGCCAACGTCGGGTCGAATGCGGTCAGCCTGATGCCGTCGGGCGTTTCCAGTGCATAGAGTTCGTCGCCCTTTCCAAGCCGCAGGCGGGCCAGCAGTTCCTTAGGCAGGATGATGCCGGCGGAATTGCCGATGGCGGTGATCTTGAGCTTCATGGCGGCATCTCGCGTTATTACGAAGGTTATAACCCTGTCGTCAGCCAGTCGCAAGTGGCGTGCTGAAGCGGCTCAGCACGCCAGTCTCGCCTGCTGCGATCGATTGGTGTACAAATGTACACCTTGTCCCGTCCTGCTGCCTCGCCCCGATGCCATCACTTCCCCCCCAACGTGCCGCCGTGTTGGCGTTCCTGCAGGAGCAGGCCCAGGCGGGCGTCTCGCCCAGTCTGGCCGAGATCGCGCAGGCCTTCGGGTTTGCCTCGCGCAATGCCGCACAAAAGCACGTGCAGGCGCTGGCCGACGCCGGATTGATCGAGCTGCTGCCCAATCAGAAACGTGGCATCCGTGTACCGGGAGGCGCCGGTCGCGATGCATTGCTGGCCTTGCCGGTGCTGGGGCGAGTGGCAGCAGGTCTGCCGATCGGTGCGGATATCGGCCTGGAGCGTCAGCTCTGGCTGGACCGCGCGCTGTTTTCGCTGCGCCCGGATTACCTGCTGCAGGTGCAGGGCGATTCGATGATCGATGACGGCATTCTGGATGGCGACCTGGTGGGCGTGCATCGCAGCAACGAGGCGCGCGACGGGCAAATCGTGGTGGCGCGGGTGGATGGCGAAATCACCATCAAGCGCCTGGAGCGCGGCGCCGAACGGATCCGCCTGCTGCCGCGCAATCGCGCGCATGCGCCGATCGTGGTGGCGGCCGATGCCGACTTCGCGATCGAAGGGCTGTACTGCGGCCTGATCCGGCAGGGCTGACATGAGCCAGGAGCCGGCGCGCATCAGACAGGACGGCAATGCGGCCGTGGCACTGCCGTTGGACGCCCTGCTGGCCGCGCGCACGGTCTGGCGTGCAGGCCAGGGCACGGCCACCGCCAATGGCGGTGAATCCACCGGGCATGTGGCATTGGATGCATTGCTTCCCGATGGCGGCTGGCCGCGGCGTGCCTTGACCGAATTGTTGTTGCCTGCGCATGGCATCGGCGAGATCGCCTTGTTGCTGCCCACGCTGGCACGCATGACCGCCAGCAGCAGCCGGGTGGTATTGGTGGCACCGCCGTTCATTCCCTACGCGCCGGCCTGGCAGGCGGGCGGGGTGGTGCTGGAGCATCTGGAAGTGGTGCAGGCCGAGCCGCGCGAAGCGTTATGGGCGTTCGAACAATGCCTGCGCAGCGGCGCATGCGCTGCGGTACTGGGCTGGCCGCAGACCGGCGATGCGCGTGCGCTGCGCCGGTTGCAGGTGGCGGCCGATAGCGGCAATTGCTGCGCGTTCGCACTGCGCGACCGCCGTCATGCGGTGAATGCATCGCCGGCGGCCTTGCGGCTGGAATTCCTGCCCGAGCGCGATGCCTGGCAGGTGCGCAAATGCCGGGGCGGGCAGGTGCCGTCGCAGCCGTTGCGGCTGGCGCATTGAGGCGCGCGCATGTTGTGGGCCTGCATATTGCTGCCGCAGCTGGCGCTGGACGCCGTCCTTCGGCGTCTGGAAGAACCGCAGGCGCCACTGGCGCTGGTGGAAGGCCCGGCGCAGCTGCGCAGCCTGCATTCGGTCAATGCTGCCGCTGGCGCAGCTGGGTTGAAGGCCGGCATGCGGCTATCGGCGGCGCATGCCTTGATGACGCAGGTACGCACCATCGATTACGACGCGCAAAACGAAGCGCGCACGCAGCGGTTTCTTGCGGCCTGGGCGTATCGGCATAGTTCGCTGGTCAGCCAGCAGTGGTCGCGCGCCATCGTGCTGGAAGCCGGTGCCAGCTTTCGCCTGTTCGGCCCCTGGCCGCGCTTCGAGCGTCGCCTGCGCGATGAGCTGCAGGCCTTGGGCTTCCAGCACCGGCTTGCGCTGGCGCCCACGCCGCGCGCCGCACGCGTGCTGGCTGGGCTGCGCGACGGCATGGTGGTGACGCAATTGCCGGCCCTGCACAGCACGCTCGACAAGGTGCCTGTACGCCGCGCTGCATTGCCTGACGATGCCGGCGAGCGCCTGCAGCACATGGGCGTGCGCACGCTCGCGGCGGTGCGCGGCCTGCCGCGTGACGGGTTGCGCCGGCGGTTTGGTGCGGACCTGCTCGATCACCTGGATCGCCTCTACGGGCAGGTCGACGACCCACTGGAGTGCTACGCGCCGCCAGACCACTTCGACCACCGCGTGGAGCTGGGCTATGAGGTGGAAACGCATCCGGCGCTGCTGTTTCCGTTGCGCCGGCTGATCGGCGACCTGTGCACGTATCTGTCCATTCGCGATGGCGGCGTGCAGCGGTTTTTATTGCGCCTGGAGCATGAAGAAGGCGCGACCGATGTGGAGATCGGTCTGCTCACGCCGGAACGCGCGCCCACCTTGCTGTTCGAGCTGGCCCGCAACCGGCTGGAGCGGGTGGAGATTCCGCGGCCGGTGGTGGCGATGCGCTTGCTGGCACGGCAGCTGCCACCGTTCGTACCGGCCATGCGCGACCTGTTCGATCAGCGCGCGCAGCAATCGGTGGAGTGGCCGCAACTGCGCGAGCGCCTGCGTGCACGGCTTGGCGATGACGCGGTCTATCGCGTGTTGCCGGCCGACGACCCGCGCCCGGAGCGCGCGTGGCGTCGCGCCATCGGCGATGCGGTGCGCGAAGCCGCTGCGCCGCCGCGTCCGCCGCGCCCCACCTGGTTGCTGCCGCAGCCGGTGCCGCTGCACGACCCGCACCTGCGCATCGTGTCCGGCCCGGAACGGCTGGAAAGCGGTTGGTGGGACGACGATGAAGCCCGTCGCGATTACTACGTGGTGGAGACTGCGCGCGGCCGGCGTGGTTGGGCCTTCGCCGCGCCCGGTCGGGTGGACGGCTGGATGCTGCATGGATGGTTCGCGTGAGCGCGCGTATGTTCGCGCGGTATCGGAGCAGGTACCGGCTGTCTGGTGGTTGCGGCTGGGGCGCGCGTGGCCGATGCCAGGGCTGCAGGCAAGAGCAGCAGCATCTGCAACGGCGCGATCTGCTGCGCATTGCAAAAACCGTCTGGCGCAGCGCGCTGTTGAAGGCAGCCGTCCATGAGCTGGGATGACGCCATCGATGGCGTAGACCGCGACACGCCCGGCGGGCGCATGCCGCGCGCCTGGAATGTGGCCGCACGGTTGCGCGCGGCCAACGACGACATCAGCCATGCGCACGTTGCCGATGGCTTGCCCGCCTATGCCGAGCTGCACTGCCTGTCGGACTTCTCGTTCCTGCGTGGCGCCTCCAGCGCCGAACAGCTGTTCGTGCGCGCACAACACTGCGGCTACAGCGCCTTGGCCATCACCGACGAATGCTCGCTGGCCGGCATCGTGCGTGGCCTGGAAGCGTCGCGCGCCACCGGGGTGCGGTTGATCGTCGGTAGCGAATTCGCCCTGGTCGATGGCACCCGCTTCGTGCTGCTGGTGGAAAACGCGCACGGTTACCCGCAGCTGTGCGGGTTGATCACCACCGCGCGGCGCGCGGCCAGCAAGGGCGCTTATCGCTTGGGGCGGGCCGAGGTGCAAGCGCAGTTTCGCGATGTGGCGCCGGGCGTGTTTGCACTGTGGCTACCCGGCGCGCAGCCGCAGGCAGAGCAGGGTGCCTGGTTGCAACAAGTCTTCGGCGAGCGGGCGTTTCTGGCAGTGGAATTGCATCGCGAACAGGACGATGTCGCACGCCTGCAGGTCCTGCAAGCGCTGGCGCAGCAGTTGGGCATGACCGCGTTGGCCAGCGGCGATGTACATATGGCGCAGCGTCGCGAGCGCATCGTGCAAGACACCTTGACCGCCATCCGCCACACGCTGCCGCTGGCCGAATGCGGCGCACACCTGTTCCGCAATGGCGAGCGCCATCTGCGCACCCGGCGCGCGTTGGGCAATATCTACCCGGATGGGTTGTTGCAGGCCACGGTGGAGCTGGCGCAACGCTGCACCTTCGACATTTCCAAGCTCCAATACACCTATCCCAGAGAATTGGTGCCGCAGGGGCATACGCCTGCCAGTTATCTGCGTCAGCTCACTGAAGCCGGGATGCGGGAGCGCTGGCCGGATGGAGTGCCGAAGAAAATACGCGACGACATCGAGAACGAATTGGCGTTGATCGCCGAACTGGAATACGAGGCTTTCTTTCTCACGGTACAGGATGTGGTGCGGTTTGCGCGTTCCAAAGACATCCTGTGCCAGGGGCGTGGATCTTCAGCAAATTCGGCAGTCTGCTATGCACTGAGCATCACCTCGGTTGATCCGAGCAAGACGCGATTGTTGATCTCGCGCTTCTTGTCCAAGGCGCGTAACGAGCCGCCGGACATCGACGTGGATTTCGAGCACGAACGCCGCGAGGAGGTGTTGCAATACGTCTACGCCAAATACGGGCGCGAACGCGCAGCGCTGGCGGCGACGGTGATCTGCTATCGCGGCAAGAGCGCGGTGCGCGACGTGGCCAAGGCCTTCGGTCTGCCACCGGACCAGATTGCCTTGCTGGCCAATTGCTATGGCTGGGGCAATGGCGAAACACCGATGGAACAGCGCATCGAAGAAGCCGGCTTCGATCTGGCCAACCCGCTGATCAACAAGATCCTGCTCGTGACAGACCACCTGCGCGATCACCCACGGCATCTGTCGCAGCACGTGGGCGGATTCGTCATCTCCGACGAGCCGTTGTCGTTGCTGGTACCGGTGGAAAATGCCGCGATGGCCGACCGCACCATCATCCAGTGGGACAAGGACGATCTGGAAACCATGAAGCTGCTCAAGGTCGATTGCCTGGCCCTGGGCATGCTGACCTGCATTCGCAAGACGCTGGACCTGGTGCGTGGCCACCGTCATCGCGACTACACGTTGGCGACCTTGCCGGATGAGGATGCGGCGACCTACAAGATGATCCAGCGCGCCGATACGGTCGGCGTGTTCCAGATCGAGTCGCGTGCGCAGATGGCCATGCTGCCAAGGCTCAAACCGGCAGAGTTCTACGACCTGGTCATCGAAGTGGCGATCGTGCGCCCTGGCCCGATCCAGGGCGACATGGTGCATCCGTACCTGCAACGTCGCAAGGACAAGAGCCTGATCAACTATCCCTCCGAAGGCGTAGAGCAAATTCTCGGGCCGACATTGGGGATTCCGCTGTTCCAGGAGCAGGTCATGGAGTTGGTGATCCACGCCGGCTACGACCCTGACGAGGCCGACAAGCTACGCCGTTCGATGGCGGCCTGGCGCCGCGGTGGCGACATGGAATCGCATCGCTTGCGCATTCGCGCATTGATGGAAGGCAAAGGCTACGCCTCCAGCTTCATCGACCAGATCTTCGAACAGATCAAGGGTTTCGGTTCCTACGGTTTTCCGCAGAGCCATGCCGCCTCGTTCGCCAAGCTCGTCTACGCCAGCTGCTGGCTCAAACGCCACGAGCCGGCCGCCTTCGCCTGCGGGCTGCTCAACGCGCAGCCGATGGGTTTCTATTCGGCCAGCCAGATCGTGCAGGATGCGCGCCGCGGCAGCCCCGAGCGCGAGCGTGTGGAGGTGCTGCCGGTGGATGTATTGCACAGCGACTGGGACAACACCCTGGTCGGCGGCCGGCCGTGGCGCAGCGCTGCCGATCCTGGCGAACAACCGGCGATCCGGCTGGGCATGCGGCAGGTCGCCGGACTGTCGCAAGTGGTGGCGCAGCGCATCGTTGCCGCACGCACGCAGCGGGCGTTCGCCGATATCGGCGATCTGTGCCTGCGCGCCGCACTCGACGAAAAAGCACGCCTGGCATTGGCAGAAGCCGGCGCTCTGCACGGCCTGGTGGGCAACCGCAACGCCGCGCGCTGGGTCATGGCCGGGGTGGAGGCGCGTCGTCCGCTATTGCCGGGCAGCCCGGAGGAGCGCCCGGTGGCGTTCGAGGCGCCGCGCGCCGGCGAAGAAATCCTTGCCGATTACCGCTCGGTCGGCCTGAGTCTGCGCCAGCATCCAATGGCCCTGCTACGGCCGCAGATGCGCCAGCGACGCATCCTGGGTCTGCGCGAATTGCAGGGCCGCCGCCACGGCAGCGGCGTGCATGTGGCCGGCCTGGTCACCCAGCGCCAGCGCCCGGCCACCGCAAAGGGCACCATCTTCGTCACCCTGGAAGACGAGCAGGGCATGATCAACGTCATCGTCTGGTCGCACCTTGCGCTGCGTCGCCGCCGTGCGCTGCTGGAATCGCGCCTGCTCGCCGTGCGCGGTCGCTGGGAACGCGTGGACGGCGTAGAGCATCTCATCGCCGGCGACCTGTACGACCTCAGCAACCTGCTCGGCGACATGCAGCTGCCCTCGCGCGATTTCCATTGACGCTTTTTAGGTGCATGGATTGCTGCTAGATTTCGCCATCGGTTTGCCTACAACACGGAGTCGTACATGCGGAAATGGATCATTCCTGCGGCCTTGGTGCTGCTGATGGCGGCCGGCACTGCCACGGCCCAGGTGGATGTCGGCGCCTATATCAAGAAGGACAAGTTCGCCGACATCAAGCTATCGCCCAGCGGCGCGTATTTCGCCGCGACCGTGCCGATGGAAGACAAGACCGCCCTTGCGATCATGCGGCGTTCGGACAACAGCATCGGCGCCACCTTCGTGCTGGAAAAAAACACCTACGTGAGCGATTTCGCCTGGGTCAGCGACACCCGCGTGTTGATCTCCATTGCACAGAAGTACGGCTTGCTCGACAAGCCGCTGCCGACCGGCGAGCTGTATGCCATCAATGCCGATGGCACCGGAGCCGAGTTGCTGGTGGGTTACCGCGCACGCGGCACCGGCCTTGGCACCAACATCAAGGTCAAGAAGACCGAAGCGGTGGCCGCATTCCTGACCGACCCCTTGCCCGACGACGACCGCAGCGTGATCGTGGCGATCTGGCCGATGTCGGGGCAGGATCCTTATACGCGCGCAGAAAAGCTCGACGTCACCACCGGCCGCCGCCTCCCGCTTGCGCGTGCGCCGATTCAGCGCGCCAGCTTCACCATCGACCATCATGGGCAGGTGCGCTTTGCGCAGGGGGCGGGCTCGGACAACGTCAGCAAGCTGTATTACCGCAAGGGCGCGGGCGACGAATGGGCGCTGATCAATGACGAGCAGGTCAGTGGCCATGTCGAAACACCGCTGGGTTTTTCGCAAGACGAGCGCATTGCGTACTTGCGCGTGCAAAGTGCCGACGGCCCCGATGCGATCGTCGGCTGGGACATCCAGGCCAATCGCCGTGAGCAGGTATTGCGCGACGCGGTGGCCGACCCCCTGGAGATCATCTACCGCAACGGCACCACCATCCCGGTCGGCGCCATTTTCATGGCCGACCGCCCCCGCACCCGCTTTTTCGACGAGCATGGGGCACAGGCGCGGATGTATCACAGCCTGGAGGCGGCCTTTGCCGGCAATGCGGTGCGCGTGACCTCCAGCACCAAAGACGGTCGCTACGTGATGCTTGAAGCCTATTCGGGCAGCAACCCTGGCGATTTCTACGTGTTCGATACGCAACAGAACAAAGCCCAGCATGTGATCAGTCGGCGCGACTGGTTCGACCCCGAGCGCACGGCCACCGTGCAGCCGATTGCACTGCAGGCACGTGACGGGGTGCCACTGCATGGGTATCTCACGCTGCCGCGCAGCGGGGGCGACAAACATCTGCCAATGGTGGTGATGCCCCATGGCGGTCCCTTCGAGATCTTCGACAGCTGGCAGTTCGACGACGATGCGCAGCTGCTGGCGCAAGCGGGCTATGCGGTGCTGCAGATCAATTTCCGTGGCTCGGGCAATTATGGGCGCCACTTCCAGCACGCCGGCGCGCGTCAGTGGGGCGGCACCATGCAGGACGATGTGACCGATGCAACGCGTTGGGCGATTGACCAAGGGTATGCGGATGCACGCAAGATCTGCATCTTTGGCGCCAGTTACGGTGCATACGCAGCCCTGATGGGGGCGGCCAAGGAATCGGGCCTGTATGCGTGCGCGGCCGGTTATGTGGGCGTCTACGACTTGCCGATGATGTTCACCAGCGGCGATATCCAGAAGCGCGGTTCCGGCGAGAACTATCTCAAGCAATGGTTGGGCGATCCGGCCACCCTGGCCGCGCGTTCGCCGGTCAATCTGGCCAGGCAGATCAAGGTGCCGGTGTTTCTGGCCGCAGGGGGCGAAGACGAGCGCGCGCCCATCCAGCACAGCAAGCGAATGGAAGCAGCGTTGCGCCAGGCCGGCACCCCAGTGGAAACGCTGTACTTCGACACAGAAGGCCACGGCTTCTACACCGAGCCCCATCGACGCGCGTTCTACACCCAGCTGTTGGCGTTTTTATCCAAATCGCTGGGTGGCGCCAAGGCCGACTGAGGGTCACCGAGACGGTCGCCTCGGTGAACTGTCCAGTTCGCTTGCCTCTCCTGTCAGTTGGGCCACGCGGTGAGGCAGTGCGCTGTACAGACCCAGCCAGAAGCCTGAGTGAATCATCCTGCCGTCGGTCATTGGCAGTGAACCGGTCCGTGCTACACCATGCAGGTCCGCGCAGCCGCGCTGGCTTGTCTTTCACCCACGAGGCGATCATGAAGTTGGAGGCGTTGTTCGACCAGTTGCACACCTTGCCCACCGTGCCCAAGGTGGCGCAAGACCTGATCCGTCAATTCGACGATCCGCAGACCGATATCGATACGCTGGCGCATAGTATCGAGCGCGATCCGGTGATTGCCGCCAAAGTGTTGCGGCTGGCCAATTCGGCGCGCTTCCATGGCTTGCGCGATTCCACCAGCGTGGAAGACGCGGCCATGCGGCTGGGCTTCAATACCCTGCGCACCCTGGTGCTGGCGTCGGCGATGACGGGCGCGTTCCGGGCTGGCCCGGGCTTCGACCTCAAGGCCTTCTGGCGGCACAGTTTCGAAGTGGCCGGCATCTGCCGCCTGCTGGCGCGCCAGCAGGGGCTGGACCCGGAGACGGCCTTCACCTGCGGGATGATGCACAACATCGGCGAGCTCTTGATCCAGTCCGGTGCGCCGGAATACGCCAGCCGCATCAATCACGAAACCTCCTCTGCCGGTCATGCGGCCGAAGAAACCCTGCAACTGGGCTTCGGCTACCCGGAAGTCGGGGCCGAGCTGGCACGGCGCTGGCAGCTGCCCGTGGTGATCCAGCACGCCATCGCGTACCAGGTCCGGCCCGCCGCGGCCCCGGACGGGGCACGCATGCCATTGCTGGTGGCCCAGGCGGTACTGGTCTGCGATGCGCTGCATGCACATGGCGGCGCCACCGCGGCGGCATTGGAAGCGATACGCAGCCCGCTGATGGACGGCGTGGATCTGGACGCGTTGTTCGCCGCGCTGCCGGAGGTCATCGAGGCCGATCGCGCCTTTGCCGAGTTGCTGCACTAACCCTCGGCAGGATGCGCTGCTACGTCATTCCCGGCGTAGCGGCGCACGCGCACTCTTCTGCGCCTGGCGTCGCACGCGCGGTGTCGGGCTGTTGCCGTGCAGTGATCGCCGCGCCGGGCGCAGATCCCGGCAGGCGCGTTAGCGCAATAACATCCACCCGGCAGCAGCTGACGCCAATTGCACGGCGCGGCGCACCTGTATCGACGCTGGGGGTGAACGTGGTTCGAAATATGCCCGCGTCCTCAACAGCCAACGCGCCGGATACCGCCGCGATCGGACAGATTGCAACCCAGCCGGCAGCGCGTGCGTCGGTTGCCCCTGCGACGTCCACCCGCCATCGCACGCACACTGTCACGCCGCGCCGCAGCTGGACTCGCGTGGACGCAGGCGCTAGCGTGGTGCGAATTTTTTGCCTACAGGGGAATGCCCAATGAGCCACGACGCGCAGCCGCGCCAGCTCACCTTCCGTGCCGTCGCGCTGGCCATCGTGCTGGCGGTCGTGCTTTCGGCCGCCAATGCCTACCTCGGCCTGTTCGCCGGCCTGACCATCGCCACCGCCATCCCGGCAGCCGTCGTGTCGATGGGTGTGCTGCGCCTGTTGGGCGGCGGCACCATTCTGGAGAACAACATCGTCCAGACCGGTGCGTCGGCCGGCTCGTCGATCGCGGCCGGGGTGATCTTCACCATCCCCGCGCTGGTGATCATGGGCTACTGGCCGGACTTCAAGTACTGGTGGGTGCTCGGCATCGCCGGCATGGGCGGCCTGCTTGGCGTGTTGTTCTCGGTGCCGTTGCGTCGCTCGATGATCGTTGAAGACCCGCTGCCGTTCCCCGAAGGCAAGGCGGCGGCCGAAGTGCTCAAGGCCGGCGAAAATCCCGGCCCGGGCCTGAAGATCCTGGCCATCTCCGGCGCCATCGGTGCGCTGGTCAAGCTGGCTGCGGCCAGCGGCCTGCGCGTGATTCCCGACACCTGGGCGCAGGCCACCTACCTGGGCAGCAGCCGGCTGGTGGGCTATATCGGCACCAACCTGTCGCCGGCGCTGCTGGGCGTGGGCTACATCGTCGGGTTGAACGTGGGCATCGTGGTGCTGTCCGGCTCGATCCTGTCCTGGCACATCGCCATCCCGCTGTATCAGCAGTTCTTCATGGGCTCGGACCCGGCCCTGGCGCAGAGCCTGGTCGATGCGTCGGCTGCCGATGCAGCGTTCGGCATCTGGGGCGCGAAGATTCGCTATCTGGGTGTCGGCGCGATGTTGATCGGTGGCGTGTGGACCTTGTTCTCGCTGCGGAAATCACTGTTTTCCGGCGTCAAGAGCGGCTTTGCCGCTGCGCGCAAGAGTGGCGGCGGCGTGGTTGCAGAGACCGAGCGCGATCTGCCGATGAAGTGGATGCTGGTGGCGCTGGTGCTGTGCACGCTGCCGCTGCTGGGCCTGTATCAGGCCATCGTGCAGCAGTGGCATGTGTCGATCCCGATGACCATCATCATGATCGTGGCCGGCTTCCTGTTCGTGTCCGTTTCGGGCTATCTGGCCGGTTTGATCGGCTCTTCCAACAACCCGGTGTCGGGCATCACCATCTCCACCATCCTGTTCGCCTCGGCGGTGCTGGTGTTGCTGCTCGGCAAGAGCGGCCTGGTGCCGGTGGGTATCGGCGCTGCACCGCTGGGCGCAGTGGCCGCGATCATGATCGGCGCGGTGGTGTGCTGCGCGGCGGCGGTGGGCGGGGACAACCTGCAAGATCTCAAGGCCGGTTATCTGGTCGGTGCCACACCGTGGAAACAGCAGCTGATGCTGGGTATTGGCGCGTTCTCGTGCGCGTTGATCATGGCGCCGGTGCTGAACCTGCTGGCTCAAGCCTACGGCATCGGCCCAGCAACGCCACAGCATCCCAACTCGCTGGGCGCGCCGCAGGCGACGCTGATGGCCTCGGTGGCCAAGGGCCTGTTCGGTGGCCAGCTGCCGTGGAGCATGATCGCGATCGGTGCCGGCGTGGGCGCGGCCATCATCGCGCTGGACGAATGGTTGAAGGCCAACGGCAAGCGCTTCCGTGTACCGGTGCTGGCCGCGGCCATCGGCATCTATCTGCCGCTGGAACTGATGGTGCCGATCTTCCTCGGCGGCCTGATCGCGCATCTGGTGGAGCGCTTCCACAACATCCGTGCCGACGACGAAGACGGCCGTGACCGCGTGCATCGCCCGGGCGTGCTGTTTGCCGCTGGCCTGATCACCGGCGAGGCGTTGATGGGCATCGCCATCGCGGTGCCGATCGTGCTGTCCAGCCGTGCCGATGTGCTGGCATTGCCGGCCGCGCTGCAGCTCAACCAGTGGGTCGGCCTGGCGATTCTGGCCCTGGTCGGCTGGCTGCTGTATCGCGTTGGCAAGCGCGGCGAACAGGCCGCCTGAGTGTGATGCCAGATGGCGCATGCGCCCCGCATGCGCCATCTGCAAGCCGCGCCTGGTTGTGCGCGCAGCTTGATCCAGCACAGCTGTGAGGGAACGGGAAACAGCTGTCTGGGCCCCCGGGCTTTACCTGGCGAAGACATGCCAGCGCTGCAATGGCGCCAGGTCCTGCGCACGATGGAGCTCGATTCGCCGTTTCGATTGCATCGCTGCCACTGCGTCCTGCACACCGCATGCAAACCGTGCAGCACTGCCGCATGCGGGCATCGCGGCCTGCACAGCCACCCGCTAACCCGCCATCCAGATTCAATGTCTTTGCGCCGGCTTTACGCCCTGCGCAACTGCCGTGCATAGCGACTTTATGCCGCTGCTGCTTATCGTGCCGTCTCCCGCACAACGGTGCGCTACGAGTGCTGCATGCCTGGACTGATCTGATCCCAACCACGCGGTAGACCGTGGTGCGCTCATGCGCTGTGCATGACGCCGCAACGCCAGGCAAGTGTCTGGCAGTGCAGGCCCGCGCACTTCCCTGCAGTGGGCGTGTGCATCGCATCGCGACCGCACCGACGCCGCCCCGAAAAAACCGCAGTTGCGGCACTGCAGACCAAGTGCAGCGCCGCCATACCGCGCGTCGTAACGCACCACCTCCCACTCTTCAGCGCGGCACGGTCATGCGATTCGTGCCGCGCTTTGCCCTGGAATCACCGCAATGCCCACCATCACCTCGCGCTCGTCTTCCCGCAAGACACTGCTCGCCGTCATCGTTACGGCAGCGCTGAGCAGCCTCGCAGTTCAGGCGCAGGCGCAAGACGCCACCGACGCGGCGCTTTGCACCGATCGGCCGACCAAGGCCAATGCCACCTGCACCGTGCCGGCTGGCGAGTGGCAACTGGAAACCGACATCGGCAATTACACGCGCGACAGCCAGCCCGGCACACGCACAGAGACGGCGTACTTCACCAATCCCACGCTCAAGTACGGCGTCAGCGACCGCATCGATCTGCAACTCAACTGGGCGCCGCAACTGCAGGTCAAGACCACCGACCGCGCCACCGGTGCGCGCAGCAGCCTGAGCGGCGGCGGCGATCTCTATCTGCGCATGAAGGCGCGTGTGTACGAGAGCGACACCGCCAGCGTGGCGCTGCTGCCGTTCGTGAAGGCACCCACCGCGCGTACCGGCCTGGGCAACGACACCTGGGAAGGCGGCCTGGCGCTGCCGGTCAACTTCGTGCTGCCCAGCAGCTTCTCGCTGACGTTCGGTCCGGAACTGGATTGGTTGGCCGACAGCGATGGCAGCGGCAAGCATGTGGCCATCGTCAACGTGATCAATCTGGCGCGCCCACTGACACCAAAGTTGTCGATGGCGGTGGAGGTGTGGTCCTCCATCAACCGCGATCCGGCGCAGACCGTGGAGCAGTACTCGGCCGATATCGCGGCGTCGTATCTGCTCAATCCGCTCCTGCAGCTGGACGTAGGCGCCAATTTCGGCCTCAACGACCGCACGCCCGACACCCAGGTCTACGTCGGCTTGTCGCACCGCTTCTAAGAGCAGCGAACAAAACGACTGCGCAGCCGCCAGGCGGGCGCGGCCGGTGCCCGGAATCGGCATGTACCACTCGTCCACGCCGGTTTTGAGTGCACCGTCCGCACCCACCTGACGACTGCTCGCTACGTTGTAAGCCGCTCTAAAGCGCCCAGCCGCCCGTGTCGCGTGCAGCGGCATGGGCGACGCATGCGTGCGCGGCGCACCACGTCGCGCCGCAGGACCTCTCTGCCTTTGCGCGTGCGCCGCAGCAACGCCTACCATCGACGTTTTGCCGTTGCCGGAGATCTCGATGAAGCTGCGTCACGCCGTACTGCCCCTGTGTTTGCTGGCTGCCCTGCCAAGCCTTGCCGCTGCGCGCGGTTTCGATGTGCGCGACATGGTGGCGCTGGACCGGGTGTCCTCGCCTACGCTCAGCCCGGATGGCAGCGTGGTGCTGTTCGCCAAGCGCCAGGCCAAGACCGCCAATGGCAAGCCGGCCACCAGCCTGTGGGTGCGCAATCTGCGCACGCGCGATCTGGCGCCGCCCAAGCGGCTCACCCCGGAAGGATGGAACGTCAACAGCCCGGCGTTGTCGCCGGACGGCAAGACGGTGTACTTCCTCAGCAGCAAATCCGGTAGCCAGCAGCTCTACGCGCAGCCGATGGCCGGCGGCACGCCGCAGCAACTCACCGCATTTGCGGTGGACGTGGACAGCTACAAGCTCTCGCCGGACGGCAAGCGCATCGCCTTCAGCGCGGGCGTGTTCCAGGACTGCGGCTCGGACCTGGGCTGCACCAAGAAGAAGCTGGGCGAGCTCAAGAACAACAAGGCCAGCGGCGTGGTGTACGACCAGTTGTTCGTGCGTCATTGGGACACCTGGAACGATGGCCGCCGCAACACCCTGTTCGTGGCCGAGTTGCCTGCGGCCGGTGCCAAGGCAGTGGTCGGGGCATCGGCGATCAGCGCCACGTTGGCCGGCGACGCGCCGTCCAAGCCGTTCGGCGGCAACGACGATTACACCTGGTCGCCCGATGGCAGCAGCGTGGTGGCCAGCGTGCGCATTCCGCAGCCGCATGGCCCGGAGGCGAGCAAGAATGCCAAGGCCAGCGGCAAGCCCACCGGCAACGACGAGCCGTGGCAGACCAACTTCGATCTGTACCGCCTGGATGCGACCGGCAAGTCCGCGCCGGTCAACCTGACCGCGGCCAACCCGGCCTGGGATGCCGGCCCGGTGTTCAGCACCGACGGCAAGACGCTGTACTACCGCGCCATGAAGCGCCCGGGCTTCGAGGCCGACCGCTTCGGCCTGATGGCGATGGATGTGGCCAGCGGCAAGACGCGCGAGATCGCGCCGAAGTGGGACCGCTCGGCGGGCGAGATCGTGTTGAGCGAAGACGGTGCCAGCCTCTACACCAGTGCCGACGAACTCGGCGAGCACCCACTGTTCAAGATCGATATCGCCAGCGGCGAGGCGACCAAGCTGGTAGGCGAGGGCAGCGTGCACGCCCCCACGCTGGCCGGCAATACGCTGGCCTTCACCCGCAGCTCGCTCAAGAGCGGCGACCAGATCTTCGTCAGCGACACGCAAGGCCAGGGGCTGCGCGCGATCAGCCAGAGCGCTGGCGAATTGCTGCCGGACGTGCAGTTCGGCGACTACGAGCAGTTCCAGTTCAAGGGCTGGAACAACGACACCGTGCACGGCTACGTGGTCAAGCCGTACAACTACCAGCAGGGCAAGACTTACCCGGTGGCGTTCCTGATCCACGGCGGCCCGCAGGGCAGCTTCGGCAATGGCTGGAGCAACCGCTGGAATCCGCAGACCTACGCCGGCCAGGGCTACGCGGTGGTGATGATCGATTTCCACGGCTCCACCGGCTACGGCCAAGAATTCACCGACGCCATCAGCCAGCATTGGGGCGACCGCCCGCTGGAAGATCTGCAAAAAGGCTGGGCCGCCGCGCAGAAGCAATACGGCTTCCTCAACGGCGACAAGGCTTGCGCATTGGGCGCCAGCTACGGCGGCTACATGGTCTATTGGATGGCAGGCAACTGGAATCAACCATGGAAGTGCCTGGTCGACCACGACGGCGTGTTCGACAACCGCACCATGGGCTATGCCACCGAGGAACTATGGTTCAGCGAGTGGGAAAATGGCGGCACGCCGTGGCAGAACCCGGCCGGCTACGAGAAGTTCAACCCGGTGCTCCACGTAGACAAGTGGAAGGTGCCGATGCTGGTCATCCACGGTCAGCAGGATTTCCGCATTCCGGTCGAACAGGGCCTGGCTGCCTTCACCGCGCTGCAGCGCAAGGGCATCGATTCCAAGTTCCTGTATTTCCCGGACGAGAACCACTGGGTGCTCAAGCCGGATAACAGCATCCTGTGGCATGACACCGTCAATGGCTGGTTGAAGCAGCATATCGGTCAGTGACGGACGACCGACACGCCGCCAGGCGCGGCGTGTCGGTTGCTTGAGCGAATGCGTTCCCTGGGCGATGGGCGTTGTCGAAGTCAGCGTTTTGGCAACCGCATCCTGCCCGTTGCGCCTGGAGTGCTAGCGCGCCGACTGCGCGCACCGCCAGAGCACGCAGCCGCTATTCCACCTCGCATCTGCCGCGCGTGCACTGCAGTCTTGCCGGCAGTCCATGCCCACCTGATACCTGCGCAGCGCTAGCCGCGCTTGGCCAGCTGGCCTTCCACGATGTCTAGAATTTCCGACACCGCAATCCCGAACGAGCCGGCACGCCCGGCGTCGAACGCGGCCTTCCACTCGGCATACCCGGGCAGATACGCCTGATTGGGCGTGCTGTCGCCGACGTGTTCGGCAGCGCTGCGCTCCAGCGTCTGTGCAATCACCGGAATGTGCGGCAGCGTGTCCAGCGTTCCGTTGGGCATTCCCGCATGACGGACCTGGACCTCGCTGATGGTCACGTGCAGGATCTGGCCACCCTGCGGATGCGTATCGATCTGGTTGATCAGCAGTAGCGGCGTTTCGGCGGCACTGCGCCCGCGGCAGCGCCATAGCTGGCCGACTGCATAGGTTGAAGACGTTGGGGTTGAAGCATTGGCAATGGCCATCGGGAACTCCGCGCGCAAACCGCAATGATGCAGCTTGCTTGCGACGATGGCGACCGGATCGGCGGTGGACGCGCTGATACCGATGAGTCCGCCGGCGGCAATCGTCGATCCGGAGCGTCTGGCCGTTCCACTGACATTCCGCGCGCTGGATGAGTACGCTTGACGTGAACCGCTTGCAACGCCGCGGTGCAGATCACGGGCCAATGCATCCCAAATGCAATTGCCGCAGCGCATCACAGGCATGTCAAACTAGCGCATCTTCCTCTTCCAAGTTCCCTGCCAGGACCGCAAGGACCGTTTGCATGCGCACGTCGTTCCGCCCCGCATTGTGGGTAATCGCTCTGATCTGCAGTCCCGCCCTGGGCGCCGCGTCGCGGCCTGCCGTTGCGCCCGCGCGCGCCCCGGTGGCGGTTGCGTCTTCCGAGCAAGGCGGCGATACGAGCGTGCCATTGCCGGCCGTGCTGAAATCCGGCATGGGGTATCGCGCGTTTGCGCAGGCGGTGATGGAGCAAGGCTGGCAACTGGTGGATCCCCTTGCGGCCGATAGCTGCATGGCCGCGGGCGACTGCGAGATCGAGTTCATCGCGCCCGGCGGCAGCGCGCGGCTGCGCGTGCAGGTGGGCTCACAGGCCGGTGCGGCGGTAGTGCAGAGCTGGCGTGCGCGACAGGTGCCGCTGGATCGCATCGGTAACCCGACCGCTGCGGCGGGAGATGCCAAGCCTGCACCGGCGGCAGTGGACGCAGGCAACACCTCGCGCTGAGTCCTCCGGCCGCAGGCCGATCGCGCATGCGGCGTATCATGGCGCGGCAGGGGCGAATCGTTTCGATCGCGCGCCTGGTTTGATGCGCCTTTCCCGGTCTCGAGCACCTTGCCCTGCATGAACCCTCTCGCATGAAGAGCATCGATCCTGCCGATCTTGAAGCGTTGTTCGATGCCGTGCCGGACGTGTTGTTCTTCGTCAAGGATCGCGAGGGCCGCTACACCCACGTCAACCAGACCATGCTGCGGCGGCTGGGGCTGAAATCGCGCAAGGACCTGATCGGCAAGCGTGTTGCCGAGGTCTATCCCAGTGGCCTGGGCGCCAATTACGCCAATCAGGACGAGCAGGTGCTGGCCGGCGAGGTGATCGACAACCTGCTGGAGCTCCACCTGTTCGCTAACCGTGAGCCTGGCTGGTGCCTGACCTGCAAGCGTCCGTTGCTGGTGAATGGCAAGGTGCAGGGCATCATCGGCATCTCGCGCGATCTGGGCCCGCAGGACGGGCACGAATCGCAGTACGAAAAGCTGCGACTTGCGCTGGCGTATCTCAACGCCAATTACGCGCAGAACGTCCGCATGCAGGCGCTGGTGGAGATCACCGGGTTTTCCATGTCCAAGCTGCAGCGCTCGTTCCGCAAGGTATTCCAGCTCACGCCGCAGCAAGTGTTGGCCAAGCTGCGTCTGCAGATGGCGATGCATCTGCTGCACGGAAACAAGAGCCTTACCGAAATCGGCCACGCTTGCGGCTTCAGCGACCAAAGCGCGTTCGCGCGGCAATTCAAGCAAGCGGTCGGCATGACGCCGCGCGAATATCGTGCGTTGGCGAATGCGCAGCAGTTTTCAGCCGAACCAGTGTAGAGGGCGGGGCGATCTCAACGTGCATGCGCAAGACGTGCGTTGAGCCTGAAAATTCTCTCGAACTGCCTGATGAGGTTTCCGAACAAGGGCTTGCCATGGATAGGCGTCCACCGGATCTGCAACATTGCGTCGTTTCTTGATTCCTGAGCGTTGTGCCGATGATTCAAAGGCATCGGACATGATGACGGGTCTTGAGAGGTGCCCAAGTTATTGGGAGATGCCTTGACCGCCTCGTCTGGTCATTGAACAACTGCATGCGCAGCCGGCTCGTCTTCGTCTCAGTCACCACGCATTCGCGCCGCATGCAAACCGCGCCGCATTCGGTGGTTTACTAAGGCAGCGATGTCACGCACATCGACATGAGTGGGTCGTGCTTCCTGCGTTGAAACGGCAACACGGTTTTCGCTGCACGTCATCCGCAATTGCATGATGAACAATGCCGGGTCGAGCCAGCAGTGAGTGAGGCAGGCACTGCAGCATGCAACACGATGAGGCAGGCGGTTCGAGCGCCATGGCACGGGTCACGCGGTGACTGCGCCACGCAGTGGCAACACGCATCGCTGCCGGCTCGCAAGGCCTGGCGTAAGGCGCCGCCACGTTCCACGCACATTCCGGGACGGGGAAAACTGGGCGCGGTGTGCGAGCAAATCGAATGGCGATATCGGAGGATGCACCGTGCCTAAAATTGAATCGACCAAGCAGGCCCCACCGGATCCCGCGCAATTGATTCAAACTGCACCGACACCATCGGGCTCGGGATCAGCCGCAAGTAGCTCTGCCGCCAGTGCGGCGCCCTCAGCGCAACTCGGCGGACTTTCCATCAGGCCGCGACGGCTGGGCCGAGCCTCCAGAGCCAATCTTCCAGCGGCATCGTCCACCAACGCACAGGACGTCATGGCGGCGCTCTTTGCCGCGGCGCCAGTTCCGCAAGGGCCAGATCCTTTCGAAGTATTGAGCAAGGCCTCATCCAGGCTGAAACGCTTCAACGACCTGGCACAAAAACGTGACGCACCAGCGGATATCAGAGCGCTGGAAGCAAGACTCGAATCCGGAAAGTCTGCGATCGAATCCGCTCGACAAGCCTTGCAGGCGCTGGCCGAGCTGAATATCCAAAAACGCATGCCGGTCGACAACGTCGAAGAACACGAGAATTTCCTGGTGCCGCATTTCGCAGTAGCCGCCTCGCTTCACTACGGCGCATGCGAGAAGATGATCGATCAGAAAATGGCCACCGAATTTGGCCATGTGAATACCCAAAGGGTCGAGATGGTGGTGTTGTCCGCTGACGCCATGCGTCTGCAGCAACCGGGACCATGGCTTGCGTTACGCGGGCATCTTCTGAATGCGCTTGCAGCGATGGAGGAGGTTTGCCAGCGCATCAGGTCGCCGATGACGGGTCAGGGGCCGCGTGACTCGCTCAATGACCATCTCCCGGTCGTCAGGGCGATGATGGGATCGTGCCATGAACGGATGCAGACCGTCCGCGGAATGCTCGTCGAAATACATTCAAGGCGACTTGCCGATGAGGCCAGCGAGTGCGGCCTGCCCCAGGTGCTTGACGGACTGAGGGAACTCGAAGAAATCGACAGCCTTCACCATGCTGAGGTGGGCGAAGCGCTCAAGCATGTGATCCAGGTCCATGTCGAACGCTTTTCCTCAACCGAGCATTCGCTCACCCCGGAGGGGCTGGCCCGGTGCAAAAAGGTACTCGTCGGATACGCCGAGATACGCGGCCGAGCCGGGATGCAGCTGTGTGTGGATGCCGCCGCGCTCATCGAAGCAGGTGAGCATGCCAGAGATCATCTATGGCCAACGATGCTCGATCTTGCACAGGCACTTGCCGACCAACGTCAGGCGATTGTTGACATGTGTGAGTTCGCCGTCCAGGACAGACAGCTGATTGGCGCAGCAGCGGCCTCGCCCGGGCAGGCACCGGCGTCGCTAACATCAAGCGTGCCGACAACCACGACGACAACAGGCAAATCGAGCCGGCCGCGCAGGGCACGCGTGCGCACGCCTGATGCTTCCAGCTCGGCGGCAGCGCCCGCGCGGCGGGTCATGGACGAGCGCAGCGCAGCGCAAAAGCAGGCCGACGAGATACTGAAAGGCACGCGTCTGGAGTCGTTGCCGGTAGCAGAACTCGGGGGCGATTTCATCGCGCTCGCCAAGCGCCTTGGCAAGGACACCACCGACGTAGAGCGGCTGATCGGCGACTCCAGATATGACGCGGCGACGGCCTTCGATTCTGCCAGGATCACCATGCAGGGCTGGTTCGGATCCAGTGAGCGTGTGCTGCAGCTCAAAGGCAAACTCCGTGCAGGAGACGCGCGCATCGACCACCTCGACACGCGGCTGCGTCTTCTCCAGAGGATCGAGCACGATTTCAAACGGCGCGAAGCCGATGCGCTCAAGACCGATCCGCAGCCACGTGCGCCGCATCTGGAGCGCCTGTTGGCGATGAATGGACTGGCACGCGTCACGTCGCCGCGCCGCCTTCGCTCGGAGGACGACATTGGCGACCGTGGCAGGCTATTCGAAGTGCGTATCGATCACACGCCGCAGTCGAATGGAAACATCCCGCGGCCCTGGTTCGTCCACGTACATGCCAAAAGACCGGTCACCCCCCGACGCGCTGCGCGCGCTCGACTATAAGGACTTGGCCGCCGTCCACTTGAAGACGGAGAGAGAAGTCAACCTGGGCGCACGCTGGGAGGAGATGATGCGCGCCCTCGGAAATACCGAGGCCAAGGTGCACCGGGCAACCATCGGCTCCAAGCTGCTTGGCCAGCTTTGGGTGGCTGGCGCTGGTGGGCAGCGCTAATCACGACACGTCGCCTGTCCTCACCAAGGAAGAGATCCTCGAACACACGGCTCAAGGCTCCACGGATCGCTCAACGTGAGTGGCCAGTTGCAGCGGGCCAGGCAGGGACCTGAAGACGGTGAGCATCTGATCGAGGCAATTCGGCGGGCAGGGAGCTCGGTCTTTTTGCCCGCCAACGCCGTGCGGAATGAAGCCGGTGTCGACGCGCGAGCCCGTGCACGCGCAGGCATTGGCGCGCGGCCAGGCGTGGTTCGCCTGACCGTCGCCGTGGGCGGTACTGGTATCGCGCACGTGCAGCCCGTGGCACGTACTGGTCGCAACCGTCATGTCCGGGATTTTTGAATCACATTGCTGAGGAAGGAGGAATTGCGTGCCAACACCTGATTCACCAGCGCGGCATCCGGCATCCAACCCGCGCCAGACATGTCTTTCAGCTGAGCGCCCAACGAGCGCAAGGAGGACGTGGCGGAGTCTACATCGAGCGCGGCGTACCACTGCTTGACCATTTCCACTTCAGGCGTGGCTTGCCAGGCAAGCGCCTCGCGTATCGCCTCAATCACCATGGCATGTACGCCATCCAGGCCTTTCGCATAACGGCTGCTCATCACGCTGGCATCAAGCAGCACTTGCAGCGCCCGTGCCGGGTTCTGGACGACGTCTCCCCAACCATACCGAAGCGGCTCTCGTGGATTTGCCGGGGTATCTTTCTCCCGGTCGTAGCGAAAGCCGGTTACGTCAATGCTGACGACCTTGTGGCGTGCATCTTCTCCGGGAATGACCAGCATATTGTCAGGGCCCAGATCAGACGCTTCGCCCAGGGTCAGCCTGGCCAGCAACGAGGCGAACAGCCCGTCCAGACCGCTGTGGCGCAAGGTATCGATCAACGCCTGTTTGCCCGAACGAAGATTGACCGGATCGTTGATCCGCGCAAGCAGCGCGTGGTCTGCGGCGAGTTCATCGGCCTGCGCACCGCTGCCGGCTGCGCTTTTCACACGGGCAGCGGCTTGCTTGCCTGCGCAAGCGAAACGTCAGGCGGCAAGAACGCCTTGGTCAGGAATGTATCCAGCGGCTCTGCATCATGAATCAGTCGCGAGGCGATGAAGGCGTTGTCGGGTAGTGTCAGCAGCGATGAGTCCGGAATGTGTTGCCGCGGAAGATGGCGTGCCTGTAGCGCGTTGACCAAATCCTGTGCGGCAGCGACGTTGATGATGTCAAACAAGGCCGGGATGCCAAGCGGATTGCGTAGACGAGGATCTGCAGCAACCAGGCTTTCGTGAATCTCGCAGACATCGTCGATGTCCAACGCATCCGTCTTCGCTTTTTCCGTCAATCTCTTACCTTTTTCGGTATCGAGAAAGGCATGGAAGGCCAGTGTCAGCCATTGCTGCGTGGCCTGCTTGTCCATGCTGCCCTCAAGCAGCCTGGCTGCCGAGCCGACGATGTAGCCCAAGCGTTTGTTGGCCTCCGCGCCTTGCCCCTTCGCGCAACATTTCACTGCCTGACCCAGCAGGCTGCGCGAAATTCCGGTTTTGACAAGATGCTCCTGGCCATCGAGCATCCCGACCATGCCCACATCGCTGCCTCCCAATGTCGCCTTGGAGCGCGAGAAGACAACAGCGCTTTCGGACAGGCTCATCGGGTGGCGATGGCCGCCGATGTCGGCCCTGGTGGCTAGAAACGCGATAGGCCGAATGATCGAGAATAGAGGTCTATCCGGGCGATTTACGACGGGAGCCGAGGCAGGCGCGCCGATGCTCCTGCTGCCGCGGCGTCCGGCATTACGCAATCGAGCGCGGTGGCTGTGCTGGTCCGCGCCGCGCTGCGGCGGGGCGTTAGTCCAGCCAATCGGGCATCAGTGCGGTGGTGCCGATCGTCGTCGGTCGCCGGGCTGCGTGGTAACGCCGCGTCATCGGCTGCAGGAAGCGGCAAGTTTGCTGCGCCAGAGGTCGGGGTGATCCGAGATTCCATACCGTGCTCCAGTGACTAGCGGCACATTCTGCAATGCGGCCAATCCCAAGCAACGCCAGTTGGCGTAATCGTCATCCGGGAAGCGAATAGCGACCGAGCGTCGTCATCGACGCGACCTACATGACCTTGGACGGGAGCGACAGGTAAACCTCGCTCGCGTCAGGGTGCTCCATCGCGGCCTGGTAACGAACATCGCGCAGTGCGCATGCTGGTTGCGCGATCGAAGCTGTGGCTAACGCGAAACAGCTAGCGCTTGACGTGGAAATGCGCAGTAACCTGCCGCTACCGCGCAAACGCGCGGTAGCGGCGAAAACTGAAGGGTTGGGGGCCGTCAGCGCGGCGAATGTGGCGTGCCTCGGTTTCAAACCCGGGTACCTGGTCTTCCCACGGTTACGCCAGCATGCGCACCTTCGGCTCGCGTGCCCACTGGCGGGTTTTCGCTGCGGTAATGAATGCCTTGGTATCGGCGGCCGGAACGACGCCCGCATCCTTGCCGACGTTGCCGGCCTTCAACAACAACTGCGCGCCTTCGTCGAATGCGATGGCTTTCAGATGCGCCCAGGCAAAGCTCACAAAATCCAGCGCCGCCGATTCGCGTGTCAGCAGCTTGGCCGCTTCCGAGGACAGCAATACCGCCACCGCGTCGAACACCACCGAAGGCGTCCCAGCCAGCTGCCCATCGGCGGCCAACGGCTTGCCGTCGCTAAGCTTGGCGCCGCCGAGCTTGGGCGCAACGATCTTGACCGTCGCACCCGCAGCTTCGGCCGCCTTGCGTACGGCCTTGATCGCCGCGGCATCGGAGCCGTCGTGAATCAGGATGCCCACCGTGCGCCCTTTCAGGGTGTCCTTCATCTTGCCGATGACCTGCAAGGCAGGCGAGAGCGGCATGTCGATCGGCGCCACTGCAGCCGGCGGTGCTGGCGGCAGGGCGGTCATGCCCATGCCATCGGCCACACGTTGCGCCAGCTCCTGGTCGATATGGCGCAGATGACCCACGATGGCCTCGCGTACGTGGGCGGTTTCCACCTTCGACAGTTCGAACACCAATGCCGAGGCGATATGAGCCTGTTCCGGTGCGGTCTGGCTGCGGAAGAACAGCCGCGCCTGGCTGTAATGGTCGGCAAAGCGTTCTGCACGCACCCGGCCCTTGGTGCCTTCTTCGGCCGCAGTTGCATGGCTGGGGAAACCACGCAGCGCTTCACGCGGCGCATCGGCCTGCAGCGAACTGGGCTCATAGGCGACGCGGCCCTTGGGTACGCTCATCTGCATGTGACCGTCGCGCTGGTTGTTGGCGAACGGGCACTTGGGTGCGTTGATCGGAATCTGATGGAAGTTCGGCCCGCCCAGGCGGCTCAGCTGCGTATCCAGATACGAGAACAGGCGGCCTTGCAGCAGCGGGTCGTTGCTGAAGTCGATGCCGGGCACGATGTTGGCCGGGCAGTAGGCAACCTGCTCCGTTTCGGCAAAGAAGTTGTCCGGCCAGCGGTCGAGCACCATGCGGCCGACGATTTGCAACGGCACAAGCTCTTCGGGAATGACCTTGGTCGAATCCAGATGATCGAACGGGAACGTTGCTGCCTGGGCTTCGGTGAACAATTGCACGCCGAGTTCCCACTCGGGGAAATCGCCGTTCTGGATTGCTTCGAACAGGTCGCGGCGGTGGAAATCCTGATCGGCGCCGGCGATCTTGACCGCCTCGTCCCAGATCGTCGATTGCAGGCCCAGCTTGGGCCGCCAATGGAACTTGACGAAGGTGCTTTCGCCCTTGTCATTGAGGAATCGGAAACTGTGGATGCCGAAACCCTCGATCATGCGGAGCGAGCGCGGAATGGTGCGGTCGCTCATCGCCCACATCACCATGTGCATCGATTCGGGTGTCAGCGAAATGAAATCCCAGAACGTGTCATGCGCGCTGGCAGCCTGCGGGAAGCCCCGGTCCGGCTCCATCTTCACCGCATGAATCAGGTCCGGGAACTTCATCGCATCCTGGATGAAGAACACCGGGATGTTGTTGCCGACCAGATCCCAGTTGCCTTCCTTGGTGTAGAACTTCACCGCAAACCCGCGCACATCGCGCGGCGTATCCACCGAGCCGGCGCCGCCTGCGACAGTGGAAAAACGGGTGAATAACGGGGTCTTTTCGCCCACCTCGGTAAAGATCTTGGCGGTGGTGTACTGGCTCAACGACTTGGTGAGCTCGAAATAGCCGTGGGCGGCACTGCCGCGCGCATGCACGATGCGCTCGGGAATGCGTTCGTGATCGAAGTGGGTGATCTTTTCGCGCAGGATGAAATCTTCCAGCAACGTCGGGCCGCGCGGGGTGGCGCGGAGCGAATTCTGGTTGTCACCTACCGGAATGCCCTGGTTGGTGGTCAGCTGCGGGTGCGTGCCGCCTGCCTTCTGGTGCAATTCATCGCCAGTACCGCGCGACCCATCGACGGTGGTGTTGGCAGGTGCGAGGGCAGGGACCTGCGCGGATTTGCTGGGGGACTTGGCCATAGGAACTCCACTCTGGCGGGCTTGGGATGCGGGCTGAGCAATAAAGCCTGGGAGTGGCGCTGTTAATTGCATGTGTCTGCTTGCGAACGAAAACTCACATGTGCAGCAAACATTGCGCGACGTCGCAGTTGCATGTTGCAGCGATCACGAGCACGCACACGCGCAGCCGTGCAGATGCGCAGACAAGCGGGCGCGACTATCCATGTTTTACAGCAGATCCAGCGGCTGTTTGCGGGTAGGCGGCGCGAAGGCGCGATCGATCTCGGCAAGATCGTCTGCGTGCAATTGCAGCGTGCAGGCCGCGGCATTGGCACGCACATGCGCCGGCGTTCCGGATTCGGGAATGGCGATGACATTGCCGCTGCGGATCGCCCACGCAAGCGCCACCGCGGTGGCTGCAACGCCACGACGCTCGCCGATGGCGTGCAAGACCGGATGATCCAGCAACGCGCGGCTGCCAAGCGGCGAATAGGCCATCACGGCCACCTCGTGCGCGGCGCACCACGGCAACAGGTCGAATTCGATACCGCGGCTGCCAGCGTGGTACAGCACCTGGTTGACCAGGCAACGCGAGCCGCCATCGATTGCCCAGAGCTCCTCCATGTCATCGACATCGAAGTTGGACACGCCCCAATCGCGGATCTTGCCGGCATCGCGTAGTGCTTCGAATGCATCCACCACTTCGGCCAGATCGCTGCCGCCACGCCAGTGCAGCAAATACAGATCCAAGGTGCGCACCCCCAGCCGTTGCAGGCTGGCTTCGCAGGCGCGTGCGATTCCGCGGGCGCTGGCATTGCCGGGCAACACCTTGGACACCACGTAGGGCGGCTGCGCACGGCCGATGGCCTGGCTGATCAGTTGCTCAGAGCGGCCATTGCCGTACATCTCGGCGGTGTCGATCAGCTGCATCCCCAATTGCTGACCGAGTTGCAGCGCCTGAATTTCCTGCTCGGGCGCATGCCGGCCCTGGCCCAGGTTCCAGGAGCCCAGACCTAATGCGGGCACGCGACGCCCGTTGCGCAGGCGCACCTGTGCGCAGGAAGGGGAAGACGATTCGGACATGATGGGTTCCTGTCGCGTTGGAATGAGGGTGGCGGTCGCATCACACCGATCGCCCTGTCACGGCGACGATGGCTGCACCGATGTTGTCGCAGTGTCTGCACGCGCATCCCAGAACGCACAACGATGACGCTGCACGAAGTCGGGCGTTGCGCCGATCCTGTGCGGCGACAGTGTCAGCGGCGTGTCGCCATCAAACAGCGGCCACCGCGGCCGCCCGCCACCGTTGGGATCGCCGGTGCGCGCGAACGCACCCCAATAATCCTGCACCGTATTGGCAAACGCCTGCTGCGCCGGACTGAACTGCGCCCGGCCACTGAGTACCCACGGGCGCTGAAACAGATACACCAGTTCAGAGGCGTGGAACGCGCCCAATGCAGGCGAAAACGGCAGGCGTAACAGACCGTACGGCGCGTGCGGGTCGTCGAACTCGTAGGCGTACACCGGCGCATGCGTGCGCAATGCCTGCCCCAGCCGGCGTGTGGGGCAGGCGAAGCCGCCATCGGTCACGATGTCGGCGAACGCCTCCCAGCGCGATTGCGCGGCAACGGCTGCGTATTGCGTCAGCACCGGGGCTGGAGAGGCATGCATGCGTTGCACGCGCGCTTCATATCCGCCGCGCAGGTTGAGCTTGCCGATGTAGGACAGCAATTGCGCAAACAAACGCCCTTCATCGCGATTGGTGCCCATCAGTACCGGCACCTGCGCATGCCGACCGCTGGCGATTGCGGCGGCCGGCGGCAGCGGCAACGCCTGGCCGCCGGACATCGGCGCCCACGCATCGCTGCCGGTCAGGCCGCGCCGTTGTGGTACTGCATCGGCCAGCGTTTCGGCCGGCAGTGCGCGCAGGCATGCGGCAACATCGTGCGTGCGTGCGCAACCCAGGCGTTGCGCCATGCGGACGCCGCCACTTTCTGCCTCGCGCTGTGGCACGCTGGAATCGCTCGCCAGGCAACTGCCGCTTTGCAGGATGGCGCGTTGAAACAACCCCGCCGCGCCGGGCGAGGCGAGCTGATAACAGATGCTCCACGCACCGGCCGATTCGCCGAACACGGTGACGTTGTGCGCATCGCCGCCGAACGCGGCGATATTGCGTTGCACCCAGCGCAAGGCCGCTTGCTGGTCGAGCAATGCATAGGCGCCTTCGCCTTCGCCACGCAGGCCTGGATGCGCGAAGAAACCGAACACGCCCAGCCGATAGTTGGGTGCCACCACAATGACATCCTGGCGCGCAGCCAACGCGCTCAGGTCGTAGTCGACATTGCTGCCCAATTCCAGCGCACCGCCATAGATCCACACCATCACCGCGCGTGGATGCGCTGCTGCCGGGCCGGGCGGTGCGTAGACATTGAGCGTGAGGCAATCTTCGGACACATGCTTCTGCCCGAAGCGATAGCGCGGCAGGCAGGCCGGGCCGGCCTGGGTGGCATCGCGGACCTGCGTCCATGCGGCTGGCGGTTGCGGTGCGCGAAAGCGCAGTGCACCCACCGGCGGCGCCGCGAACGGCACCCCCAGGAATGCCCGACCCTGTGCACTGGCCACACCGCGCACCGGGCCGGCCGTTGTCTGCACCACTTCGGCACGCGCATCGGGCGCGTGCACCAGCGCCGGCACTTCGCCGGGACGGCGCGGTGCGCAGCCAATCAGCAGGCAGGCTGCCACCAGAACGGCACCAAGAAAGTTCAGTTCACGCATGCGCCAGGGTCTGCTGTGGGATGAAAGCGTCCGTCATCATCCTGGTGGCACGTGTAGGCCAGGAAAACGGCTGGCAGCGCGCTGGGGCGTGTATGGCATCCGGGCATTCACACGCAGCGCAATAAAAAACCCAGCCGTGTCACCGGCTGGGTTTTGTTGGCCATCGCGGGTGCGGCGATCAGGCCTCGACGTCTTCCTTGTATGCATCCACCGGGATGCAGGCGCACATCACGTTCTTGTCGCCGTAGACGTTGTCCACGCGCGCCACCGGCGGCCAGTACTTCTGCTGCTTGAGGCTGGGCAGCGGGAAGGCGGCCAGTTCGCGCGGGTAGGCATGCGTCCACTCGCTGGCCGACACCTGCGTTGCGGTATGTGGCGCGTGCTTGAGCGGGTTGTCCTCGCGGTCAAGGCGGCCGTCTTCGATGGCGCGGATCTCTTCGCGGATCTGGATCATCGCGTCGATGAAGCGGTCCAGTTCATGCTGCGATTCGCTTTCGGTCGGCTCCACCATCAGCGTGCCGGCGACCGGGAAGCTCAAGGTCGGCGCATGGAAGCCGAAGTCGATCAGCCGCTTGGCGATGTCCTCGGCGCCGATGCCGCTGGTCTTCTCCAGCGGGCGCACGTCGAGGATGCACTCGTGCGCCACCAGTCCGTTGCGGCCGGTATACAGCGTCTTGTAGTGCGGCGCCAGGCGCTTGGCGATGTAGTTGGCGTTGAGCAATGCCACTTGCGTGGCCTTGCGCAGACCGGCGCTGCCCATCATGGTCACGTACATCCAGCTGATCGGCAGGATCGAGGCCGAGCCGTAACTTGCAGCGCTCACCATGCCGACATCGCCTTCGCCGCCCAGCGTCTTCGGCAAATACGGGGCCAGGTGGGACTTCACCGCACACGGGCCCACGCCCGGGCCGCCGCCGCCGTGCGGAATGCAGAAGGTCTTGTGCAGGTTGAGGTGCGAGACGTCCGAGCCCCACTTGCCGGGCTTGGCGACACCGACCAGCGCGTTCATGTTGGCGCCATCGGTATAGACCTGGCCGCCATGCGCATGCACCGCTTCGCAGATCGCCACCACGTCTTCTTCGAACACGCCGTGGGTGGACGGGTAGGTGATCATCAGCGCCGCCAGGCGGTCGGAATATTTTTCCGCCTTGGCGCGGATGTCATCCACGTCCACATTGCCGTTGGCATCGCACTTGGTCACCACCACGGTCATGCCGCACATCTGCGCCGACGCCGGGTTGGTGCCGTGCGCCGATTCGGGAATCAGGCAGATATCGCGGTGCGCTTCGCCGCGGGAGCGGTGATAGGCGCGGATCGCCAGCAGGCCGGCGTATTCGCCCTGCGCGCCGGAGTTGGGTTGCAGGCTCACCGCGTCGTAGCCGGTGCACTCGACCAGCATCGCTTCCAGCTCGTCGATCAACTGCGCGTAGCCGGCAGACTGCTCGGCCGGTGCAAGCGGGTGGATCGCACCGAACTCCGGCCAGGTCACCGGGATCATCTCGGCGGTGGCGTTGAGCTTCATCGTGCAACTGCCCAGCGGGATCATGGTGCGATCCATCGCCAGGTCCTTGTCGGCCAGCGAGCGCATGTAGCGCAGCAGCTCGTGCTCGCTATGGTGGGTGTTGAATACCGGGTGGGTCAGGAACGGGGTGGTGCGCAGCAGGCCTTGCGGCAATGCGTCGGCGGTGGCGGCATCGAGCGCGTCCACATCCGCCTGCGCACCGAACAACGCAGCCAGTGCGACCACATCGGCGCGCGTGCTGGTTTCATCCAGGCTGATGCCGACCGCTTCGCTGTCGATCGCGCGCAGGTTGATGCCGGCCGCACGCGCACGCGCGTGGATGGCATTGGCATCGATCGCCTTGACGTGCAAGGTGTCGAAGAAGCGCTCGCCGACGGTAACGCCGGCGCTGCGCAGTGCCGCCGCCAGGATCGCGGCCAGGCGATGGGTGCGTCGCGCAATGCGGGTCAGGCCGTCGGGGCCGTGGTAGACCGCATACATCGACGCCATCACCGCCAGCAGCACCTGCGCGGTGCAGATGTTGGACGTGGCTTTTTCGCGGCGGATATGTTGCTCGCGGGTCTGCAAGGTCAGGCGATACGCCGGGTTGCCGGCGGCATCGATCGACACGCCGATCAAACGGCCCGGCATCGAGCGCTTGTAGGCATCGCGGCAGGCCATGAACGCGGCATGCGGGCCGCCGAAACCGAACGGCACGCCGAAGCGCTGCGAGTTGCCGACCACGATGTCGGCGCCCCATTCCCCCGGGGCGGCGATCAGCGTCAGTGCAAGCAGATCGGTGGCCACCGCGACCAGGCCGCCTTGTGCGTGCACGGCGTCTGCCAGTGCAGCGTGATCGCCGATATGACCGAAGCTGTCCGGGTACTGCAGCAGCACGCCGAAGCACTCGGCCTGCAGCGCTTCTTCCGGCGTGCCGACGCGCAGCACGATGTCCAGCGGCTCGGCGCGTGTGCGCAGCAGTTCCAGCGTCTGCGGATGCACTGCGTCATGCACGAAGAACGTGTTGGACCTGGACTTGGCCGAACGCTTGGCCAGCGTCATTGCCTCGGCCGCGGCGGTGGCTTCGTCCAGCAGCGAGGCGTTGGCGATCTGCATGCCGGTGAGGTCGGCGCACAGGGTCTGGAAGTTGATCAGCGCTTCCATGCGGCCTTGCGAAATTTCCGCCTGGTACGGTGTGTAGGCGGTGTACCAGGCCGGGTTTTCCAGGATGTTGCGCAGGATGACCTTCGGCGTGTGGGTGCCGTAGTAGCCCTGGCCGATGAAGTTGCGGAACACGGTGTTCTTGTCGGCGATGGCGCGGATCTTGGCCAGCGCTTCTTCTTCGGTGATCGCCTCGGGCAGCGCCAGCGGCGCCGGCGACTTGATGTTGCCCGGCACGATGGCATCGGTCAGCGCATCCAGGCAGGCGTGGCCGACCACGTCCAGCATCTGGGCGATTTCCGCGTCGTTGGGGCCGATATGGCGCTCGACGAACGCGCTGTGGTGTTCGAGGTCGCGCAGGGAAGACGGGGTCTGGGACATGGCGGGCATCCGGAGTAGGGGCAGACGAATGGTCGACCCGCATCACGGCCGGTATGACGCGCATGCGCGCACCACGACCTGCCGCAGCAGCAGTCTTCCTCGCGCCCCTCTGTCCTTTTGCCTGAGAGTTTAAAAACGCGGCCTGGCCCGCGGCCTGCCTGCGTTTCGTGCCCCTTCGGCGCCGGCATCGGCCGGTCTCTCCAGAGTTGTACTGCGGATGGTATCGGGCCTGAGCGATTACGGGCTGTTGCGCCTTCGGCAGCGGCAGTGCCGCTTCTCCCACCGTGTTGCCTGGCTAGTATAGCCAGCGTCCAGCCGCTTGGCGAAACGCTTTTCGGCGCCATGAAATGCCAAAGGCCGGGCGAGTCGCCTCATCCGGCCTCCGGGGTTTGAGCGGCGCTGTTCCCTCCGCTACCGGGTGGTCCGGCAACGGCAGCGCCCGCTCGCGACTGCCCGCGCAGGCGGATCAGTGGTGCCCGTTCTTGGGCGGCGGATCGTGCTTGGTATTGGCGCCCGGCGGGGGATAGTCCCCACCGCCGACATGCTTCCACAGACGCTGGTCCAGGGGCTCCAGCTGGCCCTTGGCCCCGGCGGGCCGCTGCAGCGCTTGCGCACCATTGGTTGGCGATTTTTTCGACAGATTCATGTTGACGTCCTCACGGGTTTTCCCTTCGTACGCAGCGTCACGCCGCCCGAAGGGACGACTGCGTGACCGCCTCGGCCATCTGCCCGTTGGCCGGTGAGGCGACAGTGGTCGCTGGACCGCAGAGCCGGGGACAGCACCATGCGATCCAGCGTGCGCGGGTGCCGTTGCGACCCAGGGCCGGCGCACGACGCTGTGTGCGCGGTAACGAACGTCGCATCCGCCAGGTCCGTGCCGGCATGTGCCGATGTGATGCCGGTCACGGCAAGCGCTCCCGACCGCTCGGCCGGATCGCTGGCATTCGCAAAGCGCAGCGCCTTTGCGCAGCGCGTCCGCGTGTGCTAGTGGCACGCGATGCAGGCTTGGCTGGCGATGCGTCTCGCCGGCATGCCGCCGCCGACCAGCATCGGACAGGGGAGGCGCGAGGTGAACTACCATTTCATTTCCGGGCTGCCGCGGGCGGGCTCGTCCTTGCTGGCCGCGTTGCTGCGACAGAACCCGCATGTGCACGCCGATGTCACCTCGCCGGTGGCGCGACTGTACGCGGCGATGCTGATGGGCATGAGCGAGGAACATCCCTCCAACGTGCACATCGACGACGCACAGCGGGTGCGGCTGCTGCGTTCGGTCTTCGACGCCTATTACCAGGATCGCCAGGGGCTGGGCACGGTGTTCGACACCAATCGCGCCTGGTGCAGCCGCCTGACAGGGCTGGCGACGCTGTTCCCGCACAGCCGCCTCATCTGTTGCGTTCGCGATGTTGGCTGGGTCGTCGATAGCTTCGAGCGCCTGGCGCAGACCCAGCCGCTGCGCTTGTCGGCGTTGTTCGGTTACGACCCGGAAGATTCGGTCTCGTTGCGCGCGGACCTGCTGACCGCGCCGCGCGGCGTGGTGGGCTATGCACTGGACGGGCTGCGCCAGGCGTTCTACGGCGAACATGCCGATCGACTGCTGCTGTTGCGCTACGAAACGCTGGCGCAGCGGCCGGCGCAGGCGATGGAGCAGGTCTACGCCTTCCTGCAACTGCCGGCGTTCGCGCACGACTATGCTGGTGTCCAGGCCGAGGCCGAACGCTTCGATGCCGCGTTGCAGATGCCGGGCCTGCATCGCGTCCGTCGCGGGGTGCAGTATGTCCCCCGGCGCAGCGTGTTGCCGCCGGCGCTGTTCGAGCGGTTGCAGGAGCTGGCCTTCTGGGAACGCGGGCCCTCGCATGGAGCCCTGCTGGTATGAGCAGGCGCGTGGCGTGGCAGCGCACGGCGACGCGGCGGCACTGCCGAGCAGGCGGCCAGCACGGGCCGGCGTCGGCGGCCGCCGGCGGATGACGACCCTGTTTCGACGCGAGGCGGTGGACTACCGGCAGCGCAGTCGGCTCGGGCCGGTGGTGCTGCGCCAGCATGGCGCGCTACGTTGGTGCGTAGGCCTGCTGATGACGACCGTGATCCTGCTGCTGGTCGGATTCTTCCGCCTGGGCTTCGCGCGCAGCGAGACCTTGTATGGCACGGTCGTCCCGGCGGGCGGACTGATCTCCGTCACCACACCGCAGTCGGGCGTGGTGGTGCAGGTCGGCGCCGTGCAGGGCCAGCGCGTCGCTGCGGGCCAGCTGCTGTTCGTGTTGTCGGCCGAACATCGCGACGATCGCGGGCGGCCGACCCAGCGCGCTGCTGTGGTGCTGGCCGAACAGCAGCGCCTGGCCGTCGAGGCGATGGCGCAGTTGCGTGCCCAGGGGCGCGTGCAGCAGCAGGCGGCTGCGCGGGCGCTGGCCGGCCTGCGCGACCGCTTGCAGCAGATCGACGCCGAGCTGGACTTGCTGCGCCATCGGCAGCAACTGACCCAATCGATCGAGCAACGTTACCGTACCGCGTTGACGCGCGGCCTGGTCAGCCAGCAATTCGTCGATGAGAAACAGGCCGACGTGCTCGACCAACGCGCGCATACCCTGGAGCTGCAGCGCGAGCGCATGGCCTTGGCCGATGCGCTTGCGCAGGCCCAGGCCGAGGTGCAGCAGTTACCGTCGAACTTGCGCCAACAATTGGCGATGGCCGGTGCCGGCCTGCAGGAGGACCGGCGTGCGGCGATCGAGCAGGCGGCCGCGTCGCGTTGGGAAGTGCGCGCGCCGCGTGCCGGGCGTGTAGCGCTGCGACCGCTGCAGCGCGGGCAGGCGGTCGCGCAGGGGCAACGCCTGGCCGATCTGCTGCCGACGTCGATGGCGACCGAGGTCGTGTTGTATGCGCCCTCCAGGGCCGCCGGGCTGATCGGCCCCGGCATGCCGGTGCAACTGCGCTTCGATGCCTTGCCCTACCAGCACTACGGTCAGTTCGCCGGGCAGGTGGTCGAGATCGCCGTCGCGCCCGAACCGCCGCGTGTCGACTCGGTCTCGGTAAGCGAGCCGTTGTACCGCGTGCGGGTGCGCCTGGCCGGGGATGCCGCGCTGCGTGCAGGACGCACGGCGGTCCTGCGACCGGGTATGCGCGTGCAGGGCACGCTGGCATTGGAATGGCGGCGCTTCTCGCAGTGGGCATTCGAGCCGCTGTCCAGTTTGCACGGCACGCTGCGATGAGCCGCTGGTGGGCGCAGTTGCGCCGAGCGTCCGGCGTGCGTGGATTGCCGATGATCCTGCAGGGGCAAGTCGGCGAATGCGGATTGGCGGCCATGGCCATGATCGCCCACTATCACGGTTGCCACATCGGCCTGGCCGAACTGCGCCGCCGCTTCCTGCTATCGCGACAGGGCACCAACCTGGCCAATCTGGTCGCGATCGCGCAGGCGCTCGGTCTGCAGGCGCGCGCGTTGCGGCTGGAAATGGACGCGCTGCCGGAGTTGCAGCTGCCCTGCGTCGTGCATTGGGATCTCAATCATTTCGTCGTGCTCAAGCGGGTGGGCACCCGTCGTCTGCAGATCCACGATCCGGCCAGCGGGCCGCGGAGCCTGACGCCGGGCGAATTCTCCCGGCATTTCTCCGGGATCGCGCTGGAACTCAGCCCGGCCGCCGACTTCCGTCCGCAAGCTGCGGCGCCGGCAGTGGCGTTGTCCTCGTTGATCGGTCGTGTCCACGGGCTTGGACGGGCGGTCTGGCAGGTGCTTGCGTTGGCATTCGCGCTCGAGGTACTCAGCCTGGGAATGCCGTTCCAACTGCAGTGGATCGTCGATCAGGCGGTGCCGTCGGCCGACATCGGGTTGATCCATGTCCTTGGCGCCGGGTTCCTGTTGCTGGTGGTCCTGCAATCCTGCATCGCCCTGCTGCGCGGATGGCTGATCGCCAGCGTGTCGGCACAGCTGGGTTTTCAATGGATGGGGCAGGTGTTTGCGCACCTGCTCGCGCTCCCGTTGGCGTATTTCGAGAAGCGTCACCTCGGCGGAATCCAGTCGCGATTCGCCTCGATCGTGCAGGTGCAACGCACCTTGACGACCGGATTCACCCAGACCCTGGTCGATGGCGTGCTGGTGATCGGCACCCTCGGCCTGATGCTGGTCTACAGCGTCGGCCTCAGCGCGATCACGCTGGTGGCGGTAACGCTGTATGCGGCGACACGCTGGCTGTGGCTGCGGAGGATGCGCGAAGCTGCCGCCGAGCAGTTGTTGTGGGACGCGCGCCAGCACACCCACCTGCTGGAGAGCGTGCGCGGCATCCAGGGCGTGCGGCTGTTCGGGCGCCAGCAGGTGCGGCGCATGGACTGGACCCATCTGCTGGCCGAACAGACCAATGCACAACTGCGCCTGGCGCAGGGCGAGGTCTGGCAGTCGTCACTCAAGCGCCTGCTGTTCGGATGCGAGCGGGTGCTGGTGATCTGGCTCGCCGCGTTCGCGATCCTGCGCGCAGAGCTTTCGCTGGGCATGCTGTTGGCATTCATGGCTTATCGCGAGCAGTTCGCCATGCGCTTGTCAGAGCTGATCGATCGGCTGGTGGAGTTCCGCCTGTTGCGCGTCCATCTGGAGCGGGTGGCCGACATCGTCCACCAGCCGCGCGAGGAGGCCGATCAGCGCATCGATGCGCCTGCCTGGAACGACACCACCATCGAACTGTGCGGCATCGGCTTCCGCTATGCCGACGATACCCCGGCCGTGCTCGAAGACGTCAGCGTGCGCATCGCCAGCGGGGAATGCGTGGCCATCACCGGCGCGTCAGGGTGCGGCAAGACCACCTTGGTCAAAGTGATCCTCGGGCTGCTGAAACCCAGCGCCGGACACGTAAAGATCGGCGGGCGCCCGCTGAGCGAGACGGCGCTGACGCCCTATCGCGCCATCGTCGGCACGGTGATGCAGGACGATCTGCTGTTCACTGGATCGGTCAGCGAAAACATCAGTTTCTTCGACCCGGAGCCGGATCAGGCGCAGGTCGAACGTTGCGCGCGCATCGCCGGCGTGCACCAGGAGGTGGAGCAGATGCCGCTAGGCTACGCCTCGTTGTTGAGCGAGGCGGGTACCGGGTTGTCGGGCGGGCAGCGGCAACGCGTCTTGCTGGCACGCGCGCTGTACAGGTCGCCACGCATCCTGGTGCTGGACGAGGCGACCAGCCATCTGGACGTCATGAACGAGCAGCGCGTCAATCGCGCCATCCAGGCAATGCAGGTCACCCGGATCATCGTGGCGCATCGACGCGAAACCGTGGCCATGGCCGCGCGCGTCATTACCCTGGAACAGGGGCGAGTGGTGAGCGATCAGCCGATCGCCGATTGGCAGCGGCTGCAGGAGCGCTCCGCCGCAGCCGACTGATCGCTGCCGTTGGCCGCTGGCGCCGAGCACTGCCGGCGCCGTCATTGCCGGGGGCGCAGCCGCTCGGCTGGGCAGGATGACGATGCCGTGCTAGGACGAAGCGGACGCGGCTGCGATTTATGTGCCTGCGTGCCGCGCATGCGCTCCATCGCTGGCCGCATGCGGTGGCAGTTGGCGTAAAGTGTCGGCTTCTTTGCCCCATGCCTGCCGCTGCGCTCGTTGGCCTGACCACCGCTGCCGGTGCCTGCGCGTGGGGAGTCCTCCGGATACCGTTGCGCATGACTTCTGCTGTTCCCTCCACCCGTCGCATGGCGCTGCTGCTGGCCGGGCTGGCGATGTTCGGCCCGTTTTCGATCGACACCATCTTCCCGGCGTTCTCGCAGCTGGGCCGCAGCCTGGCGGTGGACCAGGTGGCGATCCAGCAGACCATCAGCGTCTATCTGCTGGCGTATGGCCTGATGAGCATCGCGCACGGGCCGTTGTCCGATGCCTGGGGCCGCAAACGGGTGATCCTGGGCGGGCTGGCCTTGTTTGTCGCCGGCTCGATCGGCTGTGCGCTGTCGCAAGACTTGCCCACGCTGCTGGCATTCCGCGCGCTGCAGGGCCTGTCGGCCGGCGTGGGCATGATCGTCGGGCGGGCGGTGATCCGCGACCTGTTCCATGGCCCGGACGCGCAACGGCTGATGAGCCAGGTGTCGATGATCTTCGGGATTGCGCCGGCCATCGCGCCGATCATCGGCGGCTGGATCCTGCTCAGTGGCGGCGGCTGGCCGTTGATCTTCTGGTTCCTGGTGGTGTTCGGCCTGGTGCTGCTCATCGCAACCCTGACCTGGCTTCCCGAGACCCACCCGGTGGAGGCGCGCACGCCGCTGCAGTTCAAACGCCTGTTGCAGGATTACGTGCGCATCGGCTTCAACCCGCGCTTCCAGCGCCTGGCCGCGGCCGGTTCGTTCAACTTCGCCGGCATCTTCCTGTACATCGCGTCGGCGCCGGTGTTGATCATGCAGCACCTGAAGCTGGGCGAAGGCGATTTCGCCTGGCTGTTCATTCCCACCATCGGCGGCATGACGCTGGGCTCGTTCCTGTCCGGGCGCATGGCCGGGCGCATGCAGCCGGTGCGGCAGATCCGCATCGGCTTCATCTGCTGCGGGGTGGCGGCGCTGGCCAATCTGGCCTACACCTTTGCGGTGGCGCAGATCGCGCTGCCGTGGGCGGTGCTGCCGATCTTCCTGGCCGGCGTGGGCATGGCGCTGATCTTCCCGATCCTGGCGCTGGCAGTGCTGGACATGTACCCGCAGCAGCGCGGCCTGGCGTCCTCGCTGCAGGCCTTCACGCAGTTGATGACCAATACGGTGGTGGCCGGGGTGCTGTCGCCGCTGCTGAGTGAGCATCCGCGGCATCTGGCGATCGGCATGACCGGCTTTTTCTTGCTGGGCTGGCTATTCTGGCGCTGGGAGCGCCGCAGCGGCCGCCGTCTACGGCACCGCCAGGCCACCGAGGCAGTGCCTCTGGAGCCGGCCGACCACCTCTGACCTCACAGGAGCCTGCATGTCCACCGATTCCAAGTTGCGCCGTGATGCCCGCAAGCGCGCCGCCGAGCGCCAGCGCAACCAGGCCGCCGCCAATCCCGCGCCGGTGTCCCCGATCGAACCGCATGCCGAACTCCGCGACCAGCAACGCACCCTGTTGGCCGGCATCGTCCGCCGCGACGGTGAATGGGTGCTGGGCATGGATGGCCGCATCGCCGGCGAAAGCACCAGCGCCGCCCAGGTGCTGGCGCTGATCATGCGCGCGGCCGAGTTGCACGAACGCCAGGGCACCCCCGTGCGGCTGACCTACTCGGACGCCCTCAAGGACGCCGCGCACGCCGAAGCCCGTGCCGACGGCATGGAGTTCGAGCAGTTCAAGACCAGGTTGAGCGAACGGTTGCAGGGCGGCACCAAGCTCAACTGAGCCTGCTGGAACAAGCGCTGCTAGACGCACTGCCTGACACGTCTGCTGCCCACGACAGCGTTGGGTGTCAGTCAGGGCGTGTCACTGGACGCGCAACAGCGGGTGGACGATGCCGAAGTAGATGGTGCAGCAGCCTGCCGCAGGTCGCCAAAGCGATGAGCATGCTCATCGCGATCACGGTTTGATCAGTGGCAGGATGCCACCGCGCCATGCAGGCGGGAAACGCTGGCATCTGCGCGCTGTGTTGCGAGCCGATCAATCCCGGCCACTGCCAGCAATAAGCAATCGTCAGGTGCCACGCCAGCGACAACAGCACCGCCAACGCTGCGATGCACCCACCTGCCGTCATACAGACCAGCAACCACCACGTGCAACGCTGACCGATCATCGACGCAACACCTCGCTGTCAGAGAGCGCTGCACCTGAGCAATCTGCCGAAGCGACGGTTGGCCGGTGGTCGACGCTTTCCTTTGCCATGCGTCATCAGCGCGCCATCGCAGGCGCAGTCGTCGTGGTTGCCGGAGTGGCGGCCGGTGCCTGCCACCCGCACATCTGCCCTTGATTCTGCTGCTTGAGCCATTCGCTCATCGGCGCGAAGTATTCCAGCATCGGTCCGGCATCGAGTTTGTCGTTGCCGGTGAGTTCCTTGAGTGTGGTCTGCCAGGGTTGGCTGGAACCACGCTGCAGCATCGACCAGAACTTCTGCCCGGCGTCCTTGTTGCCGTAGAAGCTGCATTCGTACAGCGGCCCCTGATGGCCGGCAGCCTGGCATAGGCCTTTGTAGAATTGGAATTGCAGGATATGCGCCAGGAAATAGCGCGTGTACGGCGTGTTGCCCGGCACGTGGTACTTGGCGCCAGGGTCGAAGAATTCTTCGCCGCGCGCGCCGACCGGCGCCACGCCCTGGTACTTGGCTTTCAGTTCCCACCAGGCCTGGTTGTAATGCTCGGGCGTGATGGAGCCGTCGAACACGCCCCAGCGCCAGCGGTCGATCATCAAACCGAACGGCAGGAACGCCACCTTGCTCAGTGCCATGCGCATCTGCGAATTGATCAACGACTCGCGGCCGGTCTGTTGCTCGCCCACCATGCCGATCGACTGCAGGTACTTGGGCGTCATCGCCAGCACGATGGTGTCGCCGATCGCTTCGTGGAAGCCATCGTTGGCGCCGTTCTGAAACAGCGGCGGCAACGGGTTATAAGCCAGGTCGTAATAGATGTGGCCCAGCTCGTGGTAGATGGTGGTGAAGTCTTCTTCGGTCGGCTTGATGCACATCTTGGTGCGCACGTCCGCGCCGATGTTCTGGTTCGGCTCGCCGCCCATGTTCATGTCCCAGGCGCTGGCGTGGCACACCACATCGCGGTCCAGCGGCTTGATGAACTGCGAGCGCTGCCAATACGTGTCCGGCAGCTTGGGCATGCCCAGCGATGTGTAGAAATCCTGCGCGCGTTCGGTCATCTGCTTGGCGGTACGCAGCTGCGCCTCGCGTTCGGCGTTGAAGCGTGCGGCCGCGCCACCATCGCCGCCGGTATTGCGCGCCAGCACTGCGCTGAGGTTGCCCTGGTACTGCTTTTCCAGCGCGGAGGTGATGTCCAGATCACCGGCGCCAGGGTAGGGCTGCAGCAGATCCCACAGGTTGCTCCAGTCCTGCTGCCACATATTGCCCATCAGGTGTGCCGGCAACAGGCCGCCGGCGACCTCGCCCTTGTCCTTGCCGTATTGCGTATCGAGTTTGCCGCGCGCATAGCACTGCAGCTGCGCATACAACGGTTTGACCTGTTCCCACAGACGGTCGGTTTCGCTGGCCAGTTGCGCCGGCGGCATGTCGTAGCCGCTGCGCCATAGCACCCCGACGTCGGCGAAACCCAGCCCGCGTGCGCCCTCGTTGGCCAGTTCGACGAAGCGTTGGTAGTCCTTGCGCATGGGCTGCGCAGTGCTGTGCCAGCCCTGCCAGGCGTCGAGTTGTTCGTTGTAGTCGCGGCTGCTGGCCAGCACTTGCTCCAACTCGCCGAGCTGGCGGCAGCGGCGCTGCTCGCCTTCGCCCACGCAGTAGCTGCCCGCGCCGTAATCGCCTTCCATCTTGGCGGCGATGCGGGTGAGTTCGGCCAGCTTGGCCGGGTCGCGCGGTGCGGGCAGGGCACTCATCAATTTCAGCAATTGCAGCGCACGCGCACTGTCGGCCGACATCGGTGTGCCGGCGTACTGCTTGGATTGTTCGATCCACCGGTCCAGCTGCGCCAGCGAGCGTTCGTTGGCCTTGGCCGCCAGCAACTGCGAATCGCCGTTGATGTAGGTCGACGACAGCCACTGCGCCGCAGTGATTTCCGGATAGGCCGCCTTGTATTCGGCGCTGATGCGCGCAACGAACTGGTCGGCGCTTTCGGCCAGCGCGGTCTTGCTCGCCACAGGTGTGTCCGGTGGTGCCGCATCCCGGCGGCAGGCCGACAAGCTCAGGGTGCCGGCAGCCACAGCCAACGCCAGCAACAGCAAACGAGGATTCACGGGTGGTCCTTGCAGTGAAGTCCGGCGAAGGCTAGAGCGCGCCGGGGTTCAGGGCAAGGGGCAACGCACGCCACGCATGCGATGTGCGGCGCGGGCAGACGCAGGCGTTGGCGATCAGCGCAGCGTGGTGCCGGTGCACTTGGCGAACAGGTCGCGCTCGGGCGCATAGACGCTGGTCTTGACCTGCATCAACCCAAGCACGGACGGGAACAGCGCATCCTGATCGGTATATTGCCCTGCACGGTGGCGCAGGCAGGCTTCATCCAGGCCGCGATCGCGCGCGAACTCAGGCGAGAACCACATCACCATCGGCACATGGGTCTGCTCCTTGGGCGCGATGGCATACGGAACGCCATGCAGGTACAGGCCTTTTTCGCCAAGCGATTCGCCGTGATCGGAGAGATAGATCATCGCCGTGTCGTAGTCCGGCAGGCCACGCAGCGCGTGGATGGCCTGATTGAGGAAATGGTCGGTGTACAGGATCGAATTATCGTAGGCGTTGACGATGTCCTGGCGGCCGCAGCTGCCCAGATCCGCGGTCTTGCACACCGGCTTGAAGCGTTCGAACTGCGCCGGGTACCGTTCGAAGTAGCTCGGGCCATGGCTGCCCAGTTGGTGCAGCACCACCACGCGGTCGCCAGGCTTTGCGCGCACCTGCGCAGCCAGGTCGCTCAACAGGATCTCGTCCATGCAGCGGCCATCGGCGCACAGGCCCGGTGTGGTGGCATCGTCCAGCTTCTGGATCTCCAACCCGTCGCACACGCCCTTGCAGCCGGACTGATTGTCGCGCCACAGCGTCGAAATGCCGGCATGTTCCAGCACATGCAGGAACGACTGATGGCCACGAATCATGTCTTCGTTGTAGTCGCGACGCCCGTAGGGCGAGAACATGCAGGGCACCGAGACTTCGGTGCTGGTCCCGCACGAATGCATGTCGGGGAAGTTGATCACCCCTGCCTGTGCCAGCTCCGGCGTGGTCTGTCTGGCATAGCCGTTGAGTCCCCAGTTCTGCGCGCGTGCGGTTTCCCCCAGCACCACCAGCAACAAGCGCGGGCGGCTGCCCGGCGCGCGCGGCGTGGCCATGGCGTCGTGTTCGATCGGCTGTTTGGGAGCACGCTTGATCGGCGATTCGGATTTGAGGTTTTGCCGCAATGCCACGATGTAATTGATCGGCGTGGCCAAATAACGCGCTTCGCGGTGATTGCGCATCAGTGCGGAAATATCCTGCGACGAGAGCATGGCGCCAGCAGCGCCCACCACCGCCACCACCAGCAGGAAGCCCGATCGCACCAGCACCGCCTTGCCCGCACTGCGTGCGCGCAAACGTGTGCGCCACAGCAATGCAGTCGGAATCAGGAAGTAGCACACCAGCGGAAGGATCAGGCCCGGCGTGAGCAACTCGCGCGATTCCTTGTGATCGGTATGCAGCACGTTGCGCAGCATGTCCGCATCCAGATAGACGTTGTAGCTGTCCATGTAATGCGCGGCCAGCGCGGTGGTGAACAGCAAGAGCGTCAGCAGCGGCTTTGCATTCCAGCGCCAAACCAGGATGCCCAGGAGCAGCGCATGCACGGCCACCAACAGCGCCATCAACGAGATCGCGAACCCGATGCTGCCCGGATGCGTGGCCATGGCCGTGCGCCAGAACAACTGATTGCACACCAACGCAAAAAACAGGCTCGACAGCAGTACCAACGCTTCGGTCGACACCGTCGGCCGCGTACTCCACGTCAGCGCGCGCAGGCCACCACGCCTGCGCGGTTCCGGCAACCAGGTACTCATGCTGCATCCCCCGAGAGCAACATCAATCCAAGCGCGCGACGCGGCCGTTGCAGCATCACGCAGTACAGCGCCAGTGCGCTCACCCAGCACACCGCCAGCGACCACAGGTCGTGCGAGAGAAAATGCGCGCCGCGCAATTGTTGCGCAACACCGAAAATGAGACCTGCTGCCAAGCCTATGAACAAACCTGCAAACCGCCATGCAGGACGGAGCGCCAGCGCACAAAAATACAGTGCCACCCAGGCATAACCGGCACTGGCATGGCCGGCAGGAAAGCACCCGGACGCGGCGATGCCGTGGCGCGATTCGAATAGCCCGATCATCGCCTGCGTACCGCCATAGCGGCTCAGATCCCATGGGCAATCCATCGCCGTCCACGACTTGAGCAGCGACACCAGCGAGGTCGACAGCGCGACGGAGGCGGCCAGGTAGGTCAGCGGCCAGCGCAACACCTTCAGGCGCGGCCTGCACCACGCAACGATGGCCAGCACCAGCACGCCGACTCCGGCTGCCGTGCTCAACCATTTACCCACGCGGTGGATCACGCCGCTGGTGAACCAGTGGTCCTTGAGTAACCAGTGGCCGCCTTCCAACCGATACAGCGCATCGGCGATCCATTGGTCGCCACCGGCGCCCATCAGCAGCGCGCTCGCCAACAGGACGCAGGCCAGGGGCAGCCACAGATGGCGCACGAGGAAGTGCGTCTCCACGCCGCTGGCGGTATGCGCCACGGTCGGCGCACGGATGGGAAGCGTTGTCATCGAGATGGCGGCCTGTGTCAATGCCCGACATCTTCGAAACCCGGATGTCGGAAAGCGGTCGGACCGGGGTTGCCCGGCCGTTAACCCGACACCAAGCGTTCAGTCTGCATCGCCTTCGCCACCGGTTTGTTCGGCGTCGGACGCAGCGGCGATGCAACCGGCATGCCACGCCGTGCCGGGCAGCAACTGCCATTGATTGCGATTGGACTCGCCGATATCGATGCGTTGCGCCGGATCGATACATGCCGGCACCGCCTGCTTGAGCACGAACAGCCAGCGAGTGTGCGGCGCTTGCGCAAGCCACGGGCCGGCCTTGGCCCATTGGTCCTGCCAGCTCGCCTTGAAGCCGAAATCGGTCACCGGGCGATCGGCCTGCAGCAGGTTCTGCTCGCGCCAGGCCAGCATGCCCAGCTGCGCGTCCGGGCCGATGCGCTGGCCCACGCGCTGCATCAGACGTGAGGACGAACTATAAGGATCCAGCGCCGGCATCAACCCCAGGCCGAACACCGTCCACAGCGCGGCGGTCATCACCACCAACGCGGTGCCCGCGCGTTTACCGCGCGACCATGCACTCGCCGCCAGGCCGACCACGCCCAGGCCGATCAACCAGAAACCCACCGGCTGCAGCGAGGCAAGCTCCATGCCGCGCTTGACTGCGGTGTTCTCGGCCCAGTGCAGATGCAACGCAATGCCGCCGCCCAGCGCCAGGCCGGCGACGGCAAGCAGCAGCACATACCCGGTCAGCAGCGCCCGCACGCCGCGCCGGCGCAACAACCCCGCCAGCAACGGCGCCGCGGCAATGCACAGTGCCGGCAGCATCGGGAAGATATAGACCTCGCGTTTGCCCGGGCTGGCGCTGAAGAACAGCAGCACCAGCACGCTCCAGGCCAGCAGCAGCACATAGCGCGGGTCGCCGCGGCGCAGTCGCCGCCACCAGGCCGGCAGCAGCCACGGCAACAACAGGCATCCGGGCAGCCACAAGGTGGCGATCACCTGCAGGTAGTACCAGAACGGTTTGACGTGATGCCAGGCGTGCGCGTAGCGCGTGCCGGTCTGCTTGAACAACAGCTCGTGCGCATAGGCATGCAGCTGCGTGTCGTCGCTGTGCCACAGCGCGATGCCCAGCGGCCCCAGCCACACCGCCGTACCGGCCACGAACGCCGGCAGCACCAGTGCCCAGCTGCGTCCTGCCAGCGCGCGCGCCGGCAATACGCGCCAATGCGTACGCCGCAGCGCCATCCACGGCAGCAAAACCAGCAGCGGCAGAAAACCGACGCCCTTGGTCACCGTGCCGACGCCGGCAGCAAACAGGCCCAGCGTCCAGGCGCGCCAGTCCGGCCCGCGCAGCAGGTGCCGCAGCAGTCCCCACAACGACAGTGTGGTCAGCGCCACCAGCACCATATCGATCTGCGCACGCTTGGCCATCAGGCCGAACTGCAGCACCGTGAACAAGGCCAGCACCGCGTGGGCCGCCACGCGCCGCGTCCAGAGCCGGCGCGCGATATCCCAGGTCAGCCACAACGTGGCCAGCGCGGCCAGCAGCGACGGCAGCAGGAAGGCCACCGGCCAGTGCGGTACCAGTTCGTAGGTGGCCGCCTGCAGCCACATGAAGGCCGGCGGTTTTTCTGCATACAACTCGCTGCCACGGTGCGGCAGCAGCCACTGGCCGGTCTCGACCATGGTGCGCGCGGCCAGCACGAAGCGCGGCTCGTCCGGCGGATTGGGTTGGCGCATGCCCAGCCCGGCCAGCAAGCTGACGACGATCGTCAGCAGCGCGGCCAGCAGTGCGCGCTGGCGGGATGAGGAGGCAGCGATGGCAGGCGACACGCGCACGCCCTGAGTAAATGCGGGCAGACACTATCTGGCAAGTGGGTCGGAAATTTGTCGGAGCCGAGCCTGCGTGATCGCGCATCGCAGCGCAGGCATCGCCATGCGCTGCTGCCGAAGCGCAACCGGTTGGAAGGCCGTGCCGGCGATAGCGGTCGCGTTTGGCCGGCCTCGGTTAGGATGCGCACACTGTGCCTGCCGGGCCGTCCTGGAACCCCGCTCATGCGGCTGCTGGTCATTGAAGACAACCGCAACATGGTTGCCAACCTGTTCGACTATTTCGAAGCGCGCGGGCATACCCTGGACGCCGCGCCCGATGGCGTCACCGGCCTGCATCTGGCGACCACCCAGCATTACGACGCATTGATCCTGGACTGGATGATGCCGCGCATGGATGGACCGGAAGTGCTGCGCCGGCTGCGCGAGCAGCACCAGTCCGAATTGCCGGTGATCATGCTCACCGCACGCGACGAACTGCCGGACAAGATCGCCGGCTTCCGCGCCGGCGCCGACGACTACCTGACCAAACCCTTCGCACTGCCCGAGCTGGAGGTGCGCATCGAAGCCTTGCTGGCGCGTGCGCACGGCCGTCGCCGCGGCAAACTGCTGCAAGTGGCCGACCTGCGCCTGGACCTGGCCACGCTGGAAGCGACGCGCGCCGGCCAGGTGCTGCATCTGTATCCGGCCTGCCGCAAGTTGCTGGAAGTGCTCATGCAGGCCAGCCCGGCCGCGGTGACGCGGCAACGCCTGGAGCAATCGTTGTGGGGCGACGATCCGCCCGACGGCGACATGCTGCGCTCGCATATCTATGAGTTGCGTCGCAGCGTGGACGGCCCGTTCGCGCAAAAACTGATCCATACCTTGCCGCGGCTCGGCTACCGGCTGGCGCAGCTGGATGCGGCCGATGCACCTGGCGCTGGCGACTGCAGCGATGTCTAAACAGCGCCCGTTGGGTCGCCGCGTGCTGGTGTGGTTGTTCGGCTACACGCTGCTGATGACCCTGGCGGTGTTCGGCACCGCGCAGTACCTGCACGAACGCGCCGAACACGGCGTGTGGCGCTCGCTGCTCAATTCCGAACTGGACAGCATTCTCGAGCGCAGCGTGCAGAATCCGGAGTATCACTGGCAGGACTCGGACACCTTGCGGCTGTACCGCGTCGACGATGTCGCGCGCACGCCGCCGGTCTTGCGCACCCTGCATCCCGGCCTGCACGACGGTCTGGAGATCGCCGGCCGCCAGAGTGCCGTGATGGTGCGCGACACCGCGCATGCCGGCCGCCTGGCCCTGGTGCTGGACATCACCGATTTCGAAGCGCTGGAAAAGTTCCTGACCCGCTGGATGCTGGCCGCTGGGATCGCGCTGATCGGCATCACCTTGCTGATGGGCACGTATGCGATGGCCCGGCTGGTGCGCCCTTTGGTGGAACTTGCGCGCGACATCGGCGCGTTGCGTCCAGGGCAGCGTGCGCAGCAGATTGCGGTCGGGCCACAGGGCAGCGCCGAACTGTACGTGATTGCCGATGCGCTCAACGATTATCTGGAACGCAACAGCCAGTTCGTCGACCGAGAGCGGGCCTTCATCGACAGCGCCAGCCACGAATTGCGCACGCCCATCGCGGTGATCGGCAATGCGGTGGAGCTGGCGCTGGAGCAACCCGGCACGCCGCCGGCGGTACGCCACCAGCTGCAGCGCATTGCCCAGACCAGCGCCTCGGTCGAGCAGTTGATCACCTTGCTGCTGGTGCTGGCCAAGGACCCCGGCCGGCTGGTGCGCAGCAGCGATGCGTTGCGGCTGGATCAGTTGCTGCCGGACATCGTGGCCGACCACACGCACCTGTGCGCCGACAAGGATCTGCAACTGGTCGTGGACCCGTTGCCGCCGTGCAGCCTGGTCGCCCCGGTCGCCATCGTGCAGACGGCCATCGGCAACCTGCTGCGCAACGCCATCGAAAACAGCGACCGCGGCATCATTCGCATCTCGCTGTCGGCGCCCGGCGTGGTCCGCATTGCCGACCCCGGCCATGGCATGACGCCCGAAGAGATCAGCGCCATCTACACGCGCCTGGCGCGCGGCAACGCACGTCAGGGGAGTGGCATCGGGCTGGAGCTGATCGGACGGTTGTGCGAGCACCTGGGCTGGCATCTGCAGCTGGATTCCAATGCAGGGCAGGGCACGGTGGCCACGCTGGATCTCTCCGGCGCCACGGCAACGGGATCCTGAGGCCGATCACTCGACCGACTGCGCTCAGCCCAGACGGCGCGTCCGCTATTCCGTACTGCAGGTGCCACACGTTCGCCGCTGCTGCTGCGAACGCCGCACTGCCCTGATGCCCGTCGCTGCTGACCACTGCTCGCTGCGGTTGGGCAGCCACTTGAACGCGCCGCGCAAGCTCAGGCAGGCAACAGGCCGCGTGCGTCCAGCCAGCTGCGCGCGTTCTCCGCGTCCTGCTCGAACCAGGCACGGGTGGAGCCCAGCCGATACGTATAGCCCCAGCTGTCCATGTCCGCCATCAGGCGCGCGCTGCCCACGCCGGGCAGTTGCTCGGCCAGCAGGATCTGCAGGTAACAGGTGGCGTCTTCTTCCTCCACCGAATCGGTGGCGTCGGTATGCACGGCGGCGCGTTTTTCCGCAGGCAGCACGATCAGATGTCCGGCTTCGTGCAGGAGCGAATGCACCGGGGTGTCGTCGCGCACGTACACATCGCAGCCGATGATGCCGGCCTCCGGTTCGCCCCAGAAACTGCCTGGAATCGCTGCACCACTGTCCACGCGATGCAGGCGCAAGCCATAGCGCGCGAGCAGGGCGGCAGGTGCGTCCAGGCCGATATCGGCCACGCACAGGACATCGGCAGCGGTGGGTGTGGCAGTGGGGGCGGTGGTCACGCGCAATGGCTCGCGGTCGGGTCACATGCAACAACGGCACCGTGCGAACGCGGTGCCGTTGTCGGCGCTTACTTGTCGCCGTCTTCCGGAAGGGCGACCGAGATGTCCAGCACGTCGTGTTCGCCGTCCTTGACCAGATCCACGCGCACCGCATCGGCATCGATGTTGACGTACTTCTTGATCACTTCCAGCAGTTCGCGCTGCATCAGCGGCAGGTAATCCGGCCCGCCGCGGTGGTTGCGCTCCTGCGCAATGATGATCTGCAGGCGGTTCTTGGCCGTCTCGGCGGTGTTTTTCTTGCTCTTGAGAAAATCGAGCAGGCCCATGCTTACCCTCCGAACAGCTTGCTGAAGAAGCCTTTCTTCTCCACGGATGTGAATCGCATCGGGCGCTCCTCGCCCATGATGCGGGCGACTGCGTCGTCATACGCCTGGCCGGCCGGGGACTCGGCATCCAGGATCACCGGCTCGCCCTTGTTGGAGGCGTTGAGCACGTCGCCGGATTCGGGAATCACGCCGATCGCCTTCAGGCCCAGCACTTCTTCCACGTCGGTGATGCTGAGCATCTCGCCGCCTTCCACGCGGCCCGGGCTGTAGCGGGTCAGCAGCAGGAACGCCGGCACGGCCTTGCCTTCTTCGGCCTTGCGGGTCTTGGAATCGAGCAGGCCGATGATGCGGTCCGAGTCGCGCACCGAAGAGACTTCCGGATTGACCACCACCACCGCGCGGTCGGCGAAATACATCGCCAGGAACGCGCCTTTTTCGATGCCGGCCGGCGAATCGCAGACGATGTAGTCGAAGCCGTCGGCGGCTAGGTCCTTGAGCACCTTTTCCACGCCTTCCTGGGTCAGCGCGTCCTTGTCGCGGGTCTGCGAGGCGGCCAGGACGTACAGGTTCTCGAACCGCTTGTCCTTGATCAGCGACTGCTTGAGCGTGGCTTCGCCGTGCACGACATTGACGAAGTCGTACACCACGCGCCGCTCGCAGCCCATGATCAGGTCCAGGTTGCGCAAGCCGACGTCGAAGTCGATGACCGCCACCTTCTTGCCGCGTTTGGCCAGCCCGCAAGCCAGGCTTGCGCTGGTGGTGGTCTTGCCGACGCCGCCCTTGCCGGAGGTGACTACGATGATTTCAGCCAAAGGATTTCTCCGAATATTTCTGTGGTTGGGCCGCGTCAATCAAGCGCAGCGATCTTGATCTGATCCTGCTCCAGCCAGACCTGGACGGCCTTGCCACGCAGGTCCATGGGAACATCGTCCAGCACCTTGTAGTGGCCAGCGATGGCAACCAGTTCGGCGTGGAAGTCGCGGCAGAAGATGCGCGCGTCGGGATTGCCCTGCGCGCCGGCCAGAGCGCGGCCACGCAGGGTACCGTAGATATGGATGCTTCCGTCGGCGATGACCTCGGCCCCGGCACCGACCGTACTGAGTACGGTCAGGTCGCAGTTCTCCGCGTACAGCTGCTGACCCGAACGCACCGCGGTGCGCTGCATCCGGCCCGGCGCCGGTCGCGCGGCCGGCGGTGCCGGCTCGGCACGTGCGGGCGGCGGCGGTGGCGGTGGCGGACTGACCGCGGTCGGCTCGTACTGCGCGCGAAATTTGGCCAGCAGCGGCACGCCCAACTGCTGGGACAGCAGGTCGATCTCGCTGGTGCCGTAGGCCAGCGCCACCGGCAGCACGCCGGCATCGCGCAGGCCGTCCAGCAGCGCCTTGGCCGTAGCCAGGTCCGGCACCTGCGACAGCCCGCCGAAATCCAGGATCACCGCCGCACGGCCGAACAACTTGGGCGCGCGGCTCACGCGCTCGCGCATTTCCTGCACCAGCCGCGGCACATCCAGCGTCCGCACACGCAGGTTGGCGATGCCCACCTGGCCGATCTTCAGTTCGCCGGCCTGTTCAAAATCCACATTCACACTTGCCACAACTCAGCTCCCCGTCGATGGGCTAGCGGTGGTGGCGGCATGACGCGGCCGGCCCACCCACGGCAAGTGGTCGGGCAACTTGCCGCCATAGGTCTCCTTGACCCACCGATAGCTGCACATGTCTTTCATCAGCATGCTGGCGCGCACTTCCACATCGGGCATGGTGTTCTGGCCAACCTCGCGGAAGCCGAAGCTGCCATGGAACAGCAAGGCCGCATCTGCGCCATGGTCCAGGAACACCTCGCACGCCAGCTGCGGGTAACGCAGCTCGGTATAGCTCTGCACATCGGCATAGAACGCCCGCCCGACGCCACCGCCGCGGCGGCGGCTGGCGACCACGATGCGGTCGATATAGAAGAATTCCGGGTGACGGTCCCGGAACCAGGCGAAATTGCTGCTGTCGTGCGCACTGCCGCTTCCGAAACCGACCAGAAACCCGGCCAGGTTGCCGTCGCGCTCGGCGACGCGGAAATACTCGGCCTGCTCGTAGAAACGTTGCAGCCTGGTTGAATCCAGCGGCAGGATCGCCAGTCCGGCATTGTTGTTCAGGGCCAGGACGGAATCGAGCTCGTGCTCGCGCACGTCGCGGATGACGATCGACATTGGGACTCCGTGGGGTAACGCGTCGACCCGAAATCGGATCTGCGTCGGATTATTACATGCGGGGCCTGAAGCGGCGACCCAGCGCATGCGATCGGCCGGCGCGCGGCAGGTGCCGGCGTGCAACGGCGCGTCAGCACAGGCGCTGCGCGGGCCCGACATCCGCCACCCGTGCACCTGCCGGCATGCATGACTTCCGGCAAGAGGGCAGCGCGGTCGCTTACGCCTAAGATGCGGGCATGTTGGGATACCTCAGTCACACGCGCGTCCTGCGCTTTGCCGGCCTGTTCACCTGGGCGATGATCGTCATGCCCTTGGTGTACACCTACTGGCCGCCGGCCGAAGAAGGCGACCACCGCAGCGTGGCCGAGGCGGTGATGATGTCGGCATTCTTCATCGGCTTCGGCGCCAGCTACTTCTGGTTGACCCGCGGCTTGAACAGCGGCGGCCACGCGCACTGGTACGACCGGTTGATCCTGTTGCTGCTCACCATCTGCGCGCTGGCGGTGAGCTATCTGAGCGGAACCGGGCTCGGCAGCATCCTGATGATGGTGGCGGCCGGGGTGATCCCGTGGCTGCTGCCGCTACGCGTGGGCGTGCTATGGCTGGTGCTGAGCCAGCTGGCGGTGCTGCCGGTGTTCTACTACCTGCGCCCGGACTTCACCCTGTTCGCGGCGCTGATGCAGTCGCTGTTGTACGGCGGCTTTTCGATGTTCATCTTCGTCACCAGCCTGGTGGCCCGCCAGCAGACCGATGCGCGCGAAGAGCAGCGCCGGCTCAACGCCGAACTGCGCGCCACCCGCGCGTTGCTGGCCGAGAGTGCGCGCATCAACGAGCGCACCCGCATCTCGCGCGAGCTGCACGACCTGCTCGGCCACCACCTCACCGCGCTCAGCCTCAACCTGGAAGTGGCCGGCCACATCACCGAGGGCCAGGCCCAGGAGCACGTGCGCCAGGCGCACACGCTGGCCAAATTGTTGCTCACCGATGTGCGCGAGGCGGTCAGCCACCTGCGCGACAGCGGCGCGATCGACCTGGAAGCGGCGCTGCGCCCGCTGGTCACCCAGGTGCCGTCGCTGGATATCCACCTGGACATCGCCCAGCCGCTGACCCTGGACGACCCCGAGCGCGCCCACGTGCTGCTGCGCTGTACCCAGGAAATCATCACCAATGCGGTGCGCCATGCCGGCGCGCGCAACCTGTGGATCCAGGTGCGCCGCGATGCCGATACGGTGCTGATCGACGCCCGCGACGACGGCCACGGCGCCGATGCGGTCGCGCCCGGCAACGGGCTGCGCGGCATGCGTGAGCGGCTGAACCAGTATGGTGGGAAGCTCGAAATTCAAACCCGGCGGGGTGAGGGCTTTGGCCTGCGCATCGCTGTTCCAGGCGCGCCGGCACTGATGCCTGCGGCCGTGACCCAAGGAGTGTTGTGATGATCCGTGTGTGCCTGGTCGACGATCAAACCCTGGTGCGCCAGGGGATCCGCTCGCTGTTGGCGCTGGACGACGGCATCGAGGTGGTGGCCGAGGCCTCCGACGGCAAGCAGGCAGTGGAGCAGATTCCGCAGATCCAGCCGGACGTGGTGCTGATGGACATGCGCATGCCGGTGATGTCCGGGCTGGAAGCGCTGCAGATGCTCTCGCGCAACGGCACCCTGCCGCCGACGATCATCCTGACCACCTTCGACGACGACCAATTGGTGCTGGCCGGGCTCAAGGCCGGCGCCAAGGGCTATCTGCTCAAGGACGTCTCGCTGGAACAACTGGTTGGCGCCATCCGTACCGTCGCCGAAGGCGGCTCGCTGGTGCAGCCGGCGGTGACCCAGCGCCTGCTGTCGGGTCTGGAGCACATGCGTAACGAGTTCGTCAGCCTGGACCGCCCCGATCCGCTCACCGACCGCGAAACCGAGATCCTGCGGCTGATGGCGAGTGGGTTTTCCAACAAGGAAATCGCCAACTCGCTGGGTGTGGCCGAAGGCACCATCAAGAATCACGTCTCCAACATCCTCTCCAAGCTCGGCGTACGCGACCGCACCCGCGCGGTGCTGAAAGCATTCGAACTGCAGCTGGTGTGAGCTCGGCCCTGCGCCGGCGAGCTCGACGCCAAGCCGGCCTGCAGCAGGCACCGGACTCGCATTCAGGACGCTGCGGCGCCGGTCGGACTGCGAAACGGGCGGACCGGTGCCGCCTGGCAACTGCAACATCACACGCACGCAGCACGTGATGTGCATGATAGCGGCGCGCAACCGCCCAAACCCTTGTGCAGGTTGGGATTGCGCATCCCCCACGCGCTGCGTTGCGCGGTGAATGACACCGCAAGACCGCGCTACCCGTCGCACAACTGAACATCTTTCTCGAAGCCTGCTAGGATGGTGGCTTCGCTTCACTCAACCCGGCCGTGGGATCGGCCCCGGAGACCTCCTGAATGACCCGTATTATCGAGTTCCTGATCGCCTTGGGGATCGTGGCTGGCTTGTTTGTCGTGGTGGGCTTGGTGTTGCCCTCGGAGCGGCAGATGTCCGAGAGTGTTGAGACCAACCGCAGGATGACGATTGTTTACGACACCGTGAACAGCTTCCGTCGTTTCAAGGATTGGAACCCGCTTGTGCTGCGTGACCCGAAGATCCAGCTGAAGCTGGCCGGCCCGGAAGAGGGCAAGGGTGCACGCGTCGAATACAGCTCCACCGAGGGCTATATCGGCAACGGCAGCTGGGAGATCACCAACAGCGTCAAGAACGAGCGTGTTGAGATCGCAATCGAAGATCCCACCAAGGGCTACGACAAGGTCACCAATTTCACCCTGGTGCCGACCGGCAAGAACAACAAGAACGTCAAGATCACCCAGGATTACAGCGTCAAGTACGGCTGGAACCTGTTTGGTCGCTATGCCGGCCTGTACGTCAGCCGCCACGTGGGCGACGACCTGAAGCTGGGTCTGTCGCGTCTGGCGACTGCGCTGGCCACCGTGCCGAACTTCGACTACCGCGCCGAGCTTGACGGCAAGCCGGTGTTGAGCGACCTCAAGATCGTCGATGTGCCGGCCGAGGACCTATTGGTCGTCACCGCGGGCAACATCGATCGTGACAACGAGACGATCAAGAAGTCGATCAAGGACAACCAGGAGTGGATCAAGCGCGTGATGGATTCCAACGGCCTTGAGGCGGTTGGTCCGGTGCGCATCGTGACCACCGACTTCGCTTCGGACAAGTACGCCTTCGACGTGGTGCAGCCGGTGCGCAAGCGCGCTGGTGGTGCTCCGAAGGCCGACGCCAAGGCCGACACCGCCAAGGCCGATGCCAAGAAGGACGACGCGGCTGCCGCGGCACCCGCCGATGCAACCCCGGTGGCTGCAACGGGCGACGAGTTGAAGCTCAACATTCCGTCCGAAGCACCGGTGAAGTACCAGCGGGTTCCGGCGCACCGTTCGGCCTTTGCGACCTACGCAGGCCACATGGCCGGTCTGGACGCAGTGCGTAACTCGCTGCGCGCCTGGGCTGCCACCAGCGGCATGGACGTGACCGATCGTCCATACGAAGCGTGGAAGGGTGGCGTGGACAAGTCGTTCACCCAGGACGGCACCTACGACGTCTACTGGGCCATCAAGTAATCGTCTCACCACGATGAGCTGATCCAGACGAAAACGCGCCGCAGTCTTGCGGCGCGTTTTTTTTTGCGCTGCGGCGCTGCCATGGAAGTTGCCTGCATGTCTTTGCTTGATCGTCGCAAGAAACACCCCTCGCTGCTGGCGTTCTGCGGCGGCCTGCTGGCGGCCACTGCCGTCGGTCTATCGGCCTATGCCTCGCACGGGGTTGCCGATGCGGTGGTGCAGTCGCGGCTGCAGCTGGCGTCGTTGTACGCATTCGGCCACGGCGCGGTCCTCACCGTGCTGGGCGCCACCGAAACGCGCGCGCTGGGCCGGGTGGGCTTGTACCTGCTGTTGCTCGGCACGTTGCTGTTTGCCGGCAGCCTGGTCGGGGGCGCGTTGCTGCAGTGGCCGACCACCCTGGCGCCGGTCGGCGGAGTGGGCCTGATGCTGGGCTGGGTGGTGCTGGCCATTGGTGCGCTGAGGCGCTGAGCATGCCGTGCCATGCCCGCGGATTCGATGTGGAGGCTGCGTTCGCGCATGTGTCCCGGCGCGATCGCGCGCTGGGTGCGTGGATGAAGCGCATCGGCCCGATCGCCCCGCAACCGGGCTGGCACAAACCCTTCGACCCGGTCGATGCGCTGGCACGCGCCATCCTGTTCCAGCAACTCAGCGGCAAGGCGGCGTCGACCATCGTGGCGCGGGTGGAAGTGGCGATCGGTGCGCAGCGGCTGCATGCGGACACCCTCGATCGTATCGACGATGCAGCGCTGCGTGCCTGCGGCGTTTCCGGCAACAAGGCGCTGGCGTTGCGCGATCTGGCACGGCGCGAACGCGAAGGCGAGATTCCCTCGCTGCGCAGGCTCGCTTTCATGGACGAGGACGCCATCGTGCAGGCGCTGGTGCCGGTGCGCGGCATCGGCCGCTGGACGGTGGAAATGATGCTGATGTTCCGCTTGGGCCGCCCGGATCTGCTGCCCATCGACGACCTGGGCGTGCGCAAAGGGGCGCAGCGCGTGGACAAGCAGGAGCAGATGCCCACCCCTAGCGAACTGGCCGCACGCGGCGAACGGTGGGGCCCGTACCGCACCTATGCCGCGTTCTATCTGTGGAAGATTGCCGACTTCAGTGTGGCGACCAAGGTGCCGACACCGCGTTCGCAGGAGTAGGGCGAACGCACGCGGGGCAGACGCGACGGGCCGTCCTGTCCAGCCGCGCTGCGTGGCGCATGACGTTCGACCGGCTCATCCCGCCGACCAACGCCAATGCCACGGTTCGTAGACGATGCCATGCGGGTTGTCGCGTGGATAACTCAGGCGGTAGCCGAATGCGTGTGCGTTGCTGCACAACCAGGCGAATGCGTGCGTGGCTTCGAAGGACTCTTCGGCCGGCGGCTCGCCCGGTGTGCCCAGATCCAGTGCGTCGCCGCTGTGATGTTCGCTGAAACCCGGCGCTGCGTTGACCGTCAGGACCTGTTCCAGGGTGAGTCCGCGCGCGAACTTGCGCTCGAAGATGCCCAGTTGGTAGTCGTGGCTGCGATAGCCTGAAATCGCATCGATCACGATGTCTGCGCGCAGCGCAGCCGCACGCATCTGTCGCCATGCGCGTGCAGCGCCGGCACTGAGCCATAGCGGGCGGCCGAAGCGATCGCGTCCGGCAAACTGCAGTGCGGCCGGTTCGGCAATCAACTGCAGGCCGGTCCGTTGCACATAGTCGTCGGCGGCGAGCCCGAGCTGGCTCAGCCGGCGCTGCAATCCGTCGATCGCCAGCGTGTCGTCGCGTACCTGGCCGATGCGGCCGGTTGCGGTCTGCAGACGGTCCAATGCTTCGTCCAGGCCATGCTCGCGTGCCAGCCGCGGGATCAGCGGCATCAGACCCTGCGGAAGATGTGCAGCCAGATAGCGTCCATCGCGTTTGCGCCGCAGTAGCCAGTCGGCCTGTGCCAGCACACGCGCATCCGCATTGCCGCGCGCGCGCAGCAGATCGGCCGGCCACAGCTCGATCGCGCTGGTATTGAGGAGTACACGTTGAAGATGATGCATCTACGCAGCTTAGCGGTTGCCTGGTGAGCGCTGCCAGTCCGGCCAGGCGCTGTGACCCGCACCGACCCAGATGGGCGAACCGCTACACCGGTGCGCAGTCGCGTCTGGATGATCGACGGCGCGTGATCAATTTTCGGATTGTTCTTTTTCGCCCTGCGGTTTCGGTAGCCGGCCAGCCTTGCGTAACGCATCGCGCAGCACGTATTCGATCTGCGCATTGAGGCTGCGCAATTCGTCGTCGGCCCAGCGCTGCACGGCGGCCAACACATCGGCGTTGATACGCAGCGGGTAGGCTTTTTTTTCGCTCATTTGCCGTCTCTGCGGCCGCCGTGACGGCGCAGGTGCATCACCATCGACACGATCAACGCGTTGACGCCGATGAGCATGCCGATCACCACGGCATAGATGCCGGCGCGATTGTCGCCAGCCCAGTACAGGCATGCGGCGCCGACCAGGATCACCAGGCTGATCAATGCCCAGCGCAGGCCCAGCCCGCGTGCACGGTCGTCATCGTCGGCGCCGATGGACGCGGCGATGGCAAGCGCGGGCAAGCCGGAAAGCGCAACCACCAGGGGCACCATGATATTCATCAGATCGATCTCGGAGTGGCTGACGCAACGGAAGCGAGCGCTTGCCAGGTGGCGTGGAGGGCGCGCCCACAAGCGCAGTGTACGAGTGGCGCATGCCGATGCCGAACCGCGGCTGCGCCCGGGCGGCAGTGAGCGCAGGTGTTTTATCGGCAGCCCTCAATACAGCGAGCCGGCGTTGACCACCGGTTGGGTCCCGCGATCGGAACACAACACGGTAAGCAGGTTGCTGACCATATGCGCCTTGCGCTCTTCGTCCAGCTGCACCACGCCATTCTTGTGCAGCTCCGACAGCGCCATTTCGACCATCCCCACTGCGCCGGCAACGATGCGCGAGCGTGCGGCAATCACCGCATTGGCCTGCTGGCGCTGCAGCATGGCCTGGGCGATTTCCGGCGCGTAGGCGAGGTGGCTGATGCGCGCCTCGATCACGTCCACGCCGGCCTGGGTCAGGCGCTCGTCCAGATGCCGCTTGAGTTGCTCGCTGATTTCGGCCGGATGGCTGCGCAGCGAGATCTGGCCGTCTTCGTGCTGGTCGTACGGATAGCTGGTCGCCATCGCACGCAGCGCCGCTTCGGACTGGATATGCACGAAGCTTTCGTAGTCGTCGACGTTGTAGACCGCTTCGGAGGCATCGAGCACCTGCCATACGATCACCGCAGCGATTTCGATCGGACTGCCATCCAGCTCGTTGACCTTGAGTCGCCCGCTTTCGAAATTGCGTACGCGCTGGCTGACGCGACGCTTGGCGTAGAACGGCACATTCCAGCGCAGGCCGGCGTCCTTGACGGTGCCGACGTACTTGCCGAACAGGCTCAGTACCGCGGCCTGGTTGGGCTCCAGCGTGTACAGCCCGGCCAGCATGAAAATGCACGCCGCCGCGACCAGTACCGCGGCGATGAACGCGCCCAGCGTGACGCTGTTGTCGGCCATCATCGTCAATACAACCCAAGACGTACCGACAAGGCCGGCGCCTGCGACGAGAACGACGGGAATGCCGGGTAACGAACCGATCGGCTTCTCTTTCATGAGCGCGAGTCCTTGTGGAATGGTAAGAAGATATCAATGTGATATCAGTTAAACAACAGCCGTTCGTCGGCGTGGCAGTGGGCAACCGTTAGAATGGCGGCCCCTCTCGTTCTGGACCGCGCTCATGACCACTTTCGGCACGCCGTTATCGCCTTCCGCCACCCGCGTGTTGTTGCTGGGCTCGGGCGAACTGGGCAAGGAAGTGGCGATCGAGCTGCAGCGTTTCGGTGTGGAAGTGATCGCAGCCGACCGCTATGCCAATGCACCGGCGATGCAAGTGGCGCACCGCTCGCATGTGCTGGACATGCTCGACCCCGCAGCATTGCGCGCGCTGATCGCCAGCGAGCAGCCGCATCTGATCGTGCCGGAGATCGAAGCGATCCATACCGAAACCCTGGTGGCGCTGGAACGCGAGCAAGGCCAGAAGGTCATCCCGACGGCGCGTGCCGCGCGCCTGACCATGGACCGCGAAGGCATCCGCCGCCTGGCAGCCGAAACGCTGTGCCTGCCGACCTCGCCGTATCGCTTTGTCGATACCGTCGAGGAGTATCGCAATGCAATCGCCGCGGTGGGGGTGCCATGCGTGGTCAAGCCGGTGATGTCGTCCTCGGGCAAGGGCCAGAGCACCCTGCGTAGCGAGGCCGATATCGATGCGGCGTGGGCGTATGCGCAGACCGGCGGGCGTGCCGGTGCCGGTCGCTGCATCGTCGAAGGCTTCATCGATTTCGATTACGAAATTACCTTGCTCACCGTGCGGCATGCCGGTGGCACCTCGTACTGCGACCCCATCGGGCACTGGCAGCAGGACGGCGACTACCGCGAAAGCTGGCAGCCGCAACCGATGTCGGCCGCTGCGTTGCGCCGCTCGCAGGAAATCGCCAAGGCCATCACCGACGAGCTCGGCGGCTGGGGCCTGTTTGGCGTGGAGTTGTTCGTCAAGGGCGATGAGGTGTGGTTCAGCGAAGTCTCGCCGCGCCCGCACGACACCGGTCTGGTCACGCTTGTCTCGCAGGACCTGAGCGAATTCGCGCTGCATGCCCGAGCCATTCTCGGCCTGCCGGTGGGCGCGCAGGACGGCGGCGTGATCCGTCAGGCCGGCCCCTCGGCATCGTGCGCGTTGCTGGCGCACGGCAATGGCGTGCCGGTGTTCGACAACGTGGCCGAGGCGCTGCGCGACCCGGACACCGCACTACGCCTGTTCGGCAAACCCCGGGTGGACGGCCATCGCCGCGTCGGCGTCACCCTGGCGCGCGCGGACAGCATCGATGCGGCGCGTGAGAAGGCGCGCGTCGCCGCTGCCGCGTTGACGATCCAGCTGCAGGCCTGAGTTTCCTGCCGACTCGCATTGGTGCAGTGACAAGGTTGCTGCACCGTAGACTATGGTTGCTGGCTCTGAGAAGTCAGTTAGTAGCCAACAGGTCGGGCGCAGGAGTGCACATCTGGCGACTCTCGTGCGGTCAGCTCATGGTCCGAGCTGCTGGTGCCTGCGTCTGCTCTTGTTGCAAGTTCCGATGCTGCTCTGCCTGCCCGCGTTCGGCTGCAGCCTTTGTCCATTCCTGACTGCTCTGCTCCAGCGGTGTATTGAGTGCGGCGACCGTATCGACATGGGCACGCAGCTGGTCGTGCGATCCGGCCGAGTAAGGATTGTTCTGCACTGCAAATGCGCGCGAGGCATCGTCGCTCAGCCTGACTTCGTCGATGCGGTCCATTCCCATCTTGCAGGACTGCACCGCCAGGCAGCCCGCAAGATTGGCGCTGCGCGCGTCCGTTTGTCGTCCGTGCTCGCGATCCAGTATCTGTATGTGATCCTTTGCCTGTGCAAACAGTTGGTAGCCGGGATGCGTGGGATCCTTTAACGATGGCGCGTGCCGCTCCTCGCTGAGAATGTGCTGCTGCAAAGACCTTTGCGATGGAAGCGGGTTACGGATTTCCCTGTTCAATGGACTGTCAGGAAATGGTGCCTCAATGCTCTCTACACCGTGGATATTGCGTAGCGGGCGGTAAGCATCTTTTCCAGGCCCTTCTAGCGGCAGAGGGATGCGAACGTCCGGAAGCAGTTGCCCGGCTCCTGGAATAAGTAAGCCATTTACATCAATGCTCTTGTTTCGATGGAGTCCGGCATGATTGAGGGCCGCCCAGGTGAAATCGACGCAATTGTTGCGTACGTCCCTGTATTGCGTGTCAAAACCAAATTTTTCTGGTTCTTCCCCAAATTTATGGAGTTTTTCATATTGTTCTTTGCTTATTTCGATGGTTCTTGAGTATGCTGGCCTGTGATATTCGCTTGCATCTGTGTCATAGATTTTTCCTGGGCCGTTCATTTGCCCATGAGTGATCGGGGCAAAGCCATAGCTGGCTGGCCTGCTTTTGCCATCGTCGAGTACGAAAAACATGTGCCCTGGGCCAGAGGTGGCTGGTTCACCATCCACCAATTGTTGCTTTCCCTTTGTATAAAGGGGCGTCCCGGGCGCGGCAATGACGACAGTTACTGTGTAATGCTGCCTGTCCATTAGATGCCCCATTCAAACTCATTTTTGATTATTTGGAGGAAGTCCATTCCCGTTGAACGGAAATTTGCGCAGACGGGTCTTTGAGTGCTGGATTTCCTGATTGAGATGAGACGTCGACGCGGTATCGGCCGTAGCTGTCTATTGGCAAATAGCAAACGGTCCAGTTGCTCGTATCTGAGGTGTGTGCGGCGACGTCAATGTATTTTTTTTCCTCGTTTCCGAACCGCCATTCAAAAAATTTACGTCTAGCTGGTTCTTTCTTGATGTACGCTTGAAACGCGTCTTCAGTGGGTAGTTTTTGGCATTGATCCCCGATCCATTTGCAGGCCTCGACATGGACCGCATATCGTGGCGGAGATTTCCCGTTATTTAAGAAAGTGACTGGATCGAGCTCGCCTTTGCGGTTCAAAGTCAATCCAACGATGTAGGATTGAGTGAGATTTACATTCTTCGGCGTTGCTTCGAATTCGAAGCGCACATGGGCATCGGTGGCATCCACCGGAAATGGCCGAATGAGGAGAAGGTCTTCTTTTTCAGAAGACGGTGGCTTGCTTGCGCTGCACGCGCTCGCAAGAAGCGCGAGCGCCAATGGCAGAAAAAAAGTACGCAGGAAACCGCGCGCGTCGTGGAAATGCAGTCTCATTCAACTTGCTCACGATACCTGTCTGCGAGGGAGTGTAAGCCTGTCGATCGGATCGGGACCACCAGATTCAATGGGGGCGCCCTCGGAGCCTTGTCGATCACTGCCTCAGTTGCCTCCGAAAGTCGTCTGCTCTTCCGGCATGGCGTTAGGACTCGGGGCGCTGAATCTTCCCTTTCTAGCGTATGGCCTTACTGTTATAAGCAGCCGTCGACACCAGGCCCAGAGCGTGACATCTCGGAGCCTCGGTACGATTGCTTAGTTGCTAGCCACATCCACCCACACCGCATGGTGGTCGCTGCCATCGGCAATCGCCGCTTCTGGTGCGCTGCTGGCCGGCCAGAAAATGCCGCTGCCGATCAGGGTGAACTGGCGCGACGGCAGCACGTAATCCAGGCGCATGGTGCCGGCTTGCGGGCCGAAGTCGCCGGTGACCTGGTGCGGGTCGCCGCTGTGGGCGATGCCCAGTGCGGCGTATTCGGCGGTTTTTTCCGGGCCGCCATCGCTGCGCGGGGTGGGGTAGTGAAGGACGCGCGGGTGGTTGATCAAGGCGCGGATCGCCGCATGCCGGCCGGCACCATCGACCGGGTCGTTGTTCAGATCGCCCAGGATGACGAAGCGCGCATCGGCAGCCAGGCCGCCGCAGCCCCCCTTGTCGTCGCAGAGCCAGCGTTGGCTTTCGGGTGCGTTGTCCAGATACGCGCGCCACAGCTGCAGTTCGTCGTGGTTGCGCGCGGCGTTGCGTTTCTCGGCACCGTCGAACACCGGCGGGGTGGGGTGCGACACCAGCGCATGCACGACGCCCAGCGGCGTGCGCACCGGCACATCCCAATGCGATTTGGACGAAAGCCGCAGCTGTGCCCAGATGGCATCGCTGTAGTACGACGTCTTGCTGGCCGGATCGATCGGCCGCAGTGCGCCGGGTAGCGCGCTCCACTTCAGCAGCTGGAAGCTTCGCACCGCCTGCGCATCGATCGGGTAGCGCGACAACACCAGCATGCCGTACTGGCCAGGATGCAGCCCGTAGCCCCACGCGTCGTTGCCACGCGCGCGGCCTTCGCCGCCGGTGCTGCCGTTGTTGTCCAGATCCAGGCCGCTCGGCACGCCGGTGTTGACCGGTGCCAGATAGCGGTACGGATAACGCAACGCCTCGCCGCCGCCCGGCTGGGCGACCTGCAGGTAGCGTTGCTGGAACAGATCGGCAGCGCGATGTTCCGGGTCGAAGTCGAATTCGTTGAGCAGCACCAGATCCGGGCGCACGCGCTGCAGGACCGCAGCAATCTTGCGCGCATGTGCGCTATCGCCCTGCAGCTCGCGAATCAGGCCGCCGGCCTCGTCCGAATACAGCGAGGTGTTGTAGGTGGCGATGCGCAGCTGTGCCGCGGCCGGCCGGGCGGCGAGGGTGTCGGTCTGCATCTTGGGCGAGGGCGCGGGGTGGGCGCAGGCCGCGCACAAGGCGGTCAGCGTCAGCAGCAGGAAAGGTTTGATCATTGCGAGATTCTCGCATGCGGGATGCGACACGCCGATGTCGCAATCCGGCGGTTCAGTCGACCGATGCGTGAGCGGGCAAGCCGCGCCAGTGGCGACCATCGTAGGCTTCCAGTGCACTGAAGCGGCGCTTGTAGTTCATCTTCGCGTGGCCATCGATCCAGTACCCCAGATACAGGTGCGCGCGTCGCTCGCGTTGCGCCCACTGGATCTGCTGCAGGATCGCGAACGTGCCCAGGCTGCGCGCTGCCGCCTCCGGCGTGTAGAACGTGTAGACCGCCGACAACGCATGCCCGGTGACATCGGTCACTGCAACTGCCAGCAGCCGGCCGGGCAGGTGGGCGATGGCTGGTTCGCGGATCTCCAGAAAGCGCCCGTGCGACCAGCCGCCGATCAGGAACTGGTCGAACTCGGTGGCGCCATGTTCGTCCATGCCGCCGCCGGGATGTCGGTGCTTGAGGTAGTGGCGATAGAGCGCAAGTTGTTCGTCGGTGCGCTCGGCGGCCACCACGCGGACCACCAGATCCTGGTTGCGCGCCAGGCAACGGCGTTGGCTGCGGTCCGGGTGGAACGCAGCCACCGCGATGCGTACCGGCACACAGGCACGGCACCGTTCGCAGTGCGGCCGGTAGACCAGGTCGCCGGAGCGGCGGAAGCCCCATGCCAGCGCTTGCGGATAGATCGCCCCCAGGCGCGGATCGTGCGGATCCAGCACCAGATCGCGCGCCTGCCGGTCGGACCAATAGCCACAGGCATGCTCGCCGGTCTGGAACAGGCGCAGGTCGTCGTGGGTGTCGGCATGGATGGCCATGGCCGAAGGATAGCGCCTGAGCGTCGCATCAGCGGCGACTGTCCGCCGGATGAATACGTCCGGCCTGGGCGTCAACGCGCGCATCGATGGCTCGTTGATGGGGGTGTTGGTGGCAGCGCACGGATGATCCGCACGCACCACCCACGCGATGCGGCCCATGCAGGTGCCGCGTGTGGTTCCTATCTTTCAGGAGTGTCTCATGACGTCACGCAAACCCTTTCTCGCCCTGGCCGTGCTGGCCGCGCTGTCCGCTGGCACCGCATTCGCCGCCACCGTGCCGGCTCCCGGCGATGCGCCGCGGCCTGCCAAGCTCGACAAGAACGGCGATGGCGTGATCGACCGCAGCGAAGCGGCTGCCGATCCGACGCTGGCCGCGCAGTTCGATACGTTGGACACCAACAAGGACGGCAAGCTGTCGCGCGACGAGCGCCCGCACCATCGTGGCCCGGGGCGCGGCGGACGTGGCGAATGGATGGCCAAGCTCGATACCAACAAGGACGGCCGTATCAGCCGCGAAGAAGCCAAGGCCGACCCCAAGTTCGCTGCGCGCTTCGACCAGATGGATCTCAACAAGGACGGATTCGTCGACCGTGCCGACCGTGAATTGCGCATGCAGCAGCATCGCGATGCGTGGTTCGCCAAGGCCGACACCGACAAGGACGGCAAGTTGAGCAAGGCCGAGTTCGATGCCGCGTCCAAGTGGCGTGGCGGGCACGGACCGGGTGGGATGGGCAGGCACGGCGACGATGGCAAGCCGGCACCGGCGAGCGCACCTGCGGCCAACCGCTGAGGCATCGCCGAGTGCGGCGCTCGCTGCGTATCGGCGAGTGCCGCTCGGGTGAGCGGTGAGTTCACCCCGCGATTTGCAGTACGTAACAAGGCGCCGATCGACCGCGCCCTTCCGCCTGGCGGGAGGGCGCTTGCGTTTGGGCAGATGCTGAGCGCGGCTACAACGCTCAGTCGTGCTTCCAGGACGTGGGAACCGGATTGGAGACGGTGTTCTTCTCCAGCGTGTAGGTGCCGTTCTGCTGCGCGATCGCTTCGCCGGTGTCGACGATGGCGTTCTGGATAAAGACATTCTGCTTGTCGCCGCGCACGAAGGTCAGCTGATGGAACGCGGTCTTGTTGCCCCAGTCTTCCGAGGGCAGGGAAATGAACCGGATGGTGTAGCTCTGGTCGTCGAACGTTCCCTGCAGGACATAAACGCCGTAATGGTTTTCGCCCTGGGAAATGATCTTGTACATGCCGTTGCTGAAATAATAGATTTCCGCATCGGGGAAGGGCTTCTTGTCGTAGAGCTTGCGATAGTGAAGCACCTGCTTGAAGGTGGGTGCTCCGAAACTCACCGATAGCGTCTTGCCATCGGGGGACTTGGTGAGTCCGTCCGCATGCGCGCTCATGCTGACCATCATCAGCAGACTGGTGAACAGGCTTGCCTTCACTTCATGACTCCGTAGTCTTGTTGAATCCTGCCTGCTTATAGCAGCGCGGGCGCTGCCCGATGACGGCGACAGTCGGATACGAACCCATCACTTCGGATCATGCGACGTTGCTTGCTACGGGCTCACCGCCGCACGCGCATCGCACTGAACCGGTTCTCATCGCCCATGCCACCAGGCTGCCATACGCAGGGTTGCTCCGTCTGCGCTCACTTGGCCCGCACCGGCGTGTCATCGTCTCCTGCGGTGATATCCGGTCGGCTCAGAGCATTCCCAACTGCATGTAGTGCCGCACGACGGGCACAATGACAGCCGCAGTGCTCACCAGCATCGCGCCTGGACTGAACATGCAGCGGTATAACAGCGGTGCCCGGGTGACGCCGCGTCTGCGCGCATCGCGCTTGAGCATGGGGCGCATGACACGTGGCAGGACGCGCAGGGATTGATAGTTGAGCACCGCCATGCCTGCGCACAGCGCCAGAACCGATGCCCATGCGCCCGCCTGCAGGTGTTTCAGCACCAGCGTGCTGCCGCACGCCAGCACCGAGGTCAGCGTGGTGACGTGCACGAACCGACGGATCGCCGCTGCCTCGCTGGCGCTCTGTGCGAAGCGCAGCAGGTACCAGTACGACCAGTAGGTGCCGATCCCGGCAACCAGCACTGCGCACGCAGCGAACAGGGCCGGCATGCCGAGCCAGAGGCTGAGTGCGCCCGCGGCGCCGCTCCCACCAAGCGCCGAGCCGCTCAACCCGCTCGCGCCTAGTTTGCCCGCGCCTCCGATGCCCGTCAGCACAACGGCCGCGCTAGCCTTGCCCGGCGCGCCCAACAGGCTGGCCGAGCTTACTGCGCTGGCGAACGCCACGCCGGGGGCGCTGCCGCGCGCGAATTCGCCGAACCGGCGCAGCAGCTCGCTGCGTACGCTGGCACGTGCGCGCGACAGGCGCTTGCGCACCGCTGCATCGCTGAGTCCAAGCAGCGAGGCAACCTGTTGCGAGCGCTGGCCTTCGCGGTAATACAACAGCAGCGTTTCGCGACTTTCTTCCGGCAGTGCAGAAATGATGTCGAGCGCCGCGATCTCTTCTTCCACCTGCAGCAACTGGTCGGCGGGCGAGGGCGCCGGGTCGGCTGCCATCGCGATGGCAAGCTCCGCCGCCCCACCACCGAGCGCACGATGGCGGTTGGCGCGCAGCCAGTCGCGCGCCAGGTTGCGGGTGATCTGACGAAGCCAGGGCAGGAAGCTGGCCGGCTGATGCAGTTGCGCCAGCCGCTGCCAAGCACGCAGGAAGGCCTCCTGGGCAATGTCTTCGCTGGCCGCGAGATCGCGGGTGATCGCCAGCGCGATCGCAGTCACCGTGTTCTGGCAGGCAAGCACGATGCGTCCGTAAGCCTGCTGGCAGCCAGCCGCGGCGCTGGGCAGGTCGCGTTGCAACATCAGATTCAGCGTGTCGGCGTTCATCGGCGCAATCCATGTCCTGGTGCCAGCATGACGCAGGCCGGCAACGGATGTGACCGCGCCGACGAGCATGCTTGTCGTACCAGCGGATGGCCACGCTGGCCAGTTGCATTCAGCGGGTCGGCTGGATCCGTACGCGCACTTCGTCGTCTTCTGCTGCCGGTGGTGCGCCATCTGGCGTCGGCGTCCGTTGCGATGCCGGCTGGGCTGCTGGTGCCAGTTGCGTCGGCGCGCTGCGATGGCGCATCACCACCACCATCGCCACGGCGCCGATCACCAGCAGCAACACCAGGCGGATACGCCAGGCCCAGCTGCGCGCACTGGAGCTGGAGCCGTTTTCGCCGTCGCGGAAGGTGTATTCCACATTCGGCAGGTCGCGGCGGGTGGTGTCCAGCAGGCGGGCGTCGCGCAACAGCTCGCGTGCGCGCGGTTGGTCGTTGGCATGCACGATCCAGACGGTGGGCTGCGCCTGGGCGTTGCTCTGCTCCAGGTAGCTGAACTGGCCGCCGCGCTTGCTCTGATAAGAGCGACCGTTGCTGATGCGGATCTCGATTCCCGCATCGCGCAACAGATTGGCCACGCCTTCGGCGGTTTCGATACGTTGACTGCTGAAGATCTTGCGCATGGTGGAAAACGCCGTTGGGTCCGGAACAGATGGCACCGTTGAGGCGCCAGTTCAAGATGAAACATCAAGGTGCGGGTGGTGTGGTCAGGTGATCGCATGCGCATGCCCATGGCAGGCAAGCATGCCAGCTTGCGGCGTCTGCAGTGCGCGGGGCGCGTTGCTCGGCTGCCTTCGACCCGGCCAAGGGTGCGTGCTGGCATCAAGCAGCGTGCCTTACCGTCGCGGCGTGAGGTCTACTCCTTGGCCGGCACGGCAATCGCGCTGCCGTCAGGCACCACCCGGATCAGGCCTTCCTGCGTGGTGCTTGCCACCAGCACGCCGTCGCGGGTGAAAAACTGCCCGCGGGCCAGGCCGCGTGACCCTTGCGCGGTGGGGCTGTCGAGCGAGTACAGCAGCCAGTCGTCGGTACGGAATGGGCGATGGAACCACAGGGCATGATCGAGCGAGGCCATCTGCACGTTCGGCGTCTAATAGCTGATGCCGTGCGGAAATGTCGAGGTACCGAGCAACTGAAAATCCGACGCGTACGCAAGCAGCGCTTGATGCAGGCCCACATCGTCGCCGATGGGATCGTTCAGGCGCAGCCACATCTGCTGGAACGGCGGACGCTTGGGCGGCTTGAGTTCGTCGCGCGGAAAGACATGGCGAAATTCGAACGGGCCGCCGCGCGACAGCCAACGCTGCACCTTGGCCGGTAGCTTGGCCAACACTTCCGGTGCCAGCGGTGCGGCCGGTTCGATGTCTTCCGGTGGCGGCACCACCGGCATCGCCGACTGATGCTCGGCGCCATCTTCGCGCTCCTGAAACGAAGCTGCGCAGAAAAAGATCACCTTGCCATGCTGGATCGCGGTAACCCGGCGCACCGAGAAACTGCCGCCATCGCGGGTGCGGTCGACGTCGTAGACGATGGGGTGGTCGATATTGCCGGCACGCAGGAAATACGCATGCAGCGAATGCGCCTGGCGGCCGTTTTCGACCGTGGCCTGCGCTGCCGATAACGCCTGGCCCAGCACCTGCCCGCCGAACACGTATTTGGTGCCGATGTCGCGGCTCTGGCCACGGAACAGGTTGTCTTCCAGACGCTCCAGCGACAGCAGGCTGATCAGTTCGGAGACGACGGGTTCGGCGGTGGCGGACAAGGGGCTGGCCTGGACATGCGACGGAACGCGAGTATACCGGCCCGCCCAATGGGCGCCGCGAGGCAGGGCTCAGGCCTTTTGCAGGCGCGCCACCAGGCCATGCAGCGCGGCCTGCGCATCCGGCGCGTACCAGCCATCGATGAAACGCTCCAGCTGGATCAACTCCGGCGCCAATGCCGCGCGCAGGTCGGCACGCGCAATCGCGCGCGTGGTCAACATCGGTTGGCGGGGGAGCTGCTGCAGCTCCTGGAGCCACGCCACCGCACGCGCGGTGACCAGCTCGCCATCGACCAGTTCGTCCACCAGCCCGATCGCCACCGCCTGTTCGGCCGGCAGCAGTTGCCCGGAGATCAGCAGGCGTTCGGCGCGGTGCGCGCCCACCACGCGGCGCAATAGGCGTTGGATCCCCTCTGGCGCAGCAAGGCCAACCTGCACCTCGTTGAGGCCGATCGTATAGGGTCTTGCGGTATCGGCACTGCGTGCCATCACCCGGTAGTCGCAGCACAGCGCCAGCACGCAGCCGCCGGCCGGCGCATGCCCGCCGATGGCCGCCACCACCGGCACGCGGCTGTTGGCCAGCGCCTGCGCCGCATCGAAGAACGCGGTCCAACTGGCCAGTAGCGCGGCGCGGTCGGTACCGTGCGCCAGCAGATGCGGCACATCCATGCCGCCGGAAAAAATCCGCTCGCTGCCCGACAGCACGATGCCATCGACTTCCTCGCCCGCCTGCTGGACCGCGACGCTCAACGCCTGGCACAACGCGCTGTCCAGCGCATTGACCGGCGGACGCGCCAGACGGATTTCGCGAAGACGGCCATGGTCTAAGATCTGGATGCTCATTCGGGGCTCCTGGAGGTCAGGTCATGATAGACGGCAGTCGAAGCAGGCGGGTTAGGTGTGCCGGCGTGGTGCTCGCGGCGTTGGCGCTGGTGGCAAGTGCGGGCGTGTCGGCGCAATGCCTGCCCGAATTCAAGAATGGCTGGATCCGCATCCCGCCGCCCGGTGGCATGGGCATGGCGGCCGGGTTCGGGCAATTTCATAACGGCTGTGCGCAGCCGCTGAAGATCACTGCTGCCAACAGCAGCGTGTTTGCCGATGTTTCCTTGCACGAAACCACCCAGGTCAATGGCGTCAGCCGCATGCGCGCGGTGCCCGAACTGGCATTGCCGGCCGGCAAATCGGTGCCGTTGGCGCCGGGCGGCCTGCACCTGATGTTGATGGACGCCGATGCGCCACTGCAGGAAGGCGCGCAGGTGCCGGTGAGCTTCACCCTGCAGGACGGCCGCCAAATCAAGGCCACCTTGGAAGCACGCAAGCGCGCGCCCGGGTCTTGAGTGTTTGATGGCTGTTGCGCACTTGCT
>NZ_JAJIUJ010000014.1 GCF_020880415.1 Xanthomonas euvesicatoria pv. euvesicatoria | reverse complement strand
GCACCCACATAAGCGCCACCCTGCGGGCGGCTGCGTCGTGCAACGCGGTTGTCCTGCCGCAAGCTCATGGGCGCACCACCACGATGTCGTTGGTCTCGGGGAACTTCATCCCGATGCGCGCACGTGCGACCTGGTCGACCCGGTTGCTTTCCGCCCAGGTGGCCTGCTCCAGCTGCAGCCGGCCGAATTCGATATTCAATTCGTCGCGCGTGTGTTCGAGCTTGGACAGCTGCACGAACAGCTTGCGATGCATGTGGCGCATGTACACCACACCGATCGCCGAGGCGATGCTGCAGGCAAGCAGCACGACGAGCAGCAAGCGGCTCATTGGGCGTCTCCTTGAGACGCCGGGATTGGGGATTGGGGATTTGGGATTCGCTTGGAGCGCTCTTCCAATCCCGAATTCCGAATCCCGACTCCCAGCTTTTCAGCCACCCGCAACACCGCGCTGCGGGCACGCGGATTGACGTTCAATTCGGCGTCGTCGGCCTTGATCGCGCCGCTCACCAGCTGCAGCGTGGGAACGAACGGCTGCGCTTCGGGCAAGCGGCGGTTGCTCGGCGGGGCCTTGGCATAGCGGGCCATGAATTGCTTGACGATGCGATCTTCCAGCGAATGGAAGCTGATCACCGCCAGCCGGCCGCCCGGCTTGAGCGCGTCCAGGGCAGCGTCCAGCCCGGCTTCCAGATCGGCCAGTTCGCGGTTGATGTGGATGCGGATGGCCTGGAAGCTGCGTGTGGCCGGGTGGGTCTTGCTGTCGCCGCGCGGCATCACCGACGCGATCAGGTCGGCCAGTTGTGCAGTACGCAGCAGCGGCTGTTCGGCACGCCGCGCCACGATGGCGCGCGCGATGCGGCGGCTCTGGCGTTCTTCGCCATAGGTCCACAGCACATCGGCGATCTCGCGCTCGCTGGCCTGCGCCAGCCACTGCGCCGCGCTCTGGCCGTTGTCCGGGTCCATGCGCATGTCCAGCGGGCCGTCCTTGCCGAAACTGAAACCGCGCCCGGCCACGTCCAGCTGCGGCGAAGACACGCCCAGGTCCAGCAGGATGCCGTCGACGGTGGCCGCGGCCACCACCTGGCCGAGTCCGGCAAAACTGCCGCGATGGATGGACACGCGCGCATCGCCACCGAAGCTGTGTTCGGCCACTGCGATCGCTTCGGGGTCCTTGTCCATCACCAGCAGTCGACCTCCCGGGCCAAGGTGTTCCAGCACGCCGCGTGCGTGCCCGCCACGCCCGAACGTGCCATCCAGATACGTTCCGTTTTCGGTCACTTGCAGGCCATCCAGAACCTGCGTGTACAGCACCGGCACATGCGCCGCCGGCGGCTGCGACACCGGGTGACCGGGCTGCGCTTCACCGCGCATCCGGGCACCCCGGCTCACAACCTGAGATCGAGCAATTCATCGCCCAGATCCCCGTCAGACAATGTCTGCTGGATCAGTGCGCGATGTGCCTGCTCGCTCCAGAGTTCGAACTTGTCGCCCATGCCCAGCAGCACGGCCTTTTTTTCGATGCCCACCGCATTGCGGTGGCTGGCCGGAATGCTCAGACGGCCGTTGGCGTCCAGCTCCAGCACGGCGGATGAACCCACCAGCTTCTGTTGCAGCGTGCGGACCACGCGCTGGGTATTGGGCTTGGACATCACGTCGTCGCGCACCCGCTCCCACTCCTTTTCCGCATATAGCCACAGGCATCCGGCTTCGAAGGGGTTGTAGGTGAGGACCAGGCGATTGCCGCTGACACGCGCAACGAGGTCGCGGTATGCGGTTGGCACCGCCATACGCCCCTTGTCGTCCACCGTGATGGCAGTCTCGCCCTGAAACACCGAATGCAACCTCGAATACCCGCTGGGGGATCATTGAACCACGAAAAACCACAAAACACCTGGTTTTCCCTCCGTTGCCCACCTTAGCAGTGCGTCAAAGGTTGTCAACAGTTTTCAAGACCACAAATCGCCAGTTGCATCAATGAGTTGCGGCACTCTTTAGAGACTTGTTCAAAGGTTATCCACAAGTTGCTGTTTCGTCTCATATTTTGAGATTGAACGGAAATTCAGGGCGGTGAAGGCCATGTAAACCCGACTGCCGTCTCACTTCACATTGCGCCAGCTACGTATCCCAACTGCGCAAACAAGATGACAATCGGCGGCATGTGCTTGGTCGCTCTCGCCTGGAAAGCCCACCCGCGCTGGCGTTTGCTGCTGGTGGGCAACCGCGACGAATTCCATGAACGTCCCACTGCGGCACTGGCGCGCTGGGCGGCGCCGGCCGACAACATGCTGGCCGGCCGCGACCTACGCTCCGGTGGCAGTTGGGTTGGCCTGGGTCGGGACGGACGCGCTGCGGTGGTCACCAACGTGCGTGACCCGCTCGCCACGGCCTCGGGGCGCTCGCGCGGGCATCTGATCGCCGACTATCTGTCCGGCAGCCTGAGCGCTACTGCCTACGGCAACGCACTGGCCGGTGCCGCCCACGAGTTCCCACCTTTCAACCTGTTGCTGTGCGACGCCGACCGTTGCGAGCACCTGAGCAACCACCCACCGCTGGCACGGCGACTGGCTGCGGGCATCCATGGCATGTCCAACGGACCGCTGGATGCGCCGTGGCCCAAGACCGCCGCGCTGACCAGGGTGCTGCACCGCTGGTGCGCCAGCGGCGAGGAAGACCTGCAGCCGCTGTGGGCCGCCCCGGGCAACCCGGCCATCGCCCCCGACGCTGCGCTACCGCAGACCGGCGTGGACCTGCCCACCGAACGCCTGCTCTCGGCCGCCTTCATCAGCGGCCCCAGCTACGGCACCCGCGCCAGCACCATCGTTGCGGCAGACCATCACGGCCACGGCTTCATCCACGAACGACGCTTCGGGCCGAATGGGAGTTTCCAGGGCGAGACACGCCTGGAGATCCCTGGCTCGCGTTGACAAGCCACAGTCATGCGCATAGCGTGCGCATAACCAGGAGCCAATGCATGAATCGCTATTACGACGTTTCAGCGCAGAAGAAGCCGCTGAATCTGACCATCAATGCCGACCTGGCGGCGCAAGCCCGCGCGATGACTGGCAACCTTTCGGCAAAGGTGGAAGAGTTGCTGGCCGAGTACGTCACCAAGGAACGCGACAACCACAGCGCCAGAGCGCTTGAGCTGCAACGCGCCGCGAGCGAATGGAAGGTCTTCACTGAAGCGCACGGCTCCTTCGCCGACGAGTTCTCCACGCTATGACCGACCAGTTCGATGTCTATGCCAATGTCGGCCAGAACAAGAACATCCCGTACGTGGTGGTGGTCCAGTCGAAGATCTTCGACGCCTCTCCTCGCCGCGTCGTCGTGCCCCTGGTCATCAAGTCCGGCCACTCCCCGACCCCATCCCGTTTCACCCCGGAACTCACCGTAGCCGGCCACAGCGTCATCCTGCAGCCTCTGGAAATGACCTCGGTGCCGCTGGCCGTGCTCAACAAACCTGCCGGCACATTGAAGGACCAAGGCCAGATCATCATCGACGCCCTGGACGAGCTATTCACCCGCTCGTTCGGTTAAGCGCAAAACAGAAAAACGCGTCAAGCAAGGCCGCAGCAACGCACACAGCGTTCGCCGCGAGGGCAAAGCCCAAACCAAGCAGTAAAGATCGAAGCAGCAATCGCATTGATCGCAGACAGCCGAAAGCACCGGACAACTTACCGAGTGCAAGCCCTCTTGGAATCAAGGGGCGCGGCGACAACCGCGGGGATGTGGCAGGCCCGGAGCGGGACCCGCATTTTGTACCGCCTGCAGCGGTACCAAGCGTGGGCGCCTTCGAGAAGGGCGAACGCCCGAATGAAGGCGGCGACGCGTCGCGAGAGCCTCGACCAACGACCTACGCCTCGACCAACTGCCTACCTGCAAGCCCCCTTGAGTCAAGGGGGCGCGGCGACAGCCGCGGGGATGTGGAATGCCCGGAGCGGGACCCGCGTTTTGTATCGCCTGCGGCGGTACAAAGCGTGGGCGCCTTCGAGAAGGGCGAACGCCCGAACGAAGGCGGCGGAGCCGGCCGATAAGCCGGGTTCTGTCGTGGACAGTCATTCGTCTAGGCGCTACGTCACCGCAGCGCTCAAGCAACCTACCCGGATCCAGCGCGGGCCACGCCAATGGATCCCTATTTGGTCTTGCTCCAGGTGGGGTTTGCCGTGCCGGTCCGTTACCGGACTCGCGGTGCGCTCTTACCGCACCATTTCACCCTTACCGGCTCCCCGAAGGGAACGTAGGCGGTATCTTTCTGTTGCACTGTCCGTCGGCTTGCGCCGCCCAGGCGTTACCTGGCACCTTGCCCTATGGAGCCCGGACTTTCCTCGGCACTCTTGCGAGTGACGCGACTGTCTGGCCGACTCCGCCGGGGCGCATTCTACGCTATCGCTGCAGTGCAAAACGGCGCGGCGATTTCACGCTGGCCATTGCCTTGTAGGAGCGCACCCGTGCGCGAAAGGGGGTACCGACCCACCACCGTCGCGTCCAGGCACGCTCCTGCAATGACCGCATTAGCCGCCATACAACGCCTTCCGCGGCGCGCCAGTCAGCTCGGCGGCGAGCTTGGCGGCGGTGGACGGGGGCAGGTGCTCGGCGAGCTTGGCGTAGACGCGGCGGCCTTCGGCGAGCTGGCCGTCGGCAGCGTCGGCGGCGCCCTGCACCATCACCACGAACTCGCCCTTGCGCTGGTTGTCGTCGGCTTCGACCTGGGCCTGCAGCTGCGCCAGGCTGCCGTCGAGCACGGTTTCGAACAGTTTGGTCAGCTCGCGGGCGATCACCGCCGGGCGGTCATCGCCGAAGGCCAGGCGCAGGTCGGCCAACGATTCGAAGATGCGGTGGGACGACTCGTAGAACACCAGGGTGCGGGTCTCGCCGGCCAGCCGCGCCAGGCGCTCGCGGCGGGCGGCGCTCTTGGCCGGCAGAAATCCCTCGAAGCCGAAACGGTCGCTGGGCAGGCCGGCCACGCTGAGCGCGGCGATCGCCGCACAGGCGCCCGGGACCGGGCTGACCTTGATGCCGGCCGCACGGGCGGCGCGCACCAGCTTGAAACCGGGGTCGCTCACCAACGGGGTGCCGGCGTCGCTGACGATGGCCAGCGACTCGCCTTCGCGCAGGCGCGCCACGATGCGTTCGGACATGGCGTCTTCGTTGTGGTCGTGCAGCGCCAGCAGCGGGCGGTCGATGCCGAAATGGCCGAGCAACTGGCGGGTATGGCGCGTGTCTTCGGCGCAGATCGCGGCCACGCCACGCAACACCTCCTGCGCGCGCGGCGACAGGTCGGCCAGGTTGCCGATCGGCGTGGCGACCACGTGCAGGGTTCCAGGGGACGTCATCAGCGGTTTTCCGGGGGCAAAGGGTAGAATCGTAGCGTTTTTAACGGTCCGCCCCGGCGGCCCCTGTCCAATGGATCTGAAATGAACAAGCGTGTTGCAAGGATCTCTGCCCTTTCGCTGATGGTGATGCTGGCCGCAGGTTGCGCCACCAGCAGCGTCACGCCGACCGCCTCGCCGACGCAGAGCGCAGCGCTGGCACTGCTGGATCAGGGCAAACCGCGCGACGCCGCGCAGCAGTTGGAAGCCGAAGCCGCCAGTGCCAGCGGCGCGCAGCGCAGCCGGTTGCTGGCGGCAGCGGCGTTCGGCTGGCACGACGCCGGTGACGATGCGCGGGCCCGCACGCTGCTGGCGCAGGTCAACCCACGCCACCTGAGCGGCGAGGAGCGGGCCCGCTTCGGGCTGCTCACCGGCGAGCTGGCGGTGCTCGACAAGCAGGGCGCGCAGGCATTGCAGGCCCTGGGCGACAGCCCGCAGGGGCTGACCCAGCCGCTGCAGACGCGCTGGCTGGTGGCCCGCGCTGCGGCGCTGGAAGCCACCGGCGACCTGTTCGGCGCCGCAGCCGACCGCGCGCGTGCCGATGCCAGCCTGACCGGCACCGTGCGCAGCGACAACCAGCGCGCGATCGTGCGCCTGCTTGCCGCGCTCGACGACGCCACCCTCAAGGGCCGCACCGCTGCACTGCCGGCCGGCGACCCGTTGTACAACTTTGCCGGGCGCGCGTTGATCAGCCGTGGCCTGGCGTTGCCGCGCGCCTTCGAGCGCGATGCGCAGTGGGGCTTCGACACCAGCAAACGCCCGCCGGCCGAGCGCGATGGCTACCGCCCGCCGGTCAAGCTGGGCGTGCTGCTGCCGATCACCGGCAACCTGGCCACCGCCGCCGCGCCGGTACGCGATGGCCTGCTGGCCGGCTACTACGCCGAAACCCGCCGCCGCCCGGAAGTGCAGTTCTTCGACACCGCCGGCACCCCGGCCGGCGCCAATGCCGCCTACGACAAGGCGGTCAACGCCGGGGTGGATTACGTGGTCGGCCCGTTGGGGCGCGACGAGGTCAGCGCGCTGTTTGCGCGCGGCCAGTTGGCGGTGCCGGTGCTGGCGCTCAACCGCCCCACCGACAACAAGGCCCCGCCCACCGGCAGCGCAGGCTTCTCGCTGGCGCCGGAAGACGACGGCATCATGGCCGCCGAATACCTGCTCTCGCGCGAACGCCGCAACGTGCTGATCGTCGGCACCAGCGACGACAACGGCAAGCGCACCATCAAGGCCTTCCGCGACCGTTTCAGCGAACGCGGCGGCACCGTGGCCGGCAGCATCAGCGTGGCCGATGCGCCGGGCGATATCGGCGCGCAGCTGCGCAATTACGGCACTGCCGATGCAGTGTTTCTGGCAGTGCGCGGCAGTACCGCGCGTGCGCTGGCGCCGCAGCTGGCGTTGGCCGGGTTCGCCGGCAAATCGCGCGTGGGTACCTCGCAACTGGTGGCCGGCACCGGCAAGGTCGAAGACGATCTGGCGCTGGATGGCATCGTCTACCCGAGCGAAACCTGGACCGCCCTGGGCGTGTCCGGCCTGCCGGCGGTCAGCCAGGTGGCCAGCACCCTGCCCAGCGCACGCGGCCCGGCCGCCCGCCTGTTCGCGTTCGGCTACGACGCCTGGAAGATCACTGCGTACCTGGAAAAACTCGCCACCGGCACCGATGGCGGCCTGCGCGGCGCCACCGGCACCCTGCATCTGGATGGCTTCGGCAATGTGTTGCGCACGCCGGCCTGGTCCACCTTCAGCGGCGGCCGCCCCACGCCGATCGCCGACGGCCGCTGAGCCATGCCGGCGGCGCGTCAGCAGCGTGGTGCGGCGGTCGAGGCGGCCGCACGCGCGTTGCTGGAGCAGGCCGGGCTGCGGCTGGTGGTTGGCAATGCCAACTACCGTGGCGGCGAACTGGATCTGGTGATGCGCGACGGGCCAGCGCTGGTGTTCGTGGAAGTGCGTTACCGGCGCGACGACCGCTTCGGCGGCGGTGCGGCATCGGTGGACTGGCGCAAACGTCGCAAGCTGGTGCTGGCCGCGCAGTTGTTTCTTGGCGCCCACCCGACCCTGGCCGCGCTGCCGTGCCGCTTCGATGTGGTCGATGCCAGCGGCGAACCGCCGGTATTGCACTGGATTCGCGACGCGTTCCGCGCCGACGATTGCTGACCGCCACCGACGCTCACGCCAACGTTTTTATGCCAACCGTCATGACCCACGCAGCCGTGCCATTGGCGCTGTGGTGCGCCAGTGAACGCGGCCGCATCTCGCCACGCCTGCTCGCGGCCGGCGTGGCGGCGGCGATGCTGCCCGATGCCGATGTGCTGGCGTTCGCGCTGCACATTCCCTACGCCGATGCGTTTGGCCATCGCGGCGCCAGCCACTCGCTGTTGTTCGCCGCAATCGTGGGGTTGCTCGGCGTTGCGTCACATCGCCTGTTGCGCGCGGATGCCGTGCAGGCGTCTGTGTTTTTGTTCGTCTGTGCCGCCTCGCACCCGCTGCTGGATGCGATGACTTCCGGCGGCCTGGGCGTGGCACTGGGCTGGCCGTGGAGCCAGACGCGCTGGTTCGCGCCATGGCGGCCGATCCGGGTGTCGCCATTTGCCACCGGCTTCTTCAATGCGCGTGGCCTGAGCACGCTGCTCTCCGAGCTGCGCTGGGTCTGGCTGCCGCTCACCGTCGCCGTGCTGGGGTGGAAATGCATCCAGCGCGCGGCACCACAGGATCGCATGTCATGACCGATGTACTTCCCACCGCACTTGCCGAGGTGTTGGCCACGCGCCTGGGTACCGATGGCTGGTTGACCGGCGACGATGCGCGCCGCCGCTATGGCGAAGACGATTCGCGCCGCTGGGCATTGCCTGCCGCAGTGGCGTTGCCGCGCGACACCGATGAGGTGGTGGCGATCGTGCAGGCGTGCCGTGCGCACGGCGTGCCGATCGTGGCGCGCGGCGCCGGCACCGGCACCACCGGCGCGGCGGTGCCGTTTTCCGGCGGCGTGGTGGTGTCGATGGCGCGCATGAACCAGATCCTGGCACTGCGTCCGCAAGACCGCTGCGCGGTGGTGCAACCGGGCGTGCTCAATGGCGACCTGCAGCAGGCGCTGCAGCCGCACGGATTGTTCTGGCCGCCGGATCCGTCCAGCGCGGAGATCTGCAGCGTCGGCGGCAATCTATCCACCAACGCCGGCGGCCCGCGCGCGGTGAAATACGGCGCCACCCGCGACAACGTGCTCGGCCTGGTGGCCGTCACCGGCACCGGCGAGGTGATCCGCTGCGGCGGTGCGTACACCAAGAATTCCACCGGTTACGACCTCACCCACTTGCTGGTGGGCAGCGAGGGCACCCTGGCGATCATCGTCGAGGCGACCTTGAAGCTGACCCCGCGCGCAATCGCGCAAGCCGGCCTGCGCGCGCTGTATCGCGATGCCTCCAGCGCCGCAGCCGCAGTGTCGCGGCTGATGGCGCAACCGACCACGCCGACCATGCTGGAATTCATGGATGCCAGCGCGATTGCGCTGCTACGCCGCAATGGCAGCGACGTACCCGACGCCGGCGCCATGCTGTTGATCGAAGCCGACGGCGATCACGACACCTTGCCCTACGCGCTGCAAGCCCTGCACGAGGCGGCCGATGGCCAGGGCGTACTGGGTCTGGACGTGGCCGCCGATGGCAGCGCGCGCGACAGGTTGTGGGCCGCACGCCGTGCCTTGTCGCCGGCCTTGCGCACCATCAAGCCGGGCAAGATCAATGAGGACGTGGTGGTGCCGGTGTCGCGCATTCCCGAACTCGTCGCCGGCGTGGAAGCACTCGCTGCGGAATTCGCGCTGCCCATCGTCGCCTTCGGCCATGCCGGCAACGGCAACCTGCACGTCAACATCATGTACGACCCGGCCGATGCCGACGAAGATGCCCGCGCACACGCCGCCCTGCCACGGCTGTTTACGCTGGTGCTGGCGCTGGAGGGCACGCTCTCCGGCGAACACGGCATCGGCGTGGCCAAGCGCGATTTCATGAGCCAGGCGTTCAATCCAGCCACGCTGGCGGCCATGCGCGCGATCAAGGCGGCGCTGGACCCGGATGGCATCTTGAATCCGGGGAAGGTGTTGCCCCACTCGCCTGCCGGGCGATAGTCCGATGCAGACCCACACCATGAGTCAGTTGCTTCAGAAAGCACTCGATCCATACCGCAACCAGGCGATGGAACGGCTGCTCATCGCACGCGATGCGTTTCACTACAGCGCCGCTGGCTATGCGCTGCTGACCTCGCCGGAAACCGGTCCGGAAATAGCGCGGCATCGCATCCATATCACCGAGTCGGGCTTCACCATTACCCAGGACGATGCCTCACCAGGGCCGGCAGGCAATGGTTACCGTATCCGCTTCAACGCTGCCGTGCAGGCCGGCCTGGCGCGGTCGACGATGGACGCGGCCTATGCGCGCATGCTCTCGGAGAGCGTGGCCGCCACCGGGGATTACGCTACGGCAAAGAACGAGTTTACCCAGTTGCGCGACCAGGACTGGTTCGCCTTCGCGATGCACCTGCGCAACGCCTTCAGCCACAACAACATCTGGAACTTCGGCAAGAGAAGCAAGCTTCCCGTCCGATGGCGCAGCTTTACCATCGACGCTGCAATGGCTGGACTTCCCCTCAATGACTTCCTTCCCTGGTACCACGGACTGCAACTGTGTGCGCAGATGATCCTGTACGTCGAAGGCATCGTCGATTACCGGCAGCAACGCGTCCCCTGTTACACGCAGTCATCCACCTCCGGCGCACCAGATACGCTCAACGCATCACTCCGATAAACCGCAGCCCCACGCCCGGCTCGGTGACGATGTAGTGCGGGTCGGCGGCGGCGTCCTGCAGTTTCTGGCGCAGTTTGCCGACCAGGATGCGCAGGTAGTGGGTGTCTTCTTCGTGGGTGGGACCCCACACCTCGCGCAGCAACTGCGGCTGGGTGACCACGCGGCCGGCGTGTTTGAGCAGCAGTGCGAGCAAGGCGTATTCCTTGCGGCTCAGCGGCACGGCCTCGCCATGCAGGGTAACCTCGCGCAGGCCCAGATGGATATGCAGCCGGCCGTCGTCGAACACGCTTTCTTCCACCGTGCTGCCGGCGCCGGCCTGGCGCAGCAACGAGCGGATGCGGGCCATCAATTCCTGCACGCCGAAGGGCTTGGTGACGTAGTCGTTGGCGCCGGCATCGAGCGCGGCGACCTTTTCGGTTTCGCCGGCGCGCACCGTGAGCATGATCACCGGCACGTTGGACCACTGGCGGATCTCGCGCAGGACTTCATGCCCATCGCGATCGGGCAGGCCGATGTCCAGCACCACCAATTCGGCGCCCTGCCCGGCCAGCAAGGCCAGGCCTTCTTCGCCGGTGCCGGCCTGCAGCACGCGATAGCCCTGCGCACGCAGGCTGATGTCGAGAAAACGACGGATCTGCGGCTCGTCGTCGACGATCAGCACGCGGGCGGGCGGGATGGCGGTGAGGTCAGTCGGCATCGGGGCGAGGTGGCGCGGCGGGAACGAGCAACGGCAGCGTAATGCGGATTGTGGTGCCGTGACCATGCGCGCCTGCCAATGCCTCCACGCTGCCCCCGTGCGCGCCGATCATGCCCTGGCAGATGGCAAGACCCAAACCGGTGCCGTTGCGCCCGCGGTCACCGCGCTCCACGCTGTAGAACATGTCGAAGATCCTCGCGCGCTCGTCTTCGGGAATGCCCGGCCCCTGGTCGCCGATGTCGATCTGCAGCGCGCCGGCGCGCAGCTGCGCGTGCACTGTCACCGGCACGCCGGCTGGCGAAAATTTCGCCGCATTTTCCAGCACGTTGAAGATGGCCTGTTCCACCAGCGCCGGGTGCACCCAGATCGCCGGCAGGTCGGCGGCCAGGTCCAGTTGCAGGCGCACCTCCGGCTGGTAGCGCTGCAGGCGGCGGGTGGCCGAGCCGATCAATTCATCGACGCCGATCCAGTCGCGATTCAAGGTCAGGCCGGTGTGGCCGAGCCGGGTCATGTCGAGCAGGTTCTGGATGTAGCGATCCAGTCGCTCGCCTTCGAGCTGGATGGTGTCGAGCAGGCTGTGGCGGTCGTGCGCGTCCATCGCATCGCCGTAGCTGGCCAGGCTGCTGGCCGAGCCGATCATCGAGGCCAGCGGCGAGCGCAGATCGTGCGAGACCGACGAGAGCAAGGCAGAACGCAGGCGCTCGGTTTCGCCGCTGACGCGTGCGCCTTCCAAATCGGCGACCAGACGCGTGCGCAGCGCGGCCTGGCCGATGTCTTCCACCATCGCTTCGGCCAGGCGGCGTTGTTCCAGGCCGGGCCGTTGCAGAGTCTGCCGAAAGCGCAGCGCGGCCACACCCAGCGTGCCGCGCTCGTGGCGCACCGGCAGGCACCACCATTGCGCGCCGGCCAGGGTATCGGTGAAGCGGCCGGCCGGTTGGCCGTGGCGCTGGGTCCAGTCTGCGGCGCTGCGATCGAGCGCACCGAAGCTGGCGGGTGCGTCGCTTTCGCGCTGCTCCAGGCGTAGCCAGACGTCGGCATCCAGCGCAGTGGTCAGCGCGCGACGGCCGGCTTCCAGCACCTGCCCCAGATCGGCCGCGGTGCTGAGCTGGCGGCCCAGCGCCTGCAAGGCGTTGGCATGCGCATTGGCCGCGCGCAAGGCCAGTACCTGGCTGCGCAGGCGCGAGGCCAGCCGGCCGGCGACCAACGCGGCGATCAGGAACATGCACACCGTCACCACGCCCTGGCGCGCGCTGATCTGCAAGGTGAAACGCGGTTCGATGAAGAAGAAGTTGTAGGCGACAAAACTCAGCAATGCGGCAACCACCGCCGCAGCCATGCGTGTGCGCGAGGCCACCAGCACCACCGCGACAATGAACACCATCGACAGGTCGTCGATATCGGTCCAGCGTTGCAGCAACCACGCCACCCCCACCGCACTGGCTGCCGCGATCGCAGCGAACGCCATGTCGTAACGCTGCAGCCATTGGCGCGGGTTACGCCAGCGCTGGCGCGCACGTGCGCGCGCATCGGCGGAGCTGACGATGACCAATTCGTAATGCGCGCCACGTTGCAGCAATTGCTGGGTCAACGTGCGGTTGAACATGCGCGCCAGCGGGCGCTCGCGGGTGCGCCCCAGCACCAGGGTGGAAATGCCGTTTTGCGAAGCGAAATCCAGCAAGGCATCGGCCACGTTGGTGCCGTGCAGCAGCGCGCTGTCGCCACCGAGACGATGGGCGAGCGCGAATGCGCGATCGATTTCCAGCTGCCAGGCCGCATCGGTCACGGTGCGGGTCTGGACGGTGACCACCGTCCACGGTGCATCGCGCCGCTCCGACAGGCGCCGCGCCACGCGCACCAGATAATCCGAGCTGCCACGGCCATCGATGGCTACCACCACGCGGCGTCGCAACGCAGCGGTGCCAGGCAGGCCGCGCGCGGCCTGGGTATCGCGCAGATCGCTGTCGACGCGGTCGGCAGCGGTCTGCATCGCCAGCTCGCGCAACGCGGTGAGGTTGGAAGGCGAGAAAAACGCCTGCAACGCCTGGGTGGCCTGCTCGGGCAGATACACCTTGCCCTGCTGCAGGCGCTCGATCAGTTCGCGTGGCGGCAGGTCCACCAGCACGATGTCGCGCAGGCGGTCGAATACGGCATCGGGCACGGTCTCGGACACGCGCACGCCGGTGATGCGCAGCACGATGTCGTTGAGGCTTTCCAGGTGCTGGATGTTGACCGTGGTGTAGACGTCGATGCCGGCATCGAGCAACTCCACGATGTCTTGCCAGCGCCGCTCATGGCGGCTGCCGGGCACGTTGCGGTGCGCCAGCTCGTCGATCAGGGCCAGCCGCGGTTTGCGTGCCAGCAGTGCATCCAGATCCAGTTCTTCCAGCATGCGGCCCTGGTAACTGACCCGGGCGCGCGGCAGCAGCGGCACGCCTTCCAGCAGCGCCGCGGTTTCGCTGCGCCCGTGCGTCTCCACCACGCCGGCCACCACATCCATGCCCTGGCGCAGGCGCTCGCGCGCCCGCGACAACATGGCGTAAGTCTTGCCGACTCCGGGCGCGGCGCCCAGGAACACCGTCAGCCGCCCACCATGTTCGCGCTGTAATTCGCCGATCAGGGCGTCGGCTTGCTGGGTGCGGGCATCGGACATGCGGGAATGGACAGTCGGGGATTGGGAGTGGGCGAAGCGGGGCCCGGGACCCGGGACCCGGGACCCGGGACCCGGGACCCGGGACCCGGAAGAGCCTACCGCGCAATGCTGCATGATGACTGCGTTGGCAGGTAGCACGCTTGGCAACAAGCAAATGCGTAATCCTGCAGTTACTGCTTCGGCATTTCCCGGGTCCCCGGTCCCGGGTTCCGGCCCCCGGCCTCATCCAACGCGAGGTTCAAAGCCAACACATTCAACCGCGGCTGCCCAAGCAGCCCGAACTGGGGCGCTTCGGTCGCCGCCTGCACCAGGGCGGCAACGCGTTGCTCGGGCCAGCCGCGTGCGGCGGCCACCCGGCGGATCTGTACCTGGGCGCCGGCCGGGCTCAGGTGCGGGTCCAGGCCGCTGCCGGATTGGGTCAGCAGCTCGCCCGGTACGGCTTCAGGGGCGATGCCGTCGCGTGCGGCCACTTGTGCACGCGTGGTCGCGATACGGGCCAGCAAATCGGGATTGGAGCGGGCCTGGTTGCTGCCGGCCGCGGCGGTGAGGTCGTACTTGGCGGCCGACGGACGCGGCTGGAAATAGCGCGCATCGGTGAACGGCTGGGCCACCAAGGCCGAACCAACCACGCGCGCATCGACGCGCACCAGCGAACCGGTGGCCTGCTCGGAGAACAGCGCACCGGTGATGCCGGTGGCGATCAGCGAGTAGGCCAGGCCCGACCCGAACAAGGTGAACACCGCGAGCATCAGCGAACCGCGCAGAACGCCGCCGTCGCGTAATGGCAAGGAAGAAGACATGGACATGTTTCCGGAAGAAGAAAGGGGCATCACGCGTGGCTCAGGCACCGAGGACGGCCACCAGCGCCAGATCGATCACTTTGATCGCCGCGAACGGCAGCAACAGGCCGCCAACGCCGTAGATCAGCATGTTCCGGCGCAGCAGCGCGGTGGCGCTGGAAGGACGAAAACGTACCCCGCGCAACGCCAGCGGAATCAATGCCGGAATAATCAACGCATTGAAGATCAAGGCCGCCAGCACCGCATGACGCGGGCTGGAGAGCTGCATCACGTTGAGCGCTGCCATCGACGGGATGGCGGCTGCAAACAGCGCCGGCAGGATCGCGAAGTACTTGGAAACGTCATTGGCCAGCGAGAAGGTGGTCAACGCGCCACGCGTGATCAGCTGCTGCTTGCCCACTTCCACCACCGCCAGCAACTTGGCCGGATCCGAATCCAGATCCACCATGTTGCCGGCTTCCTTGGCCGCCTGGGTGCCGGAGTTCATTGCCAGGCCCACATCGGCCTGCGCGAGCGCCGGGGCGTCGTTGGTGCCGTCGCCGACCATCGCCACCAGCCGTCCGCCCGTCTGTTCGGCACGGATGCGTGCCAGCTTGTCTTCCGGGCGTGCCTGGGCGATGTAGTCGTCCACGCCGGCTTCGGCAGCGATCGCCGCCGCGGTGAGCGGGTTGTCGCCGGTGATCATCACGGTCTTGATGCCCATCGCACGCAACTGCGCGAATTTTTCCTTGATGCCCTGCTTGACCACGTCGCTCAACTCGACCACGCCGAGCACATGACGGCCTTCGGCCACCACCAACGGTGTGGCGCCGCCACGTGCGACCTCCTCGATACGGCCCTGCAATTCCGGCGAGACCGTTGCGCCCTGCGCCTGCACATACGCCACGATCGCATCGCCGGCGCCCTTGCGGATGCTGCGCCCACCGATATCCACGCCGGACATGCGCGTCTGCGCGGTGAACGCGATGAAATGCCCACCCTCGGCTTCCACTGCGACCGCACCTTGCTGACGCGCCAGCTTGACGATGGACTTGCCTTCCGGCGTGGGGTCGGCCAGCGAGGCGAGCATGGCCGCATCGCGCAGTTGCGCACGGTCGACGCCGGCCAGCGGATGGAATGCGGTGGCCTGGCGGTCGCCGTAGGTGATGGTGCCGGTCTTGTCGAGCAGCAGCACATCCACGTCGCCGGCCACTTCCACGGCCTTGCCCGATTTGGCCAGCACATTGGCCGACAGCGCGCGGTTCATGCCGGCGATACCGATCGCCGGCAACAGCCCGCCGATGGTGGTCGGGATCAGGCACACCAGCAATGCGATCAGCAGCAGCGGATCCAGCGTGACGCCAACAAAGCCCGCGATCGCCGGCAACGATGCCACCACGATCAAGAACGTCAGCGTCATCGCGGCCAGCAACAAGGTCAGCGCGATTTCGTTCGGTGTCTTTTGCCGGTTGGCACCTTCCACCAACGCAATCATGCGATCGAGGAAGCTGTGTCCCGGTTCGGCAGTGACCTTGAACACGATCTCGTCGGAGAGCACGCGCGTGCCGCCGATCACGCCGCTGCGATCGGTACCGGCCTCGCGCAGTACCGGTGCCGATTCGCCGGTCACCGCCGCTTCGTTGATGGTGGCCACACCGCGCACGATCTCGCCATCGGCCGGCACGAACTCGCCTTCGGATACCATCACGTAATCGCCCGGACGCAACTCCGCTGCCGGCACACGCGTTTCGCGGCCACCGAGTGCGGTTTCCACCCTGCGTGCCACCAGGTCCTTGCGCGCACGCCGCAGCGATGCAGCCTGGCCGCGACCGCGCGCTTCGGCGATGGCTTCGGCAAAATTGCCGAACAGCACGGTGACGAACAGGATCGCCGTCACCGCCCAGCCGAAGCCGGCATGCGAATGCCCGCTGGCGGTGATCACCGCCGCCAGCAAGGTACCGCCCATCACCACCGCCATCACCGGGCTGCGCAGCAGATGCCGCGGCGCCAACTTGGCGAACGCCGCACGCATCGCCGCAACCAGCACGGCGGCATCGAACAACGCTGCGTCACCGCGCTCGCGTTTTTCAGTCGTATCGATCGTAGACATTGCTCAAAACTCTCAGGACGCCGCCAGGGCGAGGTGTTCAGCGATAGGACCCAGCACCAGTGCCGGCATGAACTGCAGCACGGTCAGCACGATCACGATCGCCATCAGGGTCAGCGCAAAGGTGGGCGTTTCGACCTGCAGGCTGCCGGCCGATTCCGGCGCACGCCGCTTGACTGCCATGCGGGCGGCCACCATCAGCGGCAGGATCAACGCCGGATACCGTCCCAGCGCCAGCACCGCCGAACAGCTCAGGTTCCACCAGTACGTGGCATCGCCCAGGCCTTCGAAACCCGAGCCGTTGTTGGCGAATGCAGAGGTGTACTCGTAGAACACCTGGCTGATGCCATGGAAGCCGGGGTTGGAATTGGCAGTCAGTGCCGGGACAGCCAGCGCCACTGCGGTAAAGCCCAGCACCACCAGCGGCTGCAGCAGGATCAACAGCGCCAGCAACTGCACTTCGCGCGATTCGATCTTGCGGCCGAACAACTCCGGCGTGCGTCCGGTCATCAAACCGGCCAGAAACACGCTCAGCAACAGATACACCACAAACTGCTGCAGACCACAGCCGATACCGCCCCAGATGGCGTTGATCAACATGTCGACCAGCGTGACCAGGCCACTCAACGGCGCCAACGAATCGTGCATCGCATTGACCGAGCCATTGGAGGTCTGCGTGGTCAACGCCGCCCACAATGCCGAGGCATCGGCACCGATGCGCACTTCCTTGCCTTCCATCAGCGCCGGCGAGTTGGCGCTGGCCGAATGCGCTTCGGACCACAGCAATAGCGCGGTGGACGCGGCCGACATCGTGAGCATCGTGCCGAACACCAATGCCGTCAGGCGCTTGCGCCCGGTCAGGTAGCCGACCATGAACACCACGCTCATCGGCAGCAAGACCAACGCGAGCGTTTCAAGCAGATTGCTCAACGGCGTTGGGTTTTCCAGCGCCACCGAACTATTGGGGCCATACCAGCCACCGCCATTGGTGCCGAGCTGTTTCACCGCCACCATCGCCGCAACCGGGCCCACCGCAATGGTCTGCTTGGGCATGCCCGCGCTGCTATCCAATGGCGGCGCCGTCGCCGCGCCCTGTAATGTCGACGGCACGCCCTGCCAGCCGAGCAGCACGGTCCACAGCAGGCACAGCGGCAACAACACGCGCACGCTGGAGCGAATCACGTCGGCCCAGTAATTGCCGACGTCCGCTTCAGGCAGGGCTTCCAACCCAGACCCGCTGTGCTGGCGCCCCGGACGCGACGGTTCCGGCTCCGAACTCTCCGCCACGGCCGCCGTGTCCGGATTCGTTGCGGCAATCGACGCCTGTCTGGCGGCACGCCCACCGAACAATGCGCGCAGCGTTGCAACCGCCAATGCCAAGCCCATCATCGGCGTCACCACCTGCAGGCCGACGATGCCGGTCATCTGCGACAGATACGACAGCTGCGCCTGGCCAGAGTAATGCTGCTGATTGGTGTTGGTGACGAACGACACCATGGTGTGCAGGGCGGTATCCCACCGCATGTTGGGGATGGCGTCCGGGTTGAACGGCAGCCACGCCTGGGTCATGAACACCATCCAGGTCAGCAAGCCAACGACAAGGTTGCTGAGCAGAAATGCCATGCTGTATCCGCGCCACGACATGCCCTGCTGCGGGCGCGTGCCAAGCAAGGCATACAACGGCCGTTCGATCCAGCCGAACAGCGCATCGCCGCGCATCGGTGCACCGCGCATCACCGCAGCCATATAACGGCCCAGGGGCCACGCCAGCACGATGGCCAGCGCGTACACAAGAAAAGTTTCAGTCATTGAGGCGCACTCGGATCAGAAGTCTTCGGGCCGCAGCACCACGTACAGCAGATACGCAGCAGCAACGAGTACGGCCACGCCGCACAACAGGGACAACCAGCCAGGCATGTCGGTCACTCCCCCGAACGCGCGCACGGCGGCGCGATAAGTGCGATGTGCAACGGCGTAGGAAGCGTGTGCGTGCCAACATGGCAAAGCGCTGCCGCACCGTGCGCGCAGCGCCGATGGAGCAGACAGGTCAAGGGATGCATCGGGATCGTCCACGGCGGAACCGCTCCGCCAACCTGCGCAGTCTCTGCCTGCGCCGCGTAAAGTCGCTATGGATCTGCCGCCGGCGCTGCGTAAAGTCCGCATAAAATGCGCGGGCCAGCGCTGCGCCTCAACCAGATGGCCCGCCGCGCGTTCCGACGGTTGGCTTGCCTGGCTGCGCCGGCTGCAGGCACGCAGATGGCAGCGACGCTGCGAAGTTCCATCTGCTCAAGGGTCGCGCCGGACAGGGGGGCTCCAGGCACGCGCGTCCGCTGCGTGACCAGACCACACTCAATCAAACAGTGCTCACATGTCCATATACCTGCGCGACACAGTCGCAAGCATCATGCTGGCCGTGGCGATCGCGTCGTCGCATCTGGCGATAAGTTCAGCGGCCTGGTTCGGGATCGCAGCAGCCTGCGCACGGACGGCGGCAATGACCGGTATCTGCTCGCTCGGGAAGAGGCTCGCCGCCGCTGCAAGCACATCAAGGCTGCACAGGTAACGCACCGCGGCAGGCTGGTGCGGCAACGCCCCAGCCAACCGCCTCAGCACCGCAGCGCCGCTCTCTGTGCTGTCCAATGCGTGCACGGCGCGCGTCAATTCCCTGAAGGCAGCCTGGCGCACTCCCGGATTGGGCAGTCTGTTCAACAAGGCCACCAGGTGGGTCAAGGCTTCGGCTCCATCGCCGGAACGCGCGAGGTGCTCGGCAAGCTGCGCATACGCTTGCTGGAATCGATGGATCGGCTCCAATCCGACAAGATGCAGGCGTAGGGTCACCTCTGCCAGCAGGCGGGGGCCGGTCTGGAGTGCAGCAGCCTCGGTGATCGCCAGGTTGACTGCCTCCTCGGGCAGATGCCTGATCGCCGATGCCAGCAAATTAAACGGAAGCGCTCCGCCGATGCCTCCGGCAGCGCCACCCTGGGCCGGAGCCACTGCGCCTTGCGGCCCTGGCTCACCATCACCTTGCACGCCCCCTGCATCAGCCTCTGCGACTGCCCCTATGTGGCCAACGTGCGCTGCTCCGGCAGCAGCCTGCAGCGCTTGCCGGCGCGTGGCAATCAAACTGGGCAAGATTGCATGGAACGCGAGCGCGCGCAGGTCCTCGGGCAAGCATCCCAGGTCATCCGTCAAGCGCGCCACCACGCGAAATGCCATATTCCCGGAATGGCGGGTGGCGTGATTCAACACCGCGGTAAACGCCTCAAATCGCTGCGCCTGCGGCAATGATGGAATCCGCGCTGCAAGCCTTCCGTATCCGCGCAATATCTGCTCGCTGCGATCCTCATCGTCCGGATAGGGGAAATGCGTCACTTCGTCCAGGGCGACACGCATGCTTTCTGCACTATGGACGTCCCCGAACTCCAAGCTCGGGTCATAGCGCGGCCGCGCAGTCAGGAACGCTCGCACATCCCTGGTGTCTTCCGCCATCTGCCGCGAGACGCTGCCCAGGCGCACGAGGCTGCGCGGTCCACACCGCTGCGCAATCTCGCGGCGCAGATCATTCGGCAGCGCAGATAGCCCGTCGAACGTCTCGGCACGCCGGGGTGGCACTGTGCCTGGGTCGAGGACTCCTTGGCTCGCCGAAGCCTGCGACGTCTCCTGCGTTTGGCTGGTTGACGCCACAGCGTGCGGCAGACCGGTTCGGGTGATCGGCATCTCGGGTCTCCTGCGGTGTGCCGCAGCAGCGGCATCGAGTTAGGCTTCGTGCGTACTTTCCCGAAAGCGATCTCGTGTCCGCGCGCACAGCCAGAAATCGCGT
>NZ_JAJIUJ010000013.1 GCF_020880415.1 Xanthomonas euvesicatoria pv. euvesicatoria | reverse complement strand
CCGCCATCTCGACCAACGTCGTGCGCCGGTCGTTAGAAGCACCATGTCGCACCGTCAAGGCTGGATTGTCTTGTCTTCGATCATGGTCGCCATCTCTCTCCTAGGCCTTGTCCTGAGCGTTGTCGCTGGCAGCCTTCCGCTGATTGCACTGAGCTGCATCGCAGCAGCCTTTGGCGGTGCGACCCTGGATGCCTCAGTCGATGCGTTCCGGATCGAACAAGAGGCAGTGCACCAGCAGCCAGCCAAGCTCCTCACTGCCTACCAATTTGGCTACCGCATTGCTCTGCTGTTGAGCGACGGTCTGGTGTTCTTGCTCGCAGCGCGGCTGTCCTGGCAAGTTGCTTATGCAATTCTGCTGCCCCTGATGTTGGTGCCGATCTGCGGAACGCTCTTTCTGCGATCTGCCCCCGATAGCGCTCTCACCCCAGATCGCGCGAGTGCGAAGAAGCAGGGGTCTACGCTGATATCCCTTCGACCCTCCACGCTCCAAGGATGGATCGCGGTCATCGTCTTCATTGGCTGCTATCGCCTACCGGATATTCTTCTGGGTCCCATGATCAATCCTTTCTTCTATGCCCTTGGCATTGGAAAGAGCGTGGTCGGATCCCTGCATATTTGGCTTGGGATCCCAGCGGCCTTCCTCGGAATTTTGGCTGCAGGCACTAGCTTGAAGCGCATGTCTTTGAGCACGACCATTCTTGTTGGCGCAGCTCTCCAAGCCCTTGCCCTCCTCGTTCTTGCATTGCTTTCGTCCAATGAGCGGTCTGCTGAACTGCTTTGGGCTAGCGTTATTTTTCAAAACCTTGCCAGTAGCTATACCGGCATCGCGTTGGTTGCTTACATGTCAAAGCTGGTCACGCTTGGACGCGCAGGAGAGCACTACGCTTGGCTAACCAGCTTCTACTCGATCTTCGGCAGGGTGCTTGCCGGCTTCTCAGGCCTTGCAGTGGCTTATCTCACAACCCACTACGGACAAATCCGGGGCTATGGCATGTTTTTCATTGGCATCTGCTTGACATGCGTGCCTGCCCTCTTTGTCTACTCGCTCATCATTCGCAACACCCTCAGAGCGCGGCCCGAGCCGTAGTGACATCACGCAATCGCCTCCCAAAGCCCATAGCGGCTGCTTATGACTATGTAATGCTTGAACTCATCGTTTCACGCCAAGCCTGTCGGCTTCTTATCTCAGCGCTAGCCAATTAGATAGATGCCTAATTGGCTAGCGCCAGCAAACCTCCTAGTTTCGACTTCTCGTTAGCCCAAGCAAGCACTCACCCTTTGAACTCGCTTTCACATACACAGATGTTTCACCAAGATCGGTTTTGTAAAAGACCTCCTTGCTGGCATCGGCGAGTGGCGCATGGGGATTGGGTGGCAGGACATATGGAGTGAGCGCAAATTTCTGCTTGATCTTAGAAACCTCATAACAACGTCCGGGCGTCAATTCCATATACGCAAAGCTCACTCCTTTGTCGAGCTCAGGTGGAACCCTGAACTCAACAAAGGAGACTCCATACTGATCCTTTGTCTTCAATGCAGCTGAACGAAAAGCAATATTCAAGGACCGACTTGAACTCACTTGCCGAAAATCACTGAACCCGATATCACGGAAAGTTTCATAGTTGATCGGCTTAGCAGGATTATAAAATTTACTAACAACCTCATCCAAATTCAATTGAGAATCCTTATTTTCAGCGTGCACACTCATCGCCGCAGAAAAATTGAGAATTACCAAAAACGCCATTTTTTTCGAAAACATCATGCCAGACACCCTCATAAATTCAGGATCCTCATACTATGTCATCAGCCCCCAGCGGGATTCCTACTGTCCCAATAGTTCCCATAGTATTGCTCATAGGTAATATCATCACTTTTATTATCCGGGGTTCCATTCACATCAATATGCTCGCCATTCCTGAAAGACTCGCCGATTTGCGCTGAAGCGGCATCCCAGCCTATCTGGCCAGCTTTATATGCGTCATATGTGGCGTTGTAAGAAGCTACATTGGCGGGATCTGCGGCAATGTTAAAACCAATACCCTGTGCGGTAAGCTCTCTCTGGACCGCAATGGAGTAGATTGTTGCTTCACCTTCAGTTGCCAAACCCATATTAATGGCCGATGCTCGATCTGTTACAGTATTCCACTCCCCATCAAAAAGTGAATGCCCTAATTCATGCGTTAATTGGGACGCGGTGTCACTCGCGTTGGCATAGGTTTTGATGTAAACCGTTCCGCCGCCCGTAGCAGCATAATCGGTCCGAGAATATGTATCCGTGGTCGCTATTTGAAAACCTTTCGCCTGCGCCAACTGAACAAGTCCTTCTAAGGTCGCTGACTTGTTGACCAAAATATCAACCTCTGCTCCAAGATCCGTGGTCGTATTCTTGTCTAATGGGTTAGGCACTCCACCTCCACCACCTCCCGGAGGCGGTGTCGGGAACTCGATCGGCGGAGAGGGTGGAAGCGACGGTGGCCCCGAAGGTGGCGGGTTAACAACCACTGGCGGCAGCGTAGGCGGCTCGCTTGGATCGACGTCCGCAGCGGCTGCCGCACCTGCGACTAAGAACAGCTCTTCGCTTGTCAATTCTCTCATTACAGCACTCCATCCTGTGAGTAGATTTTTTTTCTGATCGTTTTTTTCATTGAATGCGCCTTGCCGCCTTTTCCCTCGAATTTATTTTGATAAGCGTTACAACCCCTCATTGTTGGCTGGATTTCTCAGCCGTTTCCCCGGCCTCGTCCCGTTCAAATTTGCTAGGCTGCTCTTTGATCAAGGGCCTTAGAGCTCCGCCCACGAAGAGATAGTGCATATCGCACATCCGAGAGATGTTCTTGTCATGCGTCACAATGACTGTGGTCGCGCCGATGCTCTTGATATTCTTCATCAGCTGTATGCCCATCTGCTCATCAATCCCAGTCGTTGGCTCATCCATCAACAACAACTTGGTGCGCCTATAGAAGGCTCTGGCTAAGAAGACCCGTTGTTTTTGACCACCTGACAGCGTATTTCCCAGGTCGCCGACTCTGGTGTTGAAGCCCATTGGCATACGCTGAATATCGTCGTGGATGCATGCCAATTTCGCAGCCTGCACAAGACGCTCTTGATCAATGTGCTCATCGAACATGGAGATATTTTCCGACAGCGTTCCCGACAACAGATTGTCTCCCTGCATGACGATGCTGACCTTGCTCCGGTAGCTCGACTTACCGACTTTCCGCAGATCCTCTCCATTGACTAAGAAGTCCCCGACTTGAAGATCTTCAAGCCCCGCCAGAACGCGGATGAGCGTGGTCTTACCCACGCCTGAGTTCCCGACAATTGCAATCACCTGGCCTGCCGGGGCCCTGAGCTGCAAGGCGCTCATGATCCACTTGTCCGTAGACGAGTAGCGGAAATAGCCGTTGGCAATTGCAATGGTGGGCGCAGCGTCTTCCAGTGCGCCGTTGCCATGCAGAAACGACTCAGGCTCGCTGTGCGTGATGTCTGAAATGCGCTCGGTGTGCAAGCGAAGCAGCCGGAGCTGCATCAAGTAGTCGGCCAGATTGATGCTGCGTTGGCTGAACTGGGTCGCGTAGATCAAAAAGACCGTCAACACCCCGACCGTCATATCCCCACTGAGCACCAGCCGGGTGCCTTCCCAGATCACGAAAATGCGGCACAGGCCTTGGATGAGAAGCTGGACGGAATCGAACCCAATGCGGATACGCTCGGCTCCGATGGTCGCATTGGTGGCTTTCGCGCTGTAGTTCGTGAAGCGCGATGCCCAAAGCGCTGACTTGTTGAACAGCTTGATGGGCTGGATGCTTCGGACCGTTTCGTAGAGCAAGCTTTGCCGGCGTGCATCAATGTTGATCTGATCAAGGTTGGCTTCTTTGAGCTTGGCGTAGTAGGCGTAGCGCGAACCTACATAGGCAATGGTGAAAGCCAACAAGGCGAAGGCAAGCGGCGCGTCGTAGCTCATCAAGAGCAACAACATGAGGAAAGACATCACCCCATCGATGACCGCTTCCATCATCTTCGTCGTGAGTGACTGCTGGATGGAGTAGATCGACTGGAAGCGGCTTGAAATATCCCCGGTGTGCCGCTTTACGAAATACGACTGGGATAGCGACACGAGGTGGCGGAACAAGTTGCTGCTCCACCGTAAGCTAGTGGTCGAAGAGATCCACAGCAAGGTCCACTTCCTGGCAACGGTCAAGACGAGCTGGACCAGGAGCACGATCGAAAAGCCGATAGCCAATGTGGTGACCAGACCATCGTCCTTGACGCTGAGCACCTGATCCATGGTCAGTCTTAGATATTGCGGCGCAATCAGCGCACAGCCTTCCAAGAAGAGCGCCAAGATGCCCACACCCCAGAACGCGGGCACCAGGGACCGAAGCGAGCCTGCCAGATCGCGAAGCGACACTGATGGCACGCTCTTGATCTTCTTGAAGGCCGGACCCGGATGCGCCTCCAACGCAATGCCGCTAAAAAGCTCATCGAACTCATCGAGCTTGATTTTTTTGACGCCCGCTGCGGGATCGCTGATGTGCACGTGCCCTCCCCTCACAGCCGTCAGCACGACAAAGTGCCCGTGGTGTAGGTGGACCATGCAAGGCAACGACAGCTTGGGCAGTTCGTAAAGCTCCAAGCGAAGCGGACGCGTCGTGAGCCCGTTGGCATCAGCGATTTCAATCAGCGAGGCGAGCGTTGCCCCACTGGTTGACACCGTAAAGCGGTTGCGAAGCTCCCCAAGACTCGTTTCATGGCCGTAGTAGGAGAGCAGCATCGCAATGCAGGCCAGGCCGCACTCACTCGACTCCGTCTGACGGATATGCGGCACACGGCGCTTCGAGGAGAACACCAGGCTTGGTTCAGCAGAGCGATCCGGCTCGGCATCGCCATCGGCGGATGGTGTCAAGACGTCCTTCATCGCTTTTCACCCGTTAAGCGCGATCCCATGGTTTGGAAGGGGTCAAACATCCACTCCCAGATCTTGCGGCCCTCCAAGATCAGTTCCGCGTCCACTTCCATCCCCGGCAGGAAGGGCTTCGCTTCTTGGGCAACTCCAATGGTCTGGGAAGGCAAGGCGACTTTGGCGGTGTAAACCGGCTCAGTGGGCGACTGGCGACCATAGCGGCGCTCCAACTCACCGAGGGGACTCGTTTGCGTTGACAGCGATGCGATGCGCCCCTGGATGGCGCCATATTTTGCTTTCGGGAATGCGGCGATGTTGAGCAGCACCTCGGTGCCGACATTCACATGTCCGATGGCCCTGGAAGGAATGAGGATTTCGGCTTCGAACACCGACTCGCTTGGGGTGATGGACGCGATGATCGAGTCGGTGCCAATGCGCTGACCTTGGGATGCATAGATTGCTGCAACAGTGCCGCTCAAGGGTGAAGTGATGGTTTGCAGCCGATCGGACTTGGCTCTGGCCACTTGATCTTCGATCGTGGACTTCTCACGCTCGATCTCACTCGCTTGTCTGCTGGCGGCTGTCTTTATCTCGGTGATTTCACCCAGCAATGCGGCACGCTGATTACGAAGTGTGGACTGCTGCGCGCGGGCATCCTGGATCTCCGCCTCTGCATCCAAGAGAGCATTTTCGTAGGTGAGGTAGGTGTATTTGGACACATACTTCTCAGCAAGCAGCGGCTCAATGGTCTTCAAAAGTTCTTTGTTCTTGGCGTATTTCTTTTCCAAGATTGAGATCTTGCGAGCGACTTCCTGCATCGCGCCGGTCGTTTCTTCGACTTGACGCGTCAGTTCCCGCTCGCGCTGGCCAGAAAAGTCATGCGTCTGCAATTGCTCCTTGGTCAGCTCTTCTGATCGGGTGAGCGCACGCTTGATCGTCTCATCGGACAAAGAGCGACCCGCTTCGTCGGTGATGTCGGCTGACAGCTCCGCAAGCACTTGGCCCTTCTTGACCAAGGCATTGGGCTTCAATGTCGTCGACAGGATGAGGCCAGGCGTTCCACTGCGGATATCCACTCGCCCATGTGTCGAAATGATCTGGCCCGACACGTGCTCCCGCTTGGAGTAGGACGCGGTCAGAACAAACGTGGCCAGCAAGAGGAAAAGCACACAGCCACAGCCAATCCAGATCCGGATGGACGAGGGAAACGCATCTTTTAGGTCGCCGAGTGTGGAAGTTGTCTCCGGCCCCTTCCGCTTGCGAAAGAGCGGTTGTTCTGCGTCATCCGTCTGACCTGACTCGCTATCCATAGCACCTACACTTCGAGATCTACTGCACAACTTGCGTGAGTTGAGGCTACCCGCGCAGACATTAAAATTACATTTGCATTTTGTTGATCTGGCGTTGGCATTGGCGCCAAACCTAAGTTCGCAGGCCCCACGCTATTGCTTTTTCAGCAACCAAGGCTTGCGTCAAGCGAAGGTGCGTTGCGCAAAGCGCAGCCACACATTGCTGGGTCGAAGCATGAATCCTACGCTCAATGCGTCAGCCACCGCCCCCATCACCACCACTGCCCCCATCGCCGCCAGACATCGCCTGCTGCTGAGAGTGGCCAGCAAGCGTCATGACGGGGCCTGTTGGGTTCTTGTCGATTTCTTCGCGCTCGCGCTGGAATTGCACCATCTCCTGCACCCGTTGCTGATCCATTGCCTCTGTCTTCTGCAAGGTCTCATTGATGCCCGGCGATGGCGTGTTGAGCGAGGTTTCCGAATGAAAGCCCGGCGTTTTGCCAAAGACAAAGGCGACATCATCTTGGATGGTCACGTTCCGGAGTTCATCCGCGCGCTCAATCCCTGACTCTTTGACAGCATGCAATACCTCGGCCGTCTTCTCATCGGACGTGCCTTTCGGGAGCTGCGCCTGGATGGCAGAGAACAACGCGTAATCCCGATGATCAGAGGGAAACGCCTGCTGAGCGGCATCTTGGAGGGGCCTTGCTTGCTCAACCCGATCCTCATCGTGTTCGTGTGCGTTAGAGCGGGCAGTTGTCCCACCAAAACCTGGCGACGACGCATAGGCAGCGGGTTGGCGCTCCGGCAATACGATCTGCGCCGGCACTTCGCTTTGCGTTGGAATTGCCGGCGACGGCGCTCGCACCGCCTCTTGCTGCTCTGCCTGCAATGGAACAGCCGATGGCGCATCGTTCTGTGGCGTGCCTGCTCGGGCTTGCTGCTCACTGCCCTGCTCCACCGCCGCATTCGCCGATGTCGGCGCTGTGGGTTTCGAGGCATCTCGGCGCGCGTGTTGTGCCTGGGACAACGCCGCATCCAGGTCTTGGCCGGCAACGCCTGTTGCCGGCAACCCATGGTCTTGCTGGAACTGCCTCACGGCATGTTCGGTCTCTGGACCATAGTGCCCGTCTTGCGGCACGGCCTGGCCGTTCGGACCCCGGGCATCTACTTGCTGCAAGCGATACTGCAAGAACTCGACCTCCTGCCCTCGGTCGCCAAGGCGCAGCCCTTCCACCTCACTTGATGCCAGCGGCTGCGTCGGCACAGTGGCCTGAGTAGACACTTGATCGGGAACGGTCGAAGCGGATGATGCCGATCCAACGCCCGGCGCAGACACGCTTGCCGTTGGAACCGATGCCTCCGCCTTAGGCTGGACTGCGCCGGCTGTCGGGGTTGCGGCAACCTCAGGTGTTCGGATTTCGTGGGGTTCGCGTTGCGGGACAGGCTCGGGCTTCGGTTCGGCGGGCTTAGCGACCGGGCGCGGCTCTTCCTGCGCCTGCACATTGAGGGATGCAGGCATCACGACCGGAACAGGCGTTGCCGTCTCCACAACGGCAGGCGCGTCGGGTGTGCGTGCAACGTCTTGATCCCGCTGCGCGTCAATGGCTGCCTGAGGCGCTTGGGTTTCATCCACACGCGGAGCGGTGGCGGTCGTTGCTGCAAAGCTCGCAGCTTGTTGTGCTTCTTGCGTGGAGACACCTTGCCGATTGGCTTCGCGCAATGCTTGCTCGTAGGCATCGCGCTCTTGGGGCGATTGCGCATCAATGCGCAGGTCTGGTGCACCGGCCGAAGGCGGCTGCTCCTGCCGAAGTGACTGCACCTCGCCGAGTGCCTGATGGATGTCGGCGGTGCTGGTGGTTGCCGCAACGCGCACAGCACCATCGGCGTCACGGCTCAGATGCTGGATGGGGCTGTCCACCGAATATTGACCGGTCGCATCACGCTCCAACGCCAAAGAGCTGGTCGCGGCATCAATCCCGTTTGCCTCACGGGTTTTTTGCACCGCAAGCTGGATCGCGCCTGCAGTCTGGGCATTGGGCGCAACGCCATAGGCGGCATAGGTCGCTTCGGTATTGGCCTGGTATTGCTGCTGTGGCGTTGGCGTTTGCCTTGCAGGCATCTGTGCCAACGCCTGCGCGTGCTGCTCCAATGCCGGTTGCAAGCGTTCGCGCGTTGCGTTGAGTTCCAACGGGACATTGCCTTCGGCAGCAACGCCGTCATGGCGCCACTGACCTTGCGTATCGCGCTGATACTGCTTGCCGTCCGAGGCTTGCAACGAGTCCGGGTTCAAGGCTGTTTGCACGGCCGCTGGCACGGGGCCGAAGTCCCCCCAACCATTGCGCTGATACGCAGCTTGATAGGTTGCTGCAATCGCAGCCGGACCTCGGGCGATGTTGGCGTCAACCACCTGGGCTGCTTGCTGGTCCAACGCGGCATTGCGCTCAGGGCTTGCTGGATCCACCGTCCAGATGGGCCGATCGTTCCGATCGACTTCGTCGGCGACCATCCGAGACCACTGGCCACTTGCCGGATCATGCCGCCAATCCCGTGCGTAAAGATGCGCAGCATCTGCCTCACTGGATGGCTGCACATAGGGATTACTGGGCTGCACCTTGCCCAGTGCCTGTTCGGTCGCTTCGCCACTGGCGTGATAGTTCAGCTCACGCGCTTTTTCGGGCAGCGCGAACATGGCCTGCTTCTGCGGCGCATCCACGCCATCGTCTTGCAAGTCGGCTTTTTCTTGGCGAAGCCACTGGCTGCCGTTGAACTCCCAGCTCACGCCCTGCTTATCGGTCTGTGTGTAGATCTGGCGGTTGTCCCACAAGGTCGCGGCCTTGTCGGCAGCGGCACTGAACAGATAACCATCGGCAACTACCAACGCGACAGGGCCTGCACCGGTTGTGCCAACAACGGCAGCGGCAGCGGCGCCTCCCGCCCAGCCGCCCGCGCCTCGGGCAGCAAAGTGCAACGCTTCTGAGCGTGCAGCGGTGAGGTTGTCTTGTGCCAACAGCGTGCCCACACGCTCTCCGGCCTGCGACGCATCGTAGGCGGTAGCGGCAACACCCAAACCCGCAAGCCCTGCTGTCATCCCGGCGCGACGCAAGCCTGGGATTTCAGGTTCCGGCACAGGCACGCGTGCAGGTGGAGCACCTGGCCGCCAAGTTCGTCGATGGTGGCAATGCCTTCCATGCGACTAGCAACCACATCGCTCACCCGGAGCTTGGCATGCTCCTCAAGCAGTTTTGCTTGGACATCAGGATCAGATTTCGGGATCTCTTGGACATGGTCCGGCAAGTCACGGTGCCAATCGACTTGCTTTTGCCAGGCTTCCCGAAGATGCTCGGTGAAAGCGGGATCTTTAAGCCGTGCGTTGCGTGCTTCTTCCAACGCTTGACCAGGCATGCGTGCATCAGCGCGACTGTCGTAAAGCTCGATGCCCTCACGATTGAAGATGCGGATCGGCACGTTGCTGTTCGCATGGATGGTATCCAAACTGACAGGCAGCTTTCCGTAGATTGCATCACGCGCGCCCTCAGGCACATGGCGACCGTAGCCTTGCCTGTCGGTGTTGGCCGTAAAACGCTCATCGACACCATGCTCACTCTCCAACTTAGGAGAGGCAACAGCACGCACCTCGACCTCATAGCCCTGCTCTTGCAGACCTTTGATCAACGTCTCCGACGCCCATTTTCCATCACTCAATGTGGTGTCGAAAATAAGGTTCTTTTTCTCCGCAGTCGCTGCTACGCGTAGCTCATCGGCCCAAGAGCTTGCGTCCTTGTGGGTTCGACCAGACCATTCATAAGGATTTTCGCGTCGAAAGTCAGCAACGCGCGGATGGTGGCGGCGCAACTCATCCGGATCGATTGTGACGGCATTTTGATCAAGCTCGGCCTTCGCCTGGGCTACCAGACCGCCCTTACCAGCACCAGGCTGACCGCCCAAAATGATTGCTTTCGGCTGCTGCTGGGCTGTTGAATTGATGAAATCTTGAGCGGTTAGTATTTGCTCGCGTAGGATCTGCTCATGGAGCCCCTTTGGTAGCACATCGGTTTCATCAGCCATGACGATGACTCGAACTTGGGAACCCAAAATAGTCCATCAAGTTCTGCTCCTTCCATGCGCCCTTAGAGGCGCTATGAAGCATAAGCAGATGCGTCGACTTCGCCAGTGCGATTGCTTCTTGGTCGCCCGTTTGCTCCGCGATCCGTAGCTTTTCGCGTGATTCGTCAACGAAAGTATCGAGACAGCCCTCGATTGCCCAGATCGCAAACTCCAAGGGAGGGGTAATCGGCGATGGCTTATCGACCGACTCCTGAAGCGCGTTTTCTAACCGCGCAATGTGATCGGGGTAATCCTTGAAGCTTTCGCGCAACCCTTGTGGCACTGGTGGTCGTGCGCCGATGGAATCAGGGGAAGAATCGTTGGTCTGAGTCATAAAAGCATCCTGATTGAGGCGTTGCATTGGACGTGGAAGATTGGGCTTGCGCTTAGGCGTTGCCACGGACACGCCTGGTTGCAGTGGCCCCAACTGCTGTACAGTGCGTGCATTGATCAATGCCAGATCACGCAGCAGCTGTTGACTGTGACTGCCATCAGCCTTCAATCGACTTTGAGGCTTATTGGAAGGTGTGCTATCACTCATGCGGGGACCATCTGTAAGGCTTCAATCTTCACTTTCGGCAATAAGCGCTTGGTGAAGTAGGTATCTTCGTAATACTTGATCTTCTCGCAGAGCACCGGACTTGGAATGCCTTCATAGAGAAGGACTTCCTTGTCAAAGCCCATCGCTTTCAACTCCTGCGGCAGCATCAATGCACGGCGCTGCTCGGTCTCGGAGTAGGACACACTGCTTTGCTTGCCACTGCTGTGCGACTTGTTCTTCCTGCGCACTGTGGTGTAGCCGAGCATGTCGGAGTAGTCATTGGCGTCTTGCTGCTCGCGGGGGGCGTAGACGATTTGCAACGCATGGTTGGTGATGATGGTGCGCGAGACATCCTTGCCATATGTTGCGTCCAGCTGCGCCATGCTCTGGATGATGGGCAGTAGGCGGATGTTGTAGCCGGCCATGTAGCTCACCGCGCTTGCAATGATGTCGACCCGGCCGATGGACGTGAATTCGTCCATCAGCAGCAAGCACTGGTGTTTGAGCGCCGGATTGTTTTGCGGCAACTCTTTCGTGTTGAGGTTGATGAGCTGACTAAACAGCAGATTGATCAGCAAGCGGCTTTCCGCCAGCTTGTTCGGCTGGATGCCGATGTAGATGCTCATCTTCTTCTTGCGCACATCGGTCAGCAAGAAATCGTTGCCGCTGGTGGCCGCATCCAGGATCGGATTGATGAACTGGTTGAGCGGCTCTTTGAACGTGCCCATGATCGAGGCGAAGGTCTCTTCGGCTTGCGAGAGCAAATTGTCGAAGGCCATCTTGGCATCGCGACCCAAGAAGTCGCGCTGCGAGAGCTTTTTGAGATAGCCCTTCAAGTCGCTCCCGTCTCCAGACGACACGCGATAGAGCATCCCAAGGGTTGGGAACATCCAGGTGTCTTTCGGGTGCTTGCGCTTGATCTGATCGTCCAAGCTATCGAACAAATAGAGCGTAAACGCCATGAAAGCATTGCGGGCCTGGCTCACCCAGAACTTCTGGGCATCCGACCCATCTGGGTAGAGCATGGCCGCGACACTCATCAGGTCCGAGACGCGAAACGCCGGATCGGGCGAGATGTAGCTCAGGGGGTTCCAGCGGTGAGTGCGCCCGTCTTCGGCAAAGGGGTTGAACAAAAAGACCTCTTGGCCTTGGCTCTTGCGCCAGCCGGAAGTCAGATCGAAGTTTTCTTGCTTGATGTCCAGGACCACCACCGAGCCTTGGTAGTCGAGCAGGTTGGGAATGACGATGCCCACGCCCTTACCGGAACGCGTGGGTGCGGCCAGGATCACAAACTGCTGGCCGGGCAAGCGCACCAACTTGCCGCCATGCTTGCCAACCACGATGCCGGTTGGCGACGGTTTGAGCATGTCCTTCTTGGCCAGATCACTGCCTGAGGCAAAGCGCGCGTCGCCATGCAATGCGGCCGCCTTAGGCTTGAACAGCGGGATCAGCAGCGCGATCCAGGCCACAAGCGGCACGCCGAAGCCGATGGCGCCAGCGAGCTTGATCTTGGTCGCATAGGGGGCGAACTGGGGGAGGTCGAGCGCTTTCACGTAAGACCAGTAGGTGCCGACGCTGAGCGGCCCAGCCAACTTCAACAGCATCAAGATCAACTGACCGGAAAGGTAGACCCCTGCAATGAGGGCTAGGAGCAAGAGCGAGATGGCGACACTGAGCTTGATCTTGCCGGTCATGAAGTGCTGCCTTCCATCGTTGATCCCTGGCTTGTTTGAAAACGACCGTCCGCTCGCAAGATTACAGGATCACACAGCCCGCTTAGATCGGATGCGCATTGGCATCTGTGTAGGAATTGTCTGACGGGAAGCGTGCCAAGACATCAGCGGGACCTTGGCACTATGGGCTAGGCGCACCGCTGCGCTGGGCTTTGAGCTGCAATTCGGCGACGACCTTTCGCTGCTCCTCGACCGAGAGCTTGGCAAGCGCTTGGATGGCGTCTGCGACCTCATCGGTCTCGGCGAAGAAGGCAGCCAGTGGCATGCCGAGGGCGTCGGCCAAGCGCTTGGCGGTGCGTAGATCGCACTCGTTCACGCCCTTCTCGTAGCGATTGATGCGCGTCCTGGCCACCTCAGGAGCCAGTCCAGCGGCAACCCCCAAAGCTTCCTGGGTCAGCTCGGCCTTCTGGCGCGCGTGACGGAGGCGGTTGGCGAAGATGAGACGAGCGTCGTCCAGATCCAAAATGTGACCACAAGCATGCAATGTGATGAATGAGCATGAGGTCTCCGACTTGCCTTGTCTGTTACTTTATCAGTAACATGGTTCCGCCCGCCAATCAACTGCGACTACCAAGCACCAACACCGGTCATTCCTGGGCTGTGTGCGGAGGCGTGCAGCCATTGAGCATGTCGGCCAATCAAGCGTCCCGAACCTGCCGGTCTGGTGGATTTCTAGCACCCTTCCCTTTCCCTCTTTTGGAGATGCACATGTCAAAGCTTTGCTTGGCCCTGGTTGGCCTGATGTCAATCTGTTTGGCCAGCTGCTCTTCCGGTGGCCCCTCGCAGTCTGAGCGGGAGCATGCCTTCCTGCTGTTCGTTCAAGACAACAGCAATGAAGAGGCGCGCATCAAAGATTTCCAGAGCAATCAGTGCAAAAAGGCGGAAGGCGCGCCCAGCTACACCTGTGACGTAACGGCCAAGGTCAGAGCCATGGGTCGCGACTTTGGCAATCAGATGGACGGGGTTTATTCGTTCACCAAGATGGGCGGCACTTGGAAGATCACCGGTCGCGTCCAGTAGCCATCCGTTTGCAATCAACGATGGTCCCATTCTGTTCTCAGGAGTTCACATGACCGTTGGCACGTTTCTCATCTTGCTTGTCCTGGGCACAGCGGTGCTGGTCGCCTTCGTCGTCAATCGTGCTGACCGATTGCGCAACCAGCGGGAGGTCTTTGAGCGGGAGTTTGATCGCTCGTATTTTTGGCGACAAGGAGCTTTGGCGATCTCGATTGAACGGTCGCGGTTGAAGATTCGTGTCGGCAGGGCAGTGAAGATCTACCCGTTGATGGATGTTCGCTCTTGGGAGAAGCACTGGCACAACTCAAGGCGGGAAGGAACGATCACGGTCAGCGTTCGAGATGTGAATCATCCAGTCTGGACGATCAAGTTCGGCAGCGAGCGCGAGATGAACCAGTGGTATGAGATCTTGAATCAGGCGATCAATGAGGGCGAGAAGCTCTGACCGCTCGTTTTTCGAGCAGCTAGGGTCGGCTTGACGAAGATCCGCTTTATGATACGAATCAAGTGAATCAGTCACTTGGATCCTTCGTCATGCCTTCTTCCGTCAGTCAGCAAACCTTACCTTTGGACCACCAAGAGCATCAACTGCGCCAAGCCCATGTTGAAGGCTGGATCGCCCAACAGCATGCGGCTGGCTTTGGTATTGATCAGCACATGGCCGATGCGCTCAACGACTATCTTGAGGGCCGTGTGGATCTCCCTGGGCTGCTGACCGAGCTTCGTCGTCCCTACTTGAACTGAGTCTGCCAACGGATGCCGGCATGATAGGCATCTTCGCCAGCGAAGTCTCATCAGCAGAAGTGTCCATGCCTGGTCCTGGGCGCTCGCGCTGGGCCTGTTCCGCCGTGTGGCCATCCGGCACGCCCAACAGCCGCCCCTCTTGGCGATAGCGGGACAGAAGCTGCTCAAAGCTTGCTTGTCCTTGGACAAAGATCCCGTTGCCTCGCATCGCTTCCAAGCGTTCCGTCAAGGACCGATGCTCAAACGATTTGCCCATGCCAGCCTGTTCAAGGTGCCCCTTGATGCGCTCAGCGATCATGGCGCGGATCCACTCGACTTCCTCCTTGCCATTCATTCGCCCGTCTAGCACACGCGTCTTTGTCGTCAGCCCCGAGGCTTCCATGCGCCTGGTTGTCGCAAGAAGATGGCAGTAGAAGTAGCGAAGATCATCTTTGGTCGGGCGATGGTGACTCGCTTGCAACGCAAAGCCAAAGCGCTCGATCAGGCGATGTGCGATATCAAGCACCAACTCCCAGCGCTTGGGGTCATCGAGTTCGTGCGGCAGCGCAACCGCGAAGTCGCGGCATACAGTGCTGTTGCAACGTCGCTCCGCCGCTTCTGCAGCGGCCCAAAGTGCTTGCGGGTCATCCGCCCATGCCGGTGAACCAGCTGGTGCCAGGCAACGCGATTGGATGATGCCTGCCCTGCCCCGGTAGTCGTGGCGAGCACCGGAGGTGGGATCAGTGAGCAAGTAGCCGCCGCGATAGGCAGCTGCTGCGATTGCAGAATGCCCTTTCGCTCGGCTGTAAGTTTTGATTCGGGTGTGATAGATGGCCATGTGTGTTTCCTGAGTCAGAGTTCATCAGTTCTGACTCAAGATTTGCCAGGGCTCAAGAGCGTAAGACGGCTATTTTCGAGGGTTCTACTTTGCCTGTTATGGAATCAGGCCAGACTTCGATCGACCTCAAAAATCTGCCCCAGGCTCACGAAAGGCCGAGATGGATGACAAAGCCCAGCTCTCCACTTCACAAACCGTCTTGTAGCTCAATACGGCATTTCGACCAAGAACTGCCCTCTCATACCGGATGCGAACTTGTTATTGGCGACCTATCCATCCGGCAAGCAGCAGATCAGGGCCATATCAATTGACAAAAACAACCACTGCGTGCGGCAAATTTTTGCACTTAAACTGCATCCTTGACAAAAAAGTAAAAAACCTTATGAAGTAAATTAACCCGAGAAAATTAACATGCCTGAGAAATCTTCAAAACCCGAGAGCTATTCACTAGCCATTACAGCCATTTGCCTTTTCTTCTTTTTACTTGGCATTGCATGGGGAATCGCTTGCTCACTACTGGTTCTTCTTTAACCATATCGAACTTCGATGCCATTTGGAAAAGCATCCATCACTGAATTAAAGAAATAATCCACATCACAAAGCCAACGAGCGCACCAAGGAGCGACCAAAACCGCGCATTTGTTTTGGGAACGACTCCAACGGCAGCAAAAAAGAATATTACAGACAGAAAAACTAGGTTCATCGGCGAAAAGGGGCCAGTAACCGGCAAATTTTTAACTATAAACGCTACTACAGCGGCAAACATAATCGTTCCAAATGCCGCTGTCGCTGACAACCAAGCAGGGATTCGGTCAAGAACACGATCAAGCCTCGCCTCTTCTCGATTTATTGCGGCGAGCATCCTGCCGATGACCGATCTTTCCTGAGCAGGAACCACCGGAGTTGCTTCAGGCACTGGCTCTTTAACTTGCACCGAGATATTAGATCTCGTTGCACCCCGCGAATTTTCCTTTGATAGCAATGCGCGCGAAAGCAATACGACCGCAGCACCAGCAAGAAGAATTTTTGGCCAATTTTTTATCAATTTAATTTAACTCCGCAATGGAGGTTCTCGTGGCTGCGGGAAAACACAATCAGATCATCATGCCTCATGGATCTCCCAACGACACAAATCTATGATCGCCTACAATTGGTGGGATCAGCGAGGAGTTCGATCGACTTCGAAAAGACGTCCCAAGCTGACGAAAGGCCGAGATGGATGGAAGATCTCAGCGCTCCATTTAGCAAAGCGCTTGACGGCACCACGGGGATAGTCACTACGGGGTTGTCCATCCATGCCAAAGGCAATCTTGTCGCCGTCTCCCCATTGGCTGGGTATTTGACCAACCACCACCGGCCCATGTGGCGTAAGTGATAGTGATGCGGTATCCACCACGTCATGTGCTGGGCGAGCTACCTCTTTCACTGATGCGAACCATCCGAACGGCTCAGCCATAGTCAGACATCGAGTCATGCCCTCTCCTACCTTGAAGAGCGAACCTGCGCGCTCGCCTTGGAGCATCAAGAAAGCGAGAACAGGCTCGCCTTCTTCCTGCTGATTGTTGACCAACATTGCCCAACTCTCTCGGAACAGAAATATACTGCCAGGTGATAGGTCATTGGGAAGCCGATCTGCAAAAGCTTGTGCGGGAATGCTCATCGATTTCTCCCGGTTGACGTCATGTTGGGCGTCAGTTGATCCAGCGGCGGCGCAAGAGCACGACCAGATCTTCTACGATGCGCTGCGCGTCCATGGACAGCGCCTGCCTGACTTGATGTGGTGGCGAAAGAAGCATGGGCTCTTGGTGCTCACCCTGTCGCCAAGGCACTTGCATGCTGTTCGGGCTGGCGTCGTGCTCAGCGCGAGTCCTCCAAGCGCCGGCGCGTTCTCCAATTAATCGCACTGCCGGCACCACGTGGGTAAGCCGTTCGGTAGGGTCAATCTGACCCAGAAGCCAAGCGGCATAGGCGATCGCCGCTTCAAGCTTCTCTGCGACGCTTTCTTCCAAGACCACCGATAGCCCCACGTCGCGCTCGGGAGGTGGCACGGGCAAGCTCAGGAGCACATCCCCATTCGGCCAGAGCCGGATCGACGCACCTTCGCGGCGTGGACCTTCTTGGGCCAAGAGCAACGCGTCTCCCTCTAAGCGCGACTGCATCCCCAAGCCACGATCAAAAATAGAGGGTTTTCCGAAGAGCGCATGCTGTTGCATGGCCTCCAGAAGGGGCTGGGATTCCATCTCGGCGGGGCGAAGCACTGTTGTGTCCGGTCCAGCTGCAACAGCAAGCTGCAAGACCGTGCCACTTTGCTGATAGCCACGCTCGATCCGTGGGAAGAGCGTCAGTGCACAATCGCTCAATCCTGTGGGATCGAGGGGCGCCACGGCCTGCGTCAGCTGGAACCGATGGATGGCGCGAGTTGCCTTTTGCCCCAGGTCATCCGCTGAGACAAAGCCATCCCAGAGCTGACCACCTTGCCACTTGCCAACCTCCTTAATCAGTTCGGCTTGATCCAGTTCCGCTTCCACGCCGGACTGCACGAACATCAGAAGTGGCTTGCGGCTCCGGGCCTCACGCACCTCTTCGTGCGTTGCTGAAACGCCTCCTGCCTGCTTGGTCCCGTAGCGCGGTCCAAGAACGAGAATGACAAGATCCGCATCGCGCACGCCACTTAGACATGCGACTTGGGGAGAGCTGGCTCGGGCGCCGAAATCCTCCGCCATGATGGCTTGATGACCGAGAAGCTCGATGGCGTGCTTGACTGCCGCCCGTTCCGCCTCCATTCCGGTGATAAGCGAACTAATGAAGATTTTCATGTATCACCCATGTTGAACGGTGGGATGACGCTAACCTTTTCGTGGCGAAAGTCAGGTGACCATCATTCCTTCAAGCAGGGCTATGGACTCTTCCGCTGCCGGCGGAGTTCAAGTCGCTTTTCAGCTCGGGCGATGCGCTCCTGTTGACGCTTGATGTAGGCATCGCCCTTTCGCACGCGGACCATCATGCCTGCCGGGAACACAACGCAAAAATAGATTACCAGACCAACGCACCACAGTCCTGGCGTGAGTAGCTTCATGCCACCGTCCATGAAGGCCAGCGGCAGCAGCATCAGCCCAATAGCCAATGCGCCGAAACAGTAAATGCCCTGAAGCAATAGGAAATGCGTGATGTGGACAGGGTCAGCCCTGAGCAACTCAACCTTTCTCAGTTCAGCTCGGTTTATCATCAAGCCAATTTTTTCATCCCAAAAGCTAAGCTTATCGAACGCCCACTTCGCAACAATGAGAACAACGGCTGCAACCAGACTACCGACCACGTCAGACACATCGAAAGGCATACCCATTTGCCAAGCTCCATTGGTAAGTCATCAAGAGAACCAACGCATAGCCTTGCAGATCCCGAAGCCCCTAAGCTCCGGTCTCCAGGCCCTATCTCAGACTACTTATGTCTCAAAAGCTGAGACTAACGTTTAGGATTTTGCCAAGTCCAAAAAGCAGTGAAATCGGATTGCCTAACTGCCTTCTTAAGAAATATTAGATTAGGCAAGGCCACCTCATTTATATTGCGTTCATTTTATTTGCGTGAGATATCTCTCGCTTTCCGCCCTTTTGTTACGTTTAAACACTACACGCGCATTGATGGTTTCAAGCTCATTTATACAGCCACAATCATTGACGCATATAGTTTCTCGATAAAATCCCTTATCGAATTCAAACTGAAAATTGAGGTGTTTGAACAGCAATCATCGAGACCACCTTAGGCAATCATCGGCACGAAATTTCTGTCCTATTTTTTCATTGACAGAAAATTCCCTCCCCTTATCAAACGTCTACCTTCTCAAAATTGGATCGTAGATGCACTTCAAACACTCTCAACTTCATCATTATTTGCAACACCCAAAAGGCCAGTTATTTATCCGAAGCATTCGCATCGGCAAAGTCGAATTCAATGACATGGTCGTTCAAGACCGAGCCGGCGCGCTTCACCTTCAAGATCTGGTCCAAGCGACTTACGACCACCATGAAAAGCTCCGCCGGCTTCGCCGATCCGGAACTCGCTATCCCGAACCTCTGCCCCTGGCCACACCAGCGCGGTTGCTCTCCGAGGAGGTCGATGACTTTCTGAAAGACAAGGAACGGCAGAACCTTCGCACCGCCACAATTGATGCTTATCGTCGCACGCTTGCCATCTTGCAACGTGTGAGTGGCAACACCTCCGTTGCTCGCATCGAGCACACGCATATCTACCAGATGTGGGATCTGCTGCGTTGGGCGCCCGAAGACTTCATGACCAACCCCAAGCACCAGGGATTGAGCGTCGAAGCCTTGATCGCCAAGGGCCAACGTCAAGGACGCCCACAGCCGGCCAACGCAACACTCGAACTCCATCGGCGATTCCTCGCGTCCTTCTTCAACACCTTGGTCAAGGCGCGTGCCATCCCGCATTCGCCCTTGGATGCGTTCAAGCCTGCTAGGGAAGAGCTACTGGTTGATCAGGATGAGCCCGAGCGGCTGCTCTCACCAGAGGAAATCCAGAAGATCTTCAACCCCGAGACCTTCCTGCCCTGGGCCAAGAAGTATCCGCACCGTTGGTGGTGTCCGCTCATTGCGCTTTACACAGGCGCAAGGATCAACGAGATCGCGCAGCTCAAAGCCAACGACGTCGTCCAAGATCAAGGCGTGTGGTGCTTCTCGATCCAGAAGACGGTGGACGAGGACCTGGCGCAAAGCGCTGGCAAGCGCAGCCGGCAAAGCCTGAAAGGCAAGAGCGCGATCCGGAAGGTCCCCATTCACCCAAGCCTCATCCAGGCCGGCTTTCTCGACTTCCTGGCCGACATCAAGGCAAGTGGCCACAAGCGCCTCTTCCCTAACCTGTCGGCTGGCACTTGCCGCAAGACCGGTGAGCCTAACGGGCGCTACAGCCAGGGCTTCGTCAACCAATTTGCGGCCTACTTGAAGGGCTTAGGCTTTGGCAAAGGCATTGGATCGCATGCGTTCCGGCACACCCTTGCCACAGAGTTGGATGCAAAGGGCGTGCGCGTGGAGCACATTGCGCTGATCACGGGTCACGCGCTCAACAAGAAGGCTCCCGTTCTGCAGGACAACTATGTCCACAAATCGGTTGGGAACACTCGGAAGATCCAAGTCGAAGCGCTTGGCCACTATCAGCCGTCCGTGACGCTGCCGAGCTACGTGCGCGGGCAATTTAAGGAGCGGCTGAGGAAGGAGGCGAGAATGTATCCCTAAGACGAGCCATGTTTGCTACCAACGCCATGCCGCACAGATGCGGCATGGCTTGAGAACTTGTTCAGTGTAGGGGGTGCGTCACCGCATCATCAGGGTTTCCACGATCAATTCCCAAATCGGGCTAAATCCTAAGAGGAAGCGTGCCGGCTCAGCCTTCTGGCCAAATGCCTACGGGCACTCTGGACTCGT
>NZ_JAJIUJ010000012.1 GCF_020880415.1 Xanthomonas euvesicatoria pv. euvesicatoria | reverse complement strand
AAATAGACCTGATTCCGTTCTTGCGACTTCGTCGAAAGCGCGTGCGTTTCGGCGCGCGATGAGGCGCGGCGATGTTTCGATGAGAAAATTGGCATCGACCATCCATGGTGAGGTGTCTCATGCGTCCCGCAGTGTTACCGTCCTTGTCGCCGATGGCGAGAAGAGAAGAGATCGATCTGGAAAGCGGTCGTGCCGAGATCGAACTCGGCGCCACAGAGCCGCGACATGCCGATGCACGGATAGATGCACAGTTGCAAGGCCTACCACAACAACCGGTGCGCAGAGCGTCGACCAGAACGACGGGGCAACGGATTGCAAGCCATGTTTCGACCGTCGCCGGCATCGGCGCCGCTCTCACTGGTATCGCTTCGATTCCTCCACCCATGGTCGCATTGAGAAAGATCAACTTGCAAAGTACAGCGGAATTGCCGCGTTGGCCGGTGTTGCCACTACCTGCGCGCTCAGTGCCGTCCAGCGCCTGGCACACGCTTATGCGTATGGAAACAACATCAGTTCCAGGGCCCGCGCAATGGAATGACAGACGGCTGCATGAACCGCGCGGTCGACATTGTCACGATGCCCGAGGAGCACGATCGCGCCGCGCATCCGATGAACGAGCATGAGACCCAGATGCTCGCCGACGATCTGCTGCGGTTGGCGACGTGGGAGCCTTCCAGATTGGAGCCGGGCCTGTGGGAGGCGGCCAGCGGCGTTGGCGATGACGCGGACGCGCTGGTCGATCGCCTGCTTGCCTTTAGAAGGTCGGTGACGGCGGCCGCCACAGCGTCGTCCTCCGAATAAGGTACAACTTACGTAAACGGGGCGGAAAAGGAGTCAGGTTTACTTTCTGAGTGAACTTGACCCTGTTTCCTTGCCGCCTCCCCTGCATGCCAATGACGCAGCCGGGGCCAGACAAAAGCCCCCGTGCAGAAGCACCGCCGAGGGCTTGCATCTCAGTCGCCTAGAACCCCTACATACCCAGATCAGACAGCCCCGGATGATCGTCCGGGCGACGGCCCAGCGGCCAGTGGAACTTGCGCTCGCTTTCCTTGATCGGCATGTCGTTGATGCACGAGAAGCGGCGCTCCATCAGGCCATCGGCGCCGAATTCCCAGTTCTCATTGCCGTAGGAGCGGAACCAGTTGCCTGAATCGTCGCGCCATTCGTAGGCGTAGCGCACGGCAATACGGTTTTCGGTAAAGGCCCACAGTTCCTTGATCAGGCGGTACTCAAGTTCCTTGTTCCATTTGCGCGCAAGAAACTGCCGCGCTTCTTCCCGACCGTTGGTGAACTCGGCACGGTTTCGCCATTGGGTGTCGAGCGAATAGGCAAGCGACACTTTGTCGGCATCGCGGGAATTCCAACCGTCTTCGGCGAGTCGTACCTTTTCGATCGCCGATTCGCGGGTGAAGGGGGGAAGCGGCGGGCGAGCGTGAGCGTTGGACATGGCAAGGTCTCCAATCAAAGTGGATACATCGGTGTTTTGAAATTGCGACGGAGCGTCAGGCCGCTAGCCGGTGGCCTGCTTTAGCAACAACTGCGCGATATCCCTTGCGGTGTCTGCGGCGTCTTCGTCACCCATCACGCGCGAGACGGTGATTGCGCCTTCCATGAGAAGCAGCAGCTGGCGCGCCAGTGCGGCCGGCTGCGTAATACCCAGTTGCCCGGTCAGTTCCAGCGTGTAGTCGAGCAACTTCTGTTTGTGATGCTTGGCGATCTTGCGAATTGGATCGTCGGGGTCCCCGACCTCGCCTGCGGTGTTGATGAAGGCACAGCCGCGGTAACCGGCAGACTGGAACCATTCCTTGAGCACCGTGAACATGCGCAGGATGCGCGCCTCGGGGCTGTCGGCCTTGTCGCATTCGCGCCTGAACCATTCGAGCCAACGGACGTCGCGCGCGCTCAGTGCCGCGGCGGCCACCTCGTCCTTGTTGTCGAAGTGGCGGTAGATGCTTTTCCGCGCCACGCCTGAGGTCTTCACCAGCAGGTCCATGCCGGTGGCATGGATGCCGTGCTGATAGATCAGCGCCTCAGCCGTTGCCAGGATCTTCTGTTGGGTGTCGTTGGTTGGCTTGTCCACGGCGCCAAGGTAGAACGATCGTTCTCCCTTGTCAACGCTCGCGCGTGCGTGGGTTCCGAGCCCTCACCACCCGACACGAACGGTCGGGCAATCCGGGCGTCATCGTGTCAGCCGCCTCATGCAGCCGACGCCGCCCTTGGCGCTGCAATGCCGTCGACGAACAGCCCGATCAGATGCGCGATGCGCCTCTTCGGCGCGCCATGCTGTTCGGTGGCCAGCGAGGTGGCGATGGCGACGACGACGAGATCGTCGAAGCAGACATCGCAGCGGACGACGCCGCTGTTCTGCGCGCTACGCAAACGTTGCTGCCCTTCCTTGCTGACGGCCTCGCACCCTGGCGTGCCGCTCTGCAGCACGGCGCCGAGCGACGCAGCCAGCCCACGATAGACACTGGTGTGCAGTGCCAGATCCTCCAGATACGCGCGCAGCGCGGCCAGCGCGTCGAGCGAACTGGCGCGCGCGTGACTGGCGTTCGCCAGCGACAGGAAGCGCCCGCTATAGGCCGCGGCAAACAACGACTCGCGTGTGGGGAAGCGCCGATACAGCGTGCCGATGCCCACACCGGCGCGCTTGGCGACGTCTTCCATCGACGCCTCGGCGCCGCGCTCCAGGAATACCTCCTCGGCCGCGGCGAGCAGGCGCTCGCGGTTTCGCTGGGCATCGGCGCGCAAGGGAGTTTTGGCGGTCAACGGGCTCTTCCGGCGAGACTTGTGGAAGTGGAGGCTACCTCCATATACTAAGTGGAGCAATCCTCCACTTACTAGGAAACACCATGGGCAAGCGATTCGAAGGCAAGGTGGTCGTGGTCACTGGCGGTACGGACGGCATCGGGCTGGTGACCGCGCAGGCGTTTTCGGCCGAAGGCGCGCAGGTCTACGTCACGGGGCGGCGGCAGGACCGGTTGGACGCTGCGGTGGCGGAGATCGGCGGCGCGGTGGGCGTGCAGGGCGATGTCGGCGTGCCCGAGGACATGGACCGGCTCTATGCGCGCATCCAGCAGGAGCACGGCCGGCTGGATGTCGTCTTTGCCAACGCGGGAGTTTCCGAGTCGGCCGCGCTTGGCGAGATCGACGTTGCGCACCTGGAACGCCTGCTGGCGACCAACATCAAGGGTACGGTCTTCACCGTGCAGAAGGCGCTGCCGCTGATGGCCAGCGGCGGCGCCGTGATCCTGGCCGGCTCTGTGGCTGGCAGCAAGGGCATCGGCGCGCTTTCGGTCTACAGCGCCACGAAGGCAGCCATCCGCTCGTTCGCGCGCACCTGGACGAGCGACCTGAAAAGCCGCGGCATCCGCGTGAATGTGGTGTCGCCCGGCATGGTCCACACACCGGCCATGCAGACCTACCTGGAAGCCAATGCAGGGGCCGAGGACGCGTTCAAGCAGATGATTCCGTTCGGGCGTCTGGGCGACGCCGAAGAGATCGCCGAGGCGGTACTGTTCCTGGCCTCGGACGCGTCCAGCTTCATCGCCGGGCACGAGTTGTTTATCGATGGCGGAGTCATGGCGATTTAGGCCGCTGCCAGAGCGCTGCGATCAGCCAGGGTGACCGCGCGCTCGATCGCCCGCAGGTGGCGGTTGTCGCCATGTTTGCTGAAAACGCGGCCGGGGTTACTTTTTCGGTGGCCTCGTCCAATGGTTGCCGCCGATCAGGGGGTACTCCGGCATCCCGTCGCCACGCCATGTCGCCTTGCGCACTGGCCGTGCGTCACGACACCGAGAGCCGATCGATCTGCTCCAGCGTGGCGCCGAACCTGCAGCGCGCCATTGGGTGAAGCCTGAGCGCAGTTTTTTCCGGTTTGCTGCCTGTGTCATGTCGAGCACTCCAGCCGCCCAGCGAACGGTCGTCGTAAGCGACTGGAATGCATGCCAACGGTCGATCACGACGCCGAACGCGCTACCGTGCAGTGCTGAGCCACGCACACGATGGCAGTGATTGTGCCGCCTGCGCCCGCAGACCCCGCGTCGCTCACAGTGCCGCCAAGGCGTTGCATGAGTGCCACCATCGGGGCCAGGTTGTCGCCCCCGTTGTTGGTCCAGGTACCCGAAAGTTCGCTGGCTTGCTTCGGAATCGATTGGCCCGCTGCGGTTCTTTCGCTACCGGGTTCGGATTTTCCGTTGGCCTGATTCACAGCGACGATCACGCCGACATATGAGCCGTCCTTGAAGACAACTCTGAAAAGCAAGTTTGCCCGATGCGGGTTGGCCAGCGACGCCGTGGTCCCGGAGCCTGTGACCTGTTGTATCAGCAAGCTGCTGCCCGTGGCAGATTCAACCATGGCCCTGAGATTTGCGTCGGTGACGTAATCGTATGCGCTTTTCTCGCGTGCATGAGAATTCAATCCCAGCATCTCGATCGGGATATTGTAAATAGGTCGAATGGTGCCCCCATCGATCACGTGAAACGTGTGCGCGTTGGCGAGCTCTTGAGTCGCTCCAGCGGATGGCGTCTGCTGCTGCGCGATTGGCGTCGGTGGAGCTTTCACCGATGCGGGCACTGTGTCGCCGTCTGATCCAACGTACCACTGTTGAACCAGGTTATCTTCTACGTTGTAGACGATGTGGGTGCCGGGTCCCCTGCGCACCGCTTCAGCACGAAAATCGCTGTCTACTCGGCAAGTGTCGCACCGGATTGCAACGGCCTGGGCCCAGGCCGAGACAATGGCACATCCTGTCGCCAGAACAGCGATCCATATGTGCTTCACGTTATCTCCGTAATTTTTTGCGAAGGCAGTTCAAACAGCCTATTTGAGGGGGTCTTTTGTCGCAACAGGTTCGCATGTGACGCGTTTTCGCACTTGGCGGAAGGTGCGGGAGCAGAGGCAGAATTGACGTAGGACAAGAGTCGGGTCGACTTCTTCCAACCTCATCGGTGCTCGCATTCGAGGCCTGGGCGAATACGCCTTGACCTCCCATACATCCCCCACCCGCCATCCTCGCTGCAGCCTCAACTGGAGAACGCACGATGATGAAGTGGATGGGCACCGCGCTGGCCGCGGCATTGTTGATGAGCGGTTGCGCCAAGGTGGAAGGCGAGAAGTTCGTTGGGCATTGGGTCAACCTGCAGTCGCAGGACGAGACGATGGACATCGAGCGCAATGGCGAGACCTTCATGGTGCGCAGCACCACACCGAAGTTCTTCAGCCGCCAGCCCAAGACCGAAAGCTACCCGGCGGTATACAAGGACGGCGCATTGCAGGTCACCAACGATGGCGAGACGGTGAACTTCGCCATTGACGAGAGCAACGGCCATCTCAATACCGGTGGTGAGCAGTACGAGCGCGTACCGGCCAAATAAGAGCAGCTGACAGAACGCCTGCGCAACCGCCAGGCGGGCGCGGTCGGCGCTCGGAATCGGCATGTACCACCCGTACACTGCGGTTCTGAGCGCGCCGTCCGCGCCCGCCTGACGGCTGCTGCCTACGTTTTGTTAGCCGCTCTAAGGCCACGGCTGTCACCGGCGCCCGCGTGCAGCCCTTGACGGCCGCACGCGGGCGTTCGGCATCTGGGCACGTGTGTGCGTCCGTCGATGCGGATGCATGCGCCGAAGCGAGCTGGAGCAGCGCACTGCTTTCGAGATGGCTGCGTGGTGTTGCAGGCGTATAGGATCACGGCCTTGTTCGAGGCCGTGCAATGCGCATCCATTCAAGACACATTCCCTATTCCCGCTTTGCGCGTGCGTCGGTCTTGGCGGTGGTGCTCGCACTGTTGGCAGGCCAAGGGTTCGCGCAATCCAGTCACGGCCCGACGTACGTTGCCCCGACGCCGACGGTTGCGCCGCCGGTAGACCACGCCTTTGCCGGGGTGATGCGCGTGGACGTGGATGCCACCGACGTAGCCCGCCGCATCTTCGCTGTGCGCCAGCAGATACCGGTAGACGCGAGCGGCGCAATAACGCTGCTGTATCCACGTTGGGAGGCCGCCAGCCACGGGCCGAGCCTGACGGTGACCGATCTTGCCGGCCTGGAGGTCAGTGCAGCGGGCCGCCGCCTGGCATGGCGGCGCGATGCCTATGAGCCGCATGCCTTCCATGTGCAGGTGCCGGCCGGCGTGCAGCAGCTCGATGTGCGGTTCCAGATGGTGGCCGGCGGCGAGTTGCTGACACGCGACATCGTGTCTGTGCCCTGGCAGCGGTTGGTGCTGTATCCGGCCGGTTGGTATGCGCGGAACATTCCTGTGGCCGCCATGTTGACGCTGCCCGACGGGCTGCGACCGTTCAGTGCCTTGGACGTGGAGCGCGTGCGCGGCACGCACTACGCCTTCAAGACGACATCGCTGGAAACGCTGCTGGATGCGCCGGTGCTCGCCGGCCGATACGCCGCGCAGCTGCCGCTGAGCGGGGCGGTGTCGCTGGATATCGTGGCGCAGCGGCCCGCCGACCTGCAGGTGCCGCCCACACGTGTGGCCGAACTATGTTCGCTGCTTGCGCAGCTGGGCGTGGTGTTCGGTCCGCCACCGTTTGCACGCTACGCCATCCTGGCGCGGCTGAGCGACGAGGGGTCGGCCGGCGGCACCGAGCATCGTGCGTCCAGCGAGAACGGTTTGGCCTCGTCGCATTTCCAGGACTGGCCGGGCCAGATCCACTCGCGCGACCTGATTGCGCACGAAATCGTGCATGCCTGGAACGGCTTTTACCGGACGCCTGCCGATTTATGGGCACCGACGCCGAACGTGCCGGTCTCCGGAAGCCTGTTGTGGATGTACGAGGGACAGACCGAGTTCTGGGGCCGCGTGCTGGCGACACGGGCCGGCCAGTTCACGCCCGATGAGGTGCGCGACCGCCTGGCGCTGGAAGCGGCGGAGATCGCAACGCGGCCCGGGCGGGCATGGCGCTCCTTATCCGACGACGTGCACTACCCGGCTTTCATGTTGCGCCAGCCGGTGGCGTGGCGCGACTGGCAGCGCCGGCGCGATTACTACTCCGAAGGCGTGATGCTGTGGCTGGCCGTGGATGCCGAACTGCGCACGCGCAGCGGCGGCAAGCGCAGCATCGACGATTTCGCGCAGCGCTTTTTCGCCGGCGCCACGCCGCACTCGCCCACGCGGACCTATACGTTCGAGGACATCTGCGCCACGTTGCATGCCGTGGCGCCAGCGAACTGGGCAGGTTTCCTGCGCGGGTGGATCGATGCCCACGACGAACTGGACACCACGCGCGGACTGGCCCAACACGGTTGGGCGCTGGTCTACACCGACACGCCGACGGCCGCGTTGCGTGCCAGCGAAGCGGAAGCTGGCGTTGCCGATCTCACCTACTCGATCGGATTGACGGTACGCGCCGACGGCATGGTGCGCACGGTGGCCTGGAACGGCCCCGCGTTCGCGGCCGGACTGCGGCCGGGCACGCGCGTGTTGACCGTCAATGGATCGCCGTTCGAGCAGGACGCGTTGCGCGATGCGGTGCGCGACTCCATTCGCCGCCCCATCGTGTTGGGCATCGCACAGGACGAGCAGCGTGCAGACGTGCAGATCCAGTACACCGGACCACTGCGCTACCCACGGCTGGAGCGGCTGGCCGGGCGGCCCGACACCCTGGCCAAGCTGCTTGCGCCACGCTGAGGCGATGGGCGCCGGCTGCCGCCACCGGTTGTCGCGTCTTCCCCTGCGCCAGACCCTCTGCCCTTCCATGGCGCACAAGCCTTACAGTGCGCTGGCACGCCGGGTCCGGCGCTGCCCGACCGTTCAATCCAGCAACCACGAGGGTGTCATGAGCAAGGGGATGGACCAGAAGAAGAACCAGAAGAAAGAGCCGACCAAGACGCTTAAAGAAAAGCGCGCGGCCAAGCAGGAAAAGAGGGGCAAGTAATCCGCCCGGCCTGTTGGCAGGCGGACGGACTGGAGGGGAAGTCCAACCTCGCGCTTCGCGGGTGACGCCCGACGGCGCCACTCCGCGAAAGCTGCGGAGCGCTCAGCGCCCGCGTTGCCCCTCGTCCTGCTGGGCGAGCGCGGCCTTGGCCAGCGCCGACAGCAACAGCCTGGCTTTTTCCGGACGCACAACCTCGGCGTGGCCCACGTGCTCCACCGGGCTGGCTCCCTCGCGGTGCATGGGGGTTGGCTGGAACAGCAGGCGCGCGGCGCCTGGCAGCGCTGCCAGCAGGGTCAGCGGATCGTAGAGATTGAGCTTGGTCACCTGCGGCCAGATGGCGTCGAAGCTCATGGCGCCTTGCTGATCCGCTGCCGCTGGATCCTGCGGTTGTGCTGCGACGAACGTACGGAAGAACCACGCCGTATCCAGGCCGGGGATCAGGTTGGCCTGGATGCCTTCCCACAGGCCTTTCAAGGCGTTTTTCTGCACATCGCGCAGATACTCGCCCACGGGGTGGCCATTGCGCGCGATGCCTTCGTAGAACGCTGGCGGTACGGCGGCCCTGTAGGCAGCTTCCTTGCTCAGGATGCGCAGCGGAATGCCGAGTTGCTGCGCGCGGCGGTAGAGCGCACGGGCGGCGTGGATGTCGGTGGCGTTGTTGTAGGCGCGCGTGTCCGGTTGCACGAGACCATCGGCGTCCCTGGCCGGGTCGATGCCCCCCATGATGGTGATGGAGGCGAGCTTTTCCCGCACCAGATCGCCCGCCTCCGCAAGCAAGGCGCTGGCGTCGGTCATTCCGGCGATGACCACCATGCCGAGCTTGTGGGGCGAGGTCGCCAGACGCTCGCGCATCGCGCGGACGCCATCGGTGTGCACCGCGTCCGGCGCCGCACGCAGCGCGGCTCCCTCGGCGAGGAACTTGGAATGCTCCCGGGCCTGCGTGGACGTCATGGGATAGTCCTGACCGCGCGCGACGCGAACCTCCGGCAATGCCAGGCGATCGAAGACACCTTTGGCCAGCTGCGCGCGTTGCGATCGCATGTCGGCATCGCCCAGGGTGACGACGACGTCGGTCAGACGCAAAAAGCCTTCGGCCTGCAGCTGCTTGGCGATGGTGTAGGTCACGACATCGTCGGGGTCCTTGTTCGGGTCGGTGAACAGCAGCGTGTCGAGCGGCAACGGCGGCCGGTGCAGACGCAGCTCCCGCAGCACGGCCGTCTCGGTGGGCGTCAGCACGGACGTGTCGGCCACGCCCAGCTCGGCCAGCATGCCGCGCTGGGCAGGCGTCAATCGCGCGGGCAAGCTCTGCGCGCGGCGGTGCCGTGGTCCGTCCGGGCGAGGAGGACGGCCAACGATGGTCTGCAAGGCGCCCGGCGGCGGCGCGGCCGCGTCTGCGGCGGAATGTGCCGGCACGGCGACGGGTGCAGGATCGCGTAGGTCAGCCGTCATGTCTGCGCCGGGCAAGCCGACGGTGGAACGGATTGCGGTGGGCTGCATGGGAGGACCTCTGGCAGTGAAAGGCGGTGCTGGCAGCCCCGTCGGCAACACGAACAGTCGCGTGTTCGCGCTCACGCGTGCGACCGTGGGCCGCGGCAATGGCGTACGGCGCGATCACGCGATCCAGCGGACGGCCAGGCTCGCAACGTTACCCACCTCCAGCGCAGCGCCCGGGCGGCGTGGTGAATTCCTGTGTGCGGCGACGAAGCGTCACCGGCCGGCACGCCGCCGCATCAGCCCAACCCGACGCCGGTGTTCGCGAGCAGCGCACACGCTGCGCCGACTTAGCAGCATGTGCTGGAAGCCGCCCGGATCATGCCGCCAGCCGCTTGATCCGCGCCGGCAAGTCGCCCAGCGCGCGATGCGCCTGCTCCAGTTCGTCGTCGGCCTGCAGGCCAAGCCAGAAGCGCTCGGAGGTTCCCAACGCGGCGGCCAGACGCATGGCAGTGTCGGCAGTGATGCCGCGCTTGCCTAGCACGATTTCGTTGATACCGCGCGGCGGGACGCCGGTGGCGCGTGCCAGTGCGTTCTGGCTGATGCCCAGAGGCTCGAGTAACTCCTCAAGCAGAATTTCGCCAGGGTGGATATTGGGTAGGACCGTCATCGACAGATGCCTCGTGCTCAGTGGTAATCGACGATTTCGACCTGGACCACATCGCCTTCCATCCATCGGAAGCAGATGCGCCATTGATCGTTGATCCGGATGCGGTACTGGCCGGGCCGCTCGCCCTTCGACGCTTCCAGCCGGTTGGCGGGCGGAATCGGCAGATTGTCGAGATGCGCGGCGGCATTGAGCATGCGCAACTTGCGGCGCGCGACCAATTGGATGTCGGCAGGCAACCGGCGGGAACGCTCACCCAGCCCAGATCTTTTCGGCTTCCTTGTCAGTAAAGCTCCTGATCATGTGACCAATGTGCAGTCGGCCATTGCGGGACAGCGCCGGCACCGACTGGATTGATCAGAACAGCGCACCTTGCACAGGCGCACTGGGCGGCGGTTGTGGAAGCGGCGCTGGCGTGGGTGCTGGAACCGGCGGTGGCTTGTCGTCTTTTGCACCCAACCGCCACGCCAAGCCCGAGATCCGCGCGGCGTGGCGTGCCAGTGCGGCGCGCATGACCGCTTCGCTGGCGGCCAGGTGCAGGGCGCGGCGGGCGCGGGTGATGCCGGTGTAGAGCAGTTCGCGGCTGAGTACGCGGGCGTCGCGGGTGGGCAGTTGCAGCCAGACCTCGTCGAATTCGCTGCCCTGGGCCTTGTGCACGGTCATGGCGAAGGCGCTTTCGTGCGCGGGCAGTGCGGCGGGGTGGAAGCCGCGCACCTGGCCGTCGCCGTCGCCTTCGAACCAGGCGACCAAGGGGCCTTGGGCACGGCGGTCGGTGGCGGGGGCGTCATGGCGTGCGCTGTCGCCAGCGTGGCCCGGCCTTGACGACGGTGCCGCGTGGCCGCGCGCGGTCACGGCACTTGCGTCGCCCTGCCCGGGGGAAGGGCCCGCGTCGCTGCGCAGGCAGATACCGACATCGCCATTGAACAGGCCGTGGCGATAGCTGTTTTCGGTGATCAGCAGCAGGCGGCCCTGGAACCAGGGCGAGGCGCCGCCCAGACGGCGGGCGCCGGAGCCGGTGTCGGCGAGCAGTTGTTCGATGCGGGCGTTGAGGCCGCGTGCGCCTTGCGGGCCGGCACGCACCGCGGTGAGCAGGCGCAGGCGGCCGGCATCGCGCAGGGCGGCGGCGGGGTCCTGGGCGTTGGCCAGCGCGCGCCAGTGCGCGAGCAGCGCGTCGCGGCCGAGTGCCAGCGGATCTTCGCCGTCTTCGTGGAAGTGCACGCCGGGCAGTTCGCCGCTGCGCAGCAGGGCCAGGGCGGTGTCGGCATCGCCGGCGCGGATGGCGTCGGCCAGTGGCGCCAGTGCGAAATCCTGCGCCTGGCGATAGCCGCGCAGCAGGTGCACGCGGTGGCCGTCCAGGCCGCCGCTGCGGGTGGCGGAGGTGACCGCAGGCGGACGCTCGACGGGCGCGCTGCCGAGCAGCGATTGCAGTGCCTGGGCGTCTTCGGGCTGCAGGGCATCGCCCGGGCCGGCGGCCTGCAGGATGGCGGCCAGCACGTCGCCGGCTTCCACCGAAGGCAGCTGGTCGGCATCGCCAAGCAGGATCAGCTGGGTGCCATCGGCGACGGCGTCGACCAGTTTGCACATCAGCGGCAGGTCGACCATGGAGGCTTCGTCGACGACGATCAGGTCGAACGGCAGCGGGTTGTCGGCGTTGTGGTGGAAGTGCGGGGAATCCGGGATGACGCCGAGCAGACGATGCAGGGTACTGGCGCCGCTGGGCAGCAGCGCTTCCCAGCTGGGCGGCCCGCCCTGCTCTGAGGCGGCATGCGTCTGCAGTTCCAATCCGGCGCCGGTGGACGCGGGCGCGGCGGCGTTGGTCGGATGCGTGGACGTGATGAGGCCGGCGCTTCCCGATGGTGCGGGAAGCGAGCCGGCGGCCGGGAGCTGGATGCCGTCGGCGATGGCACGCGCGATGGCGGCGCGCAGGCTTTCGGCCATGCGCTCGGCGGCGCGGCCGGTGGGCGCGGCCAGGGCGATGCGTGGGGCCGGCGTGCTGGATGCCCGTGCCTGGGCGATGCGCAGCAACAGCAGGCGGGCGATGGTGGTGGTCTTGCCGGTGCCCGGGCCGCCGGTGACCAGCAGTAACGCGCGGCGTAGCGCGAGTGCGGCGGCCTGGGCCTGGCGGTCCGGGGGGTGGGATGGCGTGGGGGGGGTTGTTCCCTCTTGGTAGTGGATTGGCGCGGGCAGGCCCGTACCCTCACCCGCCCGTCGGGCACCCTCTCCCGGGGGGAGAGGGGTTGGCTCCGCGGTGCGAGGGGTTGGGATCGCGTTCGGGAACAACTGCGCGAACAGCGGCGCCAGCGTGGCGGCGTCGACCGGCGGCAGCGGTTGCGCGGCGATGCGTTGCAGGCCCAGGGCCAGGCGGCGTTCGTACTCGCGGTAGCGGCGCAGGTAGAGCAGGCCGCGTTCGAGGACGAGCGGGCAATCGGCGGCGGCCGGGGCGTCGGGCTGCGGTTGGTCGACCCAGCGCGAGGCGGCCAGGCTGCGTTGCCAGTCGGCGGGGTCCGGGAAGGTGGGCGGCGGGCCGTCGCGCGCGTCCAGCAACATGGCGGCGCGGGCGGGGTCCAGGCCGGCGTGGCCGCTGGTGACCGCCAGCGAGGCGAGCGCGGCGCCGGCCAGCATCTGTGGGTCGGTGTCCGGCTCCAGGCGTTGCAGGCTTTGCGCGAAGGCCAGATCCAAGGTGCGCAGGGCGCCGCTCTGGTTGAGGGCGGCGAGCAGGTTTGGATGGGTCATGGCGTCGGCATTCCCTTGGCGCACGCGCGCTCGCGCCCCGTCATGCTCCGCGCACCTGTGCTGGCATGCGCGGCGCTGGCTTGCTTTGCGGGCGCGCAGCGGCATTGGCGCCCGTGGCTCGCGGGCGGTGCCTGCTCGGCGCGATCACGGAGAGGCTTGGACGCGGTGCGGGTCGGCCATGCCAGTGGCGTGGTGCGTTGCTTCATGGTGTGGGGGTCCCTGGTGCGGACGTACCCTCGCCCCAACCCCTCTCCCGGGGGGAGAGGGGCTCGAGGCCGTTGCGGGAACCTTGCGCTGGCGCGTCATTGGACAGCGCATCTGCGAGCTTGCCGGCGAACAAGGCGTCCACGGCCAGCACCAGCGCCGGTTCGAAGCGCCAGGCGTGGATGCCCGGTGCCGGATCGCCAAGCGGCGCGCGCATATCGCCGGTGGTGGTGGCGCCGGCGTTCGGAGCGGAATCGGGTCTGTCGCCCGTGGAATCGCGCGCGGTTGCGGACATGCGCTGGCCCGCGATGGAATGGCCAGGGGTTTCGGCAACGGCTTCCGACCCGGCAGCCTCCGCAGGGCGCCCGGCATCCAGGCCGCGACAGAACAGATAGCGCACGCCGCCGAAGTCGCGGGCGTAGTCGTAGGCCTCGCCCAGACGGAAGCGCAGCCAGCGGTGCAACGCTACGGTGTAGATCAGCGCCTGCAGTTCGTACTCGCTGTGCGCCATGGCCCGCGCCAGGGCGTCGGCGTCGTAGCTGGGCAGGCGGTTGGATTTGTAGTCCAGCACATACCAGCGCCCGTCCACGCTGTAGGTGAGGTCGATCAGGCCGGTCATCAGGCCTTCCAGGCGCTGGCGCGCGCCGAAGGCCTGGCGGTCGCCGACCACGCCGAACCGATGCAGCAGGGCCAGCAACGCATCGACGCGGGTGGGCCGCATGGCGAAATGGAATTCCATTTCGTTGCGGCGCTGCGGTTCGGGCACGTCGGCCAGGCGGGTGCCTTCGGGCAAGGCCACGGTGAGCGTGTGGCCGATCAGCGCGGTGAGCATGCGCAGGCCGTCGTCGAGGTCGTCCTGGGCGTAGCCGCCGCGTTGCAGGGCCTGGAGGATGGGTGCGGCCTGGCCGTCGGGCGCGGGTTGACTGGGCCGCCAGGCCTGCCAGGCGGCGAAGTCGCAACGTTCGAACACATCGTGCATCACCACGCCGAAGCGGTTGCCGGCAAAGCGCGGATCGAACGGCTCGGCGTCGCTGGCAACGGCCACGGCAACCGCCTCGCTGCCGGACGGTTCATCGCTGCCGCCGCTGCCGACGACGGTGGCGCTGGCCATCGGGTCGGTGGCCGCGCCGGCATCGGCGTTGGCCAGTTGGGTGAAGCTATACACCCACCATTCCGGGGCGATGTGCCGTTGCGCGCTGCGCGCGGGCGGCACCTGCGCCTCGATCGGCGCCGGCAGCCGCGGCAAGTGGGCCGGCGGCGTGCTGGTGTCCACCACCACGGTGCCCTCGCCTGCCGCGCCCTGCAGCGCATCGAGCGCACGCAGCATGGCCGACAACGCAGTGCGTTCGTGCTGATGGAACGGGCCGCTGGCGATCCACAGCGCGTGCTCGGCGCGGGTCAGGCCGACATACAGCAGGCGCGCGTCTTCGGCACGTTGTTCCTGTTTCCAGGCGGCTTCGGCGGCGCTCCAGCTCGGGTCGTCGCGCTCTGTCTTCCAGTGCAACTGGCGGCCCACGTCCGGCGCATGCACCACGCAATGACGGCCGGCGCCCTTGTCGCTGCGGCCGATGCCGATATACGGCAGGAACACCAGCGGATATTCCAGGCCCTTGCTCTTGTGCAGGGTGACGATCTGCACGCGGCGTGCGTCCGATTCCAGCCGCAACTGCTGGGCTTCGTCGTTGTCGTCGGCATTGGCGATGCGCCGCGACAGCCAGTCGACCAGGCCATGCGGGCCGAGTGCGCGCGCGTCGGCTTCCTGCAGCAGTTCGGCCAGTTGCAGATAGTTGGTGAGGCGGCGTTCGCCATCAACCAGGGCAAGCAGGCGTTGCCCGTGGGTGGCGCCGAGTTCGCCGATCAGGGCGAGCGGGCCGCCGCGCTGCCAGCGTTCGCGCCAGTCCAGCGCCTGTTGCTGCCAGTGGCGGTGACGCTCGCCGTCGCGTTCAAGTGCGGCGATGGCGATGGCGTCTTCGCCGATCAACACCGTGGCCAAGGCGGCGCGCAGGCGGCTGTCGTCGCCCGGATCGAGCAAGGCCTGCAGCAAGGCGAGCACTTCCAGCGCCTGTTCGGTGGCGAACAGACTTTGCTTGCCGGCGGCCACCGCCGGAATGCCCACCGCGCCGAGCGCCTGCTGGATGCGCGTGGCCTCGCCGTGGCTGCGCACCAGCACGGCGATATCGCCGGCCTGCACCGGCCGGCCGCACACCGTGGCCGTGCCGTCGCGGCCGCCGGCCAACCAGCCGCGGATCGCGGCAACGCAGGCGGCGGTGGCCAGCTCGCGTGCGCGGCCGGCGCTCCAGGGCTTGGGCTTACCTTTCGCAGGCGGCGGCGGTTCCGGCGCGCGCCACAGCGTCAGTGCCGGCGCAGTGACGCCATCGCGTTGCAGGTCTTCATCCACGCGCTTGGTCCCGGCCCGCACCGGATGGAAGGCAATGCCGTCGGTGAGGAAGGCATCGGCGTAGCCGGCCTGTGCGTACAGCGCGTCGATGGCCGCCAGCACACCGGGGCGCGAGCGGAAGTTGTGGCTCAGCGGCGGCGCCAGTTCGGCGGTGACGGCCGCGGCCAGATAGGTGCGCACATCGCCGCCACGGAAGCCGTAGATGGCCTGCTTGGGGTCGCCGATCAGAAACAGCGCCGGTTCCAGCCCTGCTGCTCGTGCGAGCGGGCCTTCGCCGAACACGTTGGAAAAGATCGACCACTGGCGGTCGTCGGTGTCCTGGAATTCGTCCACCAACGCGATGGCGTATTGCGTGCGCAGGCGTTTGACCAAGGCGTCGGCCTGCGCGCCTTGCAATGCGTGCGCCACCCCATCGACCAGGTCGTCGTAGGTCTGCACGCGGCGTTGCCGCTTGAGCAGCGCCAGCCGTGCGATGGCATCGTCGCGCAGCGCGTGCAGCAATGCGATACGGCGACGGCTGCGCCATTCTTCCACGCGCGCCAGCGCAGTGAGATAGCCATCGATCTGGTGGCTCATCGGCGAAGACGGCGTGCGATCGACGAACTTCTTGTTGGTGCCGGCAGCCAGTTCCGCCGCGGTCAACTTGAGCAACTTGGCATGCGGCGCGGTGTTGAGCGCAGGCGCAGCGGCGAAGGTTTCGAACCAGTGCCACAGCGATGCCAGCCACTCGGGTTTGTAGCTGACCTTGCTCAGGATGCCGCCCTCGATGGCCGCCATGATGGCGTCGAAGAATGCGGTGCCGTGCGTCTGGAATGCGGCGGCCAGTGCGTTGGCTGCCGCGTGCGCGGCCTGCAGCAAGGCAGGTGCATCGTCGGTGGTTGTGGCGACTGCCGGCAACAGCGTCGGGTGCCGCACCAGCGCGCGCAGATCGCTGGCCAAGGCCTCGGGGCCGCCCGACCACAGGGCGATGAGATCTTCGGCCATCACCGCATCGGCGGCGCGCTGCCGCCACAGATCGGCCGCCACTTCGCCAAGCAATTGGCGATCGTTGGCGAGCAGTTCCGGCGCGGCGAACGCCTGGCCGCTTTCCAGTGCGTGTTCGCGCAGCACGCGCGCGCAAAAGCCGTGGATGGTGAACACCGCGGCCAGATCGATTTCTTCCACCGCCTGCTGCAGGCGGCGACGCAAGGCGACGGGCGTTTCGCTGCCGCCGCCCAGATGGGTGGCGAGGATGGCGCGGGTGAGTAACACGTCGGGCGCTTCATGGAGGAGCGGCCCTGGCTGCGACGGGGCATCGGCGAGGTCGGTCGCGCCCAGGGCCGCTCCTGCAGAAGCCGATGGGGCGTCGGGCGACTGGATTGCGGACGACTCGGTCGCGGCCGAAGCCGCTCCTGCGAGAGGCGATGGCGCCTCGGGAACCAGGCTTGCGGCCAGCACCAGGCGTTCGCGAATGCGGCGGCGCAGCTCCTGCGTGGCCGCTTCGGTGAAGGTCACCGCAAGGATCTGGCCGATGCGCAAGCCACGCTCGACCACCAGCCGGGTGAACAACGTGGCCAGCGTAAAGGTCTTGCCGGTGCCGGCGCTGGCCTCGATCAGGCGCACGCCGTGCAGCGGCAACTGCAGGTACGGGTCGGTGACGGGGCTGACGCTCATTCGACATCCTCCTGCGCGCCGTGCCAGTGTCGCCAGCTGTCGATCACGCGCTCGGTCTCCAGCGGCGCGCCGGTGTTTCCCTGTTCGAGCAATGCATACACCCGATGGCTGGTGGCGGCGAACTCGGCGAAGCGTTGCGCGTCGGCAAACGGGTCGCGGCCGCGGGTGACCAGGCGCAGCTCCGGGCTGTGCGATTCGCTCCAGCCGAAGCCCGATTGCCACTGCCCGGCCGCCTCCTTGATGGCCTTGTCCAGGTCGCCGCCGCGCGCGGCCTGGTGATATTTCCAGCTGCTGTACGGCGCGAACGCCAGCGGCATCTGCAAGCCCTGGCGATACAGCTGCAGCAGCTCGGCCAACGCGGTGCGCGCCTGTGTCTGCGACAGCGGCTGCGCGTCGATGGGATGCGGGCCCAGGCCGTCGTCGTGTTCGAAGAAACGCACGTACGGCGCGTGCTCACCGGCGGCGCGCAGCAGCAGCCATTCCAGGCCGTGGCGAATGGCGCTGCGGCCGCTGAGCGCGCCGACCTGCACGCGCCCCACGCCGCTTGCGTACCAGCCCGGCACACGACCGTGCAATTCGATCTCGTCAATCTGCACCTGCAGGCGGCGCGACTGGGCCGGGGATTCGCCACGCCACTGCCGGAACGCATCGGCATACGGGCGCAATTGCGCCACGCGCTCGTCGAGCTGGCGCCGCCCCAGCGGGCCGGACGGCAGCAGCGCGCGGGCACGCAGACGCGCGTACAGGTGCTCGGTGTCGCCGGCCAATGCAGCGTCGAATATCTGCTGCTGCAACCCGTATTGATCCAACCCGCGCGTGGGGGCGAGCAACGGTTCCAGATCGGCGTCCTCTCCGGCCGGATCGGGCAGGCGCATGCCCAATCGATGACGCAGGAACTGCCCGGCCGGGTCGGTCAACAGGCGGCGCAGCGCGTCGATGGACATGCTGGCCGGCAAGGCGATCCCTTCGGCCGGCAATGCACCGGCCACCCACGGCGCCAGCGGCTGCCGCTGGCCGACCAGGCTGTCCACCGCCGGCCGCCACTGCCGGCGATAACTGAAACGGCGCGGGTCGGCTCCGGCATCGCTCTCGTCGCCCAGCGCGCCGAACGCGGCAGCGGCGAAGGGTTGCAACGGGTGTCGCACCACCAGCGTGTCGAGCGCGTTGCTGGCGGCGTGGTACTGCGCAGCGCTTGCCAGTAATTCGCTGACCAGCACCGACGGCTCGCGCACGCTGCCATCGCGCGCATCGGCGCCGAGATAGCTCAGATAAAACACGTCCTGCGCGGAAGCGAACAACTGCAGGAACAAAAAGCGGTCGTCCTCGCGCGTGGAGCGGTCGCCGTGCCGGCGACGCTCGGTGCCCAGTTCCGCGGTGAGGCGATTGAGCCCGGCGGCCGGGTCGCGCCGCGGGAAGTCGCCATCGTTCATGCCGAGCAGGCAGATCACGCGGAACGGCAGCAAGCGCATCGGCACCATGCGCCCGAAACTGATGCCGCCGGTAAGCAGCGGCGCGCGCGTATCCGATTCGCCCAGCACCGCCGCAAAATGCGCACGCACTACCTCGGCAGGCACCTTGCCGGCGTACTCGGCGCGCATCGCGTCGCGGGCGAATTGGACGATCAACGCGCGCAAGCGATCCAGCGCGCGTTGCGCGCGCGGCGCAGTCGGCATGGTCGGAATCAATGCTTCGAGCAGGCCCAGCAACCGCTCGCGCCACTCGACCGGTGTCATCGCCTCGGCCAGCGCGGCTTGATGCCGTTCGAGCACGCGCAACAACCGCAACAAGGTGTCCAGTGCGGCCAGCGCGCTGCCTTCCAGCTGCGGCCACGGCGCCACCCCATCGATGTCCTCGTCGGCGCCGCTGGCATGGCCGAGCAGCAGCCGGTCCAGCGCGAAACGCCAGGTGTAGGCATCGTCGCCCGGTGCCTGGTGCTGCCGCCGGTGCGCTGCGTCCAGGCCCCAACGCGCGCCGGCCGCGTGCAGCCAGCTGCGCAGGCGTTCCAGCCCGGCTTCGTCCAACCCGGCCGCTTCGGCGATCGGCGCGCTGGCCAGCAGGTCGAGGATTTCATGCAGCCCGAAACGCGCGATCGGCAAACCGAGCAAGGTGAGGAACACCTCGGCCAGCGACTCGCTCGCCAACGGGCTGGCATCGGCCAGCGCATAGGGCAGCGCGTCGTCGTTGCCATGGCTGCCGAACACCGCATCCAGATACGGCACGTACGGGTCGATATTGGGCGACAGCACCGCGATCTCGCGCGGCTGCAGGGGCGGGTCGAAGCGTGCATCGTCGAGCAGCGCACGCAGTTGGTCGTGCAACACCTGCAACTCGCGCAGCCGCGTGTGGCAGGCATGCACCTGCAGGCTGGGGTCGTGCAGATTCACCGCCGGCAATACCGCTTCCGCCGCAGGCGCGCGGCGATGGAACAGATCGCTCTGCATGCGCCGCAACAGGCTGTCGCCCAACCCGCCATCGGCCAGCGTGCGGCGGCCGGATTCGAGCGGGTCGGCGTAGGCGGCGATTTCGGCCAGCGGGTGCACCACTTCGTAATCGCCCACCAACGCCATGAAATCGCGCCCGGCTGCGCCCCAGGCCTGCAGCAACGGGTTTTCCTGTACCTGCTCGGCGAACAGTTGCACGGCGCCGTCTTCGCGCCGGCGTTGCCACAAGGTCTGCAGGTCGCCCCAGTAGCCTTGCGTCGGCGTGGGCAGATAGAAGTGCAGCGTGCCCACGCGCGCCTGCGTGGCCAGCACGCGCAGGACGTCCGGCGAGATGTTCAAGATGGCGAACGCGAATACGCGCGGCGGCAGGCCTTGCGGCAACGGGCCGTCGGCACGCGCATGGCGATCCAGATACTGGCCGATGCGCCGGGCGCGGTATTGCCGGCCGGTGGCGATGCTGCGCCACAACCGTGCCTGCGGGTCGTCCGGGTCGGCGCCTGCTTCCCAGCGCAGCAACCAGTCGCGGCGCCATGCCTGGTATTTCTCGAACACGCTGGCCAGCTCGCCGGCCAGCGCCCATGGCTTGAGCGCATCGCCATCGGACAGGTATCCGGCCAGCGGGGCCAGGGCCGCGTCGCTGCCCAGGTCCGACTGCAGGGCCGCATACAACCGCCACTGCGTGGTGGCCATGTCCAGGTCGTCGTCGGCCGCGCCGAGGTTGCGCTCCAGCGCGCGCGCGACGAATTCGCCGGGCGTGAGAAATTCCAGATTCGCCGCAACACCGTGCTCGGCCGCAAGCGTGGACTGCAACCAGCGCCGCATCGCCACCTGCGGAATCAGCACCACCTCCGGCTGCAGCAACGGCTGCCCCGGCATCGGCCGGCGCAACTCCTGCGCGAGCAAGGCGGCCAGGGTATCCAGCGCATTGGATGGATAAAGACGGAAATCGGGCGCGGAAGTGGCGTGCATGCGTGGCGCATTGTGCCGGATGCGCGTGTGAGGCGTTGTTGGCCGCCGTGTCGGCGGCCAGGTCACCGCGCTGAGACGCAAGGCCGCACGGCACCGTGCAACAGCGCTGCGCGGGAGATGCCGATCGACGGCGCGCCACACCGTGCGTCACCCACTGCCATCGGGCTCCACACCGCATTCGATGTACTGCGGTCGTTACGTGCAACCTTCGAGGCGCCCAACGCAGCCATTCACTGCGTCCGCGAGCGTCATCGCAACCACGCGCGCAACACGCCGTCGACATCACAAACGCAATGGGCCGGGGGTGTTCGCCCGGCCCATCGCGTTGCATGACCGCGTGGCTTACAACCCGATCAGTATTTCTTTTCCAGATTGATCATCCAGGTCTGATCGTTGTTGCTGTCGCCGTCGGTGATGCCGCGGTATTCCAGCCGCGTCGACAGGCCTTGTTCGGTCAACAGCGCTGCACCGATGCCCACCATCAACCGGTTGCGGTCGAACGCGCTCTGCGCGGTGCGATAGAACGGGCCACCGGTAAGGTCGGCGTAGCTCAGGATCGCATCGCCACGGCCCTGGAAGTCGCGCTGGTACTCCACGCGCAACTGCGGGGTCAGCCGTCCCCAGGCAACCTCGCGACGCCATTCCAGACGCAGGCCGAGATTTCCGGTGGTGGTGGCCACATCCATGTCGGCATAGCGCAGCGCGAACGGGGCCACGCCTGCTTCTACATAGCCGTCCAAGGTGGCGCGTGCCACATCCACCCGTGCGTACGGGGTGATCTGCAGCGTGCCGCGTTGCAGGTCGGCACCAGTGGACAGCGAGGCGATCCACTGCTTGCCGTCGCGGTTGCCCTCGGCCAGCGAACTGTCATCGGTGACGAAGCGGCGCAGGTCGTAAGACAGCAGCTGGTAGCCGACCAAGGTGTCGAAGAAGAACGCCTTGCCCGGATGGAAGCTGGCGTACAACGCCATCGTGTAGGCAGTGGCCTTGCTGTGGCTGCCGTTGTTGCCCACATCGCTGTCGTCGCGGCCCCAACCCAGGCCCGCGCCGATCGCCAGCGACGAGGCAACACGGTAGTCGGCACCCACGCTCAACCCATCGGTCTGGAAATCCACGCCGTTGCTGTTGGTCTGGCGGTTCAGGCTGCCCGAGCGGATTGCGCCGCCCACCCACAGGCCCAGGTCACCCTGCGTCTGCGCGCTGCTGCCGGTGGTGCCGGTCGCCGCGGGCGCATCGCGGAAGTCGTTGTCGACGTCCTGCGTGTCCGGGCTGCACGGCTGCGCACTGATGCCGCGCTCGGCCTGGCGGCAATGCGAGGTCGGCTGGAAGCTCACTGCGTTGGTGAAGCTGCCGCCGCCGCGATGGGTGGCCTCCAGACGGCGCTGGAAGTTGTCGATCTGCGCCCGCGCAAAACGCCGCGTGGACTCGGACTGCGCATCGATCAGGCCACGCACTTCCGCATCCACGCTCGGGTCGCGCCGTGGCGCGATGTTGAACACCACACTGGCCGGGGCCGAGGTGGCGAATGCGTTGGACAAGGTGAACTGCACCGTGGCCTGGCCGACGAAGGCCGGGTTGGGCGTAAAGGTCAGGGTAAAGGTCGGCGTCTCGGCCATTGCAGCGGCCGCCGGCGACAGGCCGGAGGCACGCGCCGCCGCCGCACTGGCGGTGCCGCCCACGCGGGTGATGGTGGCGGTACCGGCCGAGGCCGGCAACACCGCAACCACCGCAGCCGCCACGAACGGCCCGCCGGTGGCGTTACGGGTGATGTCCACCTGTTGCGCTTCGCCCGGCACTGCCGCCGCAGTCACCGACACCGCCACCGGCCGCACGTTGACCGTGATGGTCAGCGTCACCGCTGCCGAGGTGCCGCCTGCGCCGCTGGCGGTATAGCTCAGCACGTCGGTGCCGGCAAAGCCGGCGTTCGGCGTGTAGACCACTTCCAGCCCGTTGACCACGGACGTGCCGTTGGTGGGCGCGCTGGCAATGGCGATCGCGGTGATGCTGCCGGTGTCGTTGGCGGTGACCGCTGCGGTCACGGCGGTGTCGGTCATGGTGGCGGCAACATCGGCCACCGCCACCGGCGCCGCATCGTTCACCGTGAAGGTGTAGGCCTGCGTGGCGCTGGCATTGCCCGCATCGGCCACCGCAATGGTGAACGACGTGGTGCCCTGTACCGTTGGCGTGCCCGACAGCGTGCCGTCGCTGGCCAGCGTCAATCCAGCCGGCAACGTGCCGCTGGCAATGCTGTAGCGGTACGGCGCAACGCCGCCGCTGGCGGTGAGCACCTGGTTGTAGGCGGTGCCACGCACGGCCGCCGGCAAGGTGGGCTGCCCCAGCACCAGCGTTGCGGCGTTGATGGTCAGCGAGTAGCTCCGGCTGGCCTGCGCGGCGGGGCTGGGCGTGCTGTCGGTGACCGTCAGGGTGAAGGTGAAGGTCCCCGACACCGTCGGCGTCCCGCTGAGGCCGCCGGTGGCAGCGTCCAGTCCCACGCCACCCGGCAGCGCGCCGGCAGTGACTGCATAGCTGTACGGCGCAGTGCCGCCGGTGGCCGGCGTGACCGCAGCCGCATAGGCCTGCCCGGCCGTCCCTGCCGGCAAGGTCGACGCCGGCAACACCAGGTTCGGGCCAGCCACGGTCAGGCTGTATGCCTGCGTGCCGGTGAAGCTGTTGGCATCGGTGGCCTGTACGGTGAAGTTGAACGTACCCTCCAGCGTGGCCGTGCCCGACAAGGTGCCGTTGCTGGCCAAGGTGATCCCGGCCGGCAATGCACCGCTCGTGATCGCGTAGGTGTAGGCCGCCGTGCCGCCGCTGGCGGTCAGCGTCTGGCTGTAGGCGGTGCCACGTGTTGCGGTGGGAACCGTGGACGGCGCCACTGCAATCGTCGGCGCGGCGATGTTCAACGTGTATCCGCGCGTGCCCTGCGAGGGCGTGCCGCTGGTACTGTCGGTCGCAGTGACGGTGAAGCTGAAGCTGCCCACGCTGGTGGTGGTGCCGCTCAATGCGCCGCTACCGCTATTGAGCGTGATGCCGGCGGGCAACGCGCCGGCGGTGAGCGCGTAGCTGTAGGGCGCAATGCCGCCGGCGGCCGGAGTGATCGCACTCGAATAGGCCTGGCCCGCGGTGCCGGCCGGCAAGGTGGTGGCCGGCAAGATCACGTTGGCGCCGGCCACGGTCAGGGTATAGGCGCGGCTGCCGCTGGTCGGTGCCCCGCTGTCGGTTGCGGTGACGGTGAAGTTGAAGCTGCCGCTGGCAGTCGGCGTACCGGACAGCACCCCGGCGGCGTTCAGGGTCATTCCGGCCGGCAACGTACCGGCACTGATCACGAAGCTGTAGCCGGGGGTGCCACCGCTGGCGCTCAGCGTCTGGCTGTACGCGCTGCCTGCGGTTGCTGCGGGCAGCGACGCCGGCGAGATCGTCACCACCGCATCATCGTTGAGGATGGTGCCGGTGCCGGTGGCGCGGGCGATGGTCGCATTGCTGGCGCCGGACAGGCCAACGCTGAAGGTTTCGTTGGGCTCGACCGCGGTGTCGCCATTGACGGTGACGGCCACGCCTTGCGCGGTCACGCCCGGCGCGAAGCTCAGCGTGCCGGAGCGCGCGACATAGTCGCTGCCGGCGGTGGCGGTCCCGTCGGCGGTGGCGTAGTTGACCGTGACTGTCTGGCCGCTGGCAGCGCTCAGGCTCACCGTGAAGGTGGCCGTGGTGGTGCCGCTGTTGCCTTCGTTGACGCTCACATCGTCGATCGACAGTGCCGGCTGCGCATCGTCGTTGACGATCGTGCCCAGGCCCTGCCCGTCACTCACGCTGGCGCCGGTGACATTGCTGAGGTTGACGAAGAACGTTTCGTTCGGCTCGGCCAGCGTGTCGCCGGTGACCAGCACGGTAAAGGTGGCGCTGCTGCTGCCGGCCGGGATGGTCTGCCCGGTCAGACTGGAGGCGACATAGTCCACACCCGCAGTGGCGGTGCCATCGGCCGTGGCGATATCGAAGCTGACGCCGCCGGCGCCAGCCGGCGCGCTCAACGACACGGTGAAGGTGGCGTTGGTGGTGCCGGCATTGCCTTCGTTGACCGAGACATCGTTGATCGACAGCGCCGGCTGGTCGTCGTTGAGGATGGTGCCGGTGGCGCTGTTCGGCGAACCGACCGTGTAGCCGCTGCCGGTGTTGAGACTGATCACCACGGTTTCGTCGGGCTCGACAGTGCTGTCGGCGGTCGGATTGATGGTGATGGTGCCGGTGGTCTGGCCGGCGGCGATCACCAGCGGCGAACTGACGGCCGCATAGTCGGTGCCCGAGGTCGCGGTGCCGCTCACGCCAAAGCCGATGGACAGCGCGGTGGGCGACGGTTGGTTCAGGGTGACCGTGTAGAGGAGATTGGTGGCGCCGTCCTCGGACACGCTGGCCGGGGAGACGGCGATGCTCGCGGAAGGGAAGTCGTCGTTGACGATGGTGGCGGTGGCGCTGGACGGGCTGCCGGTGGAATAGCCGGTGCCATTGGCGACACTGAAGATCACCGTTTCGTCGGTTTCCACCGCGGTGTCGGCGATCGGGGTAACGCTGAAGCTGGCCGAGGCGGTATTGGCCGGCACCACCACGCTGGTCACAGCGCCGGAGTAGTCCGTGCCGCTGGTCGCGGTGCCGCTGCGGGTCAGGTTGACCGTGGTCGCCGAGGTATTGGTCTGGCTCAGCGTCACCGTGTAGACCAAGGAGGTACCGCTGTCCTCGTTGGCGGCGGACGGGCTAACCGCGATGCTGGCGGTCCGCGAGGGGGTAATCGTGATATTGACTGTGATGGTATCGCCAGCGCCGTCTTCCAGCGGAAACGTGTCGCTGGTGGCGCTGTCGCCATTATGCGTGTATGTGACGATCTGCGTTCCCTGTGCTCCGCTTGGATTAGGAACGGTCAGAGTGCCGTGGGGAGGCTGCACTCCGTCCCAGCCAACGCCGATGTCGTCTACGCCAGTGCCGTCGCAGGTGGTGACGTCGATCTGCACCGAGCCACCCTGAACTACAGTGGCGTTCAACGTCGGACAATATTGCGACGCCGCTGCTGCGGCCTTGCCGGAATACAGCGTACTCAACAGCAGCAGCGCGAACACCAGCGGCCAACGCAAAACGACGCGCACGCCTGCAGCCATATTGGTGCAATTCGTAGACATATTCCATTTCCCCGGAAAATCACGCCACCCACTGGCGCCGGCAACGCTCCTGGTGCCTCAGACAGCATGGTTATAGGCCTTGAAGGGCATATTCCCCACCATGCTGCGCTAGCATTTGAACAGTAAATTTACGTATTCGTAAAGCACCAAATACGTCGCCCCTGTCCGATTCAGCATTATCAATGCTTGCATTGCGCAGAAGACGTGATTAAGTAGAGCAGCGCCAGGCGCGATGTCGGCGTCAAACACCCTAGGGGAGATCCGCATGAGCGAGTTCTTCATCGGTCAGATCATGCTGACCGGTTTCGCGTTTGCGCCGAAGTATTTTGCGCAATGCAACGGACAATTGCTGCCGATCAATCAAAACCAGGCCCTGTTCAGTCTGCTCAGCACGCGGTTCGGCGGCGACGGCAAGACCAATTTCGCGCTGCCGGACATGCGCGGCCGCACGCCGATGGGCTATGGGCCGTCGGCGGATCCGGCATGGCAGCCGACGGCGATGCCAATGGGTCAGGCCGCTGGTGCGGAGACGGTGACGCTGGTGGAAAACCAGTTGCCTGCACACCTCCATCTAATGGAATGCGCCAGCGCCGCCGGCAATAACCGCAACCCAACCGGGCGCCTATTCGCCAACAATGGCGCCACGTCGGGAACGGCGACACCGCTGTACGCCGCGCCGGGGAGCGTGGTCCCGCTCTCGCAAGCCACGGTAGGCGCAGAGGGCGGCGGCCAGGCGCATCCGAACGTGCAGCCATACACCACGATCAATTTCTGCATCGCGCTGTCCGGCATCTTCCCTTCGCGCAGCTAGGCGCATCCGCACTCGGGTGCGCAGCGCACCTGGTGCGCGGATCACCTCATCGACCAGGAAGAATCTCATGGGTACTCCCTTCATCGGCGAAATCCGCCTGTTCGGCTTTGGCCGCACTCCTCAGGGCTGGCAAGCGTGCGATGGCTCATTGCTGCAGATCTCCGAATACGAGCCGTTATATGTCCTGCTCGGCACCGCCTACGGTGGAAATGGCACCAGCACCTTTGCAGTGCCTGACCTGCGCGGCCGCGTGCCGGTCCACCAGGGCCAGGGGCCGGGACTGAGCAACTACGTGCTTGCCCAGCGTGCCAGTACCGAGACGGTGACGTTGACCGATCTGCAGATGCCGGCGCATACGCACGTCGCGCAAGCTACCACCGCGGGGGCGACAGCGACGGCACCCTCGGGCCTGTTGCCTGCAGCGGTGAGCGGCGACACTTTCTATCTCACCACCACCGGCGGCGCCACGGCGCAAGCGATGTCGGGGCAGAGCACCTCATTCGCCGGTGGTAACCAGCCGCACGACAACGTCATGCCCACACTGACGGTGCAGTACTGCATTGCCACCACCGGCATCTTTCCGCAGCAAGCCTGATCCCATGCGCCGCGTCGACGTGGCTGCGGCACGCATCCGCTCCATCGGAGGAATCCGCTCATGACCGAACCCTATCTCGGCGAAATCCAGTTGTTCGGCTTCGACTACAACCCTTACGGCTGGGCCCTGTGCAATGGTGCCGTCCTGCCGATCACGCAGAACAGCGCGCTGTATTCGCTGCTCGGCATCGCCTACGGCGGCAATGGCTCCAGTACGTTTCAGCTGCCGAACTTCACCGCGCGCGCTGGCTGCCAGCAGGGCCCGGGCCCTGGCCTGACCCCGCACACGCTGGGCAGCAATTTTGGTTCCGCAGGGGTGAATCTGTCGGGCTCGGAGATGCCGATGCACCAGCACGGCGTCAACTCGTTCTCCTTAGCGGACCAGACGAAGAAGAGCGGTGCGCCCGTCGGCGGCGCCGCGCTGTCGTCGCCAGGTAGCAGCAGCGCACGTCCATATAACGCAATTGCGCCCGACAAGCAGTTCTCTCCCGTTATGTTGATTCCCACCGGCAACGGCCAGGCCCACGAGAACCGGCAGCCGTATCTGGCGGTGAACTTCTGCATCGCGCTATCCGGCGACTACCCTGTCTTCAGTTGATGTCATGACACGCCCGCTTTCCGGCGAGGTCGTGAAGGCATCCGGCGGCGCAAGCCAGACCACGTTGCCGGGTGCGCACGCCATTGCATTGCGCGAAGAGCAGGATGCGGATCTGCCCTGGTTGCAGGATCTGTACGCCAGCACGCGTCGCGAGGAGCTGGCACCGGTGCCTTGGCCGGAAGCGACCAAGCGCGCCTTCCTGCAGCAGCAGTTCGCCCTGCAGCGCGCGCATTACCGGCAGCAGTTTGCCGATGCGGACTTTCTGATCGTGCAGACCAAAGCTCTAGCGATCGGCCGGCTGTATCTGCACCGCGGCGCCGCACACCACACGCTGGTCGATATCAGCCTGCTGCCGGACTGGCATGGCAAGGGCATCGGCACGCAGTTGATTGCACATGCGCAGGCGTGCGCCCGCGATGCGGGATGTGCTATGTCATTGCATGTGCTGCACGCCAACCCCGCCGCGCAACGCCTGTATGCCCGCCTCGGATTCGTTGCAGGCGACAGCACCCAGACCCATCTGCAGATGCACTGGCATCGGCACGATCACCTGCTCAGTTGAACGTGCAGCTGGCCGTATTCAATTGAATACGGCCTGATACAAGAACCCGTCGCGCTCGCGCGCCACCGGCACCAGGAAGATACCGATCTCGCCGAGCCGCGCATGCCGCATCTGATAGGTCTGCTGCGGAAACAAAAAGGCCGAACCATTCCGAAACAGCAGCGAGAACGGCGCACGTTGCGAATTGCGCGCGTGCTGCAAGGGCCGCGCCTCCACCAGCACGAACGGCACCTCGCCCTCATTCAAAGCGGCGGCAAAGGTCTCGTTGACGCTGCCGGCAAAGTGTTCAAGCGTCAGCAACTCCATGGAAGATTCCTGCAGCGACGAAGTAGCGTGGATCGTCACGTTTTGTGGCCGGTTCGACAAGATGCCGCTGCCGACAACGCGACATGCTAGGCAGATCGTTGCGCAACTGCGACAGGCAAGACGACCAGGGGCACATGCCAGTCTCAAGGTACACACTGCGTGCTGTGGCAACGTCGCTTACGTCCCTACCGCAGCGTACGTTTGCCGATCACGCCCGTATGCGTGGGCCTGGTTGCGTTGCAGGACACGCTGTTACGCAGACAGCGACACGCAACCCGCACATCGCCCTTCGGTGAATGCGACAATACTGCACGCGCCAGTCTGGTTATGTTCAGCGGTGCACGGGCTACTCTATCGCGTTGTAATTTTGTTAAAGGCACCGATGACGGCTTCCGCTTCCCCTGTCGTGCAGTTGTCCGGTGTCCGCATCGATCGCGGCGGGCGCACGATCCTGCGCGATGTGTCGCTGGAGGTGCCACGCGGCAGCATCACGGCCGTGCTCGGTCCGTCCGGTAGCGGCAAATCCACCATGCTGGCGGCGCTGACCGGCGAGCTGCGCCCGGTCGCAGGCACGGTCACGTTGTTCGGCAATCCCATTCCCACCGGCAGCCGCGCGCTGCTGGAGATGCGTCGCAACGTCGGCGTGCTGCTGCAGGGCAATGGCCTGCTCACCGACCTCAGCGTGGCCGAGAACGTCGCACTGCCGCTGCGCACCCACACGCGGTTGCCGGCAGCGGTGCTGCAGCGCCTGGTGCAGATGAAGTTGCATGCAGTGGGCCTGCTGGCCGCAGCCGATGCCTGGCCGCGCGAGTTGTCCGGCGGCATGGCACGGCGCGTGGCACTGGCGCGCGCGCTGGCGCTGGACCCGCCGCTGATGATCTACGACGAGCCGCTGACCGGACTGGACCCGATCGCCTCGGGCGTGATCATGAGCCTGATCCAGCGCCTCAACGACAGCCTGGGGCTGACCAGCATCATCGTCAGCCACCATGTGCACGAGACGCTGCCGATCTGCGACCAGGCGGTGGTGATCGCCAATGGCGGCATCGTGTTCGCCGGCACGCCGGCGCAGCTGCAGGACAGCACCGACCCGCTGGTGCAGCAATTCCTGCACGGCCAGCCGGACGGCCCGATCGCCTTCGATGCCGCCCCGCGCCGCGACCGGAGTGCTGCCTGATGGCCTTCGCCGATTCCATTCGCGCCTTCGGCCGCGCCGGGCTGTTTTCGCTGACGGTGCTGCGCGGCTCTCTGCCCACGCGCGATTTCATTGCCGAACTGGTCCGCGAGATCTACAAGGTCGGCGCGCGCTCGCTGCCGATCATTGCGGTGGGCGGCGCCTTCGTCGGCCTGGTGCTGACCTTGCAGGGCTATCGCACGCTCACCACCTACGGTGCGTCGGATGCGTTGTCCACCTTGTTGGGCCTGTCGCTGTATCGCGAACTGGCGCCGGTGCTGACCGCCTTGTTGTTCATTGGCCGCGCCGGCAGTTCGATCGCCGCCGAGCTCGGCCTGATGCGCGCCACCGACCAGATCAAGGCGCTGGAGCTGATGGCCATCGACCCGGTGGCCAAGGCCGTGGCGCCACGCTTCTGGGCGGCGGTGCTGACGGTGCCGTTGCTCACCGGCGTGTTCTGCTCGCTGGCCATCACCGGTGGCTATTTCGAAGCGGTGCACGTGCTGGGCATCGACAACGGCACGTTCTGGTCCGGGCTGAGCAACAGCGTGGACGTCTGGGACGACTTCGGCGTGGCGATGCTCAAGTCGGCAATCTTCGGCGGCACCGCTGCACTGGTTGCCGCCTACGTGGGCTTCCATGCCGAACCGACCATCGAAGGCACCTCGGTCGCCACCACCCGCGCGGTGGTGAATGCCTCGTTGCTGGTGCTGATGTTCAACTTCGTCCTTTCTGCAATGTTGTTTAGGTGAGTGGAATAACTATGGCCATGCGTGGACCACGACTCGAATTCGCCGTCGGCGCCTTTTTGCTGCTGACCCTGGCCTCGCTGCTGGTGCTGGCGGTGGCCTCGACCAACCAGCGCTGGGGCTTTGGCTCCAGCCAGTACACGCTGACCGCCCGCTTCAGCCAGATCGGCCAGCTGCGCGCGCAGGCACCGGTAAAGATCGGCGGGGTGACCATCGGCAAGGTGTCCAACATCAGCCTGGACCCGACCAAGTTCGATTCGATCGTGACCCTGTCGCTGGATACCAAATACAAGGACCTGCCGGCCGACACCTCGGCCGGCATCTTCACCAGCGGCTTGCTGGGCGAGAGTTATATCGGGCTGCAGCCGGGCGGCGACCCGGACACCCTCAAGCCGGGCGACGAAATCGGCTTCACCCAGCCGGCGGTGGATCTGCTGCAGCTGGTTGGCAAATACATGTTCAGTGGTGGCGGTGGCGGCAGCAATGCCCCGGCCGCCGCCAACGGCCAGGCGCCTGCGCCTGCCCAAACCGCTCCTCCCTCTACGGAACCACACCAATGAAGACCACTGTGCTTTCTGCCGTCCTGGCCTCGACCCTGCTGGTGTGCGCACCGGCCACCGTGCTGGCGCAGCCGGCCGCTGCCAGCGCACCTGCGCAGGGCGCGGCGACCAAGACCGTCATCGACAGCAGCACCCGCATCCTGAGCACGCTGGACCAGCGCCGTGCCGAGTTCCGCAGCAATCCGGCGGCGCTGCGTCAGTTCATTAATGGCGAATTGAACAAGGCCTTCGACCGCGACTACTCGGCCCGCCTGGTGCTGGGCGTGCATGGCCGTGGCGCCTCCGATGCCGACGTCAAGCTGTTTGCCGATGCGCTGGCCGACAACCTGATGCAGCGGTATGGCACCGCGCTGCTGAATTTCGAAGGCAAGCCGACCTTCCGCGCCAAGTCCGAGAGCGCGCTGCCGGGCAACCGCGGCGTCAAGGTCTCCACCGACCTGCTGCGTGCCGGCAACGACCCGACCCCGGTCGACTACCTGATGCGCAATACCGGCGGCCAGTGGAAGATCTTCGACGTGATGATCGAAGGCATTTCCTACGTGCAGACCTTCAAGACCCAGTTCGACGGCCCGCTGCGCGAGAAGGGCATCGCCAAGGTGGCCGCCGAGCTGCGTAGCGGCAACCTGCAGGTCGGTACGGCACCGGCCAATGGCAACTGATACCGTGCAACGCACGGGCGACACGCTGGTCATCACCGGCGTGCTCGACCGTGCGGCGGTCACCGCGGCCTGGCCGCAGGCGATCGCACAGCTGGATGGCGCGCGCACGCTGGACCTGTCGGGTGTACAACGCCTGGACAGTGCCGGCGTGGCGATGCTGGCCGAACTGGCTGCCCGGTTACGCCAAGCCGGCAGCGGCGCGGTGGTGGGCGAGGCGTCCGGTCTGGACGAATTGCGCGCCGCCTACCGGTTGTCCCCCACTCTCGATTTTCAGGCCTGAGCGCCAGCCCATGACCCAGTTCCGTTCTCTTCCGTTGTTGGCCAGCCTGCTGCTGGGTGCCTGCGCCAGCCAGGCGCCCAAATCCCCACCGCCGTCGGGCAGTACCGCCATCGCGCCTGCGACCGAGGCGCCGGTACGCGACGATGCCGGAGTGACCGCGCAGCCGGCCGCCGCCGGGATGGCCGCCCCGGACGCGGTGCCGGCGAGCGCTGCTGCTCCTGCCGATGCGCAGGCCGCGGCGGGTACCAGCACCGCCGCTGCAGGCGCGCCCACCGATGCCGAAAGCGATTTCGACGCGCTGTATGGCCCGACCACCCCGCAAGCAGGTGCCAACGGTGCGCCGGCACAACCGGGCGCGGCGCCGGCATACGACCCGTGGGAGCGCTACAACCGCGGCATGCACCGCTTCAACATGGCGGTGGACCGCGGCGTGGCGCGTCCGTTGGCGACGGCCTACACCAAGGTGGTGCCGAGCCCGGCGCGCCTGGGCGTGACCAACTTCTTCGACAACCTGGGCACGCCGCTGACCATGGTCAACCAGCTGCTGCAAGGCCACCCGGTCCATGCAATGCAGTCGATGGGGCGCTTTGTGATGAACAGCACCCTCGGTGTGGCCGGGCTGTTCGACCCCGCCTCGGCAGCCGGCATCCCGCGGCGCAGCGAAGACTTCGGCCAGACGCTGGGCGCGTGGGGCTGGCGCAATTCGCGTTACTTCGAACTGCCGTTGTTCGGCCCGCGCACCGTGCGCGACACCTTCGGGCTGGCGGGCGATATTCCGCTGTCGTGGATTCGCCAGGTGGACGACGGCGGTACGCGCTTCGCCCTGCAGGGCTTGCAGCTGGTGGACACGCGCGCGCAGCTGATGTCGCTAGATTCGCTGCGCGACCAGGCGCCGGACGAATACGCGCTGACCCGCGATGCGTGGATGCAGCGCCGCAATTACCAGATCACCCGCGATCTGCGCAGCCATCGCGAGAAGAACAACGAGCTGCCGGAATACCTGCGCGACGACAAGGACAATACCGTGCCGGGTAACGCCATGCCGATTCCGAACTGGGTGCGTTGAGCGGTTAGGGTTTTGGCGAGTGATGAATGTAAAAGCCCGGGAGCGATCCCGGGCTTTTTGTGTGTTGGGCACCAGGCGGACCCGTTGCGAGGTCACGACGAACGCCCGCATTGCCAAGCGCCTCGGTGTGACAGCAGTGCTAGGTGCCGTCGTTGCGAGGCGGTGTCGGTACCGGTACCGGTACCGCTGCATCCTGCGCAGCGATGATTTGCCACCGACCACTCCGCTTGATCCAGATATCAGTCCAGACATACCGGCCCGTAGACCCGTCTTTACGGGTCCACGTTTCGCTCCCGTGCGCGATTGCGGTCTCTCCGAAGAATCTGACGTTTATCTCGTCGAGTGTGTTGGACATGATCTGTTTGGCAGGACCAGTCTCGCGAGTGACCTGGGATTTATCGTATCTGCGGCCCTTGGTGTCAGTCCCGATGAAGTCGTCGGCAAAGTAAATCCTGCGCTTTGACCGATCTCCTGTCACGACAGACTCTGCCCAGTCGCGAGAACAGTCGACGATGTACCGCGCTGCCTGCGTGTCAGGGGTGGACGCCGTGCCGGGCATGTGCGAGCAGCCAGTCACCATCGACAACGCGAGCATTGAAGAGCTGAAGAAGTGATTGAAGGTCATTGCCTGTTCCCTGGCTCCCGATAAGAACGTGACGCGTCATCGCAATGCCGCCAGCGCGCTATGCATGGGTGGCCAGCGCCGCATCCACTGCCGCACGCAGGCGCGCATCGTCGGCGGGGATGTCCGGAGCGAAGCGGTCGACGATCTTGCCGTCGCGGCCGATCAGGAATTTTTCGAAGTTCCACACCACCCCAGGCGCGGGGTTGGGGGCGATGCCGTAGCCGGCCAGTTTTTCGCGCATCGGGCCGTCGCCGGTGGTGTGCGGGTGCGTGCTGGTCAGTGCGCGATACAGCGGGTGCGCCTGGTCGCCGGTGACGGCGATCTTGGCAAACATCGGGAAGGTGACATCGTAGGTGAGCTGGCAGAACTGCGCGATTTCCGCTTCGCTGCCCGGCTCCTGTGCGTTGAAGTCGTTGGCCGGAAACCCCAGCACTTCCAGGCCTTGCATGCGCTTGTCGCGATACAGCGCTTCCAGGCCTTCGTACTGCGGGGTCAGGCCGCACTTGGAGGCGACGTTGACCACCAGCAGCACCTTGCCGCGGTAGTCGGCCAGGGTGGTGGGCTGGCCGTCGATGCGGGTCACGGGAATGTCGTACAGCGTCTGGCTCATCGATGCGTCCTGGACAGGTAGAGCCGAAAGCATAAACGGCCAGGGTGGAGCGAGCGATGCCGCTGGCTCACGCGGCTGGCGGTTGTCTGCAGCGACGCCCACGGGCCGAACGGCTGACCGGCCAGGACCCGCGTTCGGCCATTTTCGAAGCCCTCAATCGATGCACAACGCCGCCTGGCCCTTGCCGCCGACCACCTCCTGGCGGCAACCGAAACGATCGCTGTCGCGCTGACAGGTCCCGGTGGCCGCCGCGCCGGTCGGCACGATGTTGGTGGCCAGGCAGTCGCCGCTGCAATCGCTGTTGTCGGTGCAGGTCTTGCCGGCATCGGCATACGGCACGATGCAGCGCGGAACCTGCATGCGGCCGACCGGCCGCAGTTGGCCACCCTTTGCGGTGCAGGCAGCGGCGTCGGCGCTCGTTTGTGCAGCAGGGGCCTGCGCGGCTGGCGAGGCAGGAGAGGCGGTTGGCGCATTGCTGCAGGCAGTCAGCAGCAGCGCGCAGAGCCCTGCGTGGATCCATCGGGTCGCCATGTTGAAACTCTCGTCTTGAATCAGGTGGGTGCAAGCATCGCGGTGGCGATGTCTGCGCGATGTGCTGGCGATCGGCGCAAGCACGTGCCGCAAACCTGCATTCGTAGAGGCGCACCCGGGCGCGATGAAGCGTTATCGGTAAAGCGGCTCGCGCCCGGGTGCGCTCCTACGTGTGCTGTCGCCTGTGCAGGCCATGCATCGGCGTCGGCAGCCAATCACGCCTGCTCGTCGGTGCTGTCGTCTTCGCTGCTGGTGCCGGTGTCGTCGCTGCCATCGTTCAGCAGCGCCTGCGATTGCTCGCCGGCCAGGGTTTCCACCCCGCGCAGGCGGCGTTCGATGGTGCGGGTCTTGCGGCTGGCTTCGCCCAGGCTCTTGCCGACGGTGCTGATCTGCCGCTCGGCCTTTTCCAGAATGCCGGCGAACTTGCCGAACTCGCTTTTCACCGCGCCCAGCACCTGCCAGACCTCGCTGGAACGCTTCTCGATCGCCAACGTGCGAAAGCCCATCTGCAGGCTGTTGAGCAAGGCGGTAAACGTGGTGGGGCCGGCCAGCACCACGCGGTGTTCGCGCTGCAGCAGATCGACCAGGCCGGCACGGCGGATCACTTCGGCATACAGCCCTTCGGTGGGCAAAAACATCACCGCGAAGTCGGTGGTGTGCGGCGGGCAGACGTACTTGTCGCTGATCGACTTGGCCTGGATGCGGATGGCGCGTTCCAGTTGCGCGGTCGATTGCTTGATCGCGTCGAGGTCGCCCTTTTCCTGCGCGTCGATCAGGCGTTCGTAGTCCTCGCGCGGGAACTTGGCGTCCACCGGCAGCCAGACCACCTGCTCGTCGCCGCGGCCGGGCAGGCGGATTGCGAAATCCACCGCTTCGGCACTGTCGGGCTTGACCCGCACGCCGCGGGCGTATTGCTCCATCGTCAGCGTCTGCTCGAGGATGTTGTCCAGCTGCACTTCGCCCCAGCCGCCGCGGTCCTTGACGTTGGTGAGCACGCGCTTGAGGTCGCCCACGCCGGTGGCCAGCTGCTGCATTTCGCCCAGGCCGCGTTGCACCTGTTCCAGCCGTTCGGAGACCAGCTTGAACGAGGCATCCAGGCGTGTGTTGAGCGTGGTCTGCAGTTTTTCATCGACGGTGGCGCGCATCAATTCGAGCTTGCTGGCGTTGTCGTGTTGCAGGTTGGCCAGCTGTTGCTCGAGCGTGGCGCGCATCTCGCCGATGCGCAGTTCGTTGCGCTGGGTGAGTTCGTTCAAGCGCTGGCCCAGCGCTTCGGTGAAGCGTTGTTGCGATTGGCCGGCTTCGGCGCGGCCCTTGCGGGCGTCTTCGGCCAGCGCGTCGCGCAGCGCGGCCATGTGCGTATCGGTGCGCGCGATCAGTTCGGTCAGTTGCTGGCCGAACACGTGGATGCGGGTTTCCTGTTGCTGGCCGAAGCCTTCGAGCTGGGTGCGCAATTCGGTGAGCCGCAGTGTCAGCAGCTCGCCGGTGCGTTGTTGTGCAAGGCCGCTTTCTTCGCGCGCCTTGCGGGCATCTTCGCCGAGCGCGTCGCGCAGCAGGTCCAGGCGTTGGTCGGTGCGCGTGGACAACTCGGTGAGGTTGCGCGCGAAGGTTTCCAGGCGGGCGTCCTGCTGCCGCGCCAGGCCTTCGAGTTGCTCGCGCAATTCGCCGCGGCCATCGCGTTGCTCGGCGCGCAGTGCATGTTCCAGCGCGGTGGTGGACGGACGTCGCAGCAGCGCCAGCAGCTGCAACACGAGGACTACGACAAGCAGCCCGAGAAGGATCAGGGATTGAGATGACATGCGCGCAGTGTAGCGGCGCCTGTCGCAATAGCTGCGTCGCGGATCTTGGCCAGCGGCGATCGCGTGCCAACGCTGAAGGGTGCGGCTGCACGACAGCGGCCATGCCAGAGCGCTGTCGTGCGTGAGGCCTCTGCGCTCAGAAGCCTTCCAGCACCAGCTTGCCGCGGGTGCGGTGCGATTCCAGCGCGGCGTGGGCGCGGCGCAGGTTGTCGGCGGTGATGCGGCCGTAGTGCTCGCCCAGGGTGGTGCGCAGCACGCCGGTATCCACCAGCTCGGCGACGCGATTGAGCAGATGGTGCTGGGCGATCATGTCCTGGGTTTCGAACAGCGAGCGGGTGAACATCAGCTCCCAGTGCAGCGACACGCTCTTGCGCTTGAGCGGCAGCGCGTCCAGCGTGGCCGGGTCGTCGATCAGCGCCAGCTGACCTTGCGGGGCCAGCACCTCGACCAGTTGGGCGAAGTGCTGGTCGGTGTGGGTGAGGCTGGCGACGTGCTGCACCTGCGCGATGCCGATCCGCTGCAGGCCCTCGCCCAGCGGCTGGCTGTGGTCGATCACGTGATGCGCGCCGAGTGCGTGCACCCAATCCTGGGTTTCCGGGCGCGAGGCGGTGCCGATGACGGTCAGCTTGGTCAGCGTGCGCGCCAGCTGCACCAGGATCGAGCCCACGCCCCCGCCCGCACCGACCACCAGCAATGCCTGGCCTTCGCCGCCGCCTTCGGCAATGCCGAGCCGGTCGAACAGCAGCTCCCAGGCGGTGATGGCGGTGAGCGGCAATGCGGCGGCCGCAGCGTCGTCGAGCGTGGCCGGCTTGCGCCCGACCAGGCGCTCGTCGACCAGGTGGAACTCGGCATTGGTGCCCGGGCGGGTCAGCGCGCCGGCGTAGTACACCGCATCGCCGGGGCGGAACAGGCTGACCGCCTCGCCGACCGCATCGACCACGCCGCTGGCGTCCCAGCCCAGCACGCGCGGGGCATCCACCGCCGCGTTGCTGCGCACCTTGGTGTCGACCGGGTTGACCGACACGGCGTGGATGCGCACGCGCAGGTCGCGCGGGCCGGGGGTGGGCAGCGGCAGCTCGAGTTCGATCAGCACGCGCGCATCGTCGATGGGCAGGCCGTGTTGCGGGTAGGCGATGGCTTTCATGGCAGGCGTCGTGCGGGAGGGAGTTGCATCGTCAACCACCTGGATTCACGAAAAAACCGGCAAACTGCACAAGCACTTTCACCACTGGAGTGAAGATGGTCCGCTTCGACGACCTGGCGCTGTTCGTGCGGACCGCGGCGCTGGGCAGTTTTTCCAGCGCAGCGCGCGAGGCCGATCTGTTGCCGGGACAGGCCAGCGCGGCGGTGGCCCGGCTGGAACGCGCGCTGGATCTGCGTCTGTTCGCCCGGTCTACGCGCAGCCTGCGGCTGACCGCCGAGGGCGAGCAGTACCTGCCCTATGCGCGCGGCGTGCTGGAGTTGCTGCGCGACGGGCGCGAGCATGTGCGGGGCGCCGACAGTGCGCTGCAGGGGCTGCTGCAGGTGACGGCGCCGTCGGACCTGGGCCGCAACGTGCTGCTGCCGTGGCTGACCGAATTCCGCGCCGCGCACCCGAAGCTGACCCTGCGCCTGCACCTGTCCGATCAGGTGGCCGACCTGTATCGCGCGCCGGTGGATGTGGCATTTCGGCTCGGCCGTATCGACGATGCAGAGCATGTGGCATTGCCGCTGGCACCGGACAACCGCCGCGTACTGGTGGCCGCGCCCGCCTACCTGCAGCGCCACGGGCGCCCCGCCACGCTGGATGCGCTACGCGAGCACGCCTGCCTGCTGTACGTGCTGGCCGGGCGCGCCTACGACCGTTGGCAATTCGACCTGGAGGGCCGCCGCCACGTGGTGCCGGTGCGCGGGGCGATGCTGTGCGACGACGCCGATGTGGTGCGGCGTTGGGCAGTCGCCGGCGAAGGCATTGCCTACAAGTCGTGGCTGGATGTGTGCGCAGACGTGCAGGCCGGGCGGCTGGAGGCGCTGTTGCCCGAGTGCGGCGATAGGCTGCCGCTGCAGCTGGTGTGCCCGCACCGCAAGCAGTTTTCGCCGGCGATCCGGCAATTGCATGCGCTGTTTGCGCAGCGCTGCCAGGCGCTGACGGCGTTGTACCCGCTGCAGGCCGATGGGGCTGGTATGGGGTGATGCGGTGATCGCAGTGGCGCGATCGGCGCGATCGCTTGGCTAGACAGAAGGCCGGCGGTCGATGCGATGCGCGCGCGAACGCACATCATCCACGCGCCACACCTGCATGCGCTGCGCCATCTGCCACACGCGCGGTACCTGCCATCACGGCGGCCCTCGCGTGGCCGGCGTGCAAACGGTGGCTGCACGGCTGCGCCATGACGCTGAAATGGCCAGCACACCTGTTTCGATGTCGCATGGCCTGCGGGCTGTAGCGCGTTATTGCCGTGTTCGTTGAAGCGCCCATCACTGCAGCGGTTCTAGCCTGCCGGCATGACCGCACCCCGCCCGGTTCGCATGCAGCGCTATGGCAATCGCGACGGCCACTCGGGCGTGGTGGCCTACGCGCTGGCCGACGACGCCATCGCCGTGCGCTTTCGCAGCGGCGAGACCTATGTGTATACCGCCGATAGCGCCGGTGCCGAGGCGGTCGCGACCATGCAGCGGCTTGCCACGGCCGGACGCGGGCTGAGCACCTACATCAGCCAGACCGTGCGCGATGCATACGCGGGCAAGATCGAGCTGTAGCGGCGCAAGAGTGCAGCGGTGAGAATGCACCGCTCTGCGACTGACCGCAGCGTGCATGGATGCACTCGGCTGCACGCGCTGCACAAGGCGCGTGCGGGTTGCAGGCAGCACGGATCACCACCGCCAACGGCCGGCCATCACGCGCATCACCGAGGAACACATGCTGGAGATCTACGGAAAGCCGAGCTCGATCAATGTGCGCAAAGTGTTGTGGTTGTGCGATGAGCTGGGGCTGGACTACACGCTGCATGCCTATGGCAGCGGTTTTGCGTCGGTGCAGACGCCGGAATTTCGCGCACTCAACCCCAATGCGTTGGTGCCGGTCATCCGCGCGGGTGAACTGGTGCTGTGGGAATCGAACACGATCTGCCGCTACCTGGCCGCGCACAGCCAACGCGATGATCTGCTGCCGGCCGCGCCCGCCGCGCGCGCATTGGTCGAGCAATGGATGGATTGGCAGGCCACCGAACTCAATACCGCCTGGCGCTACGCATTCATGGCCACCGTGCGTGGCAGCGCCGCGCATACCGATGCGCAGGCGATTGCGGCGAGCGTGGAGCAGTGGAACCGCCACATGGCGATCCTCGATGCGCAGCTGCAGCGCGGCGGTCCGTTCGTCCTGGGCGCATGCTTTACGCTTGCCGACATCGTGCTGGGGGTGTCGACACAGCGCTGGGTCGCCAGCCCCATCGCGCATGCGGCATTGCCTGCGGTGGCGGCGTATTACGCACACTTGCAGACACGCGCCGGATTTCAGCGCCATGGCTGCACGGCACCGTGATGCTGCACGTCGCCTTTGTGCGAAGCGAACCAGACCGCCGAAGCGATGCATGCAGCACGCTCGCACTGCATTGACCTGGGCATGGGTAGGGTGAGGGTCTGCTTTTGCGAGACTTGCCGATGACCACTGCCACCAACCAAACCCGCCTGCTGGCGCTTGGCCTGTTCGTTTTTCTGGGCACCTTCGCAGCGATCGTCTGGTACCTGATGCGCCCCTACGGCACGGCGTATTTTTTTCCGGTGCATTTTCTGATCGGAGCGGCGTTGCCGTTTTTGATCTACGCGATCGGCGGAACCCGGCTGTGGTTCTGGATGGGCATGGGCATCACCGCGTTGGTGCTGCTGTGGTTCAACCTGTGGGGCCATGACGCCAATGGCGCGGCGCCGCGGGTGCTGGACTGGAGCCACTTCGCTGCCGGTGTGGTCGGGCTTGCCGGTGCCTGGTCGGTGCAGCTGATCTATCGCAACGCGCGCCCGCCGCATCGCGCCTCGATTGAGTGAGCGGCAATGTGGTGGGCGAACGCGTGCCGTCGATCGCGCACGCCGTGATGGATGGTGGTGCTTGGCCAAGGATAGGCACGATGCGCCGCGCATGAGTTGATGCCGTCGCGTGCCCGCCTTGCCCGGGCATAGCCACCGAAGGACCTCGGACCGATAGCTTTGCTGCGCTGCGTTGGGCGACACTCGCGCATTCTTTTGATTCCCGCGAGGTCCGCATGTCGTCTTGGCTCAGGCGCAAATCCATCGATCAGGTCACCGTGCACGAGACTGGCCGGCAACTGGTCCGCAGCCTGAGCTGGCCGCATCTGATCGCGCTGGGCATCGGCGCCATCGTCGGTACCGGTATCTACACGCTGATCGGCGTGGGCGCCGACAAGGCCGGCCCCGCGGTGCTGCTGTCGTTCGTGGCGGCCGGCATCGTCTGCGCCTGCGCGGCGCTGGCGTATGCGGAGATGGCCACGATGATGCCGGCTGCCGGCAGTGCGTATACCTACAGTTACACCGCGCTGGGCGAGAGCATCGCCTGGGTGGTGGGCTGGAGCCTGGTGCTGGAATACTCGCTGGTGGTCAGCACCGTGGCGGTCGGCTGGTCGGGCTATTTCGTCGGGTTCCTGCAATGGTTGGGAGTGGGCTTGCCGCATGAACTCATTGCCGGGCCGCATGCCGGCGGCATCGTGAACCTGCCGGCGGTGGTGATCACCTTCCTGGTGGCTGGCCTGTTGATGGCCGGCACCAAGGAAAGCGCCACGCTCAATGCCGTGCTGGTGGTGCTGAAGATCATTGCGCTGGGCGTGTTCGTGGCCATTGCGCTGCCGGCCTTCAACAGCGCCAACCTGCAGCCGTTCATGCCGTATGGCTTCTCCAAGGCAATGGGTCCCGATGGCGTGGAGCGCGGCGTGATGGCAGCGGCGGCCATCATCTTCTTCGCGTTCTATGGCTTCGATGCGATTTCCACCGCCGCCGAAGAAACCAAGAACCCGGGACGCGATCTGTCGATCGGCATCGTCGGTTCGATGATCGGCTGCACCTTGATCTATGTGCTGGTGGCGCTGGCGGCGGTGGGTGCGATGAGCTTTACCGTGTTCGGCAAGAGCCCCGAGCCGTTGGCGCTGATCCTGCGCGAACTCGGCCACGGCAAGGCGGCCCTGGTGATCGGTGCGGTGGCGATCATTGCGTTGCCGACGGTGTTGCTGGCGTTCTTGTACGGGCAGAGCCGCATCTTCTTCGTGATGTCGCGCGATGGCTTGTTGCCGCGCGGCCTGTCCAAGGTCAATGCACGCACCGGCACGCCGGTGGCGATCACGCTGTTCACCGCGGTGCTGGTGGCAGCACTGGCGGGCGTGGCCCGGCTGGACGAAATCGCCGCATTGGCCAATGCCGGCACGCTGGCCGCATTCACCGCGGTGGCGGCCTGCCTGTTGGTGTTGCGCGTGCGCGAGCCCGGCCGCGCGCGCGCCTTCCGCACGCCGCTGGCGTGGGTGGTGGGACCGGTGGCGATCGGCGGCTGTCTGTACCTGTTCTGGAGTTTGCCGAGCAAGACGCAGGTCTGGTTCCTGCTATGGAATGCGCTGGGCGTGGTGGTGTACCTGGCATATGGGCGACGCAATAGCCGGTTGAATCAGGCGGGCTGAGCGTCCTTCTCTCTCCAAGGCACGCGCGCCAGTAGCGCGCAAGCTGTGCCTTTTCGCCCCGCAGGGAGAGGGCTTCAACCGCCGTGGTGTTACTGCGCCTGAGGTGTGGCGCAGAATGAAGTGGGCAATGCATCCGCTTGCGTACCCCAGCCTTGGGTGGGCGCCTGCGGGGTGAGCGCAAACGACAGCGTGCCGCCCTGCTGCAGCTGCGCCCAATCCAGGAACACCTGCGGCTGCGGCTTTCCATTCCAACGCACGCTGTCCACGTATTGCAGCGCGCGGCCGTTGGCCCCGGGCGCGTCGATGCGCAGGCGCTTGCCGTTGCCCAGATTCAGCGTGACCCGCTTGAAACGCGGCGCATGCAGCAGGAATTGCCCGCTACCCGGCACTGCCGGATACAGGCCGAGCGCGCTGAACAGATACCAGGCCGACATGGTGCCAAGGTCGTCGTTCCCGGTGACGCCGTTGGGCGCATTGGTGAACAACTGCTGCGCGGCGCGCACCACGGTGGCGGTCTTCCATGGTTGCCCGATCAGCGTGTACATCCACGGTGCGTGCAGGTCCGGTTCGTTGTTGGGGTTGTAGCGGTACTGGTTGTAATAGCTGTACGGGCCGACCACCCAGTGCGTGCGTGCGGCAGTGAGCGGATCTTTCAGTAGATCGTCGTAGGCGAAGAAAGCGTCCAGGCGTTTACCGGTGTGTTCGCGGCCATGCATGGCCTGCAGCATGCCGGGGATGTCCTGCTGGACCAGCCACTGGTATTGCCAGGCTGTGCCTTCGTGGAAGCCGTGCTCGGAGCGTGGGCTGTAGCGATCGTCGGATGGCGCATACCAGCTGCCGTCTTCCAGCCGCGGGCGCGGGAAGCCGGCAAAGCCGGTCTCGGTATCGCGCACATCCGCATCCCAGACGTTGTGCCAGTTGCCGCCGCGTTTGCGCAGCTGCGCGCTGTCATCGCCGTGGCCCAGCGCTTGCGCCATCTGTGCGAGCGCGCAATCGGCCAGCGCGTATTCCAGCGTGGCCGAACCGCCGTGATGCGGGTCCACGTCCATGCCCTTGGAGGGAAACGCACGGTCGTATTGCACGAAGCCGTTGGCCAGATAGTTGGCATTGCCCGAGCGCCCGGCGTGGCGCGAATTGATCGGCGGCTGGCCGAACGCATTCTGGCGCAGCGCTGCATACGCCTGCGCCTCGTTACCCTGCAACGCGCCGAAGCGCCACAGATCCACCAGGAACGGGGTGACCGGGTCGCCGGTCATGATGTTGGTGTCGTAGTTGGCATAGCCCCAACGCGGCAGCCAGCCGCCTTGCTGCTGGATCGCCAGCAACGAGCGGCCGATGTCGCGCGCGCGCGTTGGCTGCAGCAAGGCCAGCAGCTGGTTTTGCGAGCGGTAGGTATCCCACAGCGAAAAATACTCGTAGTAGGTCCAGCCATCGGCGCGATGGATCGCATCGTCGTAGCCGCGATAGCGGCCATCGGCATCGCTGCCGGTCAGCGGCTGCAGCAAGGCGTGATACAGCGCGGTATAGGCCACGGAACGCTCGTCGTTGCTGGCGCCTTCCACTTGCATGCTGGCCAACGCATTGCGCCAGGCCTGCTGCGCGCGTTGGCGCATCTGTTCAAGACTGAGCAGTTTGCCGCCCTGCATGCCATCGGCACGCAGGTTGCTGCGGGCGCCTTGCGCATCCACATGCGAGATGGCGCTGACCACGGTCACCGCACGCGCGCGCTTGTCTTTGCCCAGCGGGAAGCTGAGCCAGGCACCGTTGGGTTTGAGTTCGCCGCCCATGCCGTGACGCGCGCCGGGCACACCGCCCTCTTCGCCCCAGACGCCATGCGCGGTGAACGGGCGATCGAATTCCAGCCGGAACCAGGTGGTGTATTCGTGGCCACCGCAGAAACTCTGCGTGGTCAGTTTGCCCTCGACCACGCGGTCGCCGACGATCTGCACCTGGCTGCCGATCACCACATGGCGGTCGTTGGCCTGCGCCACGTTGACCAGCACATGGCCGGTGTCGGCACCCGGCGCGAAGGTGTAGCGCTCGGTCGCGGCGCGGGTCAGCGCGCTGGCTTCGGCGTCGATGCTGCCGTAATCGGTGAGCCGCACCTTGTAATAGCCGGCCTGGCCGACTTCGCCATCGTGCGTGTAACGCGCGGCATAGCGTTTCTGGTCGAAGGCCTTGGCATCGTTGGTGTCGAAGTCGCCGCCGGGGCCGATGCGGCCGGTCACCGGCAGTATCGACACCTGCCCGCCCTGCTCCCAGCATCCGGCGCCGGACAGGAACGAATGGCCGAAGCCGCGAATGCTGGGGTCGTCATAGCGCCAGCCGGCGTAGTGCGCGCCGATCGGGCTGACCTGGATCAGGCCAAATGGCGCCGAGGCGCCCGGATAGGTATTGCCGTCGTCCTTGCTGCCGATGAAGGTATTGACCTGCGCCGGGTCTTGCGCGGCCAGCGGGCCGGACATGGCCACGCCAAGCAGGCACAGACCGACCGCGGCGCGGCGCCAGAACGACGTGCGCGCAGCACGCGCAGTGGAACGGTTGGGCGGTACGACTGACAGCATGCAGAACCCCTTGGGGGAGAGGGCGGCCAAAGCCGCAGGTGGAAGGCGCGTGCCCGCCGCTGCGATGCGCAGCGACCGACGCACGACACGTGCGCGCAACACGAGACACCAAGCGCCGGCATCGTCGTGCGTTTTGGCCGTGCCCGGAATCGGCAGGCATCTTGCTTGCCCGGACGATGCCGCAAACACCACCTGTCCATATCCGACGCACGCGTCGCCGATTGCGCGCTTCAAAAATCGAACACGTATTCTGCCGCGATCTCGCGCCCGGCCGGGCTGAACAGGCGGCTGTTATAGAACTCGTAATCGAGTTTGTACGGATCCTTGTGGTTGTAGCCGGTGCTGTTGAAAACGTTGTTGACGTACAGGTTGAGCTTCATCGCCGGCGTGATGCGGTAGCCGACATTGACATTCCAGGTGATGGCCGGGCCGATGCGGCCGTAGTACTTGCGGGTGCTCTGGCCGAAGGTGGGGCTGGCCGGATCGGTGTCGGTGCAGTTGGCGCGGTCGTCGGGCACGCCGCCATCGGCAAACGGCACGCAGCCGCCGGGGTTGTCCAGCCGGTCCAGGCCCCAGTGCGAACGCACGCCCGGCACCGCGCCGACGCGATCGCCATAGACGGTGGCATTCCAGTTGCCGTACAGCCAGCTCACGCTGCCGCGCAGCTTGCTGCGGATATCGCGGTCGCGGCGCTCGGGGTTGGGGTCGGTACGGTAGGTCTGCTCGCGCATCGAGCGCAGGTTGGTGTAGTCGAGCCCCATCTGGAAGTCGCCGATACCGGTCTTGAGCTGATAGCGCGCCGACAGGTCGATGCCGCTGACATCGCGCTGGGCCAGGTTGATCGGCCCGCGCTCGATGGCGGTGATGGCGCCGGCCGCATTGCGCTGCACGCGCGCCAGGATCGAGGCGCAGTAATCGGCGCCGCCCGGGTTGGACCAGGCCTGCCCAGGCGTGATGGTCAGCCCGGTGCGGCAGCCGGCCTCGTCGCGCAGGATGGTGGTTTCATCGATGTCGCGGATCTCTTCTTCCAGATGGATGCGCCAGAAGTCGGCGGTCAACGACAGGTTCTCGAACGCATCCCAGACAAACCCCACCGTCCAGGAATTGCCCAGTTCCGACTCCAGATCCGGGGTGCCGCGGCGATTGATCGCGAAGGGATAAGTCACCTCGGTGTTGTCGCCGGTGCAGTTGTTGATCTGGTAGGCACCGCTGGCGATGCAGCGGTACTGGTCGAGCGTGCGCACCTGCGCCGAGCTGGGTTGTCCGAGCAAGTAATGCATGTCCGGGGCGCGGAAGCTGGTGGCGTAGCTGCCGCGCAGCAGCAGGCTGTTGATCGGCCGCCACTGCAGGCCGACGCTCCAGGTGGATTCCTTCTGGGTGCCGATGTCCAACTGGTCGGCGGCGTCGTTGAATGCGGTGTAGTCGCCATAGCGATCAAAGCGGCCGGCCAGGGTGGCGGTGAGCGTGGCGGTCAACGGCACGCCGAACTCCAGGCCGCCCGAGTAGCGGGTGCGCTCGCCGCCGCCGCGGTCGACGTTCTGCACTTCGTAATCGACATTGGCACGCGGGTCCGGATTGAGCCGATACCCTTGCTGGGCCGCTTCCAGCACCGCGGCGAATTCGACCGGCCCGGCCCAGCCCTCGAACAGCCGACCGCTCAGGCTGAGCGCTCCCTGGTTGACCCAGGACGCGGCGCGGTTGACCGAATGCGCGCCGATCTGCGCGTACTGGCCTGGCGTCAGCGGGGTCCACCAGCGCGCGCGGTCCAGCGTGTAGGCCGGCAGCCCGTCCACCGTGCCCTGCTGCGGGCCCAGGAAGTAGTCGTTGGCGCGCTGCCAATCGACCGTGGAAATGCGCTCCTGTACCCGGTAGTACGAGCGCCCCAGCGAGGCTTCCCAGTCGAAGCGGCCGTCGGCCAGGGTGCCGCGCAGGCCGGCGCTGATGTCCCAGGAACGCTCGCGATTGCGGTTGCGCAGGCCGGCCTGGCTGCCGACCTCGCTGGCGGTGAACTGGCGCACGCCGATCAGCTGCTGGCCGCTGGCGGTATCGTAAAAGGCCGGATAGTCCAGCCCGGCCGGCAGTTGCACATAGGGCGGCGAGGTGCCCCACTGCGCTTCGGAGTCGAACACCGCCAGGTTGGTCCAGGCCTGTACGCCGTTGCCGAACTCCCAGGTGCCGTACAGATACCCGGACAGGTCCTTGCTGCCGCTGCGCAGCAGCCATTGGCCGTAGTCGGCGCTCAGCCCGCACAGCTGGCCGGTATTGGTGGTGACACCGGTATTGCGGTTGTAGAGCAGCCGGTCGGCCAGGTAGTACTCGCCGCCGAACTGATCGCAGGCACCGGGCGGCGGCGCCTGGCGGGTGCCGGTGGCATTGTCGATCAGCGCAATGCCGCTGCTGGGGCGAAACCCCACCCGCCGCTGTTCGGTGGTCCAGGCGCTGTAGGGCGCATCGCTGGCGTCGTCCATCTGCGGGCGATCGCGGCCGAACAGCGGGTCGCGGCTGGTGTACTGCAGCGCGTAGGTCACGCTCCAGTGGTCGCCGGTGCGCCCGCCGGCCCAGGACACGTCGGCGGTGTCGCGGCCGCCCTCGGTGGAGGTGCCGCCGCGCATGCGGAACTGATCGCCGCTGTAGTTCTGCTTGAGGATCACGTTGACCACGCCGGCGATCGCGTCCGAGCCGTAGATGGCCGAGGCGCCGCCGGTGAGCACTTCCACCCGGTCCACCGCCGCGGCCGGGATGTTGCTGTAGTTGGAAACGTTGCTCTGGCCGTCGTACGGCAACGGGTAATCGGCCACGCGGCGGCCGTTGACCAGCAACAGGCTGCGGTTGGGGCCGAGGTTGCGCAGGTTGAGCGGGCTGGCATTGGGCGTATGCGAGCCCCAGCTGACGTCCGCCTCCACCGTGCCGATGGCCTGGTTGAGGGTGCCGAGCATGTCGTAGACGGTGGTGAAGCCCTGCGCGCGGATCTCGTCGGCGCCGATGATCTGCACCGGCGCCGGGCCTTCGGCATGCACGCGCTTGATGCGCGAGCCGGTGACGGTGACCGCGTCCAGCTGTTGCGGGGCGGGGGTCTGCTGGTCCAGGCCAGCCAGGGGCGACAGTGATGCGAGCAGCAGCGCCTGCGACAGGCGGGTGTGGCGGCAATGGCGAAAAGCGGTCATTCAAGCGTCTCGTCGAGGATGATAGTGCGACGGAAAGACAATCTCTTTCAAACACTTGCGGGCGATGGACGCGCTTGGATCGATCTAAAACTAGCAGAGCGGTGTGTCATGTGTTGGCAAAGATTAAGCATGCGGCAGCACCCACACCACGCCGCGACGCAACAATCCTGGCGGGCTCAAGCGCATCTTCGAGGTAGAGAAGTCTTTTAGATCAATGGTTTGGAGTATCGGACCCAAACGCCTTGCCAGCTTCGCTAACGGATGAGCCCGGCTGTGACTTCCGACGCTGCCGGGACGGCAGTTGGTCCGGCGCCCATTTCCAGGGCCAAGCGCCGTTTCGGCAGCCGTGGCGCTGCCGGATCGGAGGGTGCTCTGCGCCGACAACCCGCTCGCAGCGTGCGCGGGAGGCTGCCCAGGACGCATGGCCGTGCAGCGAGGCCTATTCTCAAATCCTGGCGCTGCTGCGATCGCGTCTGTGCCCGCGCGGCATGAGTCGCGTACGGCGAGGGTTGAATGCGCTTTTCCCGCGATCCTCTGCCATCTGGCATGCAAATGATGCCCATATGCTTGTCCTTAGGCCGGCGCGCTTGGCCCACAAAAAAGCCCGGTCACAGGACCGGGCTTGGCGGCAGGGCGTCGGTGGGAGGGTCCGCGCCCGGCGGTGGCTTACCAGCGCATGCCTTCGAACGGGTTGAAGCTGGTGCTGCCCTTCACCTTGTCCAGGTAGTAGGCGTAGTTGGCGCTCATGCCGGCCAGCAGGGCCAGTGGAATGCTCAGCGCGTTACCGATCGATGCGGGCAGGAACGAGGCTACGATGCCGACCACCAGGCCGACGCCGATCAGGCCCAGCGCCTTGCGCCACAGGCCCAGGATGAAGAAATAGATGAAGCCGAAGAACAACGCGTAGAAGTTCATGCCCACCTTGAGCTTCTCCCCGAACGGCAGGGTCTTGAGCGCCTCTTTGTAGGCAGGGTCCCTGGGACCGCCGTGACGGTCGAAGAAGGCGACGCGGAATTGCCACTTGGGGCTGAGCTGGGTGCGATCGAAGGTATCCATTCCAATCCATGTAGTTGTAAACGTTTACATGATAGGCGATCGCGTATTCATCGGCACGCGTTCCCGCAGCCGGTCACCTGGGTCCGGTGCAGCTTTCAGGTGCGCGCAAGCTCAGCGCTGGTCGCTGGTGCCGGTGCCGCGGCGGGCGCGGCGCAGCGAGTACAGCGAGTGGTCGGCGCGATCGACCACCGCCGCCAGCGCTTCGCCGTCCTGGCGCAGGGCGGTGCCGAGGGTGAAGCGGATCGGCGCGTCCTCGATGGCCCCCATGTAGTCGCGCGTCAACGCATCCAGCTGTGCCTGGGTGGCCTGGTGTAGCAACACCAGGAATTCGTCGCCGCCCAGGCGTACCAGGCGGTCCTGGGTGCGCAGCGGCTGGTTGAGGAACCATGCCATCTGCACCAACACCTCGTCGCCGCGTTGATGGCCATGGGTGTCGTTGACCAGTTTGAACTTGTCCAGGTCCAACACGATGCAGCCCCAGCGCACGCTGGGGTCGCGCTTGTCCAGTTCGTCCAGGAATCGGCGGTTGTAGCAGTTGGTCAGCGGGTCGGTGAACGACCATTCCAGCAGCTGCTTCTCCTGCCGGTACTGGTTGGTGATGTCCTGGGCATGCGCCAGCACCACCGTGGCGTCGGATTCCACGTCCAGCACGTTGTGGTACTGCCAATGGCGCAGGCTGCCGTCGCCGGCCACCAGTTCGATCACTCCCGAATCCTGGCCATCGAGCACCATCCGCGAGAGGTACCCGCGCAAGGCGGCGTGGCGCTCGGGGCGCACGAATTCCACCAGCGAGCGGCCTTCCATCTGCTCGACGCTGCGGCCGAGCGAGCGTGCGGCGGCCGGGTTGATGCTGACCAGCCGGCCATGCATGTCGTGGGTGCAGATCAGGCCCAGGCTGTACTGGAACATCTTGCGGAACTTGCGCTCGCTGGCGGCCAGCGCGTCCACGGCCTGGTGCCGGTCGGTCACGTCCTGGACCGCACCGATCAGGCGCATGCGCCCATCCACGTGTTCCACCGATCCGGTGCTGTGCACCCATAGCCGCCGCCCGGTGGCGCTGGTCAGCGGCAGCTCCAGATCCCAGGACGTGCCGTCCCGCACGCAGGCTTCGACCGCTTCGGTGATGACCGCGCGCGCCTCCAGCGGATAGAAGCCGATCGCCTCGGTCAGGCTGGGCCGGTAACCGGGCGGAACATCGTGCAGGCGGCAGGTCTGGTCCGACCAGATCAGCGTGCCGCTGGCCACGTCCACCTCCCACCCGCCGACCCCGGCCACCCGGCCGGTGCGCTCCAGAAACGCTTCGCTCTCGCGCAGCCGCTGCTGCAGCTGGGCATTGGCCGCCTCGCGCTCGAGCATCACACGGCGTTGCTCCAGGCCTTCGGCGGCCACCCTGGCCAGTTGCTGCAAGGCCTGCAACTGCGCCGGCTCCAGCGCGCGCGGGCGCTGGTCGATCACGCACACCGTGCCCATGCGTAAGCCATCCGGCAGCACGATGGGGGCGCCGGCGTAATAACGGATACCGGGCGCATCGGTGACCAGGGCGTTGTCGTGGAAGCGTGGGTCGGCCGGCGCGTCGCGCACTTCCATCACCGCATCGCCCTGGATGGTGTGGGCGCAGAACGCCAGTTCGCGTGGGGTTTCCGAAACCCCCGGCAGGCCGATGTTGGCCTTCCACCACTGCCGATGTTCGTCCACCAGCGAGACCAGCGCGATGGGGGTACCGGCGATCGCCTGCGCGGCAGCGGCCAGCGCGTCGAAGAACGGCTCGGCGGCGGTGTCGACCACCTGCAACAGCGCCAGACGTGCCAGGCGCTGGACCTCGCTAGACGCAGATGACACGACGGTATCGCACTGGTTCAACGGAGCGCTCGCGGCCGGGCAATCCGCGCAGTCTAGCGGACTGCGCATACCAGCCAAGGCGGCGTTCCGTGCGCCACTGCACAGGGCAGCGTTGCGGCGGTTGTGGCGCCGCTCAGTCGGGGGCGTGCGCGTCGGTGTTCGGCGTGGTTGCGGCGCTGTCGTGGCGCATCCGCAGCGCCAGGTACAGGCGCATGCAGTCGTCGGTGTTGCCCAGGTCCACCGCGCACAGTTCCTGTATGCGCTGCATGCGGTAATCCAGGGTGTTGCGATGAATGCCCAGCGCCTTGGCGGTGGGGGCCATGCGCATGCCGGCGCCGAACCAGACCGACAAGGTCTTCAGCAACTGACTGCGACGGTCCTGCGCCAGCAGTGCCTGCAGCGGCTTGCGCAATTCCTCGGCCTGCCAGGCCTGGCGCAGGTCGTCCACCAGCACCGGCAGGCGGTAATCGTCGTAGAAGAAGGCGTCGGCGTACGGGGTGCGCGCCTTGCCGATGCGCATGGTGGTGCGCGCGATCTGGTGCGACAACGCCAGGCCGTTGGACTGCGGAAAATACTGGCCCAGGGCCAGCCGGATCCGCAGCCGGCTGCTGGCGCGCATGCGCTCGAGCAGGCTGTGCGCGCGACGGCGTTGCTCCGCCACGTCCCAGTGGCCACGCCGGTCCAGTGCCGGCTTGAGCACCACCAGCTCGTTGAGCGCGGTGGCGGCGATCAGGTTGCCGCGCTCGGGCGTGGACAGCAGGGTGTGCAGGCGCTGCAGTTCCACCAGCATCGCGTCCAGGTCCAGGCTATCGCTTTCCACTTCGATTACCGCGGCCACGCGCGGCAGGTCCAGCGCGATCCCGAGCCGCTCGGCCCAGCCGGCCAGCGCCGGGGTCGGGCCGTCGGGCCGGATCAGGCCCAGCGTGACCTCTTCGCGCAGGCGCGCGTCGCGGGCCAGCAGGCGCAGCAGCCCGGCCTGTTCCAGCATCGCTTCGGCGGCCATGCGCACCAGCTCGGCCTGCTGCCCGATGCGCTGCGGGTCGCCGGTCAGCCCGACGCAGCCGACGATGCGGCCCTCGGCGATCAGCGGCAGGTTGACGCCGGGGCGCACCGCATCCAGCTGCTGCGCCAGGGCGGCGTCGATCTCCACCCGGCCCTGCCGGGACAGCACCAGCAACGCACCTTCGTGCAGCTGGCCGATCCGCGCCGGCTCGCCGCTGGCGATGATGACGCCGGAGTGGTCCATCACATTGACGTTGCCGTCGATGATGGTCATCGCGCGGTCGACAATGGACTGCGCCAGGGTGCGGTCGAGCGTGAGCATGGGCGGGGGTCTGTTGCCGCGATCAGGGGCGGTCACGGTGGCATGTTCGCTTCGCGGATGTTTGGCAGGTGTATGACGGGAGGAGTTGCGGCCGATGCCCGGGATCGGTGCGAAGAACGCTGATTACCTTTGCGGATCGGCCGTACATGCAGTGGGCGCGCACCCTGTCCAGGAGGCCGCCCCGAACGCAAGCGCAGGTGCCCCACCCCTCCGAGCCACCCGGGCACTGCCGTCAGCCCCGCTCGCGCCCCGACCCGACCTGTGCCAATGCCCCGCCCAGCTGCAGCGCCGCGGCCACATTGCGGGCGGCGATGCGCACGTTGCTGGCGGCTTCGGCCAGCGCCTGCTCCACCGTGCAGGCGCGATGCACCACCGCAAACATCGCGTCGATGCCGTGCCCATGCAGCAGCGCGGCGCCGTTGCCCAGGCAACCGGCGATGGCGATCACCGGCTTGCTGTGTCGTTGCGCCACCCGCGCCACGCCCACCGGGGTCTTGCCGTGCAGGCTCTGGCTGTCCAGGCGGCCTTCGCCGGTGATGACCAGATCGGCCTGGGCGACCAGCGCGTCCAGCCCGAGCGCCTGGGCGACGATCTCCACCCCGGGCCGCAGCTGCGCGCCCAGATACGCCACCAGGGCCGCGCCCAGGCCGCCGGCCGCGCCGCCGCCGGGCAGCGCGTGCAACCGCACACCCAGGTCGCGCTGCAACAGGTCGGCGTAGTGCTGCAGGTTGCGATCGAGCTGGCGCACCATGCCGGGGGTGGCGCCCTTCTGCGGGCCGAACACCGCCGAGGCGCCGGTCGGCCCGATCAGCGGGTTGTCCACGTCGCAGGCCACTTCGAACTGGCAATCCTGCAGCCGCACATCCATGCCTTCGGTGTCGATGCGCGCCAGCGTGGCCAGCGCGCCGCCGCCTGGACCGATCGCCTCGCCCTGGCCATCCAGCAACCGCACGCCCAAGGCCTGCGCCAGGCCGCTGCCGCCGTCGTTGGTGGCGCTGCCGCCGATGCCGATGATGAAACGCCGTGCGCCGGCGTCCAGGGCGGCCAGGATCAGCTCACCCACGCCTGCGGTGCTGGTGCGCAGCGGCGCGCGCGCGGCCGGCGGCAGCAGGGCCAGGCCGCTGGCGGCGGCCATTTCGATCACCGCGGTGCGGCCGTCGCCGGTCAGGCCGAAGAACGCCTGCACCGGGGTGCCGAGCGGGCCGCTGACGGTGCAGGCGATCACCCGCCCGCCGGTGGCGGCCACCAGCGCATCGACCGTGCCTTCGCCGCCATCGGCAACCGGCACCTTGTGGTACTGCCAGTCGGGGAAGACCTCGCGAAAGCCCGCCTCGATCTGCGTGGCCACCTCCAGCGCGGGCAGGCTTTCCTTGTACGAATCGGGGGCAATGACGATCTTCATGCGGACACTCGCTGGGACGGACGCATCACCGGTTCACCGCCCGCGCCGGCACCCGCAGCACCAGCGCGGCGCCCAGCGCCATGGCGCCGGCCAGCACGTACAGCGCCACTTCGGTGCTGTGGGTGGTGTCCTTGATCCAGCCCACCAGATACGGGCTGAGGAAACCGGCCACCTGGCCGGTGGAATTGATCAGCGCCAGCCCACCGGCGGCGGCGGCGGCGGTGAGAAAGCCGTTGGTCAGCGGCCAAAACAGCGGCAAGCCGCTGACCGCCCCCATCGTGGCCAGGGTCATGCCGAACACCGCCAGGCCCAGGTTGTCGGTGACGCTGGCGGCGATGCACAGGCCGGCCGCGCCCATCAGCAACGGAATCACCAAGTGCCAGCGACGCTCGCCGCGACGGTCGGCCGAACGGCCCATCAGCACCATGAACACCGCCGCGGCCAGGTACGGGATCGCGCTCATCAGACCGATGCGGATCGGGTCGGTGACACCGCTGCCCTGGATGATCGACGGCAGCCAGAAGTTGATCGCATACACCCCGCTCTGGATGCAGAAGTACACCGTGCCCAGCAGCCACACCGCCGGATTGCGCAGCACCGCGCCCAGCGAGGTGGACGCGCCGGCTGGCTTGCCTGCTTCGTCCTCGGCCAGCACGCGTGCCAAGGCCTGTTTTTCCTGCGGGTTGAGCCAGCTGGCCTGTTGCACGCCGTCGCTGAGCAGGAACCACACCCCGATGCCCAGCAACACGGTCGGCAGGCCCTGCAGCAGGAACATCCATTGCCAGCCGGCCAGGCCGCCCTGCCCGGCCGAGAAGTGATCCAGGATCCAGCCGGACAACGGCCCGCCCAGCACCCCGGAGATCGGGATCGCCGACATGAACACGGTCATGACCCGGCCATGCCGGGCACGCGGGAACCAGCGGGTCAGGTACAGCACGATGCCGGGAAAGAAGCCCGCCTCGGCCGCACCGGTGAGCAGGCGCAGGGTGTAGAACCCGGCCGGGGTGCGCACGAACAGCAGGCAGGTGGAGAGCAGGCCCCAGCTGACCATCATGATCGCCACCCAGCGCCGGGCACCGATGCGCTGCAGGATCAGATTGCTCGGCACCCCGCAGGCCAGGTAACCGATGAAGAAAATGCCCGCGCCCAGCCCGTACACGGTCTCGCTCATGCCCAGGTCGCCCAGCATCTGCAGCTTGGCAAAGCCCACGTTGACCCGGTCCAGGTAATTGAACAGGTAGCAGACGAACAGGAACGGGATCAGCCGCCACAGGATCTTGCGGTAGGTCGGACCCATGTCATCGGAGGGCGGCAGGGGCCGGGTGGCTTGGGTCATCGCACGCTCCAGCAGTCGGAAGGCCAGCCGGTGCGCAGTGCGGCAGCACCGACACCAGGCAGGTGGTCGACGCATTCTAGATTGAGCGTTTTCCCGGAATCATCGTCAGGGTGTTGCCTGTCTGCGGGCTGGCACGCGCAAATTTTCGTGCAAATGCCCAAATCAACTGCAACCGCTCCCGGCGTGTGCCGGGTTCGGAACGCAACAGCCACCATGCTGTTGGTGCAGGGCTGGCCGCCCCGATGCAGCGACGGCGCCCCGTGACCCACCGCTTGGCTGACACCTAGCGGCGCACTCCGCGCGCGCCCCAACCAGCCCATCCGGCGAAGGAGCCCGCGGCAGCAACGCTGCCTCTACCCCAGCCCTGCACCCACAACCAAGCCGGCGGCCAGCACCCAGCCCCACACGACACACCGCCTCGGCTTTGCGAATCCCGATTCCCGAATCCCGAATCCCTGGTCCCCCAGCACTACCTCCCCACTCCCGATTCCCGTTTCCCGGCCGCATACGCCTGCGCCTGGCCCATCACCCGCAACAGGTTGCCGCCCCAGATGCCGGCGATCTGCTGCTCGGTGTAGCCCTTGCGCAACAGCCACGCGGTGATGCGCGGCAGGTCGGAGACATCTTCCAGGCCCACCACCCCGCCACCGCCGTCCCAATCCATGCCGATGCCCACGTGCTCGGGCCCGACCACTGCCAATAAGTGCTCAAGATGCGCGAAGAAGTCTTCTTCGGTGGCGCGCTTGATCGGGTAGCGCGCATCCAGCTCCTTCAGCGCGGCGCTGAGCTTGGTACCGTCGGCGATCTTGACGTGCTCCCAGCCGCCGTATTGGTCGGTGAGCGCCTTCTCGGCGGCCTTGCGCTCGGGGCTGGCGCCGCTGTCCACCAGGTAGCCGCCGTAGGAATTGACCTGGATCACCCCGCCATGCGCGGCCAGCACCTTCAGGCGCGCATCGTCGATATTGCGCGGGTGGTTGTAGACCGCGCGCGCACCGCTGTGCGAGAGCACGATCGGCACCGGCGACAGCGCGATCAACTGGTCGAACACCGCATCGGAGGCATGCGATTGATCGATCACGATGCCCAACGCCTGCGCCTGTTGCACCAGCTGTTTGCCGGCCGGGCTCAGGCCGTTCCACTCCGCGCCCTTGGGGTCGGTGGCCGAGTCGGCGAACTCGTTGTTGAGAAAGTGCACGGTGCTCATCAAGCGCAGCCCCTGCGCGTAATAGAAGCGCAGCAAGGTGGGGTCGGCTACCAGCGGGCTGGCGTTTTCCATGCTGATGTACACCACGCGCTTGCCGGCGGCCTTGATGCGCGCGGCGTCGGCCGGCGTGGTGGCCAGTGCAAAACGCTGCGGTTGCGCGGCCACCAATGTGTGGATCTTCAGCAGGCGCTGCAGACCGGCATCGCGATCGTCCAGGTGCGCGGCCGCACTGCGATCGCCCTGCCCGGTGTAGACCGCCCAGAACCCACCATCCAGCGCGCCTTCGACCATGCGCGGGTAATCCACCTGGGACAGGCGGTTGCCGGCATGCGCCTGCAAGACGTCGAAGTCGGCGCGTTCCAGATTGGCCGGCGTATCCAGATGCGAATCCAGCGTGACCAGGCGTTTCTGCAGGGCAGTCGCGCGCGCCAGTTCGGCCTTGGAAAACTCCAGCGCATGTGCGGGCAGCGCAGCGGCCAGCAACAACGTGGCAGACAGGCAAAGCGAACGCAGGTGCATGCGATCTCACAGGCAGTGGGGGTGAGCCGATCATAGCGGCTGGCTACACGCACTGCGGCCACACGTGGGACGCTGCAGCGCTGCGGTCGATCCGCACGGCGTGGCGTGCGATACGCGCGCTGCAAGCGCAGTTCTGCGGCGATGCCGATGGCGTGCGCACGCGCGATGCTGTCGAGCGACGCCGCCATGCCGGCAACCACGGCGCGGGCGGCCGCTCGTCGTTGCAGATCGGTTTGATCTGCCTGGCAGCGCGAGCAAACCGCCTCGCGCGCTGTATCGCTCAGTCGTCCAGTTCTGCCAGACGCGCGCGCACGCTGTCCACATCGATGTGTTCGCGCACATGCGGCCACTGCCGCGCCCACACCGAACGGAACACGATCCACGCACCGAACACGCCCAGACAGGTCGAGCCCAGCGCCAGCAGCAACGGGTGCAGCGGCGAACCGTCGCCAGTCTGGAACAGATACATGAAAGCCCCGGAAAACAGCAGCCAGACGCCGAACACCGGCCAGTTGCTGGCCAGCAGGCTGGCATTGGGCCGCTCGATCTGCCGCAGCAAGCGGCGCAGGGCCTTGCGTTCGTCTTCGTCGCTGGAGGTCATCGGCTGCCGGCTCCTGGTTGCATGTCTGCGTTGACCTACTGCTGGCCGGCGATGGCATCGCGCCGCGAAAGACGCTGCCTGCCACACGGCAGCGGGCGTCTTTCGCCGCAACGCGCTGCTACATCACCCGGCAGAACACCGCTTTCAGATAGCGCGATTCCTGCACGTGCGCCATGAACGGATGATCGGGACCGGCACCGGCCACCTTCAGGATCTGGATGGTGCGCCCGGAGAAATACGACGCGCGCCGCAGCATGTCCAGGAACTCCTGCTCGGCCACCAGGCCGGTGCACGAGAAGGTGGCAAACAGGCCGCCCGGCTTGACCACGCCCAAGGCCAGCTTGTTCATGTCCAGGTACTTCTTCAGCGCCGGAATCACCTGATCGCGGTCGCGGGTCATCTTGGCCGGGTCCAGGATCACCACATCGAACTGCTCGCCGCGGTTGGCCGCATCGCGCAGCCACGGAAAGATGTCGGCCTGCACGAACTTGGGCCGCACGTTATTGAGCTTGGCGTTGCCCTTGGCAATGGCAATCACGTCTTCGTCGATGTCCACGCCCAGCACTTCGGCCGCACCGCGCGCGGCGGCATACACCGCAAAGCCGCCGGTGTTGCAGCACAGGTCCAGCACGCTCTTGCCTTCGACCTGCTCGCTCAGCCACTGGCGGTTGTCGCGCTGGTCGGCGAAAAAACCGGTCTTGTGCGCACCGGCCGGGTCGGCGCGGAACTTGATGCCGTGCTCGGTGATCACCGCCGCTTCGGTGGTGGTGTTGCTGTGGAAATCGAAGCTTTCCTGCTTTTGCACATGTTCGTCGGCAAAGCTGTGGAAGCGGCAGCCGGGGAACTGTTCGCGCAGCGCCTCGTAGATCCATTCGCGATGACGGAACATGCCGGCGGCGAAGAACTCCACCACCACCAGGTCGCCGTAGCGGTCCACCACCAGGCCGGACAGGCCATCGCCTTCGCTGTGCGCCACGCGCCAGGCGTCGGACACGCCATCGAGCTTGAGCCAGTCGCGGCGCAGGCTCACTGCCGCGGCGATCTTGCGCGAGAACCAGCCCGCATCCACCGGCACCGACTGGTCGGTTTCCAGGATGCGCACGGCAATGCGCGAATGGCCGTTGTAGAAGCCGCGGCCAATCCATTCCCCATCCACGCCGACCACATCGACGATGGTGCCGGGCTTGGGCTTGGCGGCGGGCTTTTCCACCAGCTTCTGGAAGATCCACGGGTGGCTGGAGCGCCAGGCATTCTTGAGACGGACGACGGGGACTGGAATATTCATCGGTCCATTGTATCCGGCTGGATTGACGTGCCTGCGCCGTGCACGCAGAATCGGGCGCAGAAGGGGAGTAGCTCCCAGCGTTGTCGCCGTCATTACGAGCCCGCCATGTGCAGCGCTCCGGTGCAACGGCAACCGGCCCGGCCGGTTGCGAGCGAGACCTTCGCCGCGCAGGCGAAGGTCCGTCACCCGGAATCCACGATTTCCGTGTCACAAGGCCTCAGCCCGCCGGCTGTCCAGGCCGCTTTCACTTTTTTCGGGATTCTTATGCAAACCATTGGCAACGTGTGGTTATGGGGTGGCTTCGCGGTGGTGGTGATCGCCGCGCTGCTGATCGATCTGGTGCTGATGCGCCACGGCGGCGCCCACAAGGTCACTTTCAAGGAGGCCACCTGGTGGAGCATCGGTTGGGTGCTGCTGGCGCTGGCCTTCAATGCCGGGCTGTGGTGGTACCTGCAAGGCAGCGTCGGCGACGCCCAGGCCGACCAGATCGGGCTGCAGTTCCTCACCGGCTACCTGGTGGAAAAATCCCTGGCGGTCGACAACATCTTCGTCTTCCTGATGGTGATGACCTACTTCGGCGTGCCCGAAGAACAGCGCCAGCGCGTGCTGATCATCGGCGTGCTGGGCGCGATCGTGCTGCGCGCGATCATGATCTTTGCCGGCTCGATGCTGCTGGCCAAGTTCCATTGGCTGCTCTACGTGTTCGGTGCGTTCCTGCTGCTGACCGGCATCAAGATGTGGTTCTCCGCCGGCAAGGAGCCGGATCTGGAAGCCAACCCGGTGCTGCGCTGGATGCGCGGGCACCTGCGCCTGAGCCCGCAGTACCACGGCAACCTGCTCAGCGTGATCAAGGACGGCAAGCGCTGGTTTACGCCGCTGTTCGTGGTACTGATTTTGATCGCGGTGATCGATGTGATCTTCGCGGTGGACAGCATCCCGGCGATCTTCGCGATCACCACCGACCCGTTCATCGTGCTCACCTCCAACGTGTTCGCGGTGCTGGGCCTGCGCGCGATGTTCTTCCTGCTGGCCGGCATGGCCGACCGCTTCCACCTGCTGCCCTACGGCCTGGCGGTGATCCTGGTGTTCATCGGCATCAAGATGATGATCATCGATCTGTACAAGATCCCGGTGCTGGTGTCGCTGGGCGTGGTGGTTGCGATCCTGGTGGCGACCATCGTGCTGAGCCTGCTGCGCCCGCCCAGGCCGGCCGGGCACTGAGGGGCCGGGATTGGTGGTTCGGGAATCGGGAATCGGGAATCGGGAATCGGGAATCGTGGCGCAGCCTGCACTGCTGGCAACCATGCGCACCGACCATCTCGCCAGGTCCTTGCCCGCCCACCGTCGCGGGACCTTGAGCGGCATGGATGCCGCGCCAGAGCTTACAAGGACGTACTTGCAGCGTGTCCCGCGATGGTGGGCGGGCAAGGGCCCTGCAGCCAAGCTGCAGATCGGCCGGAAGTGGACTTTGCAGATGGCGGATGGCGCGGCACGTGCGGT
>NZ_JAJIUJ010000011.1 GCF_020880415.1 Xanthomonas euvesicatoria pv. euvesicatoria | reverse complement strand
TTGGCACCCACCGCCGTACTGCCATCGGCATTGACGCGGGCATTGCTGCCGATGGCGGTGTCGTTGGGGCCATGCGCATACGCGCTGCCGCCAATGGCCGTGCCGGTAACGTGGTTGGCCACTGCTGCCGTGCCCACTGCCGTGGACGTGGCCGCCGGCGTGATGCTGCCGTCCACGGCAGCGGTGGGCGTGCCCTGCACCGCCGTGCTTGCGGAAAGCCCAGTTGCAGTGGCCGTCGCTGCAGACGACAAGGCACTGTCGGCTGTGGCGTCGGTTGCCAGCGCTGCCGGCTGCACGCCATCGGCTGTTGCGTCGACCGCTGCAGTGCGCGCCGTTGCCAGGCGTGCGACAGATGCACGTGAGGCAGCTGTTGCCGCGCCGCCTCGGGCATCCAGCTCGCTGACCTTGCTGTCCAACGCCGTCAGTGCCGCACCGACGTTGTTGTAGCTGGCCCCCTGGATCACGTAGGTCGGCGCAACAAATACGCCTTGCGCACCGATCGCCGCACCGCCGCCGAGGAAGCTGGCCGCATTGCTCAACGACTGGAACAACTGGCCGCCATTGATTGCATCGGTGCTGGCACTGGCAATCGTGCCCGCACCCACATTGACGATACGGCGCGTGGCCGGGCCGCCGCGGCCATTGCCGCTGCCCACCGACACCGTATTGGCATCGTAGGTGCGCGAGCCCGAGCCCAGAGCCACCGAATCGGCACCGCTGGCGCCAGCATTCGCGCCCAGTGCCACGGCATTGCTGCCGCTTTCGCGGACGAACGCGTTGTAGCCCAGCGCAACGCCGTTTTCGCCGACGGAATTGGTCTGCCGGCCCATCGCGGTGCTGTTCACGCCGCTGGCGCTGCTGTCCGCCCCTATCGCGCTGGCGCCGGTGGCCGCGGCACGGCTGCCGGAGGCAATCGCTACGCTGCGCTCGCCGGCAGCAACCGCACGGCTACCCAACGCAGCACTGCCCTGGCCAACGCTGGAGGCATTGAAGCCCACCGCGGTGGCAGATGCGCCAAGCGCGCTGCTTGCGCCACCCAGTGCCATGGCGCCCTGTCCCTGCGCAGATGCCGCCGCTGCGTCCGTGGTGGCCGGCGTCACTGCCAGATAGCCATCAATGCGTGACGTGGCGGCGCGCACCGTATCGAGCTGGGCCACATTCACCGCATCGGTGGCTTCGGTACCGGCTGCAACGCTGGTGATCTGGCGCGTCAAGCCGGCTTGCACATCGCCGACCGACACCGTATTGCTGCGAAACGCATAGGAGTGCGCACCCAGCGCAACCGCGCTGGATGCCGAACGATTCCAGGCATCGTCAACCCAGGATCCCACCTTCGCGCCGTAACCGATCGCCACGGCATCCACGCCGTTGGCCTGCGCGTCCGCACCAATGACGGTGCTGTCGCCATTGAACTGCGAGGTCATCGCACGCGCGCCTAACGCCACGCTATTTTCGTTGTAAGCGGTGCTGCCATGTCCGATCGAGATGCCGCCATCGCCGGACGCCAGGGCAAAGCCGCCCAATGACACGGTGCGTGGTGCGAACGACCCGGCGCTGTGCCCGATCGCTACCGCATCGGTATTGCCGGGCGCATTCGGAAACACGTTGGAATCGTAGCCAATGGCAATCGCATAATCGGATTGGCTTTGCGCACCCGAGCCCAGCGCAATGCCGCCAAGACCGGTCGCTGCGGTAATCGAGCCGAAGTTGCTGACGCCGCCTACGACAACGCTCTGTGCTCCGCTGGCCAACGCGGTGTCGCCAACTGCGACGCTACTGGCACCGTCGCTTCGCGCCCTGTAACCGAATGCGGTCGAGGTGTCTGCGCTGGCGCGCGAGGAATAACCGCCGGCAGTGGAAAGAAAGCCACTGGCGCTGGAAAGCCCGCCCACGGCGGTGGCACCGTCGCTGGAAGTCTGTGCGCGATACCCCAGCGCCGTGCTCTGCACGCCACTGGCGCTGGCGCCGCTGCCGATGGCGCTGGCATACGGCGTTCCCGCTACCGCACCACCGCCCACAGCCGTGGCGCCCACACCTGAGGCCTGCGTGGCCTGTTCGCGTTGGCCGATGACGAAGCCGTTGGCATCGTAATCAAACACGGTCGTTACGCCGCCAACCGCAATCGCCGATTCTCCCGCGGCCGCAGCGTTATGACCGATCGCGGTCGCGTCGCGGTCCAAGGCCAGGCTTCCACCGCCCAATGCCATGGTTCCATCGCCTAGCGCATTGCTCGCATTGCCCAATGCCACCGCATCCTCGCCGTCCGCGAATGCCGGGATCTGCGCATCGGCGGCGGATCTTGCTGCCGCTTGCGTGGCGCTGTCGTTGGCTCCTGCAGTAGCGACCTGAGCCACCGTGCCGGCCTCGCCTGGGCACTGCCGCCTGCCATCGATCAGCTGGCACTGCGTGGTCGCTGCCGCCGGTGTGCTCGCGGCGCCGGCCGCCCCGGCCATGCCGAACAACACGATCACCACTGCCGTGGCCAGCACTCCGCCGGCATGGTCGCGCGGCAGTCTCCCCTGCGTATTTCCCACCGTGCGAGCACGCGTCACCGTTTGGTCGTGAGCACAAGACGCGCGACCAGCCTCCAGATAAATTCGCTTCATTAACGCCTAACTCCCCATTTTGGTCTGGTGTGTAAAAAACCGACCACCGCACGAACAGATCGCACGGTCCCCCTGAGGTTTTATATTCGCGCGCACTTGCTTCAGCGATGGAGTTTTCCACCGCGAAAGATTCAACACAGTAAATAAGAAGATGCGGAGATCGAAAGATCGATAACGCCGGATGAATTTATTGAAAAAACCAACTTTCAAATGCGATTGCCGTCACACATAGCACGCAATCAGTCATGCGAAATAAATAACTAATACTTTTGTTAGTTATTTCAAAATGACCAGGTGCCGATTAATTATTTAGTCCCATCTTCGCTGCCACCACAAAAATAGTCTCGAAACAATTCCGAGGCGCATGTGGGTAATCGCGCGACCATCGTCATCGAGCCGCTCCATGGCCTGATTCGAGCGCGCCACACGCGCCACCGTCGCGTGTGCCCGATGCTGGCGAGGCCGGCAACCACGCATGGGTTTGCAATGGGCACCGCGCAATGGAGTGGTAGCGGCAGCGCGCGACAAACCTGCAACCGATTCCAATTGCAGATTCAGCGCGCCTGCCAAAACGACAACGGCCGTGTGCATCGCTGCACACGGCCGTCGGATCAGGTGTCAGCGGCTGCCGATCAGCCGCACGCCATCAACCGCACCACACCCGCGCGTTGCGGAACATCCGCAGCCACGGCGAGTCGTCGCCCCAGCCAGCCGGGTGCCAGCTGAGGTTTGCGCTGCGTGGCGTGCGCTCCGGGTGCGGCATCAGGATGGTGACGCGGCCGTCGCTGCTGGTCAGCCCGGTGATGCCGTCCGGGGAACCGTTCGGATTGAGCGGATACTGCGAGGCCACCCCACCATCGCCATCGATGTAACGCAGCGCCACGCGTGCAGCGGCCTGGTCCACGGCGCTATCGAACGCTGCGCGGCCTTCGCCGTGCGCCACCGCCACCGGAATCCGCGAGCCGGCCATGCCGCGCAGGAAGATCGACGGCGACTCCACCACTTCCAGCAACGCGGTGCGCGCCTCGAACTGCTCGCTGCGATTGCGCAAAAAGCGCGGCCAATGCTCGGCACCGGGAATGATGTCCTTGAGCTGGCTGAGCATCTGGCACCCGTTGCACACGCCCAGCGCGAACGTATCGCTGCGTGCAAAGAACGCGGCGAACGCATCGCGCAACGCCGAGCGCTCCAGGATGGATGTCGCCCAGCCGCGGCCGGCGCCCAGCACGTCGCCGTAGCTGAAACCGCCGCACGCCGCAAAGCCCACGAACTCGCCCAGGTTCACGCGGCCCTCGATCAGGTCGCTCATGTGCACGTCGTAAGGACGGAAACCGGCGCGCTCGAAGTTGTAGGCCATCTCGATCTGCCCGTTGACGCCCTGCTCGCGCAGGATCGCCACCTTGGGCCGCGTACCGGTGGCCACGAACGGCGCCGCCACATCGTCGGAAGGGTCGAACACCAGCTTCGGGCGCAGGCCTGGCGCCTTGAAATCGCGTGCCAGCGCGCGCTCCTCATCGGCGCTGTCCGGGTTGTCGCGCAGCTTCTGCATCGCATGGGTCACCGACCACCAGGCGTCGAACAACTCTTCCCAGCGCCACTCGGCCAGCACGCGGCCCTGCCCGCTCACGCGGATGCGCGGCGTGCCGGTGGGGCGCGCGATGCGCTGCGCGCATTCGGTCAATGCGTGGCGCTCGACCAGGTCGGCGAACGCGGCGCGGTCTTCGCTGTCGATCTGCACCACGGCGCCCAATTCTTCGTTGAACAGGCTGCGGAACGCATCGTCGCCCCACGCATCCAGCGTGATATCCAGGCCCTGCCGCGACGCAAACGCCATCTCGCACAACGCAGCAAACGCACCGCCATCGCTGCGATCGTGATACGCCAGCAACAGCCCGGCCTCGCGCGCGTCGCGGATCAACTCGAAGAAACTGCGCAGCCGCTGCGCATCGTCCAGATCCGGCGCCTCGCCGCCGAACGCCGGCAGCGCGCTGTCGTCGGCATACACCTGCGCCAGCACCGACCCGCCCAGCCGCTGCTTGCCGCCCCCCAGCCCGATCAACCACAGCTCGCTGTCTTCCCCGCTGCGCAGCAACGGGGTCAGCTGCGTGCGCACATCGGTCACCGGCGCGAACGCACTGATGATCAGCGAGACGGGGGAAACGCTTTTGTGAGAGACGGGATTGGAGATTGGAGATTGGGGATTCGCAACAGCGGCGGATTCCGGTGTGTTGCCAATCCCGAATGCCGAATCACCAATCCCGGCTTCAGCCCACTGCGCCTGCATCGACAGCGAATCCTTGCCCACCGGAATGCTCAGCTCCAGCGCCGGGCACAACTCCATGCCGATGGCGCGCACCGCGTCGTACAGCAACGCGTCTTCGCCGCTGTGGCCGGCGGCGGCCATCCAGTTCGCCGAGAGCTTGATGCTGTCCAGCCGCTGCACCGGTGCCGCGCACAGGTTGGTGATGGCTTCGCCCACGGCCATGCGCGCGGATGCGGCGGCATTCAACAGCGCCAGCGGGGTGCGTTCGCCGATCGACATCGCTTCGCCTTCGAAGGTCTCGAAGCCGGCCAGCGTGATCGCGCAATCGGCCAGCGGCAGCTGCCACGGGCCGATCATCTGCTCGCGTGCGGTCAGCCCGCCCACGCTGCGGTCGCCGATGGTGACCAGAAAGCTCTTGGACGCCACGGTGGGATGCGCCAGCACACGCAAACCGGCCTGCTGCAGGTCCAGCGACGCGGTCTGCAGCACCGGCCACCTGGGAGCGGCCGGATGCGCGGCATCGCGATGCATCTTCGGCGCCTTGCCGAAGAGGACGTCCATGGGCAGATCGATTGGAAGCTGGGATTCGGGATTCGGGATTGGGGATTGGTTAGAAGCGGCATCGGTTGCCGGCAATGCGCCGTTGCGAATCCCGAATCCCGACTCCCCAATCCCGTCACCAAGGACGCCATACCCCACCACCAGCCGCTCCTCTTCCGTGGCCACACCGACGGCGGCAAACGGGCAGCGTTCGCGGGCGCAGATGGCGGCGAACTCTTCCAGGCGCGCCTGCGGCACGCCGAGCACGTAGCGTTCCTGCGATTCGTTGCACCACAGTTCCAGCGGCGACAGCGACGGGTCGTCGGTGAGCACGCGGCCCAGGTCGATGATGCCGCCCACCCCCGAATCGTGCAGCAGCTCGGGAATGGCGTTGGACAAACCACCCGCGCCCACGTCGTGGAACCAGCGGATCGGGTTATCCACGCCCAGCGCCACGCAGCGGTCAATGACCTCCTGGCAGCGGCGTTCCATCTCCGGGTTTTCGCGCTGCACGCTGGCAAAATCCAGCGCCTCGGCGCTGTCGCCGGCCGCCACCGAACTGGCCGCACCGCCGCCCAGGCCGATCAGCATCGCCGGGCCGCCGAGCACGATCACCGCATCGCCCGGCTGCAGGCGCAGCTTTTCCACCTGGTTGCGATCGATCGCGCCCAGGCCACCGGCCAGCATGATCGGCTTGTCGTAGGCGCGGGTCAGGCCCTGGCCTTCGGCCAGCTCGAAGCTGCGGAAATAGCCGAGCAGGTTCGGGCGACCGAATTCGTTGTTGAACGCGGCGCCGCCCAGCGGGCCGTCGAGCATGATGTCCAGCGCCGGCGCCATGCGCGGGTTCAGCGCGCGCGGCGCTTCCCACGGCTGCGGCAGGGTCGGAATGCGCAGGTGCGAGACCGAAAACCCGGTCAGCCCGGCCTTGGGCTTGCCGCCACGGCCGGTGGCGCCTTCGTCGCGAATTTCGCCGCCGGCGCCGGTGGCCGCGCCGGGGAACGGTGCGATCGCGGTCGGGTGGTTATGCGTTTCCACCTTGATCGCAAACGCCGACGGCAGCACCGCTTCGCTGCGGTATTGGCCGGTGGCCGGATCCGGGCGATAGCGCGCGGCCGGCACGCCTTCCACCACCGCCGCGTTGTCGCTATAGGCCGACAAGGTGTGCTGCGGGGTCTGCTGATGGGTGTGCTTGATCATGCGGAACAGCGAGCGCTCCTGCGGCTTGCCGTCGATGGTCCAGCTGGCATTGAAGATCTTGTGCCGGCAATGCTCGGAGTTGGCCTGGGCGAACATCATCAGTTCGACGTCGGCCGGGTCGCGGCCCAGCGCGCCGAAACGTTCGCGCAGGTAGTCGATCTCGTCCTGCGCCAGCGCCAGGCCCAGGTCGCGGTTGGCCTGCTCCAGCCCATCCAGCGGCACGCGCTGCAACTGGCCCGGGTCGGGCACGTTGAACAGCGCTTCGGCGGCAGCGGCCGAACCGAGCAGGGATTGCGTCATCGGGTCGTGCAGCAGTTTGGCCACGGCGGCCTGAGCGGCCGCGTCGTCCGGCCAGCCGGCCAGGTCGATGCGGGTGCCGCGCTCCACACGCTGGATCGGCTGCCCGGCCCCGCGCACCAGCTCGGTGGCCTTGCTCGACCACGGCGACAAGGTGCCCAGGCGCGGCACCACGTAGCGCGAGGAGGCATCGGCATCGCGCGCGGCGGGCGCGGCGTTGGCCTGCAGGATCCGCTGCAAGGTGGCCTGGTCGGGCGACTGCCCGGCCTCGGCACGGATGAAGTACACGTGCCAGGCGCCAGTGATACGCAGCGCGGGAACAAGGGTTTGCAGGCGGGTTTCGAGCCGAGCGCGGCGGAACGGCGAAAGGGCGGAAGCGCCCTCGAGGACCATCATGTCCGGGGAACCGTGTCAGAAACGGGGCTGCAGATTGTAACGGAGCTGATGGATCGACGCCGGACCGGGCGTGCGATGGCCGGGAATCGGGAATCGGGAATCGGGAATCGGGAATGGGGAATCGTCGGGCGGGAGCGTTGTCGCCGCTTCCGTGCCAGAGAGTTGCGCCGGCCAGCATGAAGGGGGCGGCCAGATGGCGGCGACTCCCAGAAACGGCAAAGGCCCGGATGCGGTCGCACCTGGGCCCTTGTCATTGCGCAAGCGACCACCGCAACGTCGCCATCGGCGACGCCATGATGATCAGAGCCGAGACGGCCTCAGCGGCTGCCGCCTGCCGTGCTCACGGCACGCTTTTCCAGCGCCTCACGCAACTGCGCTGGCGGCAGGTAGCCACCGAGCTGGGTGCCGTCGGGCGCGAAGATCGCCGGCGTTCCGTTGACGCCCAGGCGCTGGCCAAGGTTGTATTCCATCGACACCGGGTTCTTGCAGTCCTTGGAGGCGACCGGCTGACCCGACTTGGCAGCGGTGAGCGCCTGCTTGCGATCGGCAGCGCACCACACCGCAATCATTTCCTTATGGTCCTGGCTGCCCAGGCCCATGCGCGGGAACGCGAGGTATTCCACCGCGATGCCCTGCTTGTTGAGCTCGCCGATCTCGCTATGCAACTTGCGGCAGTAGCCGCATTCCACATCGGTGAAGACGGTGACGGTGTACTTCGGGTTGGCCGGCGCGAACACGATGCGGTCGGCCTTGGGCACGGTGTCAAGCTGCTTGCGGCGGTAGGCCAGCAAGCCCGGGCTGGCGGCGAACTGCTTGTTCTGGATGTCGAACGGCTGCGCCTGGATCAGGTAACGGCCGTCGTCGCTGAGGTATAGCACCTGCCCGCCGACGACCACTTCGCGGAAGCCGGGGAACGGCGCAGCACCGATGTAATCGGGCTTGAAATCCGGGTCCAGCGCCTTGAGCGCCGTGCTCACGCGCTGGTCCACCGTGCCGGTGGCGGCGGGCGCGGCGGCGGGCTTGGCGCCGGCAGTGCTTGCCGCAGGCTGCGAGGATTGTGCGCAGGCGGTAAGGCTGATCGCGCCCAGCAGCGCGGCGATGGCAAGACGATACATTCACGCATCCAGATGGAATGAGGTGCCCAGATTCTCGCACAGCGCAGATGAAGCCTGGCCGCGGCCGCGACAGTTTGTGAACGCTGCAGGCACCCCGTTGCTGCACCTGTTGGACAGACGCAATACCGAGCGTGGCCTGCCGGGTCTGGCGGCGGGCTCGGCACTTTCGCCGTCGCAAGGCGCCTTGAAGGTGCCCGTAAGCGTCGTCCCCCGCTCTGATTGTTTCCTGGAGTGCACCGCCGCGTGACGTCCGGCGCTGAGCGTCAGCTCGAGGTATGACAACCAGGAGGTCACGCCAGCCGATGCCAGCCTGACCAGCAACGCCGCCGGAGCCGCCGAGCGTGTCTGGCGAGCCACCCAGCAACGTCGGCTGGCGATGTTGGTGCGGCCGCCAGCGCGGCGATGACCTGTTGGCAGTTCTGCCGCAACCGCGACAGGTGCGTCGCCGGCACGCATGCGCATGGCAGGGCGCTGGGCCGACTAACCGCGCGGATGATGGCTGGCGTGCAGTTTCTGCAGATGCTGGCGCGCCACCAGCGTGTAGATCTGGGTGGTCGACAACGAGCTATGGCCCAGCAGCATCTGCAACGCGCGCAGGTCGGCGCCATGGTTGAGCAGATGGGTGGCAAAGCTGTGGCGCAGCCCGTGCGGGCTGACCGTGTCCGGGTCGATACCCGCGACTGCTGCATAGCGTTTGACCAACGCCCAGAACTGCTGTCGGCTGAGCGGCCGGCGCGCGGCGTCGATGAACAATGGCACCTGCCCGTCCACCGCCGCCACCGGCTTGTTCGCGGCCAGCAGCGGGCGCGCCTCGCGCAGGTAACGCTCCAGCCAATGCTGGGACTCCTCGCCCAGCGGCACCAGCCGGTCCTTGCTGCCCTTGCCGGTCACCCGCAGCACGCCCTGGCGCAGGTTCACCCCCACTGCCGGCAGGTTGACCAGCTCGCTCACACGCAGGCCCGCGGCGTACATCAACTCCAGCATGGCGCGATTGCGCAGGCCTGCCGGGGTGTCAACGTCCGGCGCGGCCAGCAAGGCCTCGATCTGACTTTCGGTCAAGGCCTTGGGCAGCGAGCGTGGCAGTTGCGGCGGATCGATCAGGGTGGTGGGGTCGTCGCTGCGCACGCCATCGCGCAGGCACAGCCCGTAGAACGCACGCAAGGTCGACAACAGCCGCGCCGTGCTGCGCGGGGAATAATTGGCCTGGGTACGCCAGCGCAGATAGTCGAACAGGGCGGCACGGTCGATGCCGAGCAAGCCACCATGTGCGCCGTCGCGCCAACGCGCCAGCCCTTCCAGGTCGCGCCGATAACTCTCCAGGGTCTGCCGCGCCACGCCTTGCTCGGCCCAGAACCGGTCGAGAAACCGTTCGATCACGCTGGCATCGGCCGCCTGCACCGGTGGCAGCTGGCGGGCAAGTTGGCGGCGTTCGGCGGGACTGCTGGCAGACATCGCCACAGCATAAAACGCGGCGCGCGTTTTGAGCGCCGATGCGCGTGGGTTGCCGGTAGGTGTGTTGCCTGCGCGCGCGGGGCGGTAGATGTGCGCGTCATTGTTCTGCCTGATCAGCACGCGTCGGCCGCAGGCGCAAAGGCGACCCGGATCGCGACGCCAGCGCCGCCATGGCCGGTAGGTCCCGGCATGGGCATGCGCCCGATTGAACACGCCGCGTCTGCGCACCAGCCGTCGCGCCAGGATGCGGTTGATCGCCGTTCGATGCGTGGCGTGCGTCAGCGCGTGCAGGCACCAGAGCGCGGCTACTGCAGCGCGGCGTTGCGCCGTGCTTGGCGACCGTTATGCTCGCGCCATGACCTCGATCCCTTCGCCTCGCGTTGCGCGCCCCCCTGCCCTGGTGGGCTGGCGGCTGCTGGCGTTGTGCTACGACGCCTGGCCGGTGCTGGCGCTGTCGATGCTGATCTCCACCGTGTTCACGCTGGGCTTTACGCTCGCCGGGCACCCCGCGCGCGAAAACATCGCGCCTTTCAGCGGCTGGCAATGGCTGTTGTGGCTGTGCTGCTGGATCGCCGCAGGTATCTACGCCACCGTGAGTTGGCGGCGCGGCGGGCAGACGCTGGGCATGCGCCCCTGGCGGCTGCGCTTGATCGACCCACGGGTGTCATGGCGTGCGCTGTGGATCCGCTATGCCGTCGGCACCTTGTCGCTGGCGCTGGGCGGGCTGGGGTTCTGGTGGGCGTGGCTGGATCGCGACCGGCTGACCTGGCACGACCGTGCGAGTCACACACGGCTGGAACGGACTGCCAGGCCATTGAAGTAATCAGGTCGGCAGTCCATCACCCCCATATCCAGGCTCCGGCATGTTCCATGCATGCGACTTGCACCTGGAGTGGGATGGGGCCGGCGGCAGTGACCAAGCCAGGCTGCGGCTTATTTGGCGCCCAAGAAGACGCGCGCAATCAGCCACTGAAACGCATGCCCAACTGCATACAGCACTGCCAGAAATGGCGGAACCAACAACGCATAACTTGTCGCCCAAGGCATGTTGGTCAACCAGGCATCCGCGTGGAGAGCATCCAGTGCGATCAGCTGAGGCGTCAACGGCAGTTGCAGCAGAACGAAGTGGCCCTTGGGATCGCCCTGAGCGCTGAGCGCTCCCCACACGCAAAAAGCAGCCGCCGCCAGATGCAGCAGGCAGAGCGCCACACCCAACACGCTTACCCGCCGCATGCGCTCAGCTACTACGCCTGCGGAACAACCACGCCGACACACCCAGCATCACCATGGGCGGCAGCGCATAGGCAATGCGGTAATCCAGCTTGAGGGCGCCGGCCATGCGGCCGAAGAACAGCTGCAGCAGCCAGAAACCCAGCGCGAACAGGATGCCCAGGAACAGGCGCTTGCCCAGGCCACCGCTGCGCAGCGAGCCGAACGAGAACGGGATTGCCGCCATGCACAGCGCCAGCACGTTGAGCGGATAGAACCACCGGCTCCAGTACTGATCTTCGTAATCGCGCGCGTCCAATCCATTGCGGCGACGGTATTCGATGCTCTGCTCCAGATCGTGCGCAGAAAGATTGCGCGGCTTGGCCAGGCCAGCGGCCAGCGCGGCAGGATTCAGTTGCGACTGCCACGGCAATTCGGGAAAGGTTTCGCGCTGCACCGAGCGTTCCTGGAAGGTGTCGCGACGGACCTGACGCAGGGTCCAGCGGCCGTCGCGGTGTTCGGCCACCGAGGCGTAGGTCAACTGCTGCATCCTGCCACTGGGATCAAGGTGGTAGAGCCGCACATCGTGCAGATCCAGTGCAGTGCCACCGCCATCGAGCAGCTTCTCTTCACCGCTCAATGCATTGAGGAAGGTGTCGCCCTCGCGTGCCCACAGCCCGGCGTAGCGCGAAGACGCCATATCGCTGTTGAAGCGGGCACTGGCCTTGAGCGTGTCGGCCTGGTTCTGTGCCCACGGCCCGATGGTTTCGCCACTGATCACCATGCTGGCGGTCAGCAGCGCCATCGCTGCGACAACCGAGGCGGACATGCGCTTGCGCGACACGCCCAGCGCGCGCAGCGCCGTCAGCTCGGAGGTGGCGGCCAACTGGCCCAGGCCCATCAGCGCGCCAATCACCGCGGCAGTCGGGAACAAGGTATAGGCCCGGCGCGGCACGGTGTAGGCCACGTAAGCCACCGCGTGCCCGAAGGTGTAGCTGCCCTGCCCGATGTTCTTGGCTTCGCTGGCGAAGGCGTTGACCAGATCCAGCCCCAGCAGCACCGCCCAGGTCAGCAGCACGGTGAACAGCACCACGCGACCGACATACCAATCGTGGACCCGCGGCGTCAGCTTCATGCGCGCGCCCCCGGCCGACGCACGCGGCCATCGCGCGCATACGCCCACACCGCCACGGCCAGCAGCGGCAGCGTCAACCACCACAGGCCCAGCGCCGCCGGAGTCTTGCCATTGGCGATCCACTGGGTGCCGACGATCATCAGATTGGTGCCCACCATGTAGGCCAGAAACGCCAGCATGATCCGGCCATAACGCTGTTGCCGCGGCGCACTGCGCGACAACGGCAAGGTGAGCAAGGCAAACGCCAGCGCCAGCAACGGCGGCGCCAGGCGCTCATGCAGCTGGGCGCGCGCGGCAGGGCGCTCGTCGGACAGCAGCTGGGTGGTCCACATCACTTCGGGGTCGTTGGCATCGTGCACGCGGGTGCGGTCTGGCAGGGCGATATCGCTGCTGGCGAACTTCATCAAGCGGTAGTCCAGGGTCGCGCCGCTCGCCGGGCCCTCGGTGCGGTAGCCATCGTCCAGGCGCAGGTAACGGTCGGTCTTGCCTTCGAAGAACATCGCGCCGCGGTCGGCGGTGACCACATCGATGCGGTCGTTCTGCTGGCGCTGCATGAAGACCTTGCCCAGGCCCTTGCCGTCGGCAGAGATCGTTTGCAGGTAGACCACCCCGCCGCCGGACAACGGCGTGAACTGGCCCGACTCCAGGCCGGCCATCAGCACGCTGCGGTTGGCATCTTCCAGCATCGCCTCGGCGGTACGGCTCGCCCAGGGGCCCAGCCACAGCGAGCACAACCCGATGACCACCACCACCGGCACCACCAGCATCAGCATCGGCCGCAGCATGCGCCTGGGGCCCACGCCAATGGCGGTAATGACGGCCATTTCTGAATCGCGGTACAGCCGCGCCAGTGCCAGCAGCAGGCCCAGCATCAAGGCCAGCGGCAGGATGATGGGCAGATACGCCACGAATTGCAGCCCTACCTGCGACAGCAGCAAGCGCGCCGGGATGCGGCCGTCGGCGATATTGCCGAGGATATCCACCAGCACGCCGCCGACGCTGACGACCAGCAGCACGATCAAGGTGGCCAGGAAGCTCTGGGTGAAATCGCTAAGCAGGTATCGATCGAGCTTCGGCATGGGGTGGGCTTGTTTTAAACTCTCGGATTCGTTCGCGGCGCCGCCAGCCTAGTCCGGTTGGCGTAAACAGCCCGCGATTGTACGGATTTGCCTACGGAATCTGATCAATGGCCCTGCAATTCACCCTGAACCAAGACGCGCCGGCAAGCGCTGCCGTCGACTGCATCGTGGTTGGCGTGTTCGCCGACAAGACCCTTTCGCCCGCTGCCCAGGCGCTGGACAGCGCCAGTCAGGGTCGCTTGACGGCCTTGGTCGCGCGCGGCGACGTGGCCAGCAAGACCGGCAGCACCACGCTGCTGCACGACCTGCCCGGCGTCACCGCGCCGCGCGTGCTGGTGGTCGGCCTGGGCGAAGCCGGCAAGTTCGGCGTGGCGCCCTACCTCAAGGCCGTCGGCGATGCGACCCGCGCGCTGAAGACCGGCGCGGTCAGCACCGCCCTGCTCACCCTGACCGAACTCAGCGTCAAGGCCCGCGATGCGGCCTGGAACATCCGCCAGGCGGTGACCGTTAGCGACCATGCCGCCTACCGCTACACCGCCACACTGGGCAAGAAGAAGGTGGACGAGACCGGCCTGACCACCCTGGCGATTGCCGGCAACGACGCCCGCGCGCTCGCCGTGGGCGTGGCTACCGCCGAAGGCGTGGAATTCGCCCGCGAGCTGGGCAACCTGCCGCCGAACTACTGCACCCCGGCCTACCTGGCCGAGACCGCCGCCGCATTTGCCGGCAAGTTCCCGGGTGCCGAAGCCGAGATCCTGGACGAGGCGCAGATGGAAGCGCTGGGCATGGGCTCGCTGCTGTCGGTGGCACGCGGCTCGGCCAACCGCCCGCGCCTGATCGTGCTGAAGTGGAACGGCGGCGGCGACGCGCGCCCGTACGTGCTGGTCGGCAAGGGCATCACCTTCGATACCGGCGGCGTCAACCTCAAGACGCAGGGCGGCATCGAGGAAATGAAGTACGACATGTGCGGTGGCGCCAACGTCATCGGCACCTTCGTGGCCACGGTCAAGGCCGAGCTGCCGATCAACCTGGTGGTGGTGGTGCCGGCGGTCGAGAACGCCATCGACGGCAACGCGTACCGCCCGTCGGACGTGATCACCAGCATGTCCGGCAAGACCATCGAAGTCGGCAATACCGATGCCGAAGGCCGCCTGATCCTGTGCGATGCACTGACCTACGCCGAGCGCTTCAACCCCGAGGCGCTGGTGGACGTAGCCACGCTGACCGGCGCCTGCATGGTCGCGCTGGGTCACCAGACCGCCGGGCTGATGAGCAAGCACGACGACCTGGCCAACGAGCTGCTGGCCGCCGGCGAGCACGTGTTCGACCGCGCCTGGCGCCTGCCGCTGTGGGACGAATACCAAGGCCTGCTGGATTCCACCTTCGCCGACGTCTACAACATCGGCGGCCGCTGGGGCGGCGCGATCACCGCCGGCTGCTTCCTGTCGCGCTTCACCGAGAACCAGCGCTGGGCGCATCTGGACATTGCCGGCGTGGCCAGCGACGAAGGCAAGCGCGGCATGGCAACCGGTCGCCCGGTCGGTCTGCTGACCCAGTGGTTGCTGGATCGCGCCGCCTGATGTCGCCGCGCGCTGCACTGGCGCTCATCGCTGGCTTCTCCGTCGTGAATGGAGCCGCCAGCGCGGTGCCGGGCTGGACCAGCCCCGGCATCGATCTGCTCTGGATCGTCGTGCAGCTGTTGCTGTTGTTTGTGTGGCTGGCGGCCGACAGCCGCCGGCTTGGCTACCGCCGGCCGGCCTGGATGAATATCGGCATCGTGGCCTTGGCTGTGCTGTTCCTGCCGGTGTACCTGTACCGCTCGCGCCCGCCCGGGCGCCGCCTGCGCGCATTCGGCGGCCTGCTGTTGGCCGTGCTCGGCTGTGCGGCCCTGTTCGTGGCCGCCGGCATGACCACCGAATTGTTGCTCTCCTCCCGCTTTGTGACCGCCTGATGCCCCGTGCCGACTTCTACCTGATCGCCAAGCCGCGCTTCCTCAACGAACCGCTGCGGCTGGTCTGCGAGCTGGCGCGCAAGGCCAACGACGCCAACCTGCCCACCTTGATCCTGGCCCGCGATACGCAGCAGGCCGAGGCGCTGGACGACCTGCTGTGGGCGTTCGACGACGAAGCCTACGTGCCGCACCAGATTGCCGGCACCGATGAGGAAGACGAACTGGCCCCGGTGCTGATTGCCGCCCCGGAGTTCGCCGCCCCCTCGCGCCCGCTGGTGATCAACCTGCGCGACGACCCCTATCTGGGCGCCTGCGACCGCGTGCTCGAAGTGGTGCCGGCCGACCCCGCTGCCCGCGAACCGCTGCGCGAACGCTGGAAACAGTACAAGGCCCTGGGCCTGGAACTGACCAAGTACGACATGTGAGTGCGGCGGGGATTGGGGAGTTGGGATTGGGGATTCGTAAAGCAGATCTTGCGTCTCCAACGACTGCATCCAACCTCAGACAGCCGATCTTCGCTCCGCAGCACGAACACCGACGTTGACGAGTGGATTGCCGGTGACTCTCGCCGGCCCCATGACGCAACCAATCCCGAATCCCGAACAACGAATCCCGGCGCCCCTATGACCACCCTCGCCTCCAGCTACGACCCCTCTTCCTTCGAATCGCGCCTGTACGCGCAGTGGGAGGCAGCCGGTTATTTCGTGCCGTCCGGCAAGGGTGAGCCGTACACCGTGCTGCTGCCGCCGCCGAACGTGACCGGCACGCTGCACATGGGCCACGCGTTTCAGCAGACGTTGATGGATGCATTGGTGCGCTATCACCGCATGCGCGGGTACGACACCTTGTGGCAGGTGGGCACCGACCATGCCGGGATCGCCACCGAGATGGTGGTCTCGCGCAATCTGGCGCTGGAAGGCAAGGGACAAACGCGCGATTCGCTGGGGCGCGAGGGCTTCATCGCCAAGGTGTGGGAGTGGAAGGCCGAATCCGGCGACACCATCGAGCGCCAGATGCGCCGGCTGGGCACCTCCAGCGATTGGTCGCGCAGCACCTTCACCATGGACCCGCAGCCGTCGGCCGCGGTCAACGAAGCGTTCGTGCGCTGGTACGAGCAGGGCCTGATCTACCGTGGCCAGCGCCTGGTCAACTGGGACCCGGTGCTGAAGACCGCGATCTCCGATCTGGAAGTGGAAAACGTCGAAGAAGACGGCTTCCTGTGGTCGATCCGTTACCCGCTGGCCGATGGCGTCAGCTACGAACACGTCGAGCACGACGCCGACGGCAACGAGACGCTGCGCGAAACCCGCGATTATCTGGTGGTGGCCACCACGCGCCCGGAAACCATGCTGGGCGATACCGCGGTGATGGTGCACCCGGAAGATGCGCGTTATCTCACGCTGCATGACGCCCGCATCGTGTTGCCGCTGACCGGCCGGCACGTGCCGGTGATCACCGACGATTATGTCGACCGCGCCTTCGGCACCGGCGTGGTCAAGGTCACGCCTGCGCATGACTTCAACGATTACCAGGTGGGAGAGCGACATAATCTTCCCCTGGTAAACCTTTTCACCGTAGATGCGAAGATCATCGATCCACGCGAGCAGTATCCGGACGATGAATATCCCGTCGTCGATCAGGGGATTGATTGGCGGGAGCTCAATCAGGTCCAACGCAGGCGTACCGGCCAACATTTCGCCTACTCGATTCCATCCGCCTATGTCGGCCTGGACCGCTACGAAGCACGCAAGCTCGTATTGGCCCATCTGGAAGACGAAGGTCGATTGGTCGAAACCAAACCGCACAAGCTGCAGGTGCCGCGCGGCGATCGCACCGGCCAGGTCATCGAGCCCTACCTCACCGACCAGTGGTTCGTGAAGATGGATGCGCTGGCAAAGCGCGGACTGGAGCTGGTCGAAAGCGGCCAGATCAAGTTCGTGCCGCCGAACTGGATCAACACCTATCGCCATTGGATGGAGAACATCCAGGATTGGTGCATCAGCCGCCAGCTGTGGTGGGGCCATCGCATCCCGGCGTGGTTCGACGAGGCCGGCACGTGCTACGTCGGCCACGACGAGGCGGAAGTGCGCGCCAAACACGGCCTGGGTGCCGACGTCGCGCTGCACCAGGACAGCGACGTGCTGGAAACCTGGTTCTCCTCGCAGCTGTGGCCATTCTCCACGCTGGGCTGGCCGGATGCGCAGGCGATGGCCGAGCGCGGCTTCGCGCGTTATCTGCCGTCGTCGGTGCTGGTCACCGGCTTTGACATCATCTTCTTCTGGGTGGCGCGCATGATCATGGCCACCGACAGCTTCACCGGCCAGGTGCCTTTCCGCGATGTCTACATCACCGGTCTGATTCGCGATGCGCAAGGCCAGAAGATGTCCAAGTCCAAGGGCAACGTGCTCGATCCGCTGGACATCATCGACGGCATCAGCATCGAGGATCTGGTCGCCAAGCGCACCCATGGCCTGATGCAGCCGCGCATGGCCGAGAAGATCGAAAAAGCCACGCGCAAGGAATTTCCGGACGGCATCATCGTCCACGGTGCCGATGCGCTGCGCTTCACCATCGCCGCGCTGGCCACGCATGGCCGCGACATCAAGTTCGATCTGGGCCGCGCCGAGGGCTACAAGAACTTCTGCAACAAGCTGTGGAACGCCACGCGCTTCGTGTTGATGAACACCGAAGGCGCACGCTTTACCGGCGTGCCGCAGCCGCGCACCGAAGCGGAAAAGTGGATTTTGGCGCGCCTGGACAAGGCCACCGCTGAAACCCACGCGCATTACGCCAACTATCGCTTCGACCTGCTCGCGCAGTCGTTGTACGAATTCGCCTGGAACGCGTTCTGCGACTGGTTCGTGGAGCTGGCCAAGCCGGCGCTCAACAACCAGGACGCCGACGCGGCCGCCAGCACGCGCCACACGCTGCTGTATGTGCTGGAGTCGTTGCTGCGTCTGTTGCACCCGCTCACCCCGTTCGTCACCGAAGAGTTGTGGCAGCAGGTCGCGCCGCGCCTGGGCATCACCACTGCGACGATCTCGTTGCAGAGCTTCCCGCAGCCCGGCGATGTCGACACCAGCAGCTATGCCACCGCTGAAGCCGATGTCGAATGGCTCAAGTCGATGGTGTCGGCGCTGCGTCGCGTGCGCAGCGAATTGAACGTGCCACCGTCCAAGCAGGTGCGCCTGCTGCTGCAGGCCGACACTGCCGACGACCGCCCGCGCGTTGCCCGCTTCGCCTCGCAGCTGTCGTTCCTGCTCAAGCTCGAACGCATCGACTGGCTGGACGCTGGCCAGGACACACCGCCGTCGGCCGCCGCCATCGTCGGCGAACTCACGCTGCTGGTGCCATTGGAAGGCTTGGTCGACATGGATGCCGAACGCACCCGCCTGGACAAGGAAATCAAGCGCGTGGAAGGCGAGATCGCCAAGTGCAACGGCAAACTCGGCAGCGCCACCTTCGTGCAGAACGCACCGGCCGCCGTGGTCGAACAGGAGCGTGCGCGCTTGAACGACTGGACCACGCAGCTCACCGGCCTGCGCGAGCAGCGCGCGAAGATCTGAAGCGGTTGATCAGCTGCTAGCGTATCGAGGGCGTAGTGCCCTCGCCGCTGGCGGGACCAGCCGTTACATCAGCATGTCCGTCATGTCTTGATTGCAGACATGCGCACCGACCAGCTCGACTGGTCCTTGCCCGCCCACCGTCGCGGAACCCTTGGCGGCATGGATGCCGCCAAGGAGCCTAAGGACGTACTTGCGGCGTGTCCTGCGCCTGCGATGGTGGGCGGGCGACGACCCTGCATTAAAGTCGCAGCGCCAGTGCCCTTTTGCCAACGCATCGCACCAGCCAGGCGCCGTTGGACTAGAACTTCAAATCCACACGCGCATACCAGAAGCGTCCGCCGGGAATATCGTAGGTGGATGCGTCGTAACCATTGAGGGAGCACGACAGGCAGATCGGCGGATCCTTGTCGAAGACGTTGTTCAAGCCGGCCGTGAGTTGCAGGCCCTTGAGCCAATCGATGCGATAGCCCACCTGCGCGTCGTGATAGGTGATCGCATCCAAGCGGTTGGTTCCCACCGACGGATCCGAACACACCGCAAACTCCACCGCGTCACCGCACTGCTCGGTGAGCTTGGAAATGTGCCGCGCAGTCCACGAAGCCGTCCAGTTACCCAGCGACCAATCCAGTACCGCGTTGCTGGTCCACTCCGGAATTGCGCTGTCCACCACCTCGATGCCAGGCCCTTGCGGCTGTCGCTGACCCGCCGCACCCAGCGCCTCGTAGCGGCCTACCAAAGTGTTCTGCCACGATAGTTTGAAGCGCCCGAATGCGGTTTGCGGCAAGGTCCAGAATAGATCCACGTCCCAGCCGTCGGTCTTGATCGAGCCCAGGTTGGTCAAGCGGTTATTGAAGGCGTTGATGCCGCCGGTGGATGCCCGGCCGATGCCATCGCAGTACAACGCATCCAGCGTATCCACGCACAGATCCAGCTGCGTCTGCGCATTGATCGCCTGGATCGCGCCATCCACATGATGGCGATAGAAGGTCACCTCCAGGTCGAGGCGGTCGGACCAGCTGGCATCGCTAGCAAATCCCGGGCTGAAGACGAAGCCCGCACTGAAACTGCGCGAACGCTCCGGATCAAGTTGCGCGTTACCGCCGGTGGTGACCGAGATCTGCTGGTTGGCCTGCTGATAACCGGCAGGCACACCGAGTGCTGCGCAGCTAGCCGCACTGCCGCGCGGCGCCGTACCGCCCAGACCGATCGAGCACGGATCCGACAACTGCAGGTCCGCACGCGCCGCCGAACCGAACAACTCGCCGATGGTGGGCGCCCGGAAGCCTTCGGCATAACTGGTGCGCAACACGAACTCATCGGTGACCTGCCAACGCAGGCCGTACTTGGGCGTGAATTCGCCACCGAATGTCGAATAGTCCGAATAGCGCCCGGCGATATTCAGATCGAGTTTGTCGCCCAATGCCGAGTTGGCGAAGATCGGAATATTGAGTTCGAGATAGGCTTCGTTGACGTCGTAGCTGCCTGCCGTGGGTAAGGAGGGCACGCCGTTGTAACGCCCGGCCACGGTGAGCGGATCGGGCTGATAAGAGCCTTCGTACTTGCGGTATTCGTAACCGCTGGCGAACGACACCGCACCGCCGGGCAACTGGAACAACTCGCTGCTGAGATTGGCGGTGAACAGGCTCAATTCGTTCTGGCTGCGGTCGCGCACCACCGGTTGGATCCAGCGCAACATCTCCGGCGTGATGCTGCCGGCACCGCTGAAGATATCCAGCGGCACGCAGCCGGCCACGGCCGCGCAGGCAGCCGGGTCGCCCAGCGCCAGGTTGATGTTGTAGAGGTTGTAGCTGCCGTAGTTGGTTTGCTCGGCCTTGTTCTTGCTGTACATGCCGTTGACGTCCCAGAACCAGGTTCGCCCTGCGCCTTCGAACGTGCCGACCAGGCCGGTGCCGAAATATTGGGTATCGACCTGTTGCTCGTAACGCCGCGGCCCGCCTTCCACCGGCCTGCGACCGATCTGGATCAGATTGGTGGCCGAATCCAGATCGAATCCGAACGGGTTGAACGGATTGAGCGCGGAGATCACGATGTTGTCGGCCAGCGGGTTGCCGGTACCGGCATCGGGCCCGAGGAAGATGGGCTCCGGTGCGGCCTGGTTGGTCGATTCGCGCCGGTTGCCCAACGCCTTGACGTACCACTGCACGTCGTCGTTGAAGTAATAGCGGAACTGTGCAAACACGCCCTTGCGCTCGGACGGCGTCAGCAACAGGTTCTGCTCGGCAAAGTTGTAGCGGTCTGCGGTGCCGAAGCAGTGATAGTCGTCGCTGCGCGTGCAACCGCCGCTGCCATCGTATTGCGGTGTGCCCACGCCGGCATTGGGCGTGAGGTTCTGGCGCACGCCGGTGTTGGGATCGACGAACTGGAAGCGGCCATCCGGCGTTGCCGAGCTGGCGAAGGTCAGCCCGGTGCCAGGAATCGGGAAGCGGGCCTGCGCACGATCGCGCGCATAGATCGGATCCTGTTTGACGTAGCTGGCGCCCAAAAACAGGCTGAAATCCTCTCCGCTCTTACCCCAGGCCAGATCCATGCCCTGGTTGGCGCCATCGCCCTTGCCGTACTGCCCGTAGTTGAGCGTGACCTGCGCACCGTCGAACGTGCGACGGGTGATGATGTTGACCACACCGGCAATCGCATCCGAGCCGTACAGCGACGAGGCGCCGTCTTCGAGCACTTCGATGCGCTCGACGATCGCCAGCGGAATGGTGTTGAGATCGGTGGACGAACCCACGCCGGAGGCGGAGGATTCGTTGACCCAACGAATGCCATCCACCAACACCAGCACACGCTTGGAACCGAGATGGCGCAGATCCACCTGCGCCGAGCCTGCACCCACGCCACTGCCATCGGGCGGAAAGCCGAAGTTGCCGGACGAATTGAACTTGGCATTGAGCGCCGAACCGGACGCGGTGAGCTCCTGCAGCACTTCGCCGATGGAGGTCAGGCCGGTGCGTTCGATATCGGCACGATTGAGCGTCTGGATCGGTACCTGGCCCTGCAATTCGGCGGTCTTGATGCGCGTGCCGGTGACCTGCACGCTGTCGAGCGTGCGCGTGTTCGGTGCGGCCTCGGGCTGTTGCGCCCAGGCCAGTGTGGGAATCAGACACAATGACAACTGCACGGCCAGGCATGACCGACGGGGGCCAATCAGACGCTTCATCCTTTCTCTCTCCAGAAAAATTCTTGAGTGTCCGCACGCCCCCGTGCCCTGCGGTCCTTCCCAATTCTTAAACGAAACATTAACGCATCGCAACTGGCGGTGCAGCAGCGCACCGCGCGACAGCGGTCGCAACAAGGTGTCATCTGCACGCACGCGCGTGCTCGACCCATAGCGCTTGCAAGCGAAGACTTTCCTCACTATCACGCGCAAGCGACGCGCATTCACTCAGGCGCTCAGGCGTGCTTGGGTATCATCACTTCATGACTTATGCCCCCCGCCTTGCCACTGTTTTCATCGGCCTGCTGTGCCTTGGCAGCACCGCATTGCACGCGCAAACCCTCGACCCGCAGCTGACTGCAATGCGCGATGCCATCGCGGCCGCAGAGCGCGGCCAGACCGATGCCGGTCAGCTCGCTGCGCTGAGCCGCCATCCGCTGTATGGATGGCTGGAATTTGCCACGCTCAAGCGCACTATCGACACTGTCTCCAACGCGCAGGCGCAAGCATTCTTGCAGCGCTACGCCGGCCAGCCTGTGGCTGAAAGCTTCCGCAGCACGTGGTTGCCGGCAGTGGCGCGGCGGCAGGACTGGAACACGCTGCTGGCCAACTGGAAGTCCACCGACAACGTTGGCCTGCGCTGCGCGCAACTGACCGCGCGCCTGGCCACTGGCAAGGCCGATGCCCAATGGAGCCGCGATGCGCTGACGCTGTGGCGCAACGGCAAGGCGCTGCCCGATGCTTGCGATGCAGTGGTTGCCGGGCTAGAATCGCGCGGTGAACTCACGCCGGCGCTGCGCTGGGAACGTGTGGAAGCTGCTGCCGATGCACAACAGCCTGCAATCATGCGTACGGCCGCACGCGGGCTACCCGCCGCCGATCTGGCCCTGGCCACCGATTACGCTGCATTTCTCGACAAGGTCCACCCGCGTGCACTAGGTTGGCCCAAGACCGAGCGCAGCCGCCGCATCGCGGTGGACGGGCTGGCCAAGTTGGCCAAGAGCGATCCCGACGCTGCCGAGCAGCAGCTACCGCAACTTGCCGGTGCGCTCGGCTTCAGCCAGGCGCAGCGTGGGCAGGTGCTGTACCAGATCGCATTGTGGACCGTCGCCTCGTACCTGCCGGACTCGGCGCGTCGGCTCAATGCCGTACCGGACGCGTCCTACGACGAACGCCTGCACGAATGGCGTGCACGTGAGGCGATGTCGCGCGGCGATTGGCCGGCGGCATTGGCCGCGATTCGCAAGATGCCGGCGAGCCAGCGCAGCGACTCACGTTGGCAGTACTTCGAAGCCCGCCTGGCCGAAAAGACCGGCGCTGCTGCGGCGGCCCAGCCGCTGTATCGCGCCGCCGCGCAATCGCCGACCTTCCACGGATTCCTGGCCGCCGACCGCCTGCAGCAGCCTTACCGGCTGTGCCCCTGGGAGCCCAACGACAGCGCGCAGGCGAAGGCCGCTGTTGCGCGCGACCCGGCCCTGGTCCGCGCAATCGCGTTATTTCAGATCGACCGCCCCGGTTGGGCCGTGGCCGAATGGAACGATGCCGCCACCCGCTTCGACGACACCCAGCGCCGTCTGGCAGTGGAAGTTGCCGGCGACAACGGCTGGTTCGACCGTGCGGTGTTCGCGCTCGGCAAGCAGCCGGACGAACAACGGCTGTATGCGTTGCGTTTTCCGCTGCACCACGACGACAGCATTCGTCGCGAGGCCGCCAAGAATGCGATCGACCCAGCCTGGGTGGCTGCGGAAATTCGTGCCGAAAGCATCTTCAATCCGCGCGCGCGCTCGCCGGCCAACGCAATGGGCCTGATGCAGGTGTTGCCTGGCACTGGCGCGGCCGTCGCCAAGGGGATCGCCCTGCCCGGCTATGCGGGTGCCACCAGCCTCTATGAGCCGGACACCAACATCGCCATCGGCACGGCGTATCTGCGCCAGTTGCTCAACACCTACGTACTGCCCTACCTCACCATTGCCGCCTACAACGCAGGTCCAGGCCCCACCGGGCGCTGGCAGTCGCAGCGGCCGAATTTCGAGCCGGACTTCTGGATCGAAACCATCAGCTACAAGGAAACCCGCGACTATGTCGCGCGCGTGTTGGCCTTCAGCGTGATCTACGACTGGCGCCTCAATGGCGACATGCTGCCGCTCAGCGACCGGCTCATGGGCAAGCTGGTGGACAAGCGCTTGAAGCCGGTCTGTACCCCGGGCCAGGCAGGCAATAACACCACGCAGGATTGAGTGACGCCAGGTGCCCTGCACGGTTGCAGGGCCTTGGCGAGTGCGTAGCGCCGTCATTGCGTACGGCAGCTGACGCAGCATGGACGCCGCGCAGGGACGGGCAAGGATGTACCTGCAGCGCGTCCAGCGATCATGGATAGGCTTGGATAGGTTAAGGGTGCTGCAAGCAGCTCCCGACTGCCCGTTGCAACGCCGCTACTTCCGTGAGACCCCACATCGCCACGCGGAACGCACAACGCCCGCATCACTGCGGGCGTTGTGCAACGACGTACGGCGCTGACTTTGCAACCCTGCAACCAGTGGCGGTTAGAGCTTGCCGGCGCCTGCCTTGGCCTTGACGTCTGCAGCGACCTTGTCGGCCTAGAGCGGGTTGTAGGTATAGGGCGGGGTCCAGCCGATGTTGGTATTCCACGAGCACGACAGCGCCTTGCCATTGAGCAGGGAACCCTGATCGCGATACACGCTGCCACCATAGTCGGCGGCAATCTTGTCGCAGCTGCTGACACCGCTGATCTCGAACACGTTGCGCTCGGAGAAGATCTTCGACTCCTTGCCCACGCCATGCGCGTAAGAGAACGGATAGACCTTATTGCTGGTGCTGCCGACGTGGTAGTTGTTGTACAGATGCACCTGACCGAAGCGCACACGCGGGGCGCGCGCGGAAATGTTTTCGAACAGGGTGTTATGAATGGTGACCTTGAGCTTGCCGCTGTCGGTACTGGACGCGCTGTCGCTGGAGCCGATCAGGTTGTTCTTCTCGTGCGACTTGAAGGCCGAATACGAGACGGTGACGAAATTGGCGCCTTTCTTGATGTCCATCGCGCCATCGTGGTGCTGTTTCGGACGGCCATTTGCGGTGCCGTTCTGATCGTCAGTCCTGCGGCCATCGGTGAAGGTGACATGGTCCACCCACACGTTGCTGGCGCCTTCCACGGTCAGGCCGTCGTACTCCGCATTCCAGTTGCCGGCGCTGCCGTCATCCGGGTCCCAGACCGGTTCCGGGTCCCATGGATTTTCGATGGTGAGGTTGCGGATGATGACGTCGTTGGCCTTGACGTACATGTAGCCTTCGCGGATTTCCGCGTTGCTGGTGATGCCTATCAAGGTGGTCTTGGTCGGAATATCCAGGCGCGCACGTGACTTCATGTCCGAGGTCTTGGTGTACGGCTTGCCTTCGCTGACATCGATGATGCCGCTGACCTTGATGATGCGTCCGTTGCTACCGACGCTTGCGCTCAATGCAGCTTTCAACTCGGCGGCATTCTTGACGGTGTAGATATTGGCGGCAGCCGCTTTGGAGCCGCCCTTGGTGCCGCCGTTCTGGGTTGCCCAGCCCGTGGTTGCAACCTCCAACGCCGCATCGGCATAGGCAACGCCGGTGAGCAGCAACGACCCAACGAACAGCGACGCGGCGGCCGCCGTCGAAAATTTCGGCTTCATCTTGATCTCTCCCTCAGATGGGTTCGATGCGCCACGCAGCGGCGCACCCCTGGCCCAGCAGACTCGGAACGTATTATTCAGCTGTGGAATATTCCATTCCGCGGAACCGATACTAGGAGCATTGCAACCGCTTGTATCTAGACGTTTTTCGGACATGCATGCGTAATCACGCAAACGCTTGCGAGACACAAAAGAAGAGACAAAACGCTGCGATCAGGACACACGGAGACAGCGCAAGGACACTGCAACGCAGCAAGATTGGGTGTCACGCCATGCGGGGTGCCACGCGAGAAAGCGCGCCACCGTGCAAATACCTGTATTTTTCGGCGCGCTCGTCGTTGCAATCCATTGCCGCGCTGCGGCATTGGACATACACCGCAACGAAAAAAGCGCTTATCGGCCCATGGCGAAACATTCGCCACCTCGCAGACGGACGTATCTGCCAACGCCCTGCGCGAAGCGCAAACCCATCGCCGCAGTGTTGCCGGCATTCCACATGACCACGTTGGGATCGATTGCACAGGCGCAGCATTGTGTTGACCCCACGCGTTTTGATACGCATGGGTCAGCGCTGCCCTTAATCAATTGGGCTACCGTTTCGCTGCGGACCTCATCAAGCCGGGTGGTAGTGCGCAAGACCAGCCCGTTGGGCAAGCGTGATGCCACACGGGCCATGCGCAGGTGCGTCACGCAACCGCTCAGCGCAAGCATCGAATCGAAAAACCATCAGCGCCGGCATCCAGCGCAGCAATCGCGCACCGCAGCGACGCCAACCAGCCGCATCCTCAACGACGAGTGCGTGCGCTCAGGAAAACCCTTCGAAGAACAATTCGATCGCCATCACCAACGCGTCTTCGCGCCCGGTGTGGGATGGGTAATAGCGCGGGCGCCGGCCGATTTCGTTGAAGCCTTCGGAGTGGTACAGCGCGATCGCCGATGGATTGGACGGGCGCACTTCCAGGAACGCGCGCCGCGCACCGCGATCGCAGGCGCCCTTGATCAGCGCGCGCAGCAACACGCGACCGTGTCCTTGCGATTGCGCCTCCGGTGCGATGCAGACGTTGAGCACGTGCGCCTCGTCGGCGGCGATACTGATCACGCCATAGCCGATGACACGGCCGCCCTGCTCCATCACCCAGCCGGGGTACCCGGCCTGCAGGCAGTCGCGAAAGATGTTGCGCGTCCACGGAAATGGATAGGCGCGCAGCTCGATCTCCATCACCGCATCCAGGTCGCTCTCGCGCATGGCGCGCAGCGAGGTTGGTTGCGGCGCGTTCAATGCGCTCACGCCGGGTCCCGGCGCCGACGCAGCGCGCGCAGCTGCGGCCACAGCGCACGCTTGGCGGCCGGATTGCCGCGCAGTTCCGCCAGCGGCCAGGAGGCCATCAAGGCCTGGGTCGCAGGATCGCCCGGATTGCAGCCGGACGCGCGCAGCAAGGCCATCTGCAGGCGATCCGGCATGCCGACACGGCTGCGCCGTTGCGGCGCCGACGCTGGCGCAGTGCTGGGCGCGCGGGGCGCTTGGGCCGGTGCCGCCGGTGCATTCCGCCGCGCAACGGGCGCATTGGCCGTTGCAGGGTACGGCGCACGTTCCATACGCGTCGGTGCGGCCGTGGGTGCGCGCTCGGCAACCTCGACAGGCGCCGGCAATGCATCGACCGCAGCGCGATCCAGATACACGGTGTGCCCCAACGCCTGCAGATAGGACACCTGCAGATCGGACCACATCGGCTCGCTCATCGCCTCGCTCACGAAAACCGGCTCATGGCAGCTCGGGCACGCGCCGCCAGCGTCGCCACAACCACATCAACGGACCCGACAAGGCGTACAGAACCCCGATCACCAGCAACGAGCGCGCCAGATCGATCACCAGCAGCGCAATCACCACCGTGGCGATCGCCAGCGCCAGGAACGGCACGCGGTCGGCACGCGGGCCGCGCGCGCCGCCCTTGAAGCTCCAGAACCGGATCCGGCTGACCATCAGCAACGCCGCCACCACCGTGACCGCCAGCGCCACATAGCGCAGCTGCTCGCCATCGAAGCCCAGGCTGTCGTCGGCGAAGGCCCAAACGAAGGACATCATCAGACCAGCCGCCGCCGGGCTGGCCAGGCCGATGAACCAGCGTTTGTCGACCACGCCGACCTGGGTGTTGAAGCGCGCCAGCCGCAGCGCCGCGCAGGCCGCATACAGGAAGGCAGCCGACCAACCGACCCGGCCCATCACGCTACTGTCGTACTTCAGTGCCGACAGCGACCAGTGGTACATCACCAGCGCGGGCGCCATGCCGAAGCTGACCAGATCGGCCAGCGAGTCGTACTGCACACCGAATTCGCTGCTGGTATTGGTCAGACGCGCCACCCTGCCATCCAGCCCGTCCATCACCGCAGCCACGAACACCGCCATGGCGGCCTGGACGAACTGTCCATTGGCGGCGGCGATGATGGCGTAGAAACCGGAAAACAGCCCGGCGGTGGTGAACAGGTTCGGCAGCAGGTAAATCGTGCGCGAGCGCGGGGGCGGTCTCATCTCATCCATCCGCCAAGTGTAGGGCCTGAGGTCTGTCCGGCGGTAGCGCGCTGGCTGGTTCAGCGCCCTGCGCGCCCATCACTTGCCAGCGCCCGCTGCGGATGCTGCAATCGCGGCGGGAATCATCCAGGGGAAGCCACATGCAGCTGTCGTCCGGGCTTTGCGCCCTGTTGATGCTGGTCAGCGCCGCCGCCGGCGCGACCGATCTTTATAAGTGGAAGGACGCCAAGGGCGTGACCCACTACACCGAAACCCCGCCACCGACCGGCCAGCGCTATGAAGCGCGCCGAATCGATGCGCGCAGCGGCACCGCCGCCATCGCTGCAGCAGAGACGGCCGCGCCCGAATCGGCCGACTGCCTCACCGCGCGCCGCAATCTGGAACTGCTCAGCGGCAAGGGCGAGGTCTCCATGGCGGCCGGCGCCGATAGCAAGCCTGGCGCCGTCCTGGACCAGGAAGCCCGGGCGACCCAGAGGAACCTGGCCGACGCCGCCGTCAAGGCCTATTGCAAGCCGGCAGCCCCAGGCGGCCCGGCCACCTGAGCCGGGAAAAGCTCCCAGGGGACGGGAGTTGCCGTCCCGCCGCAGGGCTGCGGTTCAGCGCCTGGTGCCGCGGCCACCGGCAGAGCCAGCGCGCCCGACCCGATGGCAACACATGCGTAGGTGGTGGCAAGCGCGGCCCGGGGAGCTGCACCAGCGCCGGGCACCGGTGATGGATGCATGCGGACGACCGCGCGGCCTACGGCGCACATGCGCCGGCAAGCCTGCCACTCGAGCCGCCCCGCAGGGGCCTGCGCCGGCCAGCGACAACCGGCAACGCGCGCCTGGCAATGACCGGCAGGGCGCGAGGCTGGCAAACTAGCGGCTTTCCGCCCAAGCGAAGCCCGATGCGTCTTTCCCAGTTCCACCTGCACACCACCAAGGAAACCCCGGCCGACGCCGAGTTGGTCAGCCACCGTCTGATGCTGCGCGCGGGCATGATCCGCAAGCTGGCCTCCGGGCTGTACACCTGGTCGCCGCTGGGCCTGCGCGTGTTGCGCAAGGTCGAAGCCATCGTGCGCGAAGAGATGAACCGCGCCGGCGCAGTGGAAGTGCTGTTTCCCACCATCCAGCCGCGCGAGCTGTGGGACGCTACCGGGCGTTGGGAGAAGTTCGGCGGGCAGCTGCTCAAGATCAAGGACCGCAAGGAACAGGAGTTCTGCTACAGCCCCACCGCCGAAGAGGCCGCGGCCGAATTCGCGCGCCAGGAAATCAACAGCTACAAGCAGCTGCCGCTGAATTTCTATCAGATCCAGACCAAATTCCGCGATGAGATCCGCCCGCGCTTCGGCGTGATGCGTGCGCGCGAGTTCCTGATGAAGGACGCGTATTCGTTCCATCTCACTGACGAGGACATGGCACGCGAATACGACAACATGCGCGCCGCCTATACGCGCATCTTCACCCGCCTGGGACTGGATTTTCGCGCCGTGCAGGCCGATTCCGGCGCCATCGGCGGCGATGCATCGCAGGAATTCCACGTCATCGCCGACTCCGGCGAGGACTCGCTGGCGTTCTCCACCGGTTCCGATTACGCCGCCAACGTGGAAACCGCCAGTGCGGCACCGCCGGCCCCGCGCGCCGCGGCCAGCGAAGCAATGCAGCAGGTGGCAACGCCCACCCAGAAGACCTGCGAAGACGTGGCCCAGTTGCTCGGCATCGCGCTGCAGCGCACGGTCAAGTCGGTGGCGGTGATGACCCAGGCCGGCTTTGTGCTGGTACTGGTGCGTGGCGACCACGCGGTCAACGAGATCAAGCTGGCCAAGGTGCCCGGTCTGGCCGATTACCGCCTGGCCAACGAAAGCGAAATCCGCGAACACCTCGGCTGCGAGCCGGGCTTCCTGGGCCCGGTCAACACCGCGCGCCCGGTGCGCGTGGTGGCCGACCGCGATGTCGCCGCACTGGCCGATTTCGTGGTCGGCGCGAATGTGTCCGGCGCCCACCTGGTCGGCGTCAACTGGGGCCGCGACCTGCCCGAACCGGAAACCGTGGCCGATGTGCGCAACGTGGTCGAAGGCGAACGCGCGGCAGACGGCGGTGAACTGCGCCTGGCTCGCGGCATCGAGGTGGGCCATGTGTTCCAGCTTGGCAGCCAGTACGCGCAGGCGCTGCAAGCCACTGTCATCGACGAAGGCGGCAAGGCGGCGGTGATGAAGATGGGCTGCTACGGCATCGGCATTTCGCGCATCGTGGCCGCGGCGATCGAACAGAACCACGACGATGCCGGCATCATCTGGCCCGCGCCGATGGCGCCGTGGCAGGTGGTGGTCTGCGTGATCAATCCCAAGCAGGACCCACAGGTGCTCGCCGCCGCACAGGCCTTGCTGGACCAATTGCTTGCCGCCGGCCTGGATGCCGCCCTGGACGATCGCGGACTGCGCCCGGGCGCCATGTTCGCCGATATGGAACTGCTGGGCATTCCGCATCGGGTGGTGGTCTCGGAACGTGGATTGGCGGCTGGCACATTTGAATATCGCGCCCGTACCGCCGATGCAGCGGAAAGCCTGGATAAAGCAGCGTTATTCTCCCGCCTGGGGCATTGATCAAACCCCGGGTATCGGCTTCAAATGGATGAACACAAAGCGCCGAATTATTTCGGCGCATTTGTCACACCGGTTTTCTCACTTTATGATGGCCACCGCTGCCATGGACCGGCATTCTTTTTCTCTCATCTTCCGGAGCAGTGATGTCGATCGATCTTAGTGGCCTGTCGGCCAAGCAGTTGAGCGCCCTGATCAAAAATGCAAAGAAGCAGCAGACCGTGGTTGCCAAGCGCGCGCCGATCGCCAAGGTCCGCACGCAGCTGGTCCGCGCTGCAAAAGCCCAGGGTTATTCCATCGAAGAATTGTTTGGCGCTTCTGCCAGTGCCGGTCCGGGCCGTCCGGCCGGTGCCGGCAAGCCGGGTCCGCGTGCCGGCCGCAAGCTGGGCAAGGTGCCGCCGAAGTATCGCAACCCCGCCAACGCCCAGGAAACCTGGACCGGCCGTGGCAAGCAGCCGCGCTGGCTGGCCGAGTTGACCGCCGCCGGCAAGAAGGTGGAAGACTTCCTGATCAGCAAGGTCGGCGGTGCGAAAAAAGCAACCGCCAAGAAGTCCTCGCCGCGCAAGGCCGTCACCAAGCGCGCCGCCAAGAAGTCCAAGGCTGCCTGATTCAAACCAATAAAACGCCGGCCATGCCGGCGTTTTTATTGCGGGGTGTTTGCCCTTATAAATTCTTGCGGGCCGGAATGAGCAGATTGCCAAACAGCAATCCGGCCATCAATGCCATCACGATATTGGTCACCGCCAAGAGTGCGGCTTGTCCGACGCTGACATCCTGTTGCTGCACCAAGGTCAAAAAGCCACGCAAACTGACGCTCCCGGGCACCAGCATGATGATGCCGGGCAACCGGATCAGCGCACCGGGCTTGTGGACCACGCGCCCGAATAAATTGCCCGCAGCGGTCAATGCCATTGCCGAAGCGAATACCCCGGCCGGACCACCCCAGGCATGTCCTGCATAACGCGCGATGACATAACCTGACATGGCCGCCGCCATGATCCATAAATAATCGCGTCGATTGGCCTTGAACAGGACCGCGAACGCATAAGCGGCCACCACCAGCGAGGCCCATTCCACCCAGCCGGCCTGCGGCCGCAGGGCGGCCCCCTGGGGATGCAGGCCAACCAGTTGGGTCAGGGTCACCGCAATGACCGCACCTACGGTCAGCTTGAGCACCGTGGTGACCGCACCGGCCAGACGCGCGGTGCCGGAGACCCAATGCTGGCTGGCCAGCTCGTTGAACGCATTGGTCAATGACATGCCCGGCAGTAGTACCACCAGCGAAGCGATGATCACCGTGTTGAGGTTCAACGGCCCGATCAGCGAGGCCACCAGCGCGGCCACCACGCCCGCCAGCAGACCGGCCAGCGCCTCGCCGGCTTCCTTGGTGGCAGCGCGCTTGTCGGTGTACTGGGTGAGCAGGCCGATCGACATGCCGATCGCCCCGGCCGTGGCGATATCCAGCCATGGCAGCTTCCAGAGCCCGGCCACGCCGGCGGCGGCCAGCCCGAACGCCAGCACCTGCAGGGTCTTGCCGCGCCGGTCCACCTCGCGGTCCAGCCGGCGCAATGCGGTGTGTCCTTGCGCGATGCTCATGCGGCCGTTGGCCACGCTGTCGGCCACATAATCGGCCACGCTGAGCTTGTAGAGATCGTTTTCGCCCGGCGCGAGGCGAATCACCCGGGTGATGTCGCTGGAACCGATCGCCTTGGTGGGGTCGCTGAAGCTCAGGATGATGCCAGTGGGGTTGGACCAGGGCTCGCAGTCCAGGCCCAGCTTCTGCGACAACCCCACCACCGCTGCTTCCAGCCGCTGCGCGGTGGTGCCATAGGAATGCAGGCGCCCGGCAATTTCGGACACGAAGGCGACGCGCTGGGCGTAGGTGGCGCTGGCGGAAGGGAGGACGACGGTGGCAGCGGACATGCGTGGCGGGTCGGATCGGAGAAACGCCGTGTCCGGCGAGGCCGCCAGTGTATGCCGCAGCGCGCGTACCCGGCGCCCTCATCGACGGCCATCGGCACACCGCTGCGGTTGCGTCCCCATCCGTCGCTCACATTGGCCCTGTATGCTGGCGCCACGGACAGGCCACCCATGATCAAACCGCAACCTCCACGCATCGAACAAGACTCGCAGGATCAGGCACAGGTCCGCCTCGTTGGCAGTTGGGTCCTGGCGACCGCCCTGCCCCAGGCAGAACTGCTGCAGGCCGTACCCGACGGGGTGCGCCGCATCGACGCGCGCGGCATCCAGCAGCTGGATTCGGCCGGCGTACTGCAGCTGCTGCGCTTTGCCGGCCGCATGGGCCTGAAGGAAGACGCGATCGATTTCCGCGATGAGCACCAGGCACTGGTGTGCACCATTGAGGAACTCAACGACGAGCGCCCCAAGCCCAAACGCGATTACGGCTTCGTCGCCGCGCTCGACCGCCTGGGCCGGGCCACGCATCGCGTCGGCCAGGACATCCTGGAGTTGAACAGTTTTCTGGGCGAAAACCTGGTCAAGATCATGCGGCTGATCCACGAGCCGCGGCGCTTCCGGCTAACCTCCACCGTGCATCACATGGAGCAGGTGGGCCTGGACGCGGTGCCGCTGGTGGTGCTGCTGTCGTATCTGGTGGGCGCGGTGATCGCCTTCCTGGGCTCGACCATCCTGCGCGACTTCGGTGCGGAAATTTACGTGGTGGAGCTGGTGTCCATCGCCTTCCTGCGCGAATTCGCGGTGCTGCTGACGGCAATTGTGTTGGCAGGCCGCACCGCCAGCGCCTTCACCGCGCAGATCGGCGCGATGAAATCGCGCGAGGAAGTGGACGCGATCCGCACCCTGGGCCTGGACCCGATCGACCTGCTGGTGATCCCGCGCCTGCTCGCGCTGATCTTCACCCTGCCGCTGCTGACCTTCATCGCGATGATCGCCGGCCTGGCCGGTGGCGTCACCGTGGGCGCGTTCGACCTGGATATTCCGCCGCAAATGTATCTGGCGCGCATGCACGAAACCATCCAGTTGCGGCATTTCCTGGTCGGGCTCTCGAAGGCGCCGCTGTTTGCGCTGGTGATCGGCCTGATCGGCTGCCTGGAAGGGCTGAAGGTCAGCGGCACCGCGCAATCGGTGGGCGAACGCACCACGTCCTCGGTGGTGCAGACGATTTCCCTGGTCATCATCCTCGACGCGATCGCGGCGTTGTGGTTCATGAAGATGGGGTGGTGATGAAGCCGGGATTGGACATGCGTGATTCGGGATTCGTACAAAGCCGCAGCGCGGCGCTTGCACTGGTATTGGAGAGGAAGGTGCTGTGACCACTCCCGAATCCCCACTCCCCAATCCGGGCCCACAGGCCGAGGCCGACGACGAACAGCTGGCGATTTCCGTGCGCGGGCTCACCAACCGTTTCGGTAGCCAGACCGTGCACGAAGACCTGGATCTGGATGTGCGGCGCGGCGAAATCCTCGGCGTGGTCGGCGGTTCGGGCACCGGCAAGTCGGTGCTGATGCGCAGCATCCTGGGCCTGCGCGATCCCGATGCCGGCAGCATCCAGGTGCTGGGCGCGGACGCGCGCTCGGGCCGGTTCGCCGACCGCCAGCACATCACCCGGAACACCGGCGTGCTGTTTCAGGACGGGGCGCTGTTTTCGTCGATGACCGTGGGCGAAAACGTGCAGGTGCCGCTGAAGGAACACCATGGCGAGTTTCCCGAGCGCTGGTATTTCGAACTGGCGCTGCTGAAGATCAAGCTCGCCGGCCTGCCGGCCGATGCGCTGGACAAGCTGCCTTCGCAATTGTCCGGCGGCATGCGCAAGCGTGCCGGACTGGCACGTGCGCTGGCGCTGGATCCACCGTTGCTGTTCCTGGACGAACCCACCGCCGGGCTGGACCCGATCGGTGCGGCCGCCTTCGACCGTCTGATCCGCACCTTGCAGCAGGCCCTGGGCCTGACCGTGTTCCTGATCACCCACGACCTGGATACGCTGTACGCCATCTGCGACCGCATCGCGGTACTGGCCGACCGCAAGGTGATCGCCAACGCGCCGCTGGCCGAGGTCGAGCAGATCGATCACCCCTGGATCCAGGACTATTTTCACGGTCCGCGCGCCCGCGCCGCGCGCGCGGCCAAGACCGACTCCACCGAGACCGCCTGAGCATGGAAACCAAAGCCAATTACGTCCTGATCGGCGCCTTCACCATCGTGGCCGGCCTGGCCCTGCTGCTGTTCGGGCTATGGGCCGCCAAGTACTCCTCCGACCGCACCTGGCAGCAATACCGGGTGGTGTTCCGCGAGGCAGTGACCGGCCTGTCGGTCGGCAGCCCGGTGCAGTACAACGGCATCGCGGTCGGCTCGATCACCGAGCTGACCCTGGCGCCGAACGACCCGCGGCAGGTGGTCGCGCATGTGCGCGTCAACTCCACCACGCCGATCAAGAGCGACACCCGCGCCAAGCTGGCGATCACCAGCCTGACCGGCCCGTCGATCATCCAGCTCTCCGGCGGCACGCCCGAAGCGCCGGCGCTGACCAGCATCGACAAGAGCGACGCGCCGATCATCCAGACCACCCCGTCGGCGCTGCAGAACATCACCGACACCGCCAATCGCATCGTCGAGCGCATGGACCAGATGCTCTCGGACAAGAATGTGGCCAGCATTTCGGCCACGCTGCAGAACCTGGAGAAGATCAGCGGTGGCATCGCCGATCGCGACGAAGGCATGCAGGCACTGATCGTCAGCGCGCGCGACGCCGCGCGCAATCTGGACACCACCCTGACCACCACCAACGGCACCATCAAGCGGCTGGACCAGAACCTGGTACAGCAGCTGCCGGGCATCCTGGAAAAACTCGATGCCACCCTGGTCAAGCTGGATTCGGCCGCCGGCAATGCCGACAACATCCTTGGCGAGAACCGCGCGGCCATCAATAGTTTTGCCAACGATGGGCTGGGCCAGCTCGGCCCCACACTGACCGAATTGCGCGGCCTGATCCGCGACCTGCGCCGGGTCAGCGACAAACTGGACAACAACCCTGCGCGCTACCTGCTCGGCCGCGACGCACCCAAGGAGTTCGAACCGAAATGACTGCTATGCGTGTGTTGCGTCCCCTGTTGTGCGTGTCGTTGCTGGCGCTGGGCGGCTGCTCGGTGCTGGCCGGAGGCGACAAGAAGCCGGCCACCATCTACGCCCCGACGGTGCGCGTGACGCCCAATCCCACCTGGCCGCAGGTGACCTGGCAGCTGGTGGTGGCCAAGCCCAGCGCCGCACGCGTTATCGACAGCCCGCGCATCAATGTGCGCCCGACCCCTGGCGAACTGCAGGTCTACCACGGCGCTGGCTGGGCACAGCCAGCCACCGACATGCTGGAAGACAGCGTGGTGCGCGCGTTCGAAGACTCCGGCAAGATTGCCGCGGTGGCCCATATCGGCACCGGCATCCGCTCGGACTACAAGCTGGCGATCGACCTGCGCCGCTTCGAATCCGATTACGCCGGCCAGTCGCTGCCCTCGGCCACGATCGAGCTCAACGCCAAACTGCTGCATTCGACCGACCAACGCGTGGTCGCCTCGCGCACCTTCCTGGTCGCGCGCCCGTCCACCGGCACCGATACCGCCGCAGTCGCGGTGGCTTTCGAGCAGGCGCTGACCCAGATCACCACCGAGCTGGTCGGCTGGACGCTAACCGCCGGGCAACAGGACAGCCAGAACGTGCCGCGTTCGTTGTAAGCGCAAGCGACAGGCTTGAAGCGGCTGACAGGCGACGTCACGCCGGTCTCTTGCAGAGCGGCTGATCTGTGCCATGGCTGCAGGGCGCTTACCCGCCCACCATCGCCAGCCACGCTGCAAGTACGTCCCTGCATGCTTCCTGGCGGCATCCATGCCGCCAAGGGCTCGGCGAGGCTAGGCGGGCAAGGACCAGTTGAGATGCTCGGTGTGCACAGCTTTCAAAAAAGCACGTAGCGGCTTCTCGACGCGGTCTGCTCGTTCTTCAACACAGCAGCCAGTCGACTGTCTGGGCGGGGCGTCCTCGCTCTTCAATCACGTCATCAATGCACTTTCTGGTGCGGTGTCCTTGCCGCTTGCGGGACCGTTGGCGGCATGGATACCGCCATCGAGCCCGCATGGATGGGTTCACGGCGTGTTACGCAAGCGGTGAGGGAACCGCGCACTCGATCCACTCATCGTTTGACCTGGATTGCTGGTTGCGCCCACGCAAGCTGCGGCCGACACGCCCACCGGGCTCACTGCCCAGGCGAGCGCGCTGCAAGTTGCTAGCCGCTCATGGCTGGGACACGCGCACCGCGATCTGACGAAAGGTCAGATTGATGCGCTCGTCGACCGGCTTGGCGGTGCGCGGCAAAGCGTGTTTGTAGTGGCGCTGGGTGTCGCCGCCCATCAGCAACAGGTCGCCGTGACCGAGCTCCAGCATTTGCTTCAGGGCCGCATCGTCGCGGTGCTTGAACGCAAAGCGCCGCGTCGCACCCAGGCTCACCGAGGCAATCAATGGCTGCGCGCCCAGCTCAGGCTCGTCGTCGCTGTGCCAGCCCATCGCATCGCTGCCACTTCGGTAGCGATTGACCAGCACGCTGTTGAACCGGTGACCGGTTTCGTCCTCCAGCCGCATGCGCACGGGCTGCAGCACCTCCAGCCAGGGCTGTGGCGAGAACCGTGTGCCCGAGTAGCGATAGCTCGCCTCCGGATCGCCGATCCAGCTGCTCAGGCGCGGCGAATCCACCATGCGTCCGAACATCCGGATGCGGTGCACCTCCCAGTGCGCCTGCGCCAGCAGCGCCTGCATCAGCGCATCGGCCTGCGCGGGCGGCAGCCAACCGCGCCACCAGTTGATCTCCGCCCCCGGCAATGCCACCCGAATCTTCATGCCGGAAACGCTAGCACGCAGCCCGGCATGGCGCGGATGAATCGACCCGATTTGCCGCCGTCACATGCAATCCCGGAAAATGCGCAACAGCCATCGAGCCAACGGGAGCGGAGCAATGTCGGAAGCGGGAGTGGGCGCACACGCGTCAGAGGCGGTCGAGCGCGACGTCATGGAATACGACGTCGTCACCGTCGGTGCCGGTCCGGCCGGGCTGTCGTTCGCGATCCGGCTCAAGCAGCTCGATCCGAACATCAGCGTCTGCGTGATCGAAAAATCCAGCACCATCGGCGCGCATATCCTCTCCGGTGCGGTGATCGAGCCCGGCCCGCTGGATGCATTGCTGCCAGGCTGGCGCGACAATCCGCCGCCGATCTGCGTGGCGGCCACCGACGACGAATTCTGGTTCCTCGGCAAGGACAGCGCGCGCAAGTTCCCGGTGGTGCCGCCGGGCATGCGCAACCATGGCAACTTCATCGTCAGCCTGGGCGCGATGTGCGCCTGGCTGGCGCCGCAGGCCGAAGCGCTGGGCGTGGAAATCTATCCCGGGTTCGCCGCCGCCGAAACGCTGCACGACGACAGCGGCCAGGTGGTGGGCGTGCGCATTGGCGACATGGGTATTGCAAAAGACGGCACGCACAAGCCCGGCTACACCGCCGGCATCGACATCCGCGCCAAGGTCACCGTGCTTGCCGAAGGCGCGCGTGGCCACCTGACCAAGCGGCTGCTCAAGCGCTTCGACCTCACCGCCGACAGCGACCCGCAAGGCTATTCGATCGGCATCAAGGAGCTGTGGCAGGTGCCCGAAGGCCGCGTCACGCCCGGCAAGATCGTGCACACCATCGGCTGGCCAGCCGACAACCGCACCTACGGCGGCAGCTTCGTCTATCACCTGGACAACAACCAGATCGCGCTCGGTTATGTAAGCGGGCTGGACTACAGCGACCCGGCCTACCAACCGTGGGAAGCCTTCCAGCAATGGAAGAACCACCCCATGATCAAGCCGCTGCTGGAAGGTGGCAGCATTGTGTCTGCCGGCGCCCGCGCACTGGTCAGCGGCGGCTGGCAATCGTTGCCGAAAGTGGACATGCCCGGCGCCTTGCTCATCGGCGACACCGCCGGCCTGCTCAACGTACCCAAGATCAAGGGCACCCACCAGGCGATCCGCAGCGGCATGCTGGCCGCCGAACACCTGGTGCAATCGCAGCTGGCGCCGCAGGGCTTCGATGCCAGATTGCGCGCCTCCGAGGTCATGTCCGAGCTGAAGCAAGTCCGCAACATCAAGCCCGGTTTCAAGAAGGGGCTGTGGTTCGGCCTGCTCAACGCGGCCTGGGAAACCGCGCTCAAGGGCGCTTCGCCGTGGACGCTGAAGAACAAACCCGACTGGTCGGCGCTGCACAAGCTCGGCGAGTACGAACAGCCCAAGCGCGACTACGTCACCCGCGACCTCGCCCCGCGCGATCGCCTGCAAGCCGTGTATTTCGCCGCCACCGAGCACGATGAAGACCAGCCGGTACATCTGAAGGTGTTGGACACCGATGTATGCGCCACCCGCTGCGTGACCGAATACGACAACCCCTGCACCCGTTTCTGCCCGGCCAACGTCTACGAAATGGCCGCAGACACCGCCAGCCCCTCCGGCAAGCGTCTGCAGATCAACGCGGCCAACTGCGTGCACTGCAAGACCTGCGACATCAAGGACCCGTACGAAATCATCACCTGGGTCACGCCGGAGGGTGGTTCTGGTCCGAACTACCAGAATCTCTAAAAGCCAGGGGCCTGACAGGCCCCTGCTTATTTATGCGGCAATGAATGCAACGCCTGTTTTTTTGCGCAGTTCCTCCAGCTCCACTCCATCGGCGTGTTCAACCAGCACCAATCCATCTGCAGTGACATCGAACACCGCTAGATCGGTAATGATGCGGTCCACCACGCCGACGCCGGTCAGTGGCAGGTCGCATTCGCGCAAGATCTTGTGGCTTCCGTCCTTGGCGACGTGCTCCATCAACACCACCACGCGTTTGACGCCGGCCACCAGATCCATTGCACCGCCCATGCCCTTGACCATCTTGCCGGGCACCATCCAGTTGGCCAGATCGCCACGGTCGGTGACCTGCATTGCGCCGAGAATCGCCAGGTCGATGTGGCCGCCACGGATCATCGCGAATGAATCGTGGCTACCGAAATAGCTGGCACCGGCGCGGGCGGTCACGGTCTGCTTGCCTGCATTGATCAGGTCTGCATCCACTTGGTCTTCGCTTGGAAACGGGCCGATGCCAAGCAGGCCGTTCTCCGACTGCAGCCACACATCCACACCGTCGGGGATGTGGTTGGCGACCAGCGTCGGCAGGCCGATGCCCAGGTTGACGTAGGCACCATCGGTCAGTTCGCGTGCCGCGCGTGCGGCCATCTGGTCTCTGGTCCAGGCCATCACTGCTGTCCTTCGCGCACGGTGCGCTGTTCGATGCGTTTTTCCGGCGTGGCGTTGAGCACCAGGCGGTCCACGTAAATGCCGGGCAGATGCACCTGATCCGGATCGATAACGCCCAGCTCCACGATGTCCTCGACCTCGGCGATGCACACGCGTCCGGCCATGGCGCAGGCGGGATTGAAATTGCGCGCGGTCTTACGGAATACCAGGTTGCCGGCGGTATCGGCGCGCCATGCCTTGACCAACGCCACGTCGGCCTGCAACGCGGTTTCAAGCACGTAATGCTTGCCGTCGAATTCGCGCGTTTCCTTGCCCTGGGCCACGATCGTGCCGTAGCCGGTGGCGGTGTAAAACGCAGGAATGCCCGCGCCACCGGCGCGCAAACGCTCGGCCAGGGTGCCTTGCGGATTGAACTCCAGCTCGAGTTCGCCCGCCAGGTATTGGCGTTCGAATTCCTTGTTTTCGCCCACGTAGGACGAAATCATCTTGCGGATCTGCCGGGTGGCCAATAATTGACCAAGCCCGAATCCGTCGACGCCGGCGTTGTTCGAGATCACCGTCAACCCGCCGATCCCACTGTCGCGCACGGCTGCAATCAATGCCTCCGGGATTCCACACAACCCAAAGCCGCCCACCGCCAGGGTCTGACCATTGGCCAGTACCCCGTCCAGTGCTGCCTTGGCATCGGCATAGCGTTTGCCGCTTGCCGCACCGCGTCCGTCACTGCGCATCACCGCCCTCACCTCGCTGATGTGAAGCGCCCATTCTATCCGCTGACTGTTCCCTGTCCCCGGTCGCAATTCCGCCACACCCAAGACACGGCGCAGCCGCTAAACTCGGGCGTCCCCCACTTCAGGATTTGCCCATGACGCTACCCGCCTTCAAGGCCTACGACATTCGCGGCCGTGTGCCGGATGAACTCAACGAGGACTTGGCCCGCCGCATCGGCGTGGCGCTGGCGGCGCAGCTGGATCAAGGGCCGGTGGTCCTGGGCCACGACGTGCGCCTGGCCAGCCCGGCGCTGCAGGAAGCGCTTTCGGCGGGCCTGCGCGCCAGTGGCCGTGAAGTGATCGACATCGGCCTGTGCGGCACCGAGGAAGTCTATTTCCAGACCGATTACCTCAAGGCGGCCGGCGGCGTGATGGTGACCGCCAGTCACAACCCGATGGACTACAACGGGATGAAGCTGGTCCGCGAGCAAGCGCGACCGATCAGCTCGGACACCGGTCTGTTCGCCATCCGCGACACGGTCGCGGCCGATACCGCAGCGCCGGGCGAGCCCACCGCCAGTGAGCAGAGCCGCACCGACAAGACCGCGTACCTGGAGCACCTGCTCAGCTACGTGGACCGCAGCACGCTCAAGCCGCTCAAGCTGGTGGTCAATGCCGGCAATGGCGGCGCCGGTCTGATCGTCGACCTGCTTGCGCCGCATCTGCCGTTCGAATTCGTGCGCGTGTTCCATGAGCCCGATGGCAACTTCCCCAACGGCATTCCCAACCCGCTGCTGCCGGAAAACCGTGACGCCACCGCCAAGGCGGTCAGGGACAACGGCGCCGATTTCGGTATCGCGTGGGACGGCGACTTCGACCGTTGTTTCTTCTTCGATCACACCGGCCGCTTCATCGAAGGCTATTACCTGGTTGGCCTGCTGGCACAAGCCATCCTTGCCAAGCAGCCGGGCGGCAAGGTCGTGCACGACCCGCGCCTGACCTGGAACACGGTCGAGCAGGTCGAAGAAGCCGGCGGCATTCCGGTGCTGTGCAAGAGCGGCCACGCCTTTATCAAGGAAAAGATGCGCAGCGAAAATGCCGTCTACGGCGGCGAGATGAGCGCGCACCACTATTTCCGCGAGTTCGCCTACGCAGACTCCGGCATGATTCCGTGGCTGCTGATCGCCGAACTGGTGTCGCAGTCGGGCCGTTCGCTGGCCGATCTGGTCGAAGCGCGCATGCAGAAATTCCCCTGCAGCGGCGAGATCAACTTCAAGGTGGCCGATGCCAAGGCCTCTGTTGCCCGCGTGATGGAGCATTACGCGTCGTTGTCGCCGGAGCTGGATTACACCGACGGCATCAGCGCCGATTTTGGTCAATGGCGTTTCAACCTACGGAGCTCCAATACCGAGCCGCTGCTGCGCCTGAACGTGGAAACGCGCGGCGATGCCGCACTGCTGGAAACGCGTACGCAGGAAATTTCCGCCTTGCTGCGCGGCTGATCTACCATTCTCCCCCACCTTTGACGCACTGGAGTTTCCCCCGCCCATGAGCGACGTCCTACCCATTATCTTGTCCGGCGGCTCCGGCACGCGCCTGTGGCCGCTGTCGCGCGAGTCCTATCCTAAGCAATTCCTGCCGCTGGTCGGCGACAAGAGCATGCTGCAGTCCACCTGGTTGCGCGCGGCTCCCGTCGCAGGTCACGCCCCCATCGTGGTCGCCAATGAAGAACACCGCTTCATGGCCGCCGAGCAGTTGCAGCAGTTGGGCGTGAAGCCTTCGGCCATCCTGCTGGAGCCCAAGGGACGCAACACGGCGCCGGCAATTGCCGTTGCAGCGCTGGAAGCGACCCGCGACGGTGCCGACCCGCTATTGCTGGTGTTGCCTTCCGACCACGTCATTCAGAACGAAGCTGCGTTCCAGGCGGCAGTGACCTTGGCGGCGACTGCTGCTGAGCAAGGCAAGCTGGTGACCTTCGGCATCAAGCCGACTGCGCCCGAAACCGGCTATGGCTATATCAAGGCCGGCGCCGGTACCGGTGCAAGCGCAGTCGAGCGCTTCGTCGAGAAGCCCGACCTCGCCACCGCACAAAGCTACCTGGCAAGCGGCGAGTACTACTGGAACAGCGGCATGTTCCTGTTCCGTGCGTCGCGTTACCTGGAAGAGCTGCGCAAGTTCCATCCGGCCATTGCCGATGCGTGCCAGAAGGCGTGGGAAAACGGCAAGCGCGACGCCGATTTCACCCGTCTGGACAAGGACGCCTTCGCCGCCAGCCCGTCGGATTCGATCGATTATGCCGTGATGGAAAAGACCGCCGATGCGGTCGTGGTGCCCTTGGACGCGGGCTGGAACGACGTCGGTTCGTGGTCTTCGCTGCGGGATGTTTCCAAGCAGGATGCGCAAGGCAACGCGCACCATGGCGACGTGATCCAGCTCGATTGCCAGAACACGTATGCGTACGGCTCGCGCCTGATCGCCATGGTTGGGCTTGAGGATGTGGTGGTCGTTGAAACGCCGGACGCCGTGCTGGTCGGCCACCGCGACCGCATCCAGGAGGTCAAGGACATCGTCAGCCAGATCAAGACCGCTGGCCGTTCCGAGGCCACCTGGCATCGCAAGGTCTATCGTCCATGGGGCGCTTACGATTCCATCGACATGGGCCAACGCCACCAGGTCAAGCGCATCACCGTCAAACCCGGTGCAGTGCTGAGCCTGCAGATGCATCACCACCGCGCAGAACACTGGATCGTGGTGAGCGGCACGGCCGAAGTGACGCGTGGCGAAGAAGTGCTGCTGCTGACCGAAAACCAGAGCACCTACATCCCGCTGGGCGTCACCCATCGCTTGCGCAATCCGGGCAAGCTGCCGCTGGAATTGATCGAGGTGCAGTCCGGCAGCTATCTGGGCGAAGACGATATCGTGCGCTTCGAAGACACCTACGGCCGCGCTTGATCGCGCGTCTCACCGTAGACGGCAATATCGACGGCGGCCTTCGGCCGCCGTCCTGCGTTATCCGTGGCCACGTTTATCGCGATACGGCGCGCGCGCGGATCAGAGGCCACACGCCTCATTGGCTGTGTCGCACACCTGTGAATGCGGGCAACGCAGCTGCATCGCCCACGGTTCGCCACCGCGGGTACCTGCCTGCGAAGCAGGTACATAGCACCGCATCGCCGTGAGTCCCATGGGCGTCCTGGACGGATGGCATCGCCACCCGCCAGGACTCAAGCGCCTGTCTGGCTCAGTTGTCGCCGAACAGGTCGCGCGTATACACCTTGTCCTGCACATCCTGCAGCGCGTCGGCCATGCGATTGCTGATGATGACATCGGCTTCGCGCTTGAAGGCCTCCAGGTCGTTGACCACGCGCGAACGGAAGAACTCAGGATCGCTCAGCGTCGGCTCGTACACGATGACGTCCACGCCCTTGGCCTTGAGGCGCTTCATCACCCCCTGGATGCTGGACGACCGGAAATTGTCCGACCCGGCCTTCATGATCAGCCGATAGATGCCGACCACCTTGGGATTGCGCCGTAGCACGTCGGCGGCAATGAAGTCCTTGCGGGTCGTATTGGAATCGACGATCGCCCGGATGATGTTCTGCGGCACGCTCTGATAGTTGGCTAGCAACTGCTTGGTGTCCTTGGGCAGGCAGTAACCGCCATAGCCGAAGGAAGGATTGTTGTAGTGGCTGCCGATACGCGGATCCAGGCAGATGCCCTCGATGATCTGGCGGCTATCCAACCCATGGGTAAGCGCGTAGGTGTCCAGTTCGTTGAAGTAGGACACGCGCATCGCCAGGTAGGTATTGGCGAACAGCTTGATCGCCTCGGCCTCGGTCGGCTCGGTGAACAACACCGGCACGTCGGGCTTGAGCGCGCCTTCCTGCAACAGCCGCGCGAAGGTTTCCGCACGCGCCGAACGCTCGCCGACGATGATCCGGGACGGGTACAGGTTGTCGTACAACGCCCGGCCTTCGCGCAGGAATTCGGGCGAGAAGATGATGTTGTCGGTACCGAACTGCGCGCGCAGCTTGGCGACGTAGCCGACCGGAATGGTCGACTTGATCACCATGGTCGCCTGCGGATTGATCTCCAGCACCTTGGCGATCACGACCTCGATCGACCCAGTGTTGAAATAGTTGGTGTCCGGATCGTAGTCGGTGGGCGTAGCGATGATCACGAACTCTGCGCCGGCAAACGCCTCCTTGGCGTCCAGGGTGGCCTTGAAGTTCAAGCCACCCTGGGCCAGCGCGGCTTCGAGTTCCTTGTCGACGATCGGCGAGCGGCCTTCGTTGAGCAGCTTCACCTTGGACTCGACGATGTCCAGCGCCACTACCTCATGGTGCTTGGCGAGCAATACGCCATTGGACAGACCGACATAGCCGGTACCCGCGACAGCGATCTTCATTGGAATTCCTTGCGACATTGGATGGGGGAGGATGTAGCGCGCTGCATGCAGGTCGCGGCGTAATGACGGGACGGCCGAGCCCGCAATGGGGCTGGCGCGCCCGCTGGGGGATACGCGAGAACCTGCACGGTGCCGGCTGATGCGATACAGCGCACACCTGCATGCATCCAACGTATGCATCGTGCGTGGCATCCGCTTCAGCGGCACATCCACGTCGGCCGCGACCTGCGTGGAGCAGATCGCCGGTCCGGCGCGGATCAACCCTGATGGTAGCCGAAGCGAAGTGCAAGCTATGAGTCGGTGCTGAAGCCGCACCGATCGATGGCACCACCGACGACGCTCATCGTTGGGCGAGCGTGTCCAGCACCTGGCTCAGTCCATCCTGCCAGTCCGGCAGGCGGACGCCGAAGGTGTCCTGCAGGCTGTGGATATCCAGTCGCGAATAGGCCGGGCGCGTGGCCGGCGTGGGATAGTCGGCGGTGCTGATCGCCTCCACGCGCGGCGCACGGGCGAGCAGGCCGCGCGCGCGCGCCTGCGCGAAGATGGCTTCGGCGAAGCCGTGCCAGGTGGTCTGCCCGGCGGCGGTCAGATGCCACAAGCCGGAGGGTTCGCCCGGCTGGCGCAGCGCGTGCGCCGTGATGTCGGCGATTAACGCCGCTGGCGTTGGCGTGCCGATCTGGTCGGCGACCACGCGCAGCACGTCGCGCTCGGCGCCCACGCGCAGCATCGTGCGCAGGAAATTGTGTCCATGCGCCGCGTAGACCCAGGCAGTGCGGAAGATCAGATGACGGCCGCCGGCCGCCTGCACTGCCTGCTCGCCGGCCAGTTTGCTTTGCCCGTACACGCCGAGCGGCGCGGTGGCATCGTCCGGCCGATAGGGGTGCGTGCCCTGTCCATCGAAGACATAGTCGGTCGAGTAATGGACCAGGGGCACACCGGCGCGCGCGCACCATTGCGCGATGACCGCCGGCGCCTCGGCATTGGCACGGAAGGCGGCATCACGCTCCTGCTCGGCACGATCGACGGCCGTATAGGCGGCTGCGTTGACGACGCAACTTGGCTGCAAGCGGTCTAGCAAGCCAGGCAATGTTTCCGGCGCATCGAAATCCGCGGTCTCGCAGGTCGTACCGTCAGGTAGCTGCCCGCTACGGGTCGCTGCCACCACCTCTGCCCCGCCCCTTGCAAGTGCACGCAACAGCTCTGTACCGACCTGTCCGCTGGCACCAACCACCAACGTGATCATGCTGGGAAGGTTGGCAAGCGATCAGGCGGCACATCGGCCAGAAATGGTGCAGCTGCGTCCTTGGTAGAGAGCACAGGATTGCTGATCGGCCAGTCGATACCGATCGCAGCATCGTCCCAACGAACGCCGGCATCGGCCTCATTGACGTAGATATCGGTGCACAGGTAACTGAACAGTGCTGTTTCCGAAAGCACTGCAAAGCCATGTGCAAAGCCCTCCGGTATCCAGACTTGGCGACGGTTCTCAGCGCTCAGCAGGACAGCTGTCCAACGCCCGAAATGAGGCGAGCCAGACCGCAGATCAACAGCAACGTCATACACCTCACCGGCAAGGACGCTAACCAGCTTGCCCTGTGGACGTGGCCACTGATAATGCAGACCACGTAGGACACTCTTGGCGGAGGTGGAGACATTACTCTGCACAAAGTTCTGCGGCAGGCCGTGCTGCTTGAAACGCTCGGCATTCCACGTTTCGAAGAAGTATCCCCTAGCATCTCCAAAGACTGATGGCTCTATCACAACGCAGCCAGGCAACGTCGTTTCGATCACTTTCAACGGACCACTCCGCGCTTGGCTAGGGCGTTTAGATACTTACCGTAGTCATTTTTAGCCAGCGGCGCCGCAAGGCGCTCCAGCTGTTCGGTGTCGATCCAGCCCTGACCAAATGCGATTTCCTCAGGACAGCACACCTGCAGACCCTGCCGCATCTGGATGGTTTCGATGAAGTTGGCCGCTTCATGCAAGGACTGATGCGTACCGGTATCAAGCCACGCATAGCCACGCCCTAGCGGCTCGAGATGCAGCTTGCCGGCTTCCAGATAGCAGCGATTGAGGTCGGTGATCTCCAATTCGCCGCGCGGCGATGGCTTCAGGGCAGCCGCATAGTCGCTTGCTCTTCCATCGTAGAAATACAAACCCGTTACCGCATAGTTCGAACGGGGCTTCTCAGGCTTTTCGGCGATATCGATCACCTTGCCCTGCTGATCGAATTCGGCAACGCCGTAGCGCTCCGGGTCGTTGACCCAGTAACCGAACACGGTCGCCCCCTGTTCACGCGCATCGGCGCGGCGCAGGGTCTCGGTCAGGCCATGACCGTGGAAGATGTTGTCGCCCAACACCAGGCAGCTCGGCTTGCCGTCCACGAAGTCGCGGCCGATCAGATACGCCTGCGCGAGCCCGTCTGGACTCGGTTGCACGGCGTACTGGATATTGACACCCCATTGCGAACCATCGCCCAGCAACGACTGGAACAGCGCCTGCTCGTGCGGTGTGTTGATGATCAGGATGTCGCGGATGCCCGCCAGCATCAGCACGCTGAGCGGGTAATAGATCATCGGCTTGTCGTACACCGGCAGCAGCTGCTTGCTGACGCCCTTGGTGATTGGATACAGGCGGGTGCCGGAGCCGCCTGCCAGGATGATGCCTTTGCGTTGTGTCATGAGAGCTTCCTTGGAAGGTCGGCACGCACCTGAGCGGCCACCAGAGAGAGGGATGTCAGGACGCCGCGCCGATACGTTCCAGACGGTAGCTTCCGTCCAGCACGCCCTGTACCCACGCCTGATTACCAAGATACCACTCCACCGTCTGCGCGATGCCCTGCTCGAAGGTATAGGCAGGCTCCCAACCCAATTCGTTCTTCAACTTCGAAGCATCGATCGCGTAACGACGGTCGTGCCCGGGCCGGTCGGTCACATGGGTAATCTGGCTCGCGCGTGGCTTGCCGTCTTCGCGCGGACGATGCTGATCCAGCAATGCGCAGATGGCCTGCACGACCTCGATGTTCTGCCGCTCGGAATTGCCACCGACATTGTAGGTTTGGCCGACCCTACCGTTGCCCAGCACCGTACGGATCGCCTCGCAGTGATCGCTGACGAACAGCCAGTCACGCACCTGCTTGCCGTCGCCGTAGACCGGAAGCGGCTCGCCAGCCAGCGCCTTGGCGATCACCAGCGGGATGAGCTTTTCGGGGAAATGATATGGGCCGTAATTATTCGAGCAATTGGTGGTCAGCACCGGCAGCCCATAAGTGTGGTGGAATGCGCGCACCAGATGATCCGAGGCGGCTTTCGACGCGGAGTACGGTGAGTTCGGCGCATATGGCGTGGTCTCAGTGAACTTGCCGGTCTCGCCCAGGGTGCCGTAGACCTCGTCGGTGGACACGTGCAGGAAGCGGAACGCATCCCGACTCGCATCCGGCAACGCCTTCCAGTAATCACGCACTGCTTCGAGCAGGGCCAAGGTCCCGACGACATTGGTCTGGATGAAGGCGCCAGGCCCATCGATCGAACGATCGACATGGCTCTCGGCAGCGAAATTCAGCACCGCATCGGGCCGGTGTTCTTGCAGCAGGCGGGTGACGAGCGCACCGTCACCGATATCGCCCTTGACAAAGACATGGTCAGGATTGCCCTCCAACGACGCCAGTGTGTTCAGGTTTCCCGCGTAAGTCAGGGCGTCCAGATTGACCACGCGGACGCCGCGGGACACCGCTTCCAGCACAAAATTGCCGCCGATGAAACCGGCGCCGCCGGTTACAAGCCAAGTCGTCACTGTTTACCCCTTGTGTGCTGGTCACGCGAACCGTGCCGCGCTTTTTAAACCACACAGGATATACGGTCCCAGCCGCATCCGGCTTAAGCGCGGCACGTGCTGCGGCAAGCTTGGTGGTGCACCGCACCACCCATACGCCATCGCATGGTTCGCTTCACCCGGTTAGAATGCCCCCACTCCCGTGCCTGCCGCCGCGGCCGGGCCTTCCCGCAATAGCTGAAGGATCTCGTACACGATGAAAATCCTCGTCGCCTACAAGCGCGTGGTGGACTACAACGTCCGCATTCAGGTCAAGCCGGATGGCTCCGGCGTGGTGACCGAGGGCGTCAAGCTCTCGCCCAACCCGTTCGACGAAATCGCCCTGGAAGAAGCATTGCGCCTGCGCGATGCCGGCATCGCCACGGAAGTCGTGGTCGCCACCCTGGCGCCGACCGATGCGGCTGCGCACCTGCGCAACGGCCTGGCCATGGGCGCAAATCGCGCAATCCATGTGGTGACCGATGCGGCTGTTCAGCCGCTGACCGCCGCGCGCGCGCTGCTCAAATTGGTCGAGAAGGAACAGCCGGATCTGGTCATCCTCGGCAAGCAGGCCATCGACGACGACGCCAATCAGACCGGCCAGATGCTCGCCACCCTCTGGGGCCGCCCGCAGGCCACCTTCGCCGGCAAGCTCGTCGTTGCCGATGGCAAGGCCACGGTGACGCGCGAGGTTGATGCCGGCCTGGAGACGCTGGAAGTGGACCTGCCGGCAGTGATCACCACCGATCTGCGCCTGAACGAGCCGCGCTTCATCAAGCTGCCGGACATCATGAAGGCCAAGAGCAAGCCGCTGGAAACGCTGGCGTTTGCCGACCTGGGCGTCGACGCGCATGACAGCCTGACCACCACGCACTACGCCGCGCCGTCCAAGCGCAGCCGCGGCGTGATGGTCAAGGACGCCGCCGAGCTGGTGGCCGCACTCAAGCAGAAGGGGTTGCTGTAATGGCCAAGGTTCTCGTTGTTGCCGAACATCTCAACGGTCAGCTCAATGCGGCCACCGCCAAGACCCTCAGCGCTGCGCTGGCGATCTCGGCCAACTCAATTGATGTGGTTGTGCTGGCTGCCGACCCGGCCGCGGTTGCAGCGCAAGCCGCGCAGTTAGCCGGTGTTGCCCGAGTGCTGACGGTGGCGAACGCCGCAAACGAACACGCCATCGCGCAGGTGCTGGGGCCGCAGATCGCCCAGCTTGCCGGCCAGGGCTACACGCATGTCTTTGGACCCTCCACCACCTTCGGCAAGGACCTGATGCCGGTCGTGGCTGCACTGCTGGGCGTCAACCAGATCTCCGATCTGATGTCGGTCGAAGACGCTTACACCTTCAAGCGTCCGATCTATGCAGGCAACGCCATCATCACCGTCAAGGCCCCGGCCGAGCAGATCGTGGTCGCGACAGTGCGCAGTGCCTCTTGGCCGGAAGCGGCCGGCGGTGGAAGCGCGACGGTCGAGGCGGCCACGGTGGAGGCCGCGTTGCCGACCCATACCCGTTTTGTCGGTCTGGCAGCAGGCAGCTCCGACCGCCCCGACCTGCAGAGCGCAAAGCGCGTGGTCTCTGGTGGCCGCGGCGTCGGCTCGGCCGAGAACTTCCAGCATATCTACAGCCTGGCCGACAAACTCGGCGCCGCCGTAGGCGCCTCGCGCGCGGCAGTGGACGCAGGCTACGTACCCAACGAGCTGCAGGTCGGCCAGACCGGCAAGATCATCGCTCCGGAACTGTATGTGGCCATCGGCATCAGCGGCGCCATCCAGCACCTGACCGGCATCAAGGACGCCGGCACGATTGTGGCGATCAACAAGGACCCGGAATCGCCGATCTTCGAGATTGCCGATATCGGGTTGGTGGGAGATTTGTTTACGCTGCTGCCGGAGTTGGAACAGGCACTGGCCTGAGTGTAGCCGCCGCGGGCGTTCAGCTTCGCGGCGCCTTCAGAATTGTGTGGAATGGCGGGCAACCTTTCCGCCACGTTGGCTCGTGCCGCTATAATCCGCGATCACTTCGCGGGATACCTTGGATGCCCTTTCTGAGCTTCCAGGCCCCGGCCATTCGACGGCTGAAATCCCCTCAGCACTGCGTCGCCGCTTTTGCTGCTGGAACTGACGACTCGGCAAATCCAGGTGCTGCGGATGAAGATACGATAGACAGCGTGGCAAAGAGTCAGTATTTGCCGGCCGGCATGGCATACGGACTGTTTCAATCATTCCAGGGCGGGCGCTTGTGCTCGCTTGAGCGCGTCGCCCCATACCGCAGGTTTGGCGCAATACCAGATAAGTGGGGTCGGCACCCCCGCTCACTAGCCGAAGTCAGCTAGCCCGCTGACACCTGCCGCACACGATATCCTTCCGGTCAAAGATCCCTCCTGCGGCATGCCGCAGTATTTCAATCCAACCGCACATCACTTGATACTTCGGATTCCATGGACGCCCTGATTCCCGTCAACTCGTTATCCCGCCACATTGCACCCATACAGGATGCACTGTCTCAGATTGCAACCACGATCGTTGCAAGTGGCTACTATGTGCTTGGTCCGAACGTCAAAGCTTTTGAGCAGGAGTTCGCCAACTACTGCGGCAGTCGTCATTGCGTCAGCGTTGCCAATGGAACCGACGCTCTTGAGCTATCCCTAAAGGCACTGGGCGTCGGCCCCGAGGATACGGTGGCGGTTGTTGCCAATGCGGCGATGTACGGCACCAGCGCGGTCCTGGCCTGCGGCGCTTCACCGGTCTTTGTCGATACGGAAGCGGGGACCGGGCTGATGGCCGTACCTGCGCTGGAAGCGATGCTCGCCGGCGACTGTGCACCGGCAGCTGTGATCGTGACCCATCTCTATGGCCAACTGGCTGACATCGAAGCGATCGTCGCGCTGTGTCAACCGCGTGGCATAAAGGTCGTAGAAGACTGTGCACAGGCACATGGCGCAGAACGAAATGGCCGCCGCGCTGGTAGCTTTGGTGATATTGCTTCCTTCAGTTTTTATCCCACCAAGAATCTGGGCGCCCTGGGAGATGGCGGCGCGATTGTGACAAACCATGACGACTTGGCTATCCGTGCCGCACAACTGCGCCAGTATGGATGGACGGCCAAGTACACCAATACCCTGCGTGGGGGCCGCAACAGCCGCCTCGACGAATTGCAGGCAGCCATGCTGCGCCACATGCTTCCCCTGCTGGACGGCTGGAACCAGCGTCGCCGGGATATCGCAAACCGTTACGCTCAGGGATTGTCCAATCCAAGAATCGAAGTTTGCGGCGTGGTAGGGGCCGACAATGTGGCGCATCTGTATGTCGTGCGCTGCGATGACCGCGAGCAGCTGCGGTCGCACCTGCAATCCGCCGGGGTGCAGACGGAGATCCATTACCCGCTGTGCGACCATCGTCAACCCTGCCATGAGGGTGCATTCGATTCAGTGGTGTTGCCAAACACGGAAGCCGATGCGGTGCGCGTGACGACGCTGCCATGTTTTCCGGAGCTGACCGATGAAGAAATTGATCGGGTTGTCGAAGCATGCAACCGGTTCTGAGCAAGGTGCAGTCACCTTCCCTCAGTCTGGTCGTCCCGATCTACGGCAATGAAGGCTCGATCGACGACCTCCTGCAGGCTGTCGATTCGATCGCTCGCAGCGTCAACGGGAAGTTTGAAGCCATCTTCGTGGTAGATGGTAGTCCCGATCGCAGCTACGCCCTGCTGCGCGATAAATTGCCTGCCGTCGCTTTTAGTGCGCAGCTGGCGACCCTGACCAGAAATTTCGGCGCTTTCCCGGCAATCCGCACCGGCTTGCAACTCAGCCGCGGCGAATTGACCGCGGTAATGGCGGCCGACCTACAGGAACCTCCCCAGTTGGTCATCGATTTTTGGCAGCGCTACGCTAGCAAGCGATATGACGTTGCCTTCGGCGTGCGCGAGGCGCGGAGCGATCCTGCGGCCTCGAAGCTGGCGTCGACCCTGTTCTGGGCGACCTATCGGCGCATGGTCATCAAGGACATTCCCAAGGGTGGCGTGGATATCTTCGCTGTCAGCCGTGACTTCCTCGAACGGCTGTTGCTGTTGAACGAAGCTCATTCCAGCCTGCTCGCGCAACTATTCTGGCTGGGCGGCAAGCGCGAATTTGTCAGTTACCAGCGACGCGAGCGGCAGCACGGCAAGAGCGCCTGGACCTTGAGCAAGAAACTGCGGTATCTGTCCGATAGCGTCTTTGCTTTCACCGACCTGCCAGTCCGCATGCTGACGGCGCTGGGCCTGATCGCGCTGGCATTTACCACGTTGCTCAGTGCGCTGGTGCTGGCTGCGAAGTTTTCCGGACTCGTCGCAGTGCCGGGCTATACCCTGACTATCTTGACCATTCTCTTTTTCGGCGCACTCAATTCATTGGGACTGGGTATTGTAGGTACATACGCTTGGCATGCCTTCGAAAATACCAAGGCACGTCCATTGTCAATCATGCAGTCAGTCGAAAACTTCGAAAAGGATAACCAGTGAGCTATTTCGTGCACCCCAACGCTCTTTGCGAGAGCGCCACCATTGGCGAGGGCACCCGCGTCTGGGCATTTGCCCACGTACTGCCAGGCGCTCGCCTTGGTCGTGACTGCAACATCTGCGATGGCGTATTCATTGAGTCCGACGTCGTGATCGGCGATCGTGTGACGGTCAAGTGCGGCGTGCAACTATGGGATGGCGTGCGCTTGGAAGACGATGTCTTCGTAGGCCCTAATGCAACCTTCACCAACGATCTGTTCCCCCGCAGCCGGGTATATCCCGAGAAATTTCTCGGCACTTTAGTGGAATCAGGCGCGTCGATTGGGGCCAACGCGACAATCCTGGCTGGCACCACTATCGGCAGTGGCGCGATGATTGGCGCAGGTGCAGTGGTCACGCGCTCGGTGCCGCCCAATGCCATCGTAGTTGGCAATCCTGCGCGCATTGTGGGTTATGTATCCGACAAGGACGCGGATCAAGCGGCTTCACTGCCCGTCGTTCAGGGCATCACCGACACCATCGTTCCCGGCGTCAAGCTTTACCAGATGCCCAGCTTTTCCGACATGCGCGGATCTCTGTCAGTCGGAGACTTCGACAGCTTCCTTCCCTTCAATGCGCGGCGGTACTTTCTTGTCTACGGTGTACCCACCCAGGAGACCCGTGGCGAGCATGCGCACAAGCGCTGCCATCAGTTTCTCGTATGCGTTTCCGGTTCGGTCAGGGTGCTGGCAGACGACGGTGCGCGCCGCATCGATGTCGAACTCAACTCACCGAACCAGGGCATCCATCTGCCGCCGATGATCTGGGGCACACAGTACAAGTACTCCAAAGATGCCGTGCTGCTGGTGTTTGCGTCCGAGCCCTACGACACCGATGAGTACATTCGCGATTACGCGTCCTTCAAGAGTCTGGCGAATGCGGGCGGATGAGTCCCCACATGCCGATGCCCTGCTTCGGCGGCATCGGTCATTGTTCGCTGTGGCCCTACGCTTCCTGTTGGGCGGAGCACTCAACACGGGCCTGACCCTGGCACTGTACTGGGTGCTCCTTGATTTTATGTATTACCAGTGGGCTTATCTTGCGAGTTTCTGTGCAGGCATATTGCTCAGTTATCTAATCAACACCCGTTACGTCTTTCGTGCTCAACACAGCTGGTTGAAATTTGCAGCGTTTCCGGTCATCTATCTGGTGACCTACGCAGTTGGAGCCCTGGCGCTGAAAATCAGCGTAGGGCATCTAGGCGTGCCGGCGGCAGTCGGCCCGCTGATCTCCATCGTTGTCACGCTGCCAGTGTCGTTTATCCTGAGCAAGTTATTGTTGCAGCCTCCCAAGCCAGACTCCCACCAAGGCTGAGACATACACAGCGTAGAATGTTGCCCTACCTCCCGCCTGCCTGCCTGCCTGCCTCCCGTTGGCGCGGCGCATCCATTCTTGAATCGTGGATTACATGATTACCCTATTTCCTGCCACGGCGCCGGCCAGTCCCCTGATCAAGGCCGAATGGCTACCCCTGCTGTTAGGTGCCGTTATGTCCGTCGTGGCGGGCAGCCTCCTGCTGGTCGGCTGGCCGGCTGGCCTCTTGTCCTTGCTGGATTACCCATTCTCGTATAAGGGCGACGCCTTGAGCAGCCTCTGGCTGACGCAGCGAGCGATGGAAGGATGGATTTTTGAGAACGACCGCAGCGGATTCCCATTCGGCTCCTCCTTCCTGGATTATCCTGGAGCAGATTCCGGCAGCTTTCTGTTCCTGAAGCTCGCCGGCATGCTGACCGGCAGCAGTGCCGCCGCAATCAATCTGTTCTTCCTGCTGGGTTTTGCCGCGAACTTTCTGACGGCATATTGGGTAATGCGCTGGCTGCGCGTCGGTCGTTTGCTGTCCTTTACCACTGCCATACTCTTTACGTTGGCACCGTTCCATTTCCTGCGGTTGCAGCACATCTTCTACACCTGGTATTTCGGCGTCCCGATCTACTTCATGCTTGCGATTCGAATTGTGCGCGCCGATGTATCGCTGGATTTCTGGAGCGCGCGGCCCGCACGTAAGATCACGCTTGCCGCGCTGTACCTGATCCTGAGCTGTTTCGGCGTTTACTACACGGCATTCGGTCTGATCCTGATTGGAACGGCTTGCCTCATGGCGCTGTTCCAGAAGAACTGGACGTCCATCAGCCGCCTCGCAGCACCCGTCATTTTCTTCCTCGCGCTCGGTACGCTGGCAAATGTCGCACCCAATGTGATCAACGATCAGATCAACGGTCACAACCCGGAAGTCGCTGCTCGCGCGCCAGCAGAGTCCGAGATCTACGGCGTGAAGTTGATGCAGTTGATCCTACCGCGCCCCGACCACAGGCTACCCAAGCTGGCCAATGTCACGGCCCGGTACATGGCCAGCACACCGTTGATCAACGAGAACACGACCGCCTCCCTGGGCCTGATCGGTTCCATCGGCCTTGCCATCCTGGCGCTGGTCACGTTCGCGCGCCTGGCCGAGCAGCGCAATGAAGAACGCATTGCCCTGTTGGCGATTCTCTCCGGCGTCCTTCTGGCATTCATGACCATCGGCGGACTTGGCTCACTCTTCGCGCACCTTGTATCGCCCTCCATCCGCGGCTGGAATCGGGCCAGCATCTTCATCACATTTAGCACGCTGGCTGCGGTGGCCATTGCAGTGCAGATGTTATCCGACAAGGTGGGGCGTCGACACCACATGACCATTGCCTCGATCGCTGCGGCCAGCATGCTGGTCATCGGCATCTGGGATCAGACCTCAGCTGTGTGCGGCCAGTGTCAGTCCAGCGCGCGCACTGCGTACGAGCAGGACAAGCGTTTCATCCGCAGCATTGAAGCTGCCCTCCCTTTCGGTGCAGCAGTTTACCAGTTGCCCTACATGCCCTTTCCGGAAGTGCCGCCTAAGAATGCCTTGCACACATATGACCTTGCGGTGGGATTCGTCCACTCGCAGCACTTAAAGTGGAGCTACGCAGGCATGAAAGGCCGTGAGGGCGACCTGTTCTACCGGAATCTGGAAACCCAACCCGCCGCAGCGCAGCTCCAGGCAATCGGTCGCTTCGGCTTCGACGCTATCTATATCGACAAGCGCGGTTATGCCGACCAGGGAGCGCAAGTCATTGCTGAATGGACACAGGCCATTGGCGCGCCGCCAGCAATGACTCGCGAAGATGGAGCGGTTGTGGTCTTTCGTCTCCCAGGGGGGGCGAAGCCTGCAAGCATCGAAGCTGCCAAAGAGGCGGCGTTCGCCGAGCCTGCCGTAGATACCAGCATAACCCTCCCCTCGCTGCGCAGCCTACTGACACAAGGCTGGTCGTCAGATGAGGCATGGGGCGTCTGGTCCGCAGGTACAAGCTCATCGCTGAGCTATCGTGTCACCCCGACAACAGTCGGCAGAACAACAGTAATTTTGCGTGGTAACCCGTTTCTGGCTGGCCGCCATCAAGCGCTTCGCATCCGTGCCTCGGTCAACGGCGTTCAAGCGCTCGACACCCTAGTCACTCCAGCACAAGCCCTGCCGCTGGCACTACGGATTCCCGTCACAAGCCGCCAGCCGGGTGAAGTGGTGCATATCGTCCTGAACTACGAAACACCGGTCTCTCCCGCTAAGATCGGCATATCCGCAGACCAACGGCTGCTTGCCTTCGGGCTGACAAGTCTTGAAATCTGCAAGGCCGATTGCGACAGATAAGCTGCCGTGGCCGCACGATCGCCAGTGTCGCCTGCCACTTTCAGCTGGCGCAGCTCCTCGCGGCCGGCGGTTCATCAGTGCTTACCATAACGCCGAACCAATTCGCAAGGCGGGGCTTCGGCTGAATTTTCCAGCCGAAGCTCGATTGCCTTCAATTCCCTTGGATTGTTCTAACTGCCCAGTCCTAGTGCTGGCAGCTAGCTTCGAGCATCCAGCGCAGCGTGTCCTCTAACGCAAGACTCTGCCAATCGCCGATCAGCTCCTGCAATCTGGCATTGCTGCCAAGCAACTTCTTGACTTCATTCTCTCGAACGAATGCAGGGTTCACCTGGACGTCAATGTCGTGGCCAGTGATTTTCGAGCAGATCCCGATGATGTCCCCCAGCGAACTGGCGACACCCGAACACACATTGACGATCTGCCCTTCGGCCGCCGGTGCCTGCAGGAGCTTCCGGTAAGCCAGCACGACCGATCTGACATCGCCGAAATCGCGCCACACTTCGGTGTTGCCCAACTCGATGGAAGAGGCATGAGATGCGAAATGGGAAACGATCTTGGGAATCAGGAAATTGGTCGCCTGACCGACCCCGGTATAGTTAAAAGGGCGGGCAATCACCAGGGATAGCCGCTCGCGCCACAAGCTGGCGACATATTCCATGGCGAGCTTGCTCACCGCGTAGTCGTTCGCGGGCGCGGGTGTGACCGCCTCGTCGATCACGCCCTCAGTTGCATTGCCGTAGACATTGGCACTGCTGGCGATCAGCACCCTTTCCGGACGGTGGCGGCTTGCGGCCAACGCCTGCAAGAGGTTCCGGGTGCCGAGCAGATTGACACGATAAAAATCGTCAGCATCCCCGTGACCGACAAAGGCCACTGCCGCTAGATGTACAACGTAGTCGGCTTGGGCATGCGCAACGATGCGAGCGACGTCGGCAGCGTCGCGCAGATCCATCGGCCAGAACTCGTCGGTACCAGCCGTGCCGGTACCATCCGAACGCGTTCCGACGCCGATGACCGTGCAGCCCTGTTCCTTGAGCTGCTGGGCCATGTAGCGCCCGGTGAACCCGGACGCTCCGCTTATCAGAACCCGCTTACCCGTCAGGTCAGAATGAGAAGCCACGCTCGTTCCTCTTCAGATCAGCCTCGACCATCATCTGGCACAGCTGCTCCAGCGTGGTTTCAGGCTTCCAGCCGAGGATACGGGCCGCCTTTTCGGGATCGCCGATCAGCAGCTCCACTTCTGCAGGGCGGTGGAACTTCGAGTTGATGCGCATGACCACCTTGCCGGTGGCAATGTCCACCGCAGTCTCTTCAGCGTCCTCTCCACGGAACTCGACGTCGATGCCTGCGCCCTTAAACGCCATGCCGACAAAATCGCGCACGGTTTCGGTGCGATTTGTCGCGAGCACGAAAGTGTCCGGCTCCTCGGCTTGCAGCATCCGCCACATACCTTCCACATACTCGCGCGCAAAGCCCCAGTCACGCTTGGCGTCCAGGTTTCCCAACTCCATGCAGTCCAGCAGCCCGAGCTTGATCTTAGCCACCGAGTCGGTGATCTTGCGGGTAACGAATTCCCGGCCGCGCAGTGGACTTTCGTGGTTGAACAGAATTCCGCTGGATCCGAAGATATCGTAGCTCTCGCGATAATTCACCGTAATCCAGTGGGCATACAGCTTAGCAACGCCGTATGGGCTACGTGGCCAAAACGGCGTGTCTTCCTTTTGAGGGACTGCCTGGACCTTACCGAACATCTCCGAAGTCGATGCCTGGTAGAACCGGATCTTCGGGTTCACCAGACGAATCGCCTCAAGCAGGTGCAGTGCGCCGATACCGGTAATCTGCGCTGTCGTTGTCGGCTGATCGAAACTGACTCCGACGAAGCTCTGGGCAGCGAGATTGTAGATCTCGTCGGGCTGGATCTTCTGGACCATCGCGATCGTCGTCCCCAGATCCGTGAGGTCATACTCCACCAACTCCAGATTCGGATGTTTCGCGACGCCAACCTCCTCGAGGCGCCAGAAGTTGACGGAACTGGTCCGTCGATATGTGCCATACACCTTGTAACCCTTGCCAAGCAACAGCTCGGTCAGGTAAGCACCGTCCTGTCCGGTGATACCGGTAATGATTGCAATCTTGTTAGTCATCTACATTCTCTTCGGATATTTGTGAAAGCAACCCCGCTCTAGATCACGCCCATGAGCGCCCCGAGCATCGCCGTGCAGGAAGCGCGCCATCATAACTTGCCTGACCTCAATTGGCCTCCTGGCTCGGATATACCAGACTGGCGGCCGGCTTCAGAAGTGCGGCGGCAAGCTGATCGGCGCTCTGCGCCCAGGTCAACCAGGACAGCTCGTCAGTCCGCGGATGCGCGTTCTGTGTATGCAGTTCGAGCCATTTTTCGATGGCGCTCGCTATCTCCACCGGCGTGTGCCCTGCGAAGTAAGTTGCATGCTCGCCAGCAACCTCGCGGAACACCGGGATATCGCGGGCCAGAATTGGCAGTCGTCGCTGTCCCGCCTCGATCAGTGGCAAGCCAAAACCTTCGCCCTCAGAGGCGGCGATGAGGCAGGTGCAGGCTTGGTAGAGCTTTTCCAAGAGCTCGTCGCTGGCGGAGCTGAGCCAAAACAGATTGCGATGAAGCTGGGGATGCGTTTCCAACTTTTCGCAAAGCTCGTCCACCATCCAGCCTTTCTTGCCGACGATCACCAAGGCGATATCCTGCCCTGCAGACCATAGATACTCGAATGCGGCCAACACGCCGGCATACCCCTTGCGGGGTTCGAGCGTGCCCACCATCAAGAAACTCCTCACCTGCTTCAGGCGAGAGAGAAGCGCGTCGGCATGATCCGGCATGCCCCGACTGGGAGCGCTTCCTTCAAGATCAGCACCAAGGTGGAACCATGCGACGTCCGGCTGCTTGCCGATTCCATTTTCCAGCATCCATCCAGTCACATCATCTGCAACGGCCTGGGAAATACAGATCAACCGATCCGATACGGAAACGATACCTCGCAGCCAGCGCTCGTGGTGCTGCCCGCCGGGCCCGGGCCACCATTGTGGATTCCGCACAGGAAGGATGTCATAGACCACGAAATTGATCACTACCCCTGCAACATGAAAGTAATCGAACCAATCGGAGGCCAGATCAACAGCGTGTCCCACCAGATCCAGGCCGACGAAGACGTCGCCCGCGTGACACACCAGTGCCGCATCCTCACCGAAATCCTGACCTAGAAGGTGGCCGGCGTAGGCATTGGCGCACACATAGCGACGTGACTCGCGATCCAACCTGACGAGCTGGATGCGGTAGCCATGCGGCGGCCGGCGCAGCCACTCATTCGAGATAGCGCGCGTCACGCGCTGGATACCCGTCCCACGATCGTGCGCGGCCAGCTCGGTAACGTCGAGCATGAGCATGCGCTCCTCTGGCGCTATGCTGCGGTCCAACGCATCTGCTGCTGCAACCACTGCGAGCGTTTGCGTACTTTTCCGGCCAAGTGCGGCCATGGCTATATTGAGTGCCTGACCAGCATCGGTGCGCGGCAAGGATCGCAGATGCACGCTCTCGCAAGCGTCGAGAAACGCTGTTGCGCTTCTCTCCCAAGAGAACGCAGTAGCCCGATGCTCCGAAAAAGCGCGAGCTTCCGCTACGGCTGCATCATCCTCAAGCATCCAGCGGATCCGCTCGGACATCTCGGCAGTGTCATACGGATCAAACAGCATGGCCGGCTCCGTGGCAATCTCCGGAATACTTGAAGCGTTGGCTGCAATGACCGCTGCACCACATGCCATTGCTTCCAATACCGGCAAACCAAATCCCTCGTGCCAGGACGGAAACACGAAGAAGCGGCATTCGTTATACAGCGCAACCAGCTCTTCGTCTGAAACATAACCGGTAAAGATGATCTCGTCCGCTCGCAGCCCCCGCTCCAATGCGACGCGATTGAGATCGTCCACCAACGACGCAGGCATGCGTCCGGCCATGACCAGACGGGCAATCTTGCGCGTTGCCACGGGGAGTGCCGCATATGCATCGATCAAGCGGTTCAGATTCTTGCGCCGATCCGCTCCACCGGTATAGAGAAAGAATTCGCCTTCGATCCCGAACTTGGCGCGGACCAAGCGACGCGCCGGATGCTGGATTTCCAACTGTGAGAAGACAGCATCGCATCCTGCAGAGATGTTGAAGACCTTATCGCTGCCAAATTTCCCAACCCGGCGCGCCTCGTCAGCTGAACTTTCCGATATCGCTAAGACAGCATCCGCCCGCTGCAAAAAAGAAAATTTCTCCGCGTAAGCTTTGGCATAGACTGGGTCGTGATTGAGATAAACCTCTGGGTTCATCATCGGAATCAAGTCATACATCGTCACCACGGTCGGGATCTGGAAGACACGACCAATGCTGGTCAATGCGTTGTCGCCGTAACCTTCAAACAGACTGGATACATGCACGATATCGGGCTTCAATGAAGCCAGCGTTGCCTCCCGCACGATCTCGGCATGACTGCACCGCGTGCTATTTCCAGTATCGCAGGCATGCACGGGAAGAGGCACATGCCATACATGGATATTGCTCTGCGGAATGAGCCCCTTAAATGCAGTCCGAATATCCTTCACTGCCTCCGGAAATGCACCGTTCAATGCGAGATGGATATCGTGCCCCCGTGCATCGCGGGCTACTGTAAGCGCTAACGCCAGGCTATAGCGCCCGATACCCCGGAAACGACTCTCCGACTGTGCTCCCTGAAGATCCATCACGATGCGCATTAAGCAGACTCCCCATTGCGTATGGCCAACATGCGCTCATAGATCTGATGACCACGGGCAGACAGCCTCGCTGCCGCGACCGGCTCGGCAAGCACGGTGACATCCACAACCTGGTCGGGGCGCGGCCGATCCTCCATCACTGGCTGAATCACGCGATCAATCCCCATATCCGCCGCGACGGCGCCCCTGATCCTGGCATGGACAGAAGGCGCCATACGTAACCAGTTGTTTAGCGCACGGGCAAGCGCCGGGCGCTTGAGAACTCGGCGAACCAGAGCAAGTAGGATCCGCTTCAGCGATGCGCGAGGCGACCTCACCAAACGCGCCATCCCTCTTAAAGGGCGCGTCAGACGCCATGACGCGCTAGTCTGGATATCGTGCAGGTTTTGCTCGGCAGTGCTGGCACGCAGGCACCAGTGGTGGGCGTTTTGAAGTGAAGAATCGAGCTGCATGCGGAGTTCATCCAGCTGCTCACGGACGACCGTGAAGCTGGCACCTGAAGTTTCCAATCTCCGGCGGAGGTCATGGATGTTCGAGGTGCCCGACAGCTGCAGATGATGCAACTCGCCGATAGTGTCTTTCAGCCCATTGATCTCGCTGTTCAGCTTGTCGATGGCCTCTTCGCGCTCATTTGCGCGCAGATACCAGTGATGCGCGTTACTCAGCGACTCATTGAGCTTGGTCTGGACTTCGGCCGAGCGTGCTTCGGCCGCCCGGATGGCCTGCTCATAGATGAGAAGTGCACGCTCCTGCTTTCGCAACAGCCATACCCAGCCGGCTCCCTCTGCCTCCCCATCTTCTTGGCCGATCGCCTCCCTCAAAGCGCGAAACGTCCATTCCCCACTTGGGCGATTGAATATCGTATAGAACGCGACCCGGTAGCGAGCCGGCAGCATGGAGATATCGAGGAGCGGGCGGCGAACGGGCAAAGGCGGTGCGATCTGCCCCTGCACCAATTCCCGCAGCGTTATCAAAAGCGAAAGAAGCAGATCATCAGGCCAGACGCAATCAACTGCGCTAGTCGAGACGGCACCATAGTCGATAAAGGTGGCAGTGCCATTATCGTTGACAAGCAGGTTCCAACAGCGCAGATCGTTGTGGTAAAGCCCGACCGCCTCCAGCGCAACAAGTTGCGCAATGATGGAATCGGCTATCTCCTCGTAGGAATACGGGGCCTTGTCTTGGATCATCTCCGAAAGCAGGCGCCCTGGCAGCTGCTCTCGCAGAATCCATACATCGCGACTGTCCTCCAGGTTGTGCATCAGAGCCGGAACAGCCACCCCAGGAGGCGGATCACGCAAGAAGCTCACTTCGTTCTCGTACTCTGCGAGGTTGATCTTCTTCCTCGACGTCTCAACCAATGACATCTGCTTGAGAATCACGCCATCGGCAAAGTAGTAGCGTCGCGTCCCTGCGTGACTGTTCATCGCATGGGCGTGTGATTCCGTGCGCCACGAGAGAAATTCGCGGAAGTCATTACCAAGCAGCCAGTAACGGCTGCTTGCGAAATACAAGGGCCTGGCGATACCTGACAGATGCGTTCCCTGATGAGCCAGCACTCGGAGAAACGCATAGCGCTGCAGCAATTGCGCGGGATCACCCGGCTGCGATGCACCCCAATACAGCGGCTCTTCCCGCACAGCAAGCTCGTATATGCCAACTGCGATGCAGGCGTCGATCTGCCCAATCAACCCGACAATAGGCTCCAGGCCATGCTCATGAATCAGGTGATGAAAGACGCTCAGCCCGAGGACGAGATCATATCTGCCAACCTCCAGCCCCCCGACGATGTCCTCGATCCGGGCACATTCGAAGGTGGCGGCCACGAAGCCCTGCTCTTCCGCCAGCGCCCGGCAGACCGCTACATTGCGATCAAGAAAATCCGCACCATGGACGATGGCCCCCCGCGCCGCCAGGTTGAGGGAGAAATAGCCTTGCGCGCATCCAAGATCGAGCACCCGAATCGGACGCCCCAATGCCATCCGCAGGTGGTCGACCACATCGAGGATGACCTTCAGGCGGTCCTCGCAACCACGGGAGCTACCGTCGGAAATTTCTGGATGGCCAAAAATGGGCTGATACTTTTCGGGTAACGCAGCAACGAGATCGGCGATAGAACTGTTGCCCGGGGAAACGGAATGCGTCATCAATAGAAACCTGGAATTAGCGGCACGCCGGCGGCGCGGACACGGACGGCAATCAAGAAACGTCGGCGGAAAATTCGGCATTCAAGTCAACGATGCCCCAGAACTGCATGGGACGGCTGACATCCAGCAAGATGGAATCATAGCGCCTGTCCAGGGGCACCAACTCGCCGAGCGGATCGCCGCTCGACACCCCCAACGACACCATGTAATGCCCCTCATTGACGCTCAGCGGCAATGCGAAATGGCAGGTAATCACATCGCCTGCGCGTGGGGAAAGCATCTTCCGCCCGTCGCTCGCCAAAAATGAATTTGTCCCATAGAGGAACAGCCCTTCGAGCGTCTTCAACAACAGACCTGGGACCACGTTGTCAAAGTCACGCTCGAAAAAGATCTTCATGTGGAATTTCGTGACCGCACCGCTGTCGATACGCGCGGGAAAACGCTCGCCACTACTGGTCACCGCATAGTCGACGATCTTCGCTCCGCCCTGACCCCAACGATGCTCGTTGCGGTTATACAAAGGGCGAGTGTGGAATACGTCATCGATGCTTTCGCCTGGGATCGCTTTGATCGGAACGTCCGCACGCGCAGAATCAGGACTGCTCTTTCGCCCAAAAAGCTCGTCCAGATAAAGATTGGAAACTTCACGCGCCGGGCCGTCGGCATAGACGCCGCCATCTTTGATGAATAGCACGCGCTCGCAGTGCTTGACGATGTCACCCACTGCATGACTCACCAGGATCAATGTGGTTCCCAGCTCCTTGAATTCCTGGACGCGCTTGAAGCACTTCGCCTGAAAATAGGCGTCTCCCACAGAAAGCGCCTCATCGACGATCAACACGTCGGGGCGGAACGCCGTCGCTACGGCGAATGCCACCCGCACCTGCATTCCGCTGGAGTAGGTCCGCACTGGCGTATCGAAGTATTCTCCAACCTCGGCGAACCGCTCGATGCCGGGCATGGCCGCATCGATTTGCTGTTGAGAGTACCCCATCAAACCTGCTGAATGGTACGCATTCTGCCTGCCTGTCAGGTCCGGGTTGAATCCCATGCCCAGCTCCAGGATCGCCGCGATTCGCCCCGACCGGGCAATGACGCCTTCAGTAGGCTGCACGGTTCCGGTGATCAGTTTCAGCAGCGTACTTTTACCCGCACCGTTGCGCCCCACTACGCCAACGGATTCGCCGGTCTTGATCGAAAACGACACATTGCGCAGGATCCAATGTTCCTCGCGCGCCTGCACTGGAGCACCGAACCAACTGGCCGCCCGCAACCATTGACTGCTCCAGACCCGATAGGCCTTGCCAACGTCCTCAACACGCATTACGACATCGCTCATAGCGCATCCACCATTTCTTGACTGGCACGTCGGAACACCACTAACGACATCAGGCCCAGTATCGCAGTGGCCGCACATAGCGGCATCAATGAGCGCCAATCCGGTGTTGTGCCGTAAAGCAGTACCTGCTGATAAGCCGTCACCAGCGGAAACAGGGGGTTGAGTTTAAAGACCTTGGCGACGTCCTCGGGAAGAATGCTGATGTTGTAGACAATGGGCGTCAGCCAGAAAAGCGCCTGAAGCACCACTGGCACGACTTGGGCGATGTCGCGCATGAATACATTGAACACCCCTAGCAACAAGCCCAACGACATCGCGAAGGTCAATGTCAGCACCAGCAGGAACGGCAACCAAAGGACCTGCAACCCCGGATAATGACCAAGCACCGCAAACACGATGAAGATGGCGAGCAGCAGCAGAAGGTTGTTAACCAGCATTGCTCCTGCGGCAATGAAGGGAAGGCATATCCTTGGGAATGCCATTTTCTTCATCAGGTTTCCGTTTTCCACGAATAGCGAGACACATTTATTGATAGTCTCGTTAAACAGGCTCCAGCATAGTGTTCCAGACATCAAGTACAGCGCATAGGCATATTTATTGTCGATTCCAGGCAGCTTCGCCGCGAGAACCTCGGAGAGGATCGTTGCGAAGATCAGTACCTGCATCAGCGGATGGATGATCATCCACAACGCACCAAGCTTGCTTTGGATAAAGCGCATCCTCAATTCGTTCTTGATCGAAGAGAAGATGAAGTATCGGTATACCCATAGGGGGCGCAGCAGGTCTTTCATGAGATTAAGCTTACCGAAGAGAGCGGGATCAGAATTGTCACGATCGCGGAAACCGAAAGAGAGAGGCCGAAAAGAATGACTGTCACGAGCAGACTACCTCTGCAGGCCGCGGCGAGAAAATCGAAGGATCAGCATGCCGCTGCCACAGCAGTGCACGGACGATGCTCCATACACGCAACGCAGATTGCTGGATCTCCACGTTGTCCCCAAGGGTGGGGAGGATCGCCGTGTTCGCACTGACGCCCTGGCTCTTGAGCAGATTGAGATCGGCAAACCCCTCGACCAGGACGCGATCGCATCGCCTGAGTGCACGAATCAGCGCAGGCTCCCAAGGATCGGATGCGGCAACTCGACGCAACAGCACAACGACAATCCGACCACGATCGAGTTGATCCTCCAACAGGCCAGCGAACCAATGACCATGATGCAGGATGTGAGGACAATCGATTACCACCGCATTGGTCAGCTGATGGCCGATGACAGGAAGGGAGCGGGTTGGGCAATGGCGCGGTTCAGACAGGGAAACCAGGCCTGCCGGCATCGTCGCGCCTGAATATATGATCGATGCGTCGATCTCAAATAGCGTTAACTCGCCAGCCAGGCCACTGAGCTCAGCGAAAACGCCACCCGAGCTCTGAGCTGGCGAGGAGGGCGCAATCCACGCGATGAGAGGCGTGGCAGTGCGAATCGGCCGAGCCCACAGGTCGCGAACAAACGCCAGGAGCCGCTGCGCCACATCCGCCCATTTGAAGTGGCCCTGCAGGAGCTGTCGACCACGACGGGTCCGCTCGTTGCGCTGCTCGGCGGGGAGACGGTGCACTTCGCGCAAAAGTCGGCTTAGCCCTGTCCGGGAGGGTTCAGCCCAGACCGAGTGAGGGAGCCCAAATACCGTCTCAGCAGGCGCGAATGTGTAATCAATCAACCAGGCGGTCTGGTCGTTGCAGAAATCGCATTGACCACCCCACGCAGTGGTGATGACAGCAAGACCAGACAACATCGCCTCTGCCAATGGCAGCCCAAAGCCCTCGGCCCGGCTTGGCGCAACCATCACGTCGCACTGCGAGTAAAGACGTTTCAAGCTGGCACTGTCGAGATCTTCCTCGATCAGAATCACATGAGGAAAGTCGGCCCGGGCGCGTCGTACGCCATGCAGCAAACGACGAACTTCGTTCTGAGGGTTGGCGAAGGTCTTGATGATCAGCGATACGTCGTCGCGATCGCTGAAGGCATCGCCGTAGGACTGCAACAGGACGTCCACACCCTTGCGAGGAAGGCAGGAAGACACATGGAGAAAACTGAAACCACGTTGCTGCAACGAAGTACCCTCTGCCGCAGCAATTGATTCCCAGTGATCCACCCCGGCGCCACAAACGCCGAGTGGGATCGCGACCCCACTGTCCACCAATGCCTTGACCACATGTGTGGAAAGCGCGGAAATGCCTTGGACGAACTCGTTGAAATCGGCAACCCAAGCCTCGGGCACGGCCGATTCTTCCCAGGCATAGGCATGCAGCAGGTTGAAGCGGGAGTCCATGTCGGCAACGCGAGGCGGATACAGCAGCCTGCTGCACACGTCGGCCGCAACCGGCGCGCTTCCAGATGCGCGCGAATGAAGCCGCGCAATCTGCTGATCGGAAGCGAGGAATTCTGGATCGGCGTCGAAGTCTCCCGAGCCATCGGTCGAATGCAAGAGCACATTCAGCCCCTGCGCATCAAGCGCACGCGCCAGTTCACGATTTACCAGGGCGAGGCTATAACTGCTGTCAAACGGCCCTTCCACACGCCACGAGGGGAACTGGGGGAGCGGATGTTGCCTTCGCAACACGTCGCGCAGCAGATCTTCATTTGCATCCATGGCGACGGCCACTTGCACCAGGTCCGTATCCGCAACTGGCACGCGGCTGCCGCATGCGTGCGCCAAGTCCGTGACGAGCGCAGCACGCTTTTTCTGCAACGCCTCGCTCGTCTCTCGCCAGCCCCACTTAGCGGCCGGATGTAACTGGCCGTAGGCCTCGAACGCATCTAGCGCGCGCGACGCACTGCCTGCCCATGAGAATGCACGGGCGCGTTGTGGCCCATGGTGGCGGAGGCTGCGCGCAAAGTCCGTGTCTTCCAGAACGCGCCGCATCGCTCCAGCGATAGCTGCAGGATCGGTCGGATCGAACAAGGCATCGTCGCGCCCGATCACCTCCGGAATGCTACTTGCGCGTGCACCAATCACGGCGGTTCCACAGGCCATCGCCTCGAGCAACGGTAGGCCGAATCCTTCCTGCAAAGAAGGCAGGACGAACAGCTCAGCACCGCAATACAGTTCGACCAGCGACTGATCAGTCACGTGTCCCGTACAGACGATCCGGTCCGGCGACAACTTCAATCGACGCGCAACTAGCGCAAGCCGCGCGCGCTCCAACTCGTCCAGGTGGCCGGTGACCACCAGCTGATAACGTTCCTGCTTCTCTTTACCCAGCAGCGCATAGGCTGCGACCAAGGCCTCGAGATTCTTGCGAGGATCCATTGCCCCGCTGTACATCACGTACCCGCCGACAATCCCATGCTCGTGCGCAAATCGTCCACGCAGCACGCTATCGACATGGATCGGCCTGAAGATCTGCGAGGCCGCAGACGAGATATTGACCACGCGCTCCGGCGCTACCGACAACCGCTCGATTGCATCGTTCCGAACGTAATCGGAGATCGAGAGCAATACATCGGCCCGCTGCAGCGAGGCGACCTTATCTGCATACCATTCTGCGGCCCATGGGGTGGCAATGTATCGCGGATCATGGAGCGGGATGAGGTCGTACAAGGTTGCAGCAGTGCGTGCCCCCCCCGTTCCACGACCGATGGAGGTCACCGCTCCATCGCTCGCACCCTCGATCACGCTAGTGACGTGGACGATATCCGGCTGCAAGGCCTGCAGGAACGACTCGCGCATATGCTCGGAGGCCGTTCGCCGCCACGCGTTTGCCGGATCGCGCCAATGCACGGGCTGAGCCGTGCGGAACGCCACCACGCGCTCGCGTGGCAACAGAGCAGCAAGCGAATCGATCGCGTCGCTGGCAATATCGCCATTGATGACCAACCAGAACTCATGCGCGCGCGGCTCACGCAGCATCGCCTCAGCCAATGCAAGCGAATAACGCCCGATCCCTCTATGCCTGCTGGCGGTCTGGGCTGCCTGTAGATCGATGGCGATGCGCACGACTCAACGATCCCTGGCGGCCATCGCCCGACGCAGATCTTCGTAGATCCGGGCGGCACGCGCAGTCATGCGTCCTTGCGACGCCAGACCACTCGCCCTTCCATTGATCGCCAGGTGACCGGGCCCCATCAGGCCGCCAAATCCGAAACGTACCCCAAGGCGTTTGATCGCCATGAGTAGGCCCGGTGTCGCTGACAGCGCACGCATCAACCGGCGTTTCAGCGACGGTCGCACAAGGACATAGCGAATTGCCCCAGCCAGGACCGCACGTAGAAACCCGGTGCTCGGCAAAACTCGCGACGTGCGCGCCTTCATTTGGCCACTGCCAAGCCGCGCGATGAGCGCCAGGTTTCCGTTACGTGGATGTGCTGCTTAACGCGCAAGCGCCCACTCCAAATCCCCACGCAAATCCCCCACATCTTCAATCCCCACGCTCAACCGCACCAGCGCATCGCTGATACCAAGCTGGTCACGGCGGGCAACCGGAATGGAGGCGTGGGTCATGACGGCGGGATGGTTGAGCAGGCTTTCCACGCCACCGAGCGATTCGGCCAGGGTGAACAATTCGGTCTTTTCGCAGAAACGCTTGGCTGCGTCGAAGCCGCCCTTGAGGACAATGGAGACGATGCCGCCGAAGCCGGACATCTGGGTTTTCGCGAGCGCATGCTGCGGGTGCGAAGCAAGGCCGGGGTAAATGACCTTTTCGATCGCAGGGTGGGTTTCCAGCCATTGCGCGAGCGCCAGGGCATTCTCGCAATGCGCGCGCATGCGCAGCGGCAGGGTCTTGAGGCCGCGCAGGGCGAGGAAGCTGTCGAACGGGCCCTGGACGCCGCCGATGGAGTTCTGCAGGAACGCCATCTGCTCGGCGAGCTCGGCGTTGTCGCCAACCACCGCGATGCCGCCGACCATGTCCGAGTGGCCGTTGAGATACTTGGTGGCCGAGTGCACGACGATATCCGCACCCAGGCTGAGCGGGCGCTGCAGCATCGGGGAAGCGAACGTGTTGTCGACCACGATCAACAGGCCGTGCTTGCGCGCGATCGCGGCAATGGCAGCGATATCGACCAGCTTGAGCATCGGGTTGGTCGGGGTTTCGATCCACACCATCTTGGTATCGGGGCGGATTGCAGCTTCGAAAACGGCCGGGTCGGTCAGGTCGACGAAGCTGAAATCCAGGCCGGCGGTGCGACGGCGCACGCGCTCGAACAGGCGGAAGGTGCCGCCGTACAGGTCGTCCATCGCCACCACGTGGCTGCCGGCATCCAGCAACTCCATCACCGTCGAGGTGGCAGCCATGCCGGAAGCGAACGCAAATGCGCGCGTACCGCCTTCCAGCGCGGCAACGCAACGCTCGTAGGCGAAGCGCGTGGGGTTGTGGGTGCGCGAATATTCGAAGCCCTGGTGCTCGCCGGGGCTGGACTGCGCATAGGTGGACGTCGCATAGATCGGCGGCATTACCGCGCCGGTGCTCGGATCTGGCGACTGCCCTCCATGGATCGCCAGCGTTGCGAGCGACAGCGCGCGCTCGCCGTCATGGCTATGAGTGGTGCGATTGGACATGGAGGTTCCCGAAAAAGTGGGCGATTGTAACAAGCAGGTCTGAATGGCCCGTGCCGCGCGTCTCATCCGAGCGCGCGGCGGTGCCGGATTACTGCACGATCACTGCACGCGACGGCGCAGGTAGTTGAGCAGGTCGATGCGGGTGATCAAGCCAAGAAATTGCGTGCCGTCCATGACGATGGCGACCTGGCCACGGTCGAACACCGGCAGTAGCGCTTCGATCGGCGACGCGACGTCCAGACGATCCAGCTTGCTGACCATGGCAGTGGAAATCGGGTCGCGAAAACGGGCTTCGTCGCCATAGACATGCAGCAGCACGTCGCTTTCGTCCACGATGCCCACCAGCTCGCCTTCATCGATCACCGGCAACTGCGAGACGTCGTACAGCTTCATGCGCTGGTAGGCGGTGGTCAGCAGATCCTTCGGGCCCACCACCACGGTGTCGCGCTTGTTGTAAGGGCGCAGGATCAGGTCGCGCAGATCGCCATGTTGCGGGCGCTCCAAAAAGCCGTTGTCGAGCATCCAGTAGTCGTTGTACATCTTCGACAGATACTTGTTGCCGGTATCGCAGACGAACACCAGCACGCGCTTGGGCGTGGTCTGCTCGCGGCAATACTTCAGCGCCGCGGCCAGCAGGGTGCCGGTGGACGAGCCGCCGAGGATGCCCTCCTTGGCCAGCAGCTCGCGCGCGGTATGGAAGCTTTCCGCGTCGCTGATGGAATAGGCCTTCTTGACCCGCGAAAAGTCGGAGATATCCGGCAGGAAATCCTCGCCGATGCCTTCGACCAACCAGCTGCCGGACTTTTCGCTGACCGTGCCCTCTTCGATGTATTGGGTCAGGATCGAACCGACCGGGTCGGCCAATACCAGTTCGGTGTGCGACGAGGCGCTGGCGAAGGCGCGCGACAGGCCGGTCATGGTGCCGGAGCTGCCGCAACCGAACACGATGGCGTCCAGTTGGCCGCCCATCTGCGCCAGGATTTCCGGGCCGGTGCCGAATTCGTGCGCGGCCGGGTTGTCCGGGTTGCCGAACTGGTTGATGAAGTAGGCGCCGGGAGTCTCGGCTGCGATCCTGGCAGCCAGGTCCTGGTAGTACTCGGGGTGGCCCTTGGCCACATCCGAGCGCGTCAGCACCACGTTGGCGCCCATGGCCTTGAGATTGAAGATCTTCTCGCGGCTCATCTTGTCCGGCACCACCAGGATCAACTGGTAGCCCTTCTGCTGCGCCACCAGGGCCAAGCCCAGACCGGTGTTGCCGGCGGTACCCTCCACCAGGGTAGCGCCGGGCTTGAGATCGCCGCGCTGCTCGGCCGCTTCGATCATCGACAGACCGATACGGTCCTTGATCGATCCGCCAGGATTATTCGCCTCCAGCTTGAGGAACAGCTCGCAGACGCCGGTGTCCAGGCGCTGGGCCTTGACGATCGGCGTGTTGCCAATCAGTTCGAGTACGGAGGAATGAATCGCCATCGGGATATCGTCGCTGCGCCACGCGGGCTAGACCGGTCATTATCCGACGAACCGCCGGGGAATGCTCATTCAGCATTGAACCGATTGCACAGGCCGATGAACGAACAGGCTCAACCGTTCGCCGATGTGCCCCCGCCAGCAAACGCCGCTCCAACTAAAGACGCGGACGGTGGCAAGCCGACGAGGAGGCCGCCACCGCCCGCGACGGTGAACTTGTTCTAACGGTGGGGAAGGATCAGTGGGTGAGCTGGTCGTACATCCGGGTGAGCTTTTCTTTTGCCTGCAACTTCTCGCGCTTCATCTGGCCCAAGGTCACGTCGTCGATCGGGAGCACCCCGAGTTCGGCATCCATGCATTTCTTGTTCAATAGCTTGTGGCGTTGGTAGAGCTGCTTGAACTGGGGATCGGACTTCATCAATGCGTCGATTTCGGTCTGCGGTTGCCCTTCGAACATGGCGTTACCTCCTTCACTTAAAACAAGAACGCCCCGGCTAGCGAAGGCACGGGGCGCAGCTTGGGAATGGAAGACCAACGCGTTGCAAAGGCCGACACACCGGCGGAACCACCAACAACTGCTCCACCATGTTGTCTCGCTGCGTGCCTCTGCATCACTGGCCCGACCCTCCGTACTTCCCGGGCCGCGGAGTTGCTGCCCGGAGGTACGACCCTACGCCGGTCGCCCAGGGGGTTCAAGACCGAAACGGCCGCATTTGCCGTTCCCTGCCTCAATCAGTGACCGCGGTTCAACCAGGCGTCATGCACGGGTTAAAAGACCTTAACTTCCAATCACTTGCAACAAATGACATCAGGGCGCGACAACGACCTCGGCCGCGCGGGTCTTGCTGGCCGCGCCTTTGGTGCCGGTGACCTGCAGCCGCGAGGCCGACACGCCGCCTGCCACCAACGCATCGCGCAGTGCTTCGGCACGCTTCTTGGCAATGGCTGGATCGGTGTCGAAGCCGACGATGCTGACCCGGCCCTTCTTGCCGATGTTCAGATATTCGGCCAATGCCTTGGCCTGCCCGGCGGCATCCCCGGACAACGCCGCCTTGCCACCGAAGGCGCCACTGCCCAGGGAAAACACTTCGCCGCGGCTGTCGAACTTGGCGGCCGGCAGCTTGGCCCCGGCGACCAGCTCGGCCTCCTCATGCGCCAGTTGCACCGCCTTCTGCTGGGCCGCGTTGAGCTTGGCGGTCTGCTTGCCGGCCACGCTGGTCAACGCCAGCTCGGCGTCCTGGCGGGCGAGCGCTTCCTGTTCGGCGGCCTGGCGTGCCTGCTCGGCGGCCTCGGCCTGGATCTGCGCCTGCACGCGCAGGCGTTCGGCTTCCTGGCGCGCCCGTGCGGCATCGCGGCGGCTGGCTTCGATCAGCAAGTCGTTGCGCGTGCCTTCCAGGCGGTCCAATTCGCGCCGCGCCAGCGCGGTACGGGCGGTGAGTTCGGCGATTTCGACCCGGCGGTCGGCCAGAAACACCAGCTCGTCGCGGTCACGGCGTTTGGCCTCGGCCAGCGCAGCCACGCTTTGCTGCGCCTGCAGCCGCTCAAAGCGCGCCAGATCGTTGGTCTGCGGGTCGTTCTGTAGTGCGGCCAGGCGCCGGTTGAGCGCGTCGGCCTGCGGGTCGTCCTTGGCCGCCATCGCCAGCGGCGGCAACGTGGCCAGGCTCAACACACCGAGATACAGCAGGGGGCGCAGTTTCATCGGCCGCCCTCCCCGGTATTGAGGGTGTTCTGCAACTGCGCCACTTCCTTCCTGCGCTGTTCCAGTTGAGCGGTGACCACCGCTTCTTCGCTGCGGGCCTTGGCCAGGTCGGCGTCGGCGGCGGCGCGCAAGGCGATCTGGGGCACCTGCTTGCGCTGGCGCTTGTCCAGTTGCGCCTGCTGGGCCTGCATCAATTCCTGGCGGGCCAGGTTGACCAGATCCGGGGCGTATTGGTCGGCATCGGCCTGGGTGGCACGTTGCACGGCCTGTTCGGCGGCGGTGAGCTCCGGTGCCACCTGGGCGGCAGCCGGAGAGGAAAGGACCATGAAACAGGCGATGCCATACAGGGATCGCCGCAAGTATGCGAAGCTAGCCGTCATTAGGGGAGCCGTAGCGAGAAGTCTCGAGCACGGCCATTGTCGGAAGCCTGCGGCGGACTTGCAACGAGACGCTGCTGTTTGTTGGGGAACCATTGCGCATGGATATCGGCTACTTCCTGAAGCTGATGACCGAAAAGAATGCCTCGGACATGTTCTTGACCACCGGCGCGCCGGTGTACATCAAGATCGAGGGCAAGCTTTACCCGCTCGGCAATACGGGGTTGCCGCCGGGAATGGTCAAGAAAATCGCCTACTCGTTGATGGACGAAGGCCAGGTGCCGCAGTTCGAACGCGAGCTCGAGCTCAACATGGCCATCGCCCTGCCCGATGCCGGCCGTTTCCGCGTGAACGTGTTCAAGCAGCGCGGCGAGGTGGGCATGGTGATTCGCGCCATTCGCAGCCGGATTCCCAGCATCGAAGAGCTCAACCTGCCGCAGGTGCTCAAGGACGTCATCATGACCCCGCGCGGGCTGGTGCTGGTGGTGGGTTCGACCGGTTCGGGCAAGTCGACCTCGCTGGCGTCGATGATCGACCACCGCAACAGCACCACCACCGGGCACATCCTCACCATCGAGGACCCGATCGAATACCTGCACAAGCACAAGATGTCGATCGTGAACCAGCGCGAGGTGGGCCTGGACACGCACGCCTTTCAGAGCGCGCTGAAGAACGCCATGCGCGAGGCGCCGGACGTGATCCTGATCGGCGAGATCCTGGACGCCGAAACCATGGAGGCGGCGATCGCCTTCGCCGAAACCGGCCACCTGTGCCTGGCCACGCTGCACTCCAACAACGCCGACCAGACCATCGAGCGCATCCTCAATTTCTTCCCTGAAAGCGCGCACAAGAACGTGCTGATGAACCTTGCGCTGAATCTGCGCGCAGTGGTCTCCCAGCGCCTGGTCAAGGGCGTGGACGGGCGCCGCCGCCCCGCCACCGAGGTGTTGCTCAATACCCCGATGATCCGCGACCTGCTACGGCGCGGCCAGGTGCACGAGGTCAAGGCAGCGATGGAAGAGTCGCTGGAAGAAGGCATGCAGACCTTCGACCAATGCCTGTTCCGGATGGTGAAGTCGGGCGAAATCGAGCAGGAAGAAGCACTGCGCGCGGCCGACTCGCGCGACGGCCTGGCGCTGAAGTTCCGTCTCTCCGAGGGCGGCTCCGGCGAGCACGACCCGTATGCGGATTACGAAGCGGCCGCGGCACCGAAGATCAGTCACGGGTTCATCTAATCGGTTTGGCGGCGACGATCGGTGATCTTGCGGCACCGGGGGGCCGCTGGATCCTGGTGGTTAAGAGCGAACTCTGCGACGTGCTCCGCATTCGCGATGCCGATGCAACCGGCGCCCTCATCCGGCGCTGCGCGCCACCTTCTCCCGCTTGCGGATAAGGACGAGATCGGCGCCCCGCTTGCGGCAGGAGGAAAAGGCCGGCGGCCTCCCTCCTGCGGGAGAAGGGAGGGATCGGCGCTCGCACGGTGCTTTCAGGTGCCGGTGCCGAAGCTCTCAAACTTACATTTCGTTGTCGCCTGGCGTGACGCCGACTGCCCGAACCGGGTGATTGCCTGCCCTTTTCCCGTGGCACGGAAGAAGGTCCCGAAGGGCGGATGAGGGCTGTGACAGCCTGCCCTCAGCCCACCGCGTCGGCCTGCATCTCCGGGCGCGCCGCGTCGAAGGCCGGTAACTGCAGGCAGGCCTGCTCGATGCGCCGCAGGGTCGGATACGGCGCCAGATCGACCTCGAACCGGTGCGCGTTGTAGAGCTGCGGGATCAGCACGCAATCGGCCAGGCCCGGTGCATCGCCGTGGCAGAAGCACCCGGTCTGCGCATCGCGCGCCAGCTGCGTTTCCAGTGCCGCAAAGCCCCGCTCCATCCAGTGCCGTGTCCACTGCTGGCGTTGTGCGCCCTCCAGCGCGAACTCGCGCTCCAGCACCTGCATGACGCGCAGGTTGTTGAGCGGGTGCACGTCACAGGCGATGAGCTGCGCCAGTGCGCGCACCCGGGCGCGTTCGGCAGGCGCGCGCGGCAGCAGCGCCGTGGTGCGCGCGAATGCCTCTTCCAGATACTCCAGAATCGCCAGCGACTGCGTGATGACCACATCGCCATGCCGCAACGTCGGCACCAGTTCCTGCGGATTGAGTTGCGCATAGGCCGGCGCGTGCTGCTCGCCCCCATCGCGCACCAGATGCACCGGGCGGGCGATGTAATCCAGCACCTTCAGCCCAAGACCGATGCGCACGCGATACGCCGCGCTGGAGCGCCAGTACGAAAACAGCTCCAGGGCCGCGCTCATACGCGACCGCCTGTCGTCGCTGCGCCGCAGGTCATGGCAGCGGCTGCCGCTCGACGCGCTGTTCGATCGCACCGAAGATGCTGGCGCCACTGGCATCGAACATCTCGATCCGCACCATGTCCCCGAACGCCATGAACGGCATGCTGGGCTTGCCGTCGCGCAGCGTCTCGACCACGCGTTGCTCGGCAAAACACGAGGCGCCCAAGGCGGTGTCCTGGTTGGCGATGGTGCCCGAGCCCACGATGGTGCCGGCCGACAGCGGACGGGTCTTGGCGGCGTGGGCGATCAGTTGGGCGAAGTCGAACTGCATGTCGTTGCCGGCTTCGGGCGCGCCGAACCAGGCGCCGTTGACGTGCGTGACCAGCGGAAGATGCACCTTGTTGTCGCGCCAGGCATCGTCCAGCTCGTCGGGGGTGACGAACACCGGCGACAGCGCCGAACGCGGCTTGGATTGCACGAAACCAAAGCCCTTGGCGAGCTCGGCCGGAATCAGGTTGCGCAGCGAGACATCGTTGACCAGGCCCACCAACTGGATATGCGCGGCCGCCTGCTCGGGCGAGGCGCCCATCGGCACGTCGTCGGTGATGACCACAATCTCCGCCTCCAGGTCGATGCCGTAGTCCTCGCTGATCACCTTGATGGCATCGCGCGGGCCATAGAAGCCGGCGCTGGTGGCCTGGTACATCAGCGGGTCGGTGTAGAAGCTTTCCGGCACTTCGGCATTGCGTGCGCGGCGCACCCGCTCCACATGCGGCAGGTAGGCACTGCCGTCGACGAACTCGTAGGCGCGCGGCAAGGGGGCGGCCAAGGCCTGCACATCCAGATCGAACACGCCGTCGGCGCTGCCATCGTTGAGCGAGGCCGACAAGGCATTCAGGCGCGGCGCCACATTGCTCCAGTCCTCCAGCGCGCGCTGCAGCGTGGGCGCGATGCCGGTGGCGCGCACGGCGGTGCGCAGGTCGCGCGAAACCACGATCAGGCTGCCGTCGCGACCGCCTTCCTTCAGGGAACCTAGCTTCATGACCATCCTGTGCTGTGGCTGATCGGACGATTGTACGGCCTGCCGCACTACTGGTTGCACCTGAAACAACTGACCGTGACCACAACCGCGAAACCGCGATTTTGTGCAGCGCGCCAAACGCGAGTACACTTGCCGGGTCTGCATGCGGCCGTCCGTTTCCCTTAGGGACAGCCGGCGAGGCCAGGATCGATCGATCCGCTCGCCCGCCCCACCCGACGCCTTTCGTGGTGCCGACAAACCCATCGCTCCTTGATCGGGTTGATCCACCATCTCGCAGCGCGGTTCACGGGAACGCTCCGAGCCTCACCTTCTTGCATCTGCAATGCGTTTGCGCTCCGGGCTTGGCTTGGCGGCGACGCTTTACTTGGAGCTTCCTGATGTCTTTTGAATCCCTGGGCCTTGCGCCCTTCCTGCTGCGCGCGTTGGCCGAGCAGGGCTACGAAACCCCCACCCCGATCCAGCAGCAGGCGATCCCGTTGGTGCTGGCCGGTCACGACCTGCTGGCCGGCGCGCAGACCGGCACCGGCAAGACCGCTGCCTTCGGCCTGCCGCTGCTGCAGCACCTTGGCACCGCGCCGCAGACCGTCAACGGCCCGCGCAAGCCGCGCGCGCTGATTCTGACCCCCACCCGCGAACTGGCCACCCAGGTGCACGACAGCCTGCGCGGCTACAGCAAGTACCTGCGCATCCCCAGCGCGGTGATCTATGGCGGCGTGGGCATGGGCAACCAGCTCGATGCGCTGCGTCGTGGCGTGGACCTGCTGATCGCCTGCCCGGGCCGCCTGATCGACCATATCGAACGTCGCAGCGTGGACCTGTCCGGCATCGAAGTGCTGATCCTGGACGAAGCCGATCGCATGCTCGACATGGGCTTCCTGCCGTCGATCAAGCGCATCCTGACCAAGCTGCCGCGCCAGGACCGTCAGACGCTGCTGTTCTCGGCCACCTTCGAAGAGAACATCAAGCAGTTGGCGCTGGAGTTCATGCGCAACCCGATGCAGATCCAGGTCACCCCGAGCAACACCGTGGCCGAGAGCATCACTCACCGCGTGCACCCGGTCGACGGCGCCCGCAAGCGCGATCTGCTGCTGCACCTGCTGGCGCAGGACAGCCGCGAGCAGACCCTGGTGTTCGCGCGCACCAAGCACGGCAGCGACAAGCTGGCGCTGTTCCTGGAGAAGTCCGGCATCAAGACCGCGGCGATCCATGGCAACAAGAGCCAGGGTCAGCGCATGCGCGCGCTGAGCGACTTCAAGGCAGGCCGGGTGACCGTGCTGGTGGCCACCGATATCGCCGCGCGCGGGATCGATATCGACCAGCTGCCGAAGGTCATCAACTACGACCTGCCGATGGTGGCCGAGGACTACGTGCACCGCATCGGCCGCACCGGCCGTAACGGCTCCACCGGCGAGGCGATTTCGCTGGTGGCGCAGGACGAAGCCAAGCTGCTGCGCCAGATCGTGCGCATGCTGGGCCGCGACGTGGAAATCCGCGACGTGCCGGGCTACGAGCCGCAGACCCCGATCCGTTGGGGCAACAGCGCGCCGGGTCGCGCCGAGCAGCCGGGTGGCGAGCGCGCGCCGCGCAAGAGCCACGCCCGTCGTCCACATGGCGATGCACCGCGTCAGGCGCATGCGCATGCCGGCCCGAAGAAGCCGGGTGGCCAGCGCAGCGGCGGGCCGCGTCAGGCCAACGCTGGCGCGGGCGCAGGCCGTCGCGATGGTGGACGTGGCGGCAATGGCCGTCCGGCCAACCGCGGCGCCTGAGCGCTGGGCATGCGCTAAGAACAAGGGCCGCGATGCGGCCCTTGTTCTGTCCGTCCCGGCCTGCCCGGTCTCTTGCGGGATCCTGCCCTGTGCAGTCACGCATCCCTCCCTCTTCCTGCTTGCCGAACCACCATCATGGACATCTTCAAGGTCTTCACCCTGGAAGCCGCGCACCGGCTTCCCAACGTGCCGCCTGGGCATAAATGCGCGCGCCTGCACGGCCATTCGTTTCGCGTCGAGCTGCATGTCAGCGGCGAACCCGGCGCCGAGACCGGCTGGATCATGGATTTCGGCGACATCAAGGCGGCTTTCCAGCCGATCTACGACCGCCTGGACCACCATTACCTCAACGACATCGAAGGGTTGGAAAACCCCACCAGCGAACGCCTGGCGATCTGGATCTGGCAGCAGCTCAAGCCGGCGCTGCCGCAGCTGAGCGAGATCGTGGTGCACGAGACCTGCACCTCCGGCTGTCGCTATCGCGGCTGAGCGGCAGCGCAGTGGGGTGACCTGAAGCCGCCAGCTGGCGGCTTTTCTCATCTGAGCGGCCAGCTAAGCTATTGATGTTAAAGCGCTTCTACGCACGTTTGGAAAATCTTCAGGAAACGTGTTGCATCGCAGCAACATCGGCGTATGCTGCAACGCAACAAACGGTCACGGCTTTCCCCAAGGGGTTCGCAATGTCGGCGCAGTTCGAAAACAGCTTCACCAATCAGTTCGCGTCTGTCGCAGCACGTGCCAACCAGTTGGCCTTGGAGACACTGGAACGCAACGTCAACGCGACCAGCAGCTTCTTCGGCGAGTTTGCGCAGGCGCGCGATCTGGGCGCCTACCAGACGCTCTGGCCGAAAGGCTTGCAGGTTGCGCGCGACAACCTGGAACGCCTGGCCTCGGTCAATCAGGAAGTGGTCGGGCTGGGATTGAAGATGTCCAGCGAGCTTGGGCAGTTTGCCAAGCAGCAGTTCGAAAACGGCAGCGACCAGGCCGGCGCATCAGGCAAGACCCGGCGTAAGTAAGCGCCAATAAATTCAGCGTCTTTGCATGGGTCCCTCCCCCCGTGCAATCCGGCCCGACAGATCCCTCCCTCTGTCGGGCTTTTTTATTGCCCGCGCGAGCGCGCCGTGCCAGCTAGCGCGGCAACTGCAGCCCGTGTGCCTGGGCGGCAGCGTCGGCGCCCGGCCGCCACGGGATCCGGCCCCAGCACGGCATCGCCAGGCGCTGGCGCAGCATGCCGATGTTCTCTTCGATGCGCTCCATCTGCGGATCGATTTCATTGGCGATCCACCCGATGCACTGCAGCCCATCGGCGGCGATGGCCGCAGCAGTGAGCCGCGCGTGGTTGATGCAGCCCAGCCGCACGCCGACCACCAGCACCACCGGCAGCTGCAAGGCGCGCACCAGATCGGCTTGGTCCAGGGTCGCGCTCAGCGGCGCGGCCCACCCGCCCACCCCTTCCACCACCACCACCTCGGCCTGCGTGAGCAATTGCGCGAACGCGTGTGCGATGGGCTCCAGCGCCAGCGTTACGCCGACATCGGCCGCCGCCAGTTCCGGTGCCAGCGGCGCCGGCAAGGCGTAGGGATTGAGCGTGGCGTAGTCCGGCTGCGGATCGCTGGCCGCCTGCAGCGCCAGCGCGTCTTCGTTACGCCAACCCTGCGGCGTGTGCTCGCAGCCGCTGGCCACCGGCTTCATGCCGACGGCGCGATGGCCGCGTGCGCGCAAGGCGTGCAACAGCGCGGTGCTTCCCATGGTCTTGCCGATGCCGGTATCGGTGCCGGTGACATAAAAAGCTGGATGCTGCATACGCCTGATCCTGCGGCCGCGCCGCCATTGCCGTGAGGGCGCGCAGCATACCGTGCGCGCTGCACGTGCGGCTGAGGACAGTTGGTGTCGTTTGCCTGCGAAGCCACATTGCCCATGTGCGGGCCCCTGGCTGCCTTGGCCAATGATCGCGATTCAGTGCTGGAAAGCTCCTGCGCGTTCCTTGCCCGATCGCAACCACGCTGCAAGACGGCCACTGCTAAACTTTGCCGATGTTCGCCACCTCTTCGCTGACCGGCAGCAAGCCGGAACAATATGCCCAGCTCACCGCCCAGGCCCAGGCACTGGTGCACGGCGAGCCGGACCGGATCGCCAATGCCGCCAATCTGGCCGCGCTGATCTTCCATTCGTTGCCGTCGCTCAACTGGGCCGGCTTCTACTTCTACGACGGCCGCGAGCTGGTGGTGGGGCCGTTCCAGGGCCTGCCGGCGTGCGTGCGCATCCCGCTGGACAAGGGCGTGTGCGGTGCGGCCGCCAGTACCCGGCAGAGCCAGCGCATTGCCGATGTGGACGCGTTCCCCGGGCATATTGCCTGCGATTCGGCATCGCGCTCGGAGCTGGTGATTCCACTGGTCAAAGGCGATGCGCTGATCGGCGTGCTGGACCTGGATAGCCCGGAGCTGGACCGCTTCGATGCCGACGATCAACGTGGCCTGGAAGCCATTGCGCAACTCTTCGTAGACGCGCTGGCGTGACCACCGAGCGGATGCGCAACATCGGGCCCAAAAGCGCGGCATGGCTGCGCCAGGTCGGGCTGCGCACGCAGCAGGACCTGCAAGCGGTGGGTGCGGTGGGCGCATTCGTCAAGGTGCGCCGCGCGGGCTTCAAGCCCAGCCTCAACCTGCTGTATTCGTTGGAAGGCGCGTTGGCCGATTGCCATTGGCAGGACGTGCCCGAAGCGCGCCGGCATGCCTTGCTCGCTGAATATGAAGCGGCCAGCGCGCTGCTGCCGGTGCGCGGCCGTGCCGTCGGCGGTCCGGTGGAAACCGTGCACTATGTGCGCGCCGACAACGACGATACGCACGGCGACGCGGATACGGCAACCGACCTTTACGACGCTGCGGATGCAGAGCGAGCAGGCGAGGATTGAATCGGCCGGCAGCGCCCGGCAATCGGCTGATCGATGCAGCTGGCCCATACGCGCGCTCATGCATGCAGCCTCGCGTCGCACTACGCATGGCCCGTTTCAGAGCCTGAAGCGCAAGGTCCTGCGACGACACGCACCGGTCGGCATGCATGGCTCACCACCGTGTCTTGGGTGCTGGCTGCTCAGCGGCACAGGTCGCTGTTGCACAATCTCCCGCTTCAGCGCAGACGCCCGAGCTTGGGCCTGCGGCCGTAACGCACGCCGCCGCATCGGTCGATCCGTGGTGCGCGCGCAGGTCAGCGCAACGCGAGCAGTTCACGCATGTCGTCGACGATGGCCACGGCACCGGCGCGCTGCACATCGAAACCGCGCAGGTAGCCGTAACGCACCATCGCCAGCGGCATGTTCGCGGCGTTTGCGGCGGCGGCATCGGTGGCCGAATCGCCAACCATCAAACACTGTTGCGGGCTGCGTTGAAAGTGACTGGCAAGCTGCAGCAGCGGTGCCGGGTCGGGCTTGCGCTGTGGCAACGAATCGCCCCCGAGCACACGGCTGAAATGCGCGGCGATACCCAGATGCTCCAGCAACGGCGCGATAAAACGCGCAGGCTTGTTGGTGCACAAGGCCAGCGTGGCGCCCGCATCGCGCAGGCCGGCCAGCGCCTCGGCAACGCCCGGGTACAACTGCGGGTCGTGCAGCAGGCTCGCCTCGTAATGGCGCATCATCACCGGCATTTCGGCATCGGCATCGCGCGTGCTGCCGGCTTCGCGCAATGCGGTGGCAAGCAATACCTTGACGCCTTCGCCGATCCAGCTGCGGATCGTGGCTTGGCTGAACTGCTGTAGCCCCAGCTCCTGCAATGTGCCGTTGAGAGCCTCGGCGATATTGGGTGCGCTGTCCACCAGCGTGCCATCCAGGTCGAAGATCACCAGCGGATACGGAAACATTCGGACGGCCTCGTGCGTGGGAGAGCCGCAGTGTACGCAGTGCAAGATTCAGCGCGTGTCACTGCCAAGCACCGTGGATTGCTCGCCACCTGCGTTAGATGCAGTCATCGCCGCATGCGAGACGCAATGCAGCCCGCGCCGCTCACTCCAACGGCGGCATCTGGCCGAACAACTGCCCCTGCACGGCGCCATCTTCGACATCGCTGAAACCGCTCAGGCCCACACCGACCAGGCGATAGCGCGTCTGCGTGGGCAGCTCCACGCGGCGGGTCAATGCCAGGGCAATCTGCGCCAGCGCCTCCTGCGAGGTAGGCGGCTGCTCGGGCGTGTAGGAGCGCGTCAGGATGCGAAAATTCGAGGTCTTCAATTTCAGCACGACCGTGCGCCCGATGCGTTCGGTGCGGCGCGTGGCGAGCCAGGTCTTTTCGGCCAGCCGCAGGATGTGCGGGTCCAGTGCATCAAGCGCCAGATCTTCGCTGAAGGTGTCTTCCGAGGAGACCGATTGCACTTCCTGATCCGGCTCGACCGGGCGCTCGTCGATGCCGCGCGCGCGGCGATACAGGCTCTGACCGAAACTGCCGAAATGCGCCTGCAGTTCCTCCAATGGCCGCTGGCGCAGATCGGCCACAGTGACGATGCCCAGCGCCGCCAACTTGCCATCCATCACCTTGCCTACGCCGGGAATGCGATTGACCTTGAGCGGCAGCAAAAATGCATCCACGCGGCTGGGCGCAATCACGAACTGGCCATCGGGTTTGCGCCAATCCGACGCAATCTTGGCCAGGAACTTGTTCGGCGCGATGCCGGCCGATGCGGTGAGCTGGGTTTCCTCGCGGATCTGCGTACGGATCAACTGCGCGACCTCGGTGGCCAACTGCATGCCGGTTTTGGCGTGCGTGACGTCCAGATAGGCCTCGTCCAGCGACAACGGCTCCACCAAGTCGGTATGACGATGGAAAATCTCGCGTACTTGCCGCGACACCGCCTTGTAGCGCGCAAAATCCGGCGGCACGAAGATCGCGTCCGGGCACAGGCGCTCGGCACGCACGGCCGGCATCGCCGAGCGAATACCGAAGGTCCGCGCTTCGTAGGAGGCCGCGCACACCACCGAGCGCGCGCCGCGCCAGGCCACCACTACCGGCTTGCCGCGCAGGCCCGGATCGTCACGCTGCTCCACGGACGCGTAGAACGCATCCATGTCCACGTGCACGATCTTGCGCATCAAGCGGGGTTCTCTGTCGCAGGTCTGCGCCCATGATAAGCCAGCGCCGTCTCACCCCTTGCGTCGAGAGACATCGCCACGGATTGGCAAAGCGAACACGAGCGCGTACTCAATAGCAAGGTAACGCATCCGACGACAGCGCCTGCACGGCCAACCATGCAGGCCTGCCACGTATGTGCCGACGGCGGTCCCGAGCACCGCGACTTCGCCTGCAACAGTGCATCTGCGCACTGCGCACTCAGCGGAAAACAGCACGCATGCGTACGGATAAAACGTTTGATTGAACCGCGCGACCTCATGCACCCTTCCCCGCCTCGCCTCTCGCTCCTTGCAGGACACGTTCGTCATGACTCGTCAAAGTACGTACTCGCGCGACCAATTGCTGGCCAGCGCGCGTGGGGAATTGTTTGCGCCCGACAGCGGCCGTCTGCCCAACGATCCGATGCTGATGTTCGACCGCATCACCGAGATCAGCGACGCCGGCGGTACACATGGCAAGGGGCTGATTCGTGCCGAACTGGATATCCGCCCGGACCTGTGGTTCTTCGGCTGCCACTTCATCGGCGACCCGGTGATGCCAGGCTGCCTGGGCCTGGATGCGATGTGGCAACTGACCGGCTTTTTCCTCACATGGATCGGCGCGCCGGGCCGTGGCCGCGCGTTGGGCTGCGGCGAGGTCAAGTTCACCGGCCAGGTGCTGCCCAGCGCCAGGCTGGTGCGCTACGAGGTCGATGTCAGCCGCGTCATCAACCGCAAGCTGGTGATGGCGCAGACCGATGCACGCATGCTGGTGGATGGGCGCGAGATCTACACCGCCAAGGATCTGCGTGTGGGCATGTTCACTTCAACGGAGAATTTCTGATGCGTCGCGTCGTCATTACCGGAATGGGCATCACCTCATGCCTGGGCAACGATCTGGACACCGTCTCCAGTGCACTGCGCGTGAGCCGCTCCGGTATCACCGCGCTGCCCGATCACGCCGAAGCAGGCCTGCGGAGCCAGGTCGGCGGTGCGGTGGCGCTGGATCTGGACAGCCTGATCGACCGTAAGCTCAAACGCTTCATGGGCGATGCCTCGGCCTACGCATACCTGGCAATGCGCGATGCGATCGCCGATGCGGGCCTGGATGCCGAGCAGGTCAGCGGCCTGCGCACCGGCGTGATTGCCGGCTCCGGTGGCGGCTCCAGCCAATGGCAGGTGGAAACCGCCGATCTGCTGCGCAACCGTGGCGTGCGCAAAGTAGGCCCATACATGGTGCCGCGCACGATGTGTTCGTCGGTGTCCGCATCGCTGGCCACCGCGTTCAAAATACGCGGGCTGAGCTACTCGCTGTCGGCCGCGTGCGCGACGTCTGCGCATTGCATCGGTGCGGCGGCAGATCTGATCCGGCATGGCGCGCAGGACGTGATGTTCGCCGGTGGCGGCGAAGAACTGCACTGGACCATGAGCGTCATGTTCGATGCGATGGGCGCGCTGTCCACCGGCTTCAACGATCGCCCTGCCGTGGCCTCGCGCCCGTACGATGCGCAGCGCGATGGCTTCGTCATCGGCAGCGGCGGCGGCATGCTGGTGCTGGAAGACTACGAACACGCCATCGCGCGTGGCGCACGCATCCATGCCGAACTGCTCGGCTATGGCGTGACCTCCGACGGTGCCGACATGGTCGCGCCCAGCGGCGAAGGCGCCGTGCGCTGCATGCACATGGCCATGCAGGGCTTGCAGCGCCCGATCGATTACCTCAACACGCATGGCACGTCCACGCCGTTGGGCGATGTCACCGAACTGGGCGCGGTGCGCGAGGTATTCGGCGACTACGTGCCGCCGCTGTCTTCGACCAAGGGGCTCTCCGGGCACTCGCTGGGCGCGGCCAGCGTGCACGAGGCGATCTACAGCCTGCTGATGCTGCGCGATGGCTTCATGGCCGGCTCGGCGCATATCGACGAACTCGACCCGAGTGCCGAAGGCTTTCCTATCCTGCGGCAGACACAGGACGCGACCTTGAACACGGTGATGTCCAACAGTTTCGGCTTCGGTGGCACCAACGCGGCACTGGTCTTCGGCCGGGTGTAACCACTGGCGCCACCGCCGCGATCACGCTGCGGTGGCTCGCCTGCGATGCGGCAACGCGCGCGTAGATCACGCAATGCTGCCAGGGTCTTGCAGGCACTCAGCCGAAGCGTCAGGCCTGCCGTAGCAAGCGCACGCTTGCGCCGCTGGTGCCGGCCCGGGGACCAGCCGCGCGTATCCTCCTAGTGCACGCCGGGCCCGGTTCGACGAGCGGTTGGCTGGCAATCGTGACGGCCACCAATTTCCATTGCCGAGGCAATTTGTCGCACTCGATGCGTGCCTAATCGATGCAACGCGGTAGCGCGTCATCCTGGTTGCGTGAATTTTCGCACCGTTGCCGAACCGATTGCTCGTAATCGCTGCGTGCCTGGGAGATACAGCTCTGCACGGTGTCGTCCTGACTTCCCGAGCGTTCGCATCGATGTATCTTGTCGTCCCGCCTGTCGGCATCTATCCGATTCAGCGCAGCCCGGTCGATCACGGCCCGCTCGCGCTGGGTGCGCTCGGTTTCTGCGCGTGTTTCGGCCTTGGCGCGCCTTGCCAGGGACTGTACTCCGTCCGCCGTCACGCCCCCGCCAGGTGCCAGCAGCTCTAGTGGCAGCGAGTCCCCTGGAGTGTGATCGCGCCAGTAGGCGCGCTCGCTCTCGACGGTCCATTCGCGGCCGCGATAATGCGTGTCCCAGTAGGCATCCAGCGAAAACGTCAGCTTCGGCACCACCTGATTCAAGGCGCCGTGAGCGAGCACGATCGAGGCCGCAGGAAGCCAGCCACGTGCCTCCGGTGAACGCACATCGCACCAAGCGCCGCTGTCGAGACAGCCATAGACCTGCAGCGTACCGCCGGGCTGAACTTCGCCCACGCGCCGGTACTCTTCGGAAGGTCCGGCGCGCAGGCCAACCAGACTGTTGGCGTGGCCGGTGTGCTGCGCCCAAACCGGCAGGGCCACGGCCATCAGCCATAGCGCACTCCATGAAAAACGTCGCTGCATTGCGCTCTCCTTGTGCCCTATCCCGCCGCATGCTTCGCCCCCGAAGAGGCGCCAGGTCGCGGTTATAGGACAGCTCACCTCAATGCAATGCGAACGCCGTGGCGACGGTAGCAGATGACGACTGCGCCATCGGCGCCGTCAGCCCGCCATGCCGTTATGCCGTAGCAGCGCATCGATGGTCGGGGCCCGACCGCGGAACGCGCGGAAGTTCTCCGCCGCCGGACGACTGCCGCCACGCGCAAGCACCTCGGCGCGGAACCGTGCGCCGGTCTGCTCCAGTTGATCGGGCGCCTCTTCGAATGCGGCATAGGCATCGGCGCTGAGCACTTCGGCCCACTTGTAGCTGTAATAGCCGGCCGCATAGCCACCTGCAAAAATATGGCTGAACTGATGCGGGAAGCGATTCCATGCCGGCGGCCGATTGACCGCCACTTCGTCGCGCACGCGCTCGATCAATTGCAGCACGCTGTCCTGCGAGGGGTCGTAGGTGCTGTGCAGTTGCATGTCGAACAAGGCGAATTCCAGCTGACGCACGGTGAACATGCCGCTCTGGAAATTGCGCGCCGCCAGCAGGCGATCGAACAGATTCCGCGGCAGCGGTTCGCCGGTCTGAACGTGCGCGGTCATCGCCTGCACGCGCTCCCACTCCCAGCAGAAGTTTTCCATGAACTGGCTGGGCAGCTCTACCGCGTCCCATTCCACGCCATTGATGCCGGCCACGCCCAGCTCGCCAATCTGCGTGAGCAACTGATGCAGGCCGTGGCCCATTTCATGGAACAGCGTGGTGACTTCGCCGTGGCGGAAGGTGGCCGGTGCATCGCCGCTGCCACGCCCGAAGTTGCACACCAGATACACCAGCGGCGTCTGCACACCGTTGGCGGTGTTGCGGCGATTGCGGCAATCGTCCATCCACGCGCCGCCGCGTTTGCCTTCGCGCGCGTACAAGTCCAGATAGAACTGGCCAACCAGGGTGCCTTGCGCATCTTCCAACCGGTAGAACCGCACGTCCGGGTGCCACACCGGCGCGCTGTCGGGTTTGACGGTGAGCCCGTACAGGCTGTGGATCACATCGAACAGGCCGGCCAGTACCTTCGGTTCGGTGAAGTACTGCTTCACCTCCTGCTCGGAAAAGCTGTAACGCGCCTGCTTGAGTTTTTCCGAGGCGTAGGCCAGGTCCCAGGCCTGCAGTTCATCCAGACCCAACTCGTCGCGCGCAAAGGCTTCCAGCTCGGCGCGGTCGCGCTGTGCATGCGGCTTGGCGCGCGCGGCCAGATCGCGCAGGAAGCCCATCACCTCGTCGGGGCTCTGCGCCATCTTGGTGGCAACCGAATAGTCGGCGTAACTGGCAAAGCCGAGCAGCTGCGCCAACTCGGCGCGCAGGGCCAGGATGCGATCGATGTTGGCGCTGTTGTCCAGCGTGGCATCGCCGAATTCGGACGCGCGCTCGGCATTGGCGCGATACAGCCGCGCGCGCAGGTCGCGGCTGTCGGCATCGCTCTGCACCGGCAGATAGCACGGCATCTGCAAGGTGAATTTCCAGCCCGGCACGCCGTCCTTTTCGGCGGCGGCGCGCGCGGCGGCAATCACTTCTGCCGGCAGGCCCGACAGCTGGGTCTGGTCTTCGGTCACGTACGACCACGCATCGGTGGCGTCGAGTACGTTCTGCGAGAATTTGGCTGCCAACGCTGAGAGTTCTTCCTGGATCTGTGCGAACCGCGCCTTGGCGGCATCATCGAGTTCTGCACCGCCCAAGCGGAAATCGCGTAGCGCGTTTTCCAGCACCTTGCGACGCGCCTCATCGAAGTGTGCGGCTTCCGGCGATTGCGCCAGCGCCTTGTATTGCGCATACAGCGCCAGATTCTGCGCCAGCGCGCTGCCGAAGCGGCTCACCTTGGGCAGATTGCAGTTATAGGCCTCGCGCAGCTCGGGCGTGTTGACCACCGCCTGCAGGTGCCCCACCTGCCCCCACGCACGCCATAGCCGCTCGGTGGCATCGTCCAGCGGCGTGACGAAGCTGTCCCAGCACACCGGGCTGACCTGCTCGGCCGCCTTCACCGCCGCCTCGGCCTCGGCGAGCAGTTGGTCGATCGCCGGGCCCACGTGTTCGGGGCCGATCGCATCGAAGGACGGCAGTCCGGACAGATCGAGCAGCGGGTTGGTCATGGAGCGCTCCGGCAATGGACTGGATGAGTGGATTCAAGGATCGGCAAACGTGGCAGGCACACCGTGGCACGCAACCGTCAGCAGGTGAGCACGGCACCGAGGGCACGGTGCGCGCCTGGACCTGCCGACTGCGGACACCGATCGCACGGGCGTGGCGGTGAGCGCAGCGCCTTGATGCCTACGTCCCGGATATGGCGGTCATTCCAGCGCCGCACAAGGCAAGGCAGGCAAATCGCCGCCGTTCACGGCCAGCGCAATGGCTGTATCGCTGTCGCTGACATCGATCGCGCGCGCCTGGTACCAGGCCGGGTCGTAATAACTGTGCGCGTATCGTTCGCCGGCATCGCACAGGATGGTGACGATGGAGCCCTGCCGGCCTTCGTCGCGCATGCGCCGGGCAGCCTGCAGCACGCCGACGAAGTTGGTGCCGGTGGAGCCGCCCACGCGGCGGCCCAGCGTGGCGCTGACGTGGCGCATGGCCGCCAGGCTCAGCGCATCGGGCACCTTGATCATCACATCCACGCAGCTGGCAATGAAGCTCGATTCCACCCGCGGGCGGCCGATGCCTTCGATGCGCGAACCGCCGGTGATGGCCAGCTCCTTGGGGCATTGGCCGTCCACTGCGCGGCAATAGCCGTCGAAGAACACCGACACTTCCGGGTCGGCGCACAGGATGCGGGTGGCATGGCGCCGATAGCGCACGTAGCGGCCCAGGGTGGCGCTGGTACCGCCGGTGCCGGGGCTGCAGACGATCCAGTCCGGGATCGGGTGCGGCTCTTCGGCCAGTTGCTTGAAGATCGATTCGGCGATGTTGTTGTTGGCGCGCCAGTCAGTGGCACGCTCGGCATAGGTGAACTGGTCCATGAAGTGCCCGCCGGTCTCGCGTGCGAGCTGGTGCGAGGCGCTGTCCAGGTCGCAGGCGCGTTCGACCAGGTGGCAGCGGCCGCCCTGGAATTGAATCGCGGCGATCTTCTCCGGCGAGGTCGAGGCGGGCATCACCGCGATGAAGGGCACGCCCAGCAGGCGCGCGAAATATGCTTCGGAAATGGCCGTGGAGCCACTGGACGCCTCGATCACCGGGCGCCCGGCGCGCAGCCAGCCATTGGTGAGCGCGTACAGGAACAGCGAGCGCGCCAGGCGGTGCTTGAGGCTGCCGGTCGGGTGGCTGGACTCGTCCTTGAAGTACAGGTCGATGCCTGGATAGCCCGGCAGTTCCATCGGAATCAGGTGGGTGTCGGCCGAACGATTGAAATCGGCCTCGATCTTCCGGATGGCGGCGGCCACCCACTGGCGCTGCGACATGGCAGGACTTGGCTGCGAAAGTAGCCTCAATTCTACCGCCCCCACCTGCCCGCTTACGCACCCAGCGCATCGGGCGGACAGCTGGGGGCCGATGCTATGCTCGCTGCACCTGTCACTGCCGCGACTACTTGTGCTGCATCGCCTGCTCCGCCTGCTGCTGTGCCTGAGCCTGGTTGCCAATACGGCCACCGGCGCGTGGGCGTCGGTGGGCATGGCCATGCCGGCAATGGCGTCGGGCGCGATGCCCGCCGCGACCATGGCGGGAGGCACCGCCGCGACCCAGAGCGAGTTACCGGCAGCCGTGCCGTGCCATGACGCGATGCCTCCGCCGACAGCCATGCAGTGGCAGCACGACAAGGCCACGCATGCGCACGCGCCTGACTGCTGCAAGCTGGGCAGCTGCGATTGCCTGCAGCACGCCAGCCTCGCCTTGTTGACCTTGCCTGCCGTAGCCGCCGGCCTGCTCGGCCACCCGGCGGTGCCGGACACCCTGACCGAGGGGCGCAGCAGCCCGCTGCCCGACCAACCGGTACGACCTCCCATCGCCTGAGCGCCGACGGCCCTGCCTTGGCCGTCCTCGGCCCCGCGCGTGCTTGCGCGGGTTTCCTCAGTTTTGCGCTGCGCTCCATCTTGCCGATGGAGCGCGCAGGAGATGTCATGTCTTTCGATCCCCCGTTTTCCCACGGCTCAACCGCCAGCGGTCTGAGCCGGCGCCGCTTCGTCCAGGGCCTGGCCCTGGGCGGCGTCGCCGCAGCCAGCGGCCTGTGGCGCTACGACGCGCGCGCCGCCGCCCAGGCCACCACGCCGGTGCTACGTGGAAGCAGCCAGTCGCTGCAGATCGGCCGCCTGCCGGTGAACTTCACCGGACACACCCGCTCCGCAATCACGGTCAACCAGAGCCTGCCGGCGCCTACCCTGCGCTGGCGCGAGGGCGACACGGTGGGCGTGCGCGTGCGTAACGCGCTGGCCGACCAAGCCACCTCGGTGCATTGGCATGGCCTGTTGCTGCCGGCCAACATGGACGGCGTGCCGGGGATGAGTTTCGACGGCATCGCGCCGGGCCAGGAGTATCACTACCGCTTCACGCTGCGCCAGTCCGGCACCTACTGGTACCACAGCCATTCGATGTTTCAGGAGCAGTCCGGGCTGTATGGCGCCATCGTCATCGACCCGCTGACGCCGCCGCCGTACCGGCACGATCGCGAGCATGTGGTGCTGCTCTCGGACTGGACCGACCTGGACCCGGCCGCCCTGTTCCGCCGGCTCAAGCAGATGCCCAGCCACGACAATTACGCGCAGCGCACGGTCGTCGATTTCCTGCGCGATGCGCGCGACGACGGCCTGCGCGCCACGCTGGCCGACCGCGGCATGTGGGGGCGCATGCGCATGATCCCGACCGACCTGTCCGACGTCAACGCCAACACCTACACCTACCTGCTCAACGGCGTGGCGCCGGCCGGCAACTGGACCGGGTTGTTCAAGCCAGGCGAAAAGGTGTTGCTGCGTTTCATCAACGGCTCGTCGATGACCTACTTCGACATCCGTATTCCCGGCCTGCGCATGACCGTGGTGGCCGCCGACGGGCAGTACGTGCATCCGGTCAGCGTGGACGAACTGCGCATCGCCGCGGCCGAGACCTTCGACGTGATCGTCGAACCGCTCGGCCAGGATGCGTTTACGTTATTCGCGCAGGACATGGGCCGCACCGGCTTTGCCTGTGGCACGCTGGCAGTGCAACACGGCTTGCAGGCGCCGATTCCCGCACTGGATCGGCGCGCCATCCTGACCATGCAGGACATGGGACATGGCGATGGGATGCACCACGCGCTACCCGCAATGCACGGCGCGCCCGGGATGTTGGCGGCGCATGGGACGCACACCATGCACTCGCACGACGATGCCCAGGCACACGACAAGGCGCCGCATCATCCCGCCAGCGAAACCGGCAACCCGCTGATCGACATGCGCAGCAATGCCACCGCACCGCGCCTGGACGACCCCGGCGTGGGCCTGCGCGACAACGGCCGCCGCGTGCTGTGCTACGCCGATCTGCATAGCGTGTTCGAGGATCCGGATGGGCGCGAACCCGGGCGCGACATCGAGCTGCATCTGACCGGGCACATGGAAAAATTCGCCTGGTCCTTCGATGGCATCGCGTTCGCTTCCGCGCAACCCTTGCGTCTGCAATACGGCGAGCGGCTGCGTATCGTGCTGGTCAACGACACCATGATGCAGCACCCGATTCACCTGCATGGCATGTGGAGCGACCTGGAAGATGCACACGGCAACTTCCAGGTACGCAAGCACACCATCGACATGCCGCCGGGCACCCGCCGCACCTACCGCGTGCGTGCCGATGCGCTCGGCCGCTGGGCCTATCACTGTCATCTGCTGTACCACATGGAAGCAGGAATGATGCGCGAAGTGCGGGTGGAGGCATGAGTCGCTTTCGCACACAGGCCTGGTTGGCTGCTGCGTTCCTGGCGAGCGCATCTGCACTTGCGCAGGAGCATCAGCACGATGCGCTGGAGGACGCACCGCAGGACATGCAGGACCATGCGATGCAAGTGACCGATGGCATGCAGACGACCCCTGCCTCATCTCAGGCCGCTCACATGGACCACGCTCACATGGCGCACGCTGACACGGGTACCGGCCCCATGGACGATGAATCGATGAAGCATGGATCCATGGGCGATGCATCCATGCACCACCAGGCGATGGATCACGCGTCGATGGATCACTCCAAGATGCACCACACGCAGCCCACACACGCTGCACAAACTCCTGCATCACCCGCCGAGACACGCAGTCACCCACTCCCTCGCGACCCCATTCCCCCACCCACGGCGGACGACATCGCCGCCGCATTCGCACCATTGCACACGCATACGATGCACTCGGCAGGTATCAACCACTATGTCCTGCTCGATCGGCTTGAAGCGTCCAACACGCATCGCGGTAGCGGCCAGGCCTGGGAATCGCGCGCATGGATCGGCGGCGACATCGACCGGCTCTGGCTGCGCAGCGAGGGCGAACGGCACGACGGGCGCACCGAACCTGCCTCGCTGGAGGCGTTCTATGGCCATGCCATTTCGCCATGGTGGGATGTACTCATCGGCGCGCGCCAGGACATCGGCGCAGGCGAACATCGCAGCTGGGCCGCTTTCGGCGTGCAAGGCCTGGCGCCCTACAAGTTCGAAACCGAAGCCACGCTGTATGTGGGCACTGGCAGCCGCGCGGCGCTGCGGCTGGAAGGCGAATACGAGGTACTGCTGACCAACCGTCTGATCCTGCAGCCGCGTGCGGAAGCCGACATCGCGCTTACCGACGACAACCGCCGCGGCATTGGCAGCGGTCTGGAAGCGGTGGAACTTGGCTTGCGCCTGCGCTACGAGATTACCCGCCGCTTCGCGCCGTACATCGGCTGGGTGCACAGCCGCAGCTTCGGCGATAGCGCACAACGCGCCGCGATGGACGATGCCCCCGCACGCGACAGCCGCTTTGTTGCCGGTGTGCGCGTGTGGTTTTGAGGCGATGGCATCGTGCACGGGCAGATGCAGTTGGCCCTCTCCTCCAACGCCAGCGCATTCGAACCGCTGCCCTTTCGCCATGACACGCCGACAACCCTGCCCTGGCTACCATCCCCCTTCGCGCAACACCCCCCACCCGCAATCCACACCAGGAGACCGCCATGCCTTTGAACGATCTGCAACACGTGCCAGGCGCCAATGCCGCGCCCGCCGACACGCACGGCTTCGTGTTCAACCACACCATGCTGCGCGTCAAGGACGCAACACAGTCGCTGGATTTCTATACCCGTGTCCTGGGCTTCCGCCTGCTCGACGCACGCGATTTTGCCGACGCAAAATTCAGCCTGTATTTTCTCGCGCTGCTGCCCGAAGGCACGGCCATTCCCGATGACGACGCGCAGCGTCGCCTGTGGATGGCCGGCATCCCCGGCGTGCTCGAACTCACCCACAACCATGGCACCGAAACCCAGGATGGCCCGGTCTATCACGACGGCAACAGCGACCCACGCGGCTTCGGCCATATCTGTATCTCGGTGCCGGACATCCATGCTGCCTGCGCACGCTTCGACAGCCTCAACGTGCCGTATCAGAAACGCCTGGAAGACGGCCGCATGAAGCACCTGGCCTTCATCAAGGACCCGGACGGTTACTGGGTGGAGATCATTTCCAATACGCCCTTGGCGTAAGTCCGCCGCTCAGCGGCAAGCTGGCGCGTCAGCGAATGCACAGGCCGAACGCGGCGCATCCGCGACGTCGAAGCCCCGCGCCGCAACGACGTGCGGGAGCCGCCAGGCCCGGTGCAACGACTGGACACAACGGCGGGCTGGAGTAGACTTTCGCCGCCCTCCGCAATGGATGCACCCCAATGCTCGTCAGGAAGATTTCACTTGTCCTTGCGCTAGCAACGATCGCCGCCTGCACACAGGCGACACCGGACGCCACCGCTCCGAAGACCGCCGCGGCCGCGGCCGGCACTCCTCCAAAACCGTCAGAAAAGGATGCACCTCCCATGCAGGACGCAACCCAGGGATCGACCCAGCAATTGCAGCCGCCGCGGACCGACAGCGTGTTGTATTTCATCAGCAACGTGGACGGCGATGGCGCAACCTCCTACGAGGTCGCCAATGGCAGCTGGATCAATTATTGGTACGGCTTTCAGTTCGAACTCGGCGGTACCCGGTATTACACCGGCTTCGCCTGGGAAACGCCCGAGCTCTATGGCGCCGAGCGCGAGAATCACGATGCTGCCCCTGGTACCAAGGTGACGCTTGCTCACGCCACGTTTGTGGCCAGCGAACCGGGGAGCAAGTCTCCATGGAAGCTGCTTGGCGCAGAGCCTTACATCGGCGAATTCGGCGGCATGGAGCAGGGCAACACCGTCGACACGACGCGTCAACCACAGACCTTTGTCACCGATGACGGCAGGCTGGTGCTGGCCGTGCCGACGTGGAGCCTGCAGTCGGGCGTGCGCATCCTTTCCTACGACGCACTCGTGTTCAACCCGAAAGAAACCGATAACGTCAACGACAAGCATTGGACCTATATCGGCAACATTCCGGCGGGTGAGGACAACAGCGCCAACTGTGGCGAAGATGCGCCCGGCAAGATTGCCTGCGTCAAGAACACCAGCACGTTTGCGTTCGTGAAGCAGCCAGGACTGCCCGCATTGCGGGTAACGGTCTCTGCCGTTCCCCCGACGAGCGGGGGTGACGCGACGGTTGAATACCGCTACGATGCCGCCAGCAAATCGTATTTGCCGACCCCTTGATACAGGACCAAAGGAATTGGTTCGGGCGGCGTACCGCTGCAGCCGCGTGGCTGCAGCACTCAATCAAGGACCTTGAGCGATGCCGACGAACTACTCACGAGCCCAAGTGCTCGACATCATCGAACGCGAAGCGGCCGAGCGGAATATTCCGCGTGACGACTTCCTGCGTTTTGCCCACGTAGAGACTGGCGGCGCCTTCGACGAGTTGGCCAGTCGCGGCCCCGGCGGTGCGAAAGGACTATTCCAGTTCACGCCGCCAACTGCCCAGCAGTACGGCATTGCCGGACGCGAGCTGGACGCGGTGGCCAATACCGACGCAGCAGCGCGGCTGTATCTGGACAACCGGACGAGCCTGGTCAATCGGCACGAACGCGATGGGCGGCCGTACCTTTCGGGCAAGCCCGAGCCCGATGGCCTGGATATGTATCTGGCCCATCAGCAAGGCGCCGGTGGCTATCGCTCTTTGCAGACCGCGATCGCCACGGGATCTTTTGGCCTGGAAAGCACACGCGCCAACATTCTCAACAATGTCGGCGAGAAAGAGCTGAAGTCCCTGACCGGCGTCGATTCGGCGACGTTCCGGCGCATGTCCGACAAGGACATGGCACAGACCTTCGTGCAGTACTGGGATACGAAGATGGACCGTATCCGGATTCCTGAAAAAGGCATCGAGCCGATTTCGACCACGCAGCAGGCACCCTCGCACGCTGCGCCAGCGCACTCTGCGCCTGCCCAGCCGGAAAAACCCGCAGCGCAAGGCATTGCGCTTCACGCAGCCTATGACCTCACCAACAAATACGATCACGTCAAATACGGCCTGGGCGCGAAAGATCCCGACAAAGGCAGGGTCGATTGTTCTGGCTGGGTGGTCGAGATGCAGAACGCGACCATGGACGAGATCAACAAGGGCGCCGGCAAGGCCATCTTCACCAAGGACGAAAAGTTCAGTCCTGGTTTCGACAGTGCATCCGAACTGCTGCGCAAGGCCGAGCTGCGCTCCGGCGTGCTGATCCAAGGCAAGGATGTGACTGCCCAGACCCTCAAGGAAGGCATGATCATCGGCGAGGACAATGGCCCGCAGAGTTGGGACAAGGGACGCTACAAGGGCATCGACCACATCACGATGGTGGTGCGTGACCCCAAGGATGGCCAGCTCAAGATCAGCCAATCCCGTGGCGGCGAGGGTGTCGAGCTCAGTTCGCTGGATTCCTACCTCGAGCGCAAGCACGCCAAGGGCGTCAAGCTGTATGCGAGCGACCCGCTGTCTGAGGCGCGCGACCTGCTGCAGGAGCGCAGCCAGAACAAGCAGCAATCTCACGCAGCGACCGAGCACAAACCCAGCCAGGCACACGCCGCCGCTGATGCGCCGGGTGTCCTGCGCGAAAATGCGCGTGGCGCAGAAGTGCGCACATTGCAGCAGACGCTGCAGCAACTGGGTTACAAGGACGCAGGCGGTAACGAACTCAAGGCTGACGGCGCCTATGGCCAACGGACCAGCGAGGCGGTCAAGGCATTCCAGCGTGCGCATGGGCTGCAGGACGATGGCGTGGTTGGCCGCGATACGCAGGCTGCGTTGAAGCAGGCGGAAAAGACGCCCCTGCTCTCGGAGAAAACCAATCCCGACCACCCGCTGTTCAATCAGGCCGTCAACAAGCTGGAGCAGCTCGGTCCGAATGCCTTCGCCAATCGGCAGCAGTTGGTAAATGCGGCCGGCCACATGACCTTCGAAGCCAAGGTCAGCGGCATGCAACGCATCGACATGGTGGCGCAAAGCAAGGACGGCAACGGACTGTTTGCCGTGCAGGGTCAGCCAACCGACCCGGCGCATCAGCGGATCTACACCGACAAGGCAACCGCTGCGGAACGGCCGCTGGAGCAGAGCAGCAATGCTGTGCGGCAGGAAGCGCAGACGCAGACGCAGGTTCAAGATCAGCACGAGCAACAACGCAGCCAGGGGCGCAGCGTCGGT